>JAFRDO010000079.1 GCA_017403825.1 Kiritimatiellia bacterium
CGCTGCTATCTCGGCAAGTATCTCTGCGCGGGAACGGACCTTTTTCGATGATTTGCTTTTCATGGCATATATTATAGTATATGCGTACCGAAAGTGCAAGCGGAAATTTTGGGGCGCCCGCATAATTTTCTCGGTGCACCCGACCCCCTTGCGGACCGGGTAAGAATTTGCTATACTATCAAACAACGTAGCGCTTGTTCGGTGGGATGGCCGAGCGGTTAGGTAGCGGACTGCAAATCCGCTTACAGCGGTTCAACTCCGCTTCCCACCTCCAACAAAAAAACCAAAGAAACCCCGTAAAAACGGGGTTTTTCTGTTTTCGGGGGTCTCCGCCGTGATGCTTGCTGATTGCTCCAGCTCGGTTGGTGCGACTTGCCATTCGCTTCGTCGACTCCCGATGTCTTGACGGGGGTGTCCCGTCAAATCCTTGTGTCGGTTTGCAAGGGAGCAAGAAGAAATTTCTCCTAACCTGCAAAATGCGTATTAGGGGAAATAAAATTTGTCGGCCAAAATTTTCCCCAAAATTGCAGAATGCGGATTAGGGGAAATTTTCCATATGGCGTTTTCGCGTCGATTTTGGTATCATATCCAATACAAAGTCTGAACAAGGAGGGCATTCATGTTTTTTGGCCGTGAGGACGTCATAGACCAGTTCGGTGCGTTGTTGCGCAAGCGCGTAGCGTCGCTCGTCACTTGTCGCGGACGGCGAAGAATCGGCAAGAGCACCCTCGTGGAGGTGTTCGCCAAGCGCACGGGATGCCGTTTCATCAAGATTGAAGGACGGCGACCGCAGCGCGGGCTGTCCAATGCCGACGAACTGGCGACGTTCGCAAAGCAGCTCGCCGACCAAACCTCCGCAGAGACCACTCCTCCCGCCAACTGGCCAGATGCGTTCCGGCGGCTGGACTCTCAGATTGGCGGACGCGGCTGGACGGTGGTGCTTCTTGACGAAGTGTCTTGGATGGCCCATTACGACAAGGGCTTCGCGTCCGACCTGAAGATCGCCTGGGACAACCTTTTCAAAAAGCACGACAGGCTTGTCATGGTCGTGTGCGGCAGCGTGTCGAGCTGGATAAGGGACAACATAATTGACAACGGCGCGTTCCTTGGCCGCCGCTCGCTCGACGTAGTGGTGAGGGAACTGCCGCTTTCGGACTGCGTCAAGTTCTGGGGCAAGGCAGCGTCTCGCATCGACGAGCGCGAGATTATAGACGTCATATCGGTGACAGGCGGCGTCCCGCGCTACCTGGAGGAGATCGACCCCGCGCTCTCCGCCGCAGAGAACATCCGTCGGCTTTGCTTCTTGCCGAACAGCCTTCTGCGCACGGACTTCGACGAGATGTTCAACGACGTGATAACGCAGGAGCAGGACTTTTCCGCAAAAGTCGTGAGGTGTCTTGCCGACGGTGCGAAGACTGCTGCGGAAGTTTCAAGGGAGCTTCGTCTTGAGAAAGGCGGGCGCGTTTCCGCCGCGCTCGCCCGTCTGGAGGAAGCAGGCCTTGTCTCCGCCGATGTCTCTGTCAATCCCGAGACGGGCAAGCCGGCTCGCGAAGTGCGCTACCGTCTCAGGGACAACTATTCCCGCTTCTACATAAAGTACATAGAGCCTGTCAAGAAAGTCATTGACTCTGGCGCGTTCGAACTCGCCACTCTAGACGCCCTGGAGGGAATCGACTCGGTGCTTGGCCTTGCATTCGAGAATCTTGTCGTGAACAACTGTCGCGAACTGATTCCCATGCTGAATCTCAAGGGATCGCTGATCACGTCCGCCGCGCCGTACAGAAGACGCAGCGGCACGGCTGGCTCACGCGGGAAGAAGGGTTGTCAGGTCGATCTTCTCGTTCAGACACGCCGCACTGTGTGCGTCGTGGAGATCAAGCGCCGCCGCGAGATTGATAGAGGAATAATTCGCGAAGTTGACGAGAAGGTGCGGGCGATTGCGAGGCCGACGGGCGTCTCGGCAAGGGCCGCGCTTGTCTACAGCGGACATCTTTCCCCTGTTGTCGAGGCGGACGGCTACTTCGACGCAATTGTTCCGTTCCGCAGATTGCTTGGTCTGTAGGGCGGCCACAAACTGGACCGTCTGGTCTTCATTTCGGTCGCCCGGCACTTGCGTGGAATGGGGCAAAATTGGTATACTATACGTTCAATGTTCGGGTTCTTGAAAAAACAGCGAAAGGGACCGGTCGTTTATGCGCGGCCGGATCACTGCATTTCGCGCAAGAACATAGATCCCGACGCGCTGAAGGTGCTGTACCGCCTTGATTCCTTGGGCTACACGGCCTATCTCGTCGGCGGCGGCGTCCGCGACCTTCTCATGGGGCGCAAGCCGAAAGACTTCGACGTGGGCACGTCCGCCAAGCCGAACGAGGTCAAGCGCGCGTTCCGCAATTGCTTTCTCATCGGGCGCAGGTTCCGCCTGGCGCACGTCCGCTTCGGCGACAAGGTGATCGAGACGGCGACGTTCCGCCAGAACTCGCAGACGGTGGGCGAGATAATCGAGCACGCGGCGGAAGGCCCGATGGAGGACAACACGTTCGGCACCCCCGAGACCGACGCCTACCGCCGCGACTTCACCGTCAACGGGCTGTTCTACAACATCAGGGACTTCACCGTGATCGACTGGGTGGGCGGCGTCGAGGATATCCGCAAGAAGGTGATACGCGCCATCGGCGATCCCGAGATACGGTTCCAGGAGGATCCCGTGCGCATGATGCGGGCGATCAAGTTCTCGTCGCGGCTTGGCTTCAAGATCGAGCGCAAGACGGCCGCCGCGATGCGCCGGTTCCACGCCTGCATCCGAAACGCGGCCCTGCCTCGCGTCTGCGAGGAGGTGTTCCGCCTCTTCCCCTACGGGCACAGCGCAGAGGCGTTCCGGCAGATGTACGCCTGCGGATTGCTGGGCGACCTGCTGCCGGAGCTGGCGAAGTTCATCGAAGATGACGGCGGGGAGCGCTCGATGACGTTTGAATACCTTCGCGTGCTCGACAGCTACGAGAACATGATGGCCGAACGCGGCTTCGAGGTGTCGAACGGCCTTCGCGCCGCCGTGCTGATGACGGGCATGTTCCGCAAGGCCAACAAGGACGGCGCAGGCCGGCGCATCATGAAGACGGTCGTGGACGCGCTGAAGATACCGAAGGCCGCATACTTCACGGCCGTGCTGCTCATGGAGTCCATGCGGCGGCTCTCGGTGTCGCCGAAGAAGGGCAAGCAGCGGTTCATCGGCAACCGTGATTTCCTCGACGCGCTCGACTACAACCGAATCGTGCTTCGGGCGGAGCACAGGAGCGAAGATGTCCTGAACGAATGGGCAGACCTCTACGATGAGACCTTGAAGAAAGGAGATACAGAATGAAACCCAAGATCAATCCGGAGTTCCTTCCGCTGATAGAGTGGTGGGAGAAAGACGGCAAGGAGTATGTGATCGGCCTGCTGATCGCCGCCGTGATCGTCGGCGGGTGGTACGGCTGGAAGCACCACCGTGCGTCCGTGCGTGACGCCGCGTCCGCTGCGATTACCAGCACCTACACGACCGAAGAGATGGAGGACGCCGTTGCCAAGTATGCCGGCACGCCGTCCGGCGGCGTGCTTCGCCTCCGCCTGGCGAAGAGCTACTTCGATGCGGGCCGCTACGAGGAGGCGCTCGCCGCCTACGAGGCGCTTGCCGCTGGCGCGCCTGACGGCTTTGCGGACGTGCCTGTGGTCGGCCGCGCGCAGTGCCTTGAGGCGATGTCAAAGTTCGAGGAGGCGCAGAAGGCGTTCGATGCGTTCGCCGAGGCGAATCCTACTAACTATCTTACGCTTACCGCCCAGCTCGGCGCCGCGCGCTGCATTGCCCAGGCTGGCGACAAGAAGAAGGCCCTTGCACGCATCGACGCCATACGTGCCGCGAACAAGGGCGACGAGGTCGCTTCGGCGCGCATTGATGCGGCAGAAAGCCTGATCAAGCGCTTCGAGAAGAACAAGCCCGTTGCAGAAGCGAAACCCGAAGCTAAGCCTGCGGCTGAGGCTAAGGCAGAAGCTAAGCCGGTCGCTGAGGCCAAGCCCGAAGCGAAGCCTGCGGCGGAGGCCAAGCCTGCCGCAAAGCCAGAGACCAAGCCTGCTGCTGCGGCTAAGCCCGAAGCCAAGCCTGCCGCGGAGGCAAAGAAGCAGTAGTTCGTTTGCGGCGGCTGTGCCGATGAAGAAGGTCACAGTTGAATATCGAGTTCCGTATGCCGACACCGACCAGATGGGCGTCGTCTATTACGGAAACTACCTGACGCTTTTCGAACGCGCCCGCAACGAGCTGATGCGCGAGGCCGGCTATCCTTACCGGCGTTGCGAGGCCGAAGGCTGGTTGCTGCCTGTAATCCATGCCGAGGTAGACTACCGGACGCCGGCGCGATACGACGACCTGCTGGAAGTGACGGCATGGGTCAGCAAGATGAAGGGCGTGAGGGTGGAGATTTCGTGCGAGGTCCGCAGGAAGGGCGAAGAGACTGTTCTCGCCAGAGGCTTCACCCGGCACTGCTTCGTGTCCGCGCAGGACTTTCGTCCGTTGCCGCCGCCGGCGGAGATCGTGGAGATTTTCGGCATAAAGGAGGAGATGTGAGATGAGACCTGTTGTACTTGTGATCCGTGACGGCTGGGGCGTCAACCCGCGTGCGGACGGCAATTCAGTTTACGGAGCCAAGACTCCTGTCATAGACCAGATCCGCGCCCGCTATCCGCACTGCCTGCTGGACTGCTGCGGCGAGGCCGTAGGACTTCCCGACGGCTACCAGGGGTCGAGCGAGGTCGGCCACCTCAACATGGGGGCTGGCCGGATAGTCGTGCAGGAACTGAAGCGCATCGACGACGGGCTTTCCAGCGGCGAGCTGTTCAAGAGTCCGAAGTGGCAGAACCTGATTGCGCAGTGGAAGGCGAACAACTCCCAGTTCCATTTCTTCGGACTGCTGCAGGACGAGGGCGTGCATGCCCACCAGGAGCATCTTTTCAAGCTGATGAAGCGCGCTCGCTCAGAGTTCTCCGAGGGGCGTATCGTCGTGCACCCGTTCCTTGACGGACGCGACACGCCGCCCAGGTCTACGCTGGAGTACGTCGCCCGCCTGAAGCAGGAGCTCGCAGCCGTCGGCAACGCGACGATCGGCACGGCGATGGGCCGCTACTACGGCATGGACCGCGTCAAGAACTGGAAGCTCACCAGCGAGGCGTACGATTGCATCGTCAGCTGCAAAGGCAAGAAGGCGGCGACGGTCGAAGAGTGCGTCAAGGCGGAGTACGAGACCGGCAAGACGCCCGACGGAACGCCCATGACCGACGAGTACATTCCGTGCTACGTCATCGGCGGCTACGAGGGCATGAGGGACGGCGACGTCGTCATGCACACCAACTACCGTCAGGACCGTGCGATCCAGCTCACGCAGGCGTTCGTGTCGGACGACTACCCCGGTGAGCGCGCGGCGCGTCCGAAGGTGGCGTTCCTCGGCTTCACGCGCTACTGGGACGAGTTCGAAGACTACCTGCTAGGGGCCATGGGCGCCGGCGGCGGCATGGACAACCTGCTCGGCGAGGTGGTCTCGAAGGCGGGTATCCGTCAGCTGCGCCTTGCGGAGACGCAGAAGTTCCGCCATGTGACGAGTTTCTTCAACGGCAAGTCGACGACGCCGTCGGAAGGCGAGGACCAGGTTGAGGTGAAGAGCCGCTTCGACCCGGCGACGTTTGCGTCCCACCCGGAGATGGACGCATACAACGTGACGGACGAGCTGCTGAAGCGCCTAGAGAACAATCCGTACGGCTTCATCGTAGTCAACTACGCGAACTGCGACATGGTCGGCCATACGGGAGACGAGAAGGCGGCTACGAAGGCGGTGGAGGTTACGGACGAGTGCATAGGGAAGATCCTGCCGCGTCTCATGGAGCTGGACGCTCACGTGCTCATCTTTGCCGACCATGGCAATGCCGAGCAGATGGTTGACTACAAGTCTGGATTGGTGAAGACGTCGCACACGCTGAATCTCGTGGACTGCTTCTACGTTGCGAACGACGCGGCCGGGGTGCGCCTCACGCCGCTCGCGAAGCTCTCGGCAGTTGCGCCGACCGCGCTGCAGATGCTGGGCATTCCCGTGCCGCCGGAAATGACGACGCCGTCACTTCTCGCCGGCAAGGAGCCCTGGAGCCGCACATCCCTCGCCATATAACGCTTTCAGCGATAAGCTGACGGGAAACAATGTTGTTAACTCCGAAGGCTGGCAAAATGGGCTCCACTAACGTTCCGCCTCAAGCTCCGCACTACCCAGCCGCGCTTAAGGCGCTTTATTGTGAATGTTTAGGGGCTGCCTTCGGCAGAGGAGGTCTGGAGGACACTTCCTCCAGCTACGATAGCATTGAAATGCGACGTGTCACAGGTTGAAATGCGCGAAGCAAAGGCGTAGCGGTAGCGGAGCCCCATTTGCCAACCTTCGGAGTTCCATCAATGGCGATTGATGCATTATCCTACCTGCCCTGCCAATTTCCAAGAGGTGGGAATATTCCTGTTTGCCAGGGTTCAGGTTTTCTGGCGATTGACGCGACTGCGGCAAGTGTGTTATAATCCACAACTTTAATGCGACTGTAGCTCAATTGGATAGAGCGTTGGCCTCCGAAGCCGAAGGTTGCTGGTTCGATCCCAGTCAGTCGCACCAAACTCCGGCTTATGAAGCCGGAGTTATCGTGACCGTTCCCGGCTCGTCTTTCGCACGGTCCTTGTCGTCAAGATTGCGAAGGTCGAGCTTCAGGACTTCAAGTGCAGAGCCGCTGCGGTCGCCGGGCTCCAGCTTCGTACCGTTGATGTACTCGCGGCCCATGACGGCGTTCTTCGGCAGGCCGATGTCCTTCGGCAGCTCCGCCGGGTTGGCAATGCCGATCGTGACGCAGACGATGATCTCCTTCTGCACCTTCTGGCGGCTCTTCCAGCCGAAGAGTTTTGGTCCTATCCATGGAATCTTGCGGAGGTAGGGAATGCCGGAGTCGATATCCTCCTCGTTTGTCCTGGAAAGGCCGCCTATGACGGCGGTGGAGCCGTCCTTCATCGTGAAGTCGGTGGTGATGCGCTTCATGCTGATGATCGGGAAGAGTCCGACGGAGGTGTCGCTCTTGACGGAGTAGTAGCCGCTGCCGTCCGTCGAAGCGTCATAGTCGAGCTGGGATATTGTGGGCGTAATCTCGACGGAGATGAGTCCGTCGGGCGAGATGCGCGGCTTGACCGCGAGCGTGATGCCCCACTCGAAGAAGCAGGAGCCGGCGAAGAGGCCCTTGTCCTTGTCGCCCTGTATCTGCTCAAGCTGTGCGGACATGTCGAGGTAGGAACCGTAGTCGGAGTTGTTGCGCTGGGAGGTGAGCTTCACGTTCGGGAACTTCGTCGTCATGTCGACGTTGGCTTCCTTGCCGTTGGAGACGATGACCTTCGGGTTCGAGAATATCTTGCCCTCGCCGAAGCTCTCGAACGCGCTGAGCGCAAGGCGGAAGTCGTCGGCGGAGAGCTGTCCGGAGAAGCCGCTCGCCTGAGACCAGTTCATGTCGGAACCGGAGCGTCCCGCGCCAGGAGCTTCTGTTATTCCGCCGGATATGGTGTTGCGTGTTACATAATCGATGGCGGATTTTCCTGTTGAGACGTCGGTGAACGTAGTCGTGCCGTCCTTCGTCTCTGCGTACCACTGTTTAGGCGTGTAATAGGTCGGGGTCCGCGATGTCTCGTAGTTGCCAAGGCGCCCGAAGTTGCTCTCCCAGCCACCGGTGATTCCGTGTGCCGTGACACCCCAGCTTTCAAGCTGGTTCCACTTTAAGCCGAGCTTGTGCATCGCCTCGGAGGAAAGCTCGAGGAACCTGGCCTCGATGTAAATCTGTGCGACGGCTTTGTCCACGGCCTTGATGATCGATTCGCAGTCGCCGAGCGTCTTCTCGGTTGCGCTAACAACAACTACGTTGGCTCCGTCGAAGCTGGAGGCGATGGGGACTATGACACTGCCCTTGGCGTCCTTCTTGCCGTATGACTTGTTGAAGAGTTCGGCAAGTTCGCTTGCGGAGGCGTGGTTTAGCGTGAAGGAGCGGGTAAGTACCGGCTCGGAAACCTTGTCTTCCTTCACGAAGAAGATGTCGCCGCGCTCCTCAAGGCGGTAGTTGCGCGAGTTGAGGATCGACTGCAGGCCGTCCAGCCAGAAGACGCGGTGAAGGTTGACCGACACGCGGCGCTGTAGGTTGGTGGAGTCGTCGGAGATGATGTTGGCGTCCGTCACCTTGCGGAACTGCCGGAGCACGTCCTCGAGCGTCGCATTGTCGCACGCTATGTCGACGAGCGTGACGTTGTTGCTGGACGTGGAAGCGGTTATCACGGGTGCCTGGCCGCGGGCCTCCGCCGAGTCGTCGACCTCGTCGAGGTTGATTTCGTCGGTGGATTCGCGCGTTGCTGCCGCATCGGCCGGCTTCGCCTCCGGGGCAGGCGCTTGTTCCGCCGTTGCGGCGGTCGACTGCTCTTCTGCTGCTGCCGGCGCCTGTTCTGCTGGTGCAGTGGCTTGTTCCGTTTCTGTTGCAGGGGCCTGTTCGGTTGCAGGCACTTCGGGTGCAGTCGTCTCTTCGCCGAATGCGCAGAGCGTTGCCATGATGGCGATTGCGTGGATTGTTATTTTCATTTCTTGGTTCCTTTCAGATTGCTGTTCTCAAGTGGTTTGGCGCGAACGCGCTCAAGTTTCAGGGTCCCGTTCTCTGTGAGGCCGGTGACCCGCCATGTGAATCGGAAGCCGTCGAAATTGACGGACACCAAATCGTTGTCAACGTAGTCGCGTCCGTTGATGTATATGGACGAGCGGGTGGAGCCGTCCGGCTCCTTTGCTAAGACGGTGCCGCCGATGCGGAGCGTCTTACGGGCGGCGACCCAGTTCTGAACGGTCACCTTCTTCTCCTTGACTTTCTGGGGGCTCTCCTGCTGCGCCTTGGTGGCCTGCGTGTTGTCTTTCGGTTTTGGCGCAGCCTTGGGGGCGACGCGCATTTCTGCGGAAATTTCCTCTCGCTCGCCCTCGTATCCGATAGGCCAGAATGGGTTGCGCAACAGCAGCGCGGCGACGATAAGGAAAGACGCGCTCATTTCGACATGCCTCCCTTCGACGGCCATTCGAAGACCATCTCGATCTGCTGTCGATCCGGCTTGGCTGCGGCGGCGACAGACAGCGACTGGAGCGTGACTAGAGGATGCTCCTTCTCGACCCGCAAAAGAAACGATATGGCGCCCATGTAGCTGCCTTGCGCCGTTACCCTGATCGGGCGGCGCGCGTGGAGTTGCGCCGGAACGGGGCGCGGCGCCGGCAATGCTAGTGGAGTCATTTCTGCATAGTCAAGGTTGGAGAGCCCCGCGTCGAATGCGAGCGGCTCCAAGATTGATTTCGCGCGCATCGCGTACGAGCCGAGAAGGGGCTCCAGCATCGCGTCGCGGAACGGCTTCAGCGACGCGTCCAGCGTTTGCAGGCGATCCTTGTTCGCCGGGGCGTTGCGAAGGTTCGTATTGACGATCTGGAGTCGCGATTCTAGGTCGTTGTGCTCCCGGTGGGCTTTCGCAAGCGATTCCTCGGCCGGCTGGACAGCAAACAGGTAGAGCCCTGCGGCTGTCGCGCCCAAGACAAGAGTCACGGCAAAGGAGCGCTTGGCGTTCGGGGCCATGTTCTGGAAAAGCGACGCGCTCATTTCGCAAACCTCCTGTCGGTTGCGTTACATTCAAGCTCGAACGCGAGCAGACGGATCTCGCCGTCTTTCCGAGGCTGCGCTTCCTGTTGAATTGACCGGACTTTGACATTGCTGAGGCGGTTGGTGAACTGCGCGCCATCCAGTAATTCCATAAAGGCGGCTACTGTCGTTTCGCGTGCAGCGCGGCCGGCGATCACTAGCGAGACTTTCTCGGTGTCGTTCGTGGGACCTATGAGAGGTGGCTTCTTGGGGTTCTTCGGATCCCGCAGCATCTGCGGCGGCGGTTCTGGAATTTCCATGCGCACCAGCTGAATCTCCGCTGGCAGGACTTTGGCGACAGCTGCGAACGTTTCGCCCCAGCGGACGCAGCCGCCGCGGTAAAGCTCGAGCTGTGCCAGCTGAGCGGCCTCTTCGTTGGCGAGGTTCATGTTGCCGATGATCGCATCGTGCGCAGCCTTTTTCGTGGCAAGCTCATCGCTGACGGCAGAGGTCTTCGTGCGCACCAGCATTGCCTGCGTCGTAAGTGTGCCCCACCAGACGACCATGCCGATGACAGCGAGTATGGCCAGAATCGGCAGCATCACCCTGATGCGGATCGGCGAGGGCGACAACTTCTCGGCCTCTGTGAGCAGGTTTAGGTGGAATGACGATGTGTTCATGCCTCCACCTCCGATGCTGCGATAGCCGCTCCAAGCGCTGGCAGGAAGGCGCAGTCGTTGGTGACCGTGCTTTTGGGCGGCGGCTGAATGCCGTCGAACACGCCAGGCTCGAACAGCTCCATGCGGAACGATTCCTTTGCAAAAGAACACACGTGCTTGCCGCCCACTGGAAGACCCATAATAAGAATTCTCTCGACCTTCATGCTGTGCTTGCCTGCGAGGTATGCGCGGGAAAGCTCCAGCTCGTTGAGGATCGGGGCGAGGAACGGCTCCAAAGCGTAACGGGGATCGATCAACGTGTCTTCCAGCACCGGGACGACCATGCTGTCGTCGAGCCCGAGACCGCGCTTCACCGCGTCAAACATTGCCATGTAGCCGCCCTGCACCGGACAGCGACGCCACAGCACCGGCATTCCGGAGCGGTAACCTGCGAAGAACACGGAATTCGCCCGCACGAACATTACAAGCGCGTTGCCGCCCGCCTCGGCAATGGCCGGCTGCGCCAGGACGGAGGCCATCAGGGCCGCCTCCACCGGCTGAATGGACGCTACCGTCGGGCGATGGCCCTCTGGCAGCAGACGCGCCAGCCAGAGAACCTGGAACTCTGGCAATGCCGCTTCGATAAGTTGCCCGTTCTCCGCAAGCGGCCTGACGGTGAAGCGCATGCCGTTCGTCGCGGTCGGTACGCCGGGGTCGGGTATTTTCGATGGGGTGGCTCCCGCTTTTGCAGGTGCCGAAGAGGCAGAGTGTTCGTCGCGGCGGATTGAGAAGCGGCGCTTGCCGGGCTCGGACGACGCGGCGGAGGAGGTTCCGGTAGGAATGCCGTGCGACATGTCTTGAAGCACGGTGTCGGCCGTCGCCTGAGAGAAGAGTGAAAGGCGCGAGTTGATCGCTATCGCCGCATGAGGCGACTGAAAGGCTGGCGGCAACTCCCACGAGGAACGGTTAGAGACGTCTTCCCACTTTTCAGGGAGTTCGCCGGCTGGCGGTTTTACGAAGTCCGCCGCAATGAGATTCCATGCGGACTTCTTGTGTGCGAGGCGCACGGCCGGCGCTCCTCTTGAATCGCTGCCGAAAAGCTCGACGCCCACCAGGTCTTTGGAGGCTGAACCGCCGCCCTTGCGAGGGAGAGCGATCTCGATGGTCTTCGTACGTGTCAGCTGCAATTTCATCTGAGAGTCTCATAGCACAACCCGTGCCAACGCCGGAACAAGCATATTATGCCCGTGTTATTTGTCGCATCTCCGTTTTCACCAATTTAAGAGGAACTCCGATGGCTGGCAAAATGGGCTCCACTAACGTTCCGCCTCAAGCTCCGCGTTGTTCAGCCGCGCTTAAGGCGCTTTATTGTGAATGTTTAGGGGCTGCCTTCGGCAGAGGAGGTCTGGGGGACGCTTCCCTCAGCTACGATAGCATTGAAATGCGACGTGTCACAGGTTGAAATGTGCGGAGCAAAGGCGTAGCGGGAATGCACCGACGCGAAGCGGAGGGAAGATTCGGCGAAGCCGAACCCGAAGGGCACACAAGCGTCTGCGCGGAGCCCATTTGACAACCTTCGGAGTTTGATTCTTTTTTGAACATGAAAAAGAATGGCGTAGCGAACGAAACTGGTCGTGGTCGAATTGGGATTGCATTTGTATAATGGGCGCAAAAAATGGTATAATGTGCGGCATCATGGCTAAGATATTGGTTGTCGATGATGAGCCGCGGATACTTCTGCTCATGCAGAGTCTCCTCAAGACCAACGGCTATTCGGTGGTTACCGCCAAGGACGGGGTGAGTGCGATTGAACTCGTCCGGGGCGGCGGCATTGACATCGCCGTCACCGACTTGCGCATGCAGCCGATGGACGGAATGTCGCTCTTCAAGGAGATACACGCTATTGCGCCGGATATGCCGGTCATACTGCTCACCGCCTACGCCAGCGTGGAGACGGCTATCGAGGCAATGAAGCTTGGAATCTTCGACTACATCACCAAGCCGTTCAAGGTCGACGACATGGTTGCCTGCCTGAAGCGGGCCGAGGAGAAGGCGAGCAAGTCCGCGACGCAGGCGATGGGCATGGATCATCAGGCCAATTACCTTTTTGAGAACCTCATTGCCTCGTCGGCTGCGATGCGTTCGGTCTGCGAGATGATACAGAAGGTCGCGCCAACGGCCGTAACGGTGCTGATCAACGGAGAGTCCGGCACGGGCAAGGAGGTTGTCGCGAAGACGATCCACCGCAATTCCACGCGTGCCCGGAAGCCGTGGGTCGCCGTGAACTGCGCGGCGATTCCGGAGCAGCTTCTCGAAAGCGAGATGTTCGGCCATGTGAAGGGGTCCTTCACCGGTGCCGTAGCCGACAAGGAAGGTCTTTTCGAGACGGCGAACGGCGGAACGCTCTTCCTTGACGAGGTGTCTTCGATGCCGCTAATCCTTCAAGGCAAGCTGCTCCGCGCCCTGCAGGAGAAAGAAATCAGGCGGGTCGGCGGAACCAAGGACATTCCGGTGGACGTGCGGGTCATAGCGGCTTCCAACGCCAACCTCGAAGAGGCTGTCGTGAAGGGAACGTTCCGCAGCGACCTCTACTATCGTTTTGCCGTCATTACGATTGACATTCCGCCGCTTAGGAAGCGCGTTGAGGACATAATTCCGCTGGCGCGGCATTTCATGAAGGTCGAGCTTGGCGACAGCTCCGGCATACCTGTCCCTGGAATTGCCGCCGACGCCGTAAAGGCCCTTGAGTCGTATGACTGGCCCGGCAACGTGCGGGAACTCGAAAACGCAATGAAGCATGCGCTTACGTTCTATCAGGACGGTGACATTACGGCAGATCTTTTGCCACCCAAGATTACGGAGCATAAGAGCGCGTCCGAGGCGGCAGGCGAAGACATTTCTGACAACGCCTCACTTAAGAGCTATCTGAAAGCTAAGGAAAAAGAGTATATCGGGCGTATTCTGGACAATAACGGCGGCGACAAGGAGAAGGCCGCCGAGGCTCTGAAGGTGAATCTCTCAACGCTTTACCGGAAGCTGGCGGACGGCTGACGGGCGTCTACTTCAAGACGTCCCAGTAGCCGTTCTTGTCCGCCCCCACGCGCTTGATTTCGCCAGCCTCTTGAAGGGTTTTCATCTTCTTTGCAATCCAACGAGGTGAAACATTAAGCAACTCGGCAAGTTCTGTCTTTGTGATGAAGGGGTCGGCTCTCATATTTTCTTTTATCTGATAGGCGAGAGAGTCCGAGTTTGCTGTGCACTCCAAAACGTCAGTTTGGATGTTTACAGTGCACTGTCCGGCGTTTACCTTCAATAAATCATCTGCTTTAACATCAAATTCATTAATTGAGTTGAGACGCATTTGGATGAAGTCTTCTATTGCCGAGATTCTGCGTGGCGAAAGATTGTACTTTGGATGTCGTTTAAGGCGAAAACCTTTTAGAGCTGAAAGCCGTTTTTTCATAGTGTCGGTGATTCCGCCTGGAAAACCCAACCATTTCATGTAAAGAGCAGGGTTCACGCGTTCGGTAAATTTGCGCAAATCCCCAAATTCGTCATGCGTGTCGCCCTCTCTGTCAAGGGCGAGAGAGAAGAGTCCGTAGCCGTTGTCGAAGATTGGGGCGGCGCCGACGATTTCGTTAGTATCGTTGTCGATCAGATAGCCGAAGTTCCCCATATGCCGATCTGTGTTGAAGATAATTGCGTCGAAGAAGAATATCTCGGCGAAACGTGGGTCGGCGAGGGCTTCGTCGCGCGTGACAAGCCGACCGGCGGGGATGTAGCCATACTTGTCGCTTGTGAAAAGGGGGCATGTGGAACAGAGCCTGCCTTTGAATCGGGCAAGTCCGTAACTGACATGATTAAGCCCCATCGCTTCGGCTATTTGCGCCGCGTAGTATTCCGAGTAGGGTTCAAAGCCTGTGTTGGAGGCACCTTCCGTGCCGGACTTGTACAGCAGCACCTTGCCGTCCAAGCGTCGCCAACACTTGGCCAACATTCCGTTTGTGGTGAATTCGGGGGAAGATGTCCACTGCCCTTGAAAATCAGGACCTTCGCCAGAAAATGCAACGAGTGAAATGGCTTCTGTGAACGGATTCGTGTAAAGATTTACATTCGCCCAAGTGTTGCTGAATTTCTCATCGTCAACCCAATAGACGTCATTGACGGAGAGCCCTCGACAGAGTCGAACTATTCCCTGTATGTTTCGCGAGTTCAAGCCGAGTCGAGCCATGAGTTCCTCGATATGCCGCCTGTTACGCGGCACCGTCCGCCGCGTCAGCCAGGTCCATAGTGCTTCATCGGTGGCTTCGCCCTTCATGTCGAGGGGCAGGAACCGGCGCTCGGCCTCGTTCACCGAGAGTACACGAACCCCTTGCGGTTCGATCCAGTCAAACCGCAGCAGCTCACGATCTCGGTGCTTTAGTATCATGCGATGGTTTTCTCCCTTGAATGATGCGTATTATACCAAAGTTGGGTGCCGTGAGACGTCTGATTTTGCAGGGTTGCGAAAATTTTTTCTCAAAAATGAGAAAAACCGTGATGAACGGAGAGAAACTCCGAGGGCTGGCAAAAGGCGCCACTAACGTTCTGCCTCATGCTCTGCGTTGTTCAGCCGCGCTTAGGGTGCTTCTTAGGTGTGAATGTTTTACGGTCTGCCTTCGGCAGAGGAGGTCTGGGGGACGCTCCCCCAGCTATTACAGTATGGAATGCGACATGTAAAGGTTGAAATGCGCGGAGCATAAGCCGAAGTGGTAACGTAGGCCTTTTGACAACCTTCGGAGTTTGATCCCAGCTTGGCGCGTGGTGAATTACGCATGTGATGAGTGTGTGGCAAGATTGGCATGTCCGCAGTGGCACGGAATATGCTATAATGTGCATCGGAGCAGTAGGCACGGTGCCGGCTGCACAAAAAACAAACAAGAAAGGAACACAACCATGAAAAGAATGTCGAAGGGTTTTACCCTCGTGGAAATCATGATCGTGGTCGCCATCATCGCCATTTTGGCCGCTGTTGCGATCCCGAACTTCGTAAAGTATCGCAAGACTGCGCAGATGAATGCCTGCATTAGCAATTTGAAGCAGATTCAGGCGGCGTGTGAGCAGTGCAAGCTCGCTGGCAAGGAAGTTAATACGGCGAATGTCATCGGCAACGACAAGTACATCAAGGTCATGCCGAAGTGCCCGGCGACCAGTGTTGAATATACTCTTCCGACAGGCGATGACGATCCTGTGTGTCCAAATCCGGAGACGGCAGGGTCCGACTATAAGCACGTTTTGCCAACTGCAGCGGAGGCGTCTAGCAGCACTGGCGGCGGCGAATAATCGTTTGCAGTAAGCCAATGATAGCGAAAGGGCGGTCTCGATCGAGGCCGCCTTTTTTGTTTTGAGTTGGAATCGTCGAGAGCGTGAACGGGGAAACGGAGATTCCGGATAGCCCGGAGATTCCGGGGAATGGCGGCGGCCGAGCGGGGCGATGAAACGGAGATTTCGGAAAATCCGGAATTACCGGAGGGGAGAGGCAATTTCTCCGAGACAGGAGGTTTTTTGGTATAATGTTCACCATGGTAAATTTGACGAAGATAAAGTTAAACTACTGCAACGGGCGGCCGAGCGTTTTGCGCAAGGCGACCGTTTTTAAAGAGCTCAATTTCTATAAGCGCAGCGAGATCTTGTATTAGCTGACAGTCGTTTTCTGTCGCCGGTTTCTTCCGAAATACGGCGACCGCACCGTCGATCAGATGACGCAGGCCGCGCGTTCCACAAAGCAGAATATCATCGAAGGCTACTCCGACGTCCAGACCTCTTTCGAGACAGAGATCAAGCTTCTCGGTGTCGCCCGAGGATCGAACCAAGAGCTGCTGGCAGACTACCAGGATTATCGAGGCTTTGGGCATTCGTGCGGGTCGCAGAGGCCGCAGAATATGCGGACGATTCCGATTGTCGTCGCCCCCGCGTGTGGCAACACGATTGCGCATCTATTCCCTCTCGGTCGCGCGGGCGACAATCGGAATGGTCCGCGGTGTAGCGAACATCCTGAATCTCTGCAGGTCGCACGGTTCCACGGACTTCGCTTCGATGACGAGGCAATCGTCTACAAGGAGATCGCATCTGAGCTTCTCGTCAAAGGTCGTGCCCATGTAGGAGACTGTCACACTTTTCTCTCGCTCTACCGTGTGCCCTGCAACTTTCAGCGCCTGTTCGAGGCATTTCACATAGATGGACTCCAGAACTCCAGGTCCAAAGTGCCTGTGCACTGCGAACTCTGCGACTAAACCCGTAAATCCCACAGCCCACAAACCCATTACCGGATTTTCCGGAAACCGGGAGGCCTGATTTTTTGATATAATACGCAATATGAAAATCGCTGATATCGTGAAGACGCTGGACGGCACGCTAGTCGCCGGCGGAGATTCCGGGAGAACCGTCGGGGCGGTGGTCGCCAACGACCTCATGAGCGACGTGCTGCTGAACGACTCCGAGGACATACTGCTCCTGACGTCGCTGGCCAGCGACCAGGCGATCCGCACTGCCAACATCGTAGGCGCGATGGCGGTAGTGGTGCACAACGCCAAGCCCCTGCCGCAGACGATGTGCCAGGTGGCGGACACGCTGGGCATTCCGCTCATCTCCTCGCCGTTGTCGAAGTATGAGTCGTGCGTGCGCATTCACGACTTCCTCAAGCAGGAGGCGGGAGAGGGCTGACGGGTTCCCCGGCGATGGACTACGAGCCGAAGATCCTAAGCGGCGGCGACAGCCGTAGCGACGACCAGATAATGGCCGAGCATGATGGGCGCGGGAAGGGCGCGGCGTCCGCGTTCCCCGGCGCCGAGGACTCTCCGCTCGTCATCATGGAGCTTCTGCAGCGGCTGCGCGTCAAGGACGTTATGCGCGGCCACGACATCATCTCGGTCGTGCGTACCGATTCGATGCGCTTCGCCCAGAACCTGATGAAGCGCAACCACATCTCGGGCGTGCCGGTCGTCGAGGAGAAGCGCCTGTTCGGAATCGTCTCTGTAAACGACATCATAAAGGCTCTCGAGGGCGGGTGGATATCCGAGCCATGCCAGCGGCACATGACGACAAGCCTCGTCGTGCTTGAAGAAGACATGCCGCTCGCCTTCGCCATCAAGTTTTTCCAGAACTACACGTTCGGGCGCTTCCCCGTGCTCAACAAGGACCGCGACCTTGTCGGCATCGTATCCCAGCGCGACGTGACGCGCGTTCTCATGCAGGAGCTGACGCGCGAGGTGGCCCGTCTCGAGGGCCGCGCCCCGTCGCCACAGGAGCGCGAGCGTCAGCCGCGCAGCGAAGGCGCGTTGCCATACTATTCGATGCGCCAGTTCGTGGTCGTGCGTAACGACCTTTCCAGCGCAGGCAAGGCGGCTAACGAAATCAAGAAGATGATGAAGGACGCCGGCATAGACGCGAAGATCGTGCGTCGCGTCGCCGTCGCCGCCTACGAGCTTGAGATAAACGTCTGCATACATTCGCTCGGCGGCACGATCACCTTCATACTCGACACTGAGAAGGCTACGGTGATCGCCAAGGACCGCGGGCCCGGCATCAAGGACGTCGACTGGGCCTGCCAGGACGGCACGTCGACGGCGAACGACTGGATCAGGTCGATGGGCTTCGGCGCCGGCATGGGCCTTGCGAACTCCAAGCGAGTGGCGGACAGCTTCAGCATACAGTCGAAGGTGCCGTCCGGCACGACCGTGGCATGTGAATTCTCATTGGGGAAGTCATGACCGAAGCAACGACAGGTACTGCAGTCCGCATGCTGGCGCTTGCCGCGCTGGCGCTGACGCTCGGCTGCGAAACAAGAAGAGGAGGGGACATGGGCATTGACGAGTTGAACGCGAAGTTCGGGGCTCCGGGGCGGATAGTTTTCCGCCAGGGGTTCGCCGGTTATCCGGAGGCGGTCATCGCCAACCAGTACGGCGCGGCGGAGATCGCGCTTCTTGGGGCGAACGTGCTGTCGTACAGGCCGACGGGAATGGGCGAGACGATTTTCCGTCCGGCAAAGCGCGACTACAACCGCGGCGACAAGTTCCACGGCGGCGTTCCCGTCTGCTGGCCGCAGTTCGGAAGGCTGTTCTCGAAGGACCTGCCGCCGCATGGCTTTGCGAGCAAGATGGTCTTTGAGGTTCGCGGGACTGAATATACCGAGGAGAAGACCGAGGTGACGCTCGGCATTCGTTCCGACGCTGACACGCGGTCGATCTGGCCGCACGACTTCGACCTGGAGGTGAAGGTGTCCGTGTCGATGAAGCTCAATCTCTCGATGAAGACGACGAACACCGGCGGCGAGCCGTTCGACTTCAGCTGCGGCTTCCATCCGTATTTCCGCCTGCGCGACCGCGACAAGACTGTGGTGCGCGGGCTTGACGGCGCGCAGTTCGTGGACGGCACGACGCCGGAGTTCCGCGAAGGCGTGCAGTCCGGCGACCTGCGCCTCACCTTCGCGCCCGACCACATCTTCACGGCGGGCGACGCCGCGCGGCACGAGTACGCGATTCTCGACGAGGAGGCCGGCCGCGCCGTCGCGATCGCCTCTCGCGGCAACGGCAAGACGGTAGTGTGGAACGTTGGCGACGAGAGCCTGCCGGACCTTGTGGCGGACGACTGGCGCAAGTTCATCTGCGTCGAGCCGGTGAGCGACTGGCCGGGCGGCCACACGCTCGCTCCGGGCGCATCCTACACGCTGGAGATGGCTATACAGACTTCATTGAAGACAAACGAGGGAGCACGATAAGATGGAAATCAAGTCAGACCTGAAGCAATGGTATGCGATATCCTGTCCAACGACGGGACTACGCTTTGACGCGCGGACGCTCGAGCTGCTCGACGCCAACCGCGACGGCAACATACGCACGGAGGAGGTGCAGGCCGCTCTTGCGTTCCTGAAGGAGCGAGGCGTCGAGCCGGAGCAGCTTGCCGAGCCGGATCCAGAGGCGGAGGCAAAGCTCGCCGACGTGCTGAAGCGCATCGAGGAGCTGGAGAAGGCCGAGCCTTCCGAGGCCGACAAGAAGGCTCTCGCCGACTGGGAGGCCGAGGGACGCAAGCCCGAGATTGCGGTCTGCGGCGACGCGACAGCCGCGGCAGACGCCGCGCTTGCCGCGGTCGAGCCGATCGTGGACGCGTTCTTCACTCCGCCGGACGACATGCCGCTCGTGACGGACGAGCCGGACAAGACGCTGCCGTTGCGCGACCACCTCAACCCGAAGCACGTGGAGGCGATCATCGACTTCGCCGAGAAGTGCGTGAAGCCGGTTCTCGGCGAGCGCGAGGCGATTTCGCGCCTCGAGTGGAAGAAGGTGAAGGCGGCGTTCGCGCCCTACCGCGCGTGGGCGGCGGCGAAGCCCGTCGCGAGCGCGCCGGAGAAGGCCGGGCTCGAGGCTGAGGAGCGTCTCGTGCGCTACCGCATGAACCTCGGGGAGTTCCTTGAGAACTACGTCACGATGGACCGTCTCTACGGCGGCAAGGACTGGGCGATGTTCCAGACGGGCATCCTGCGCATCGACGGCAAGGAGCTGAACCTCTGCTTCCACGTGGCGTCAGAGGCGGCTCACTCCGCGCTTTCCGGGCGTTCCGAGTGCTGCGTGATCTACCTGAAGCTGACGCGTCCCGAGGAGGGCGCGGAACGCACGATCTGCGCGGTCGTCACAGCCGGCACGGTGGGCGGGCTGTACGTTGGCCGCAACGGCGTGTTCTACGACCGCGACGGACGCAACTGGCAGGCGACGATAACGAAGGTCGTCGAGGCGCAGGTTTCGCTGGCAGAGGCGTTCTGGGCACCGTGGAAGAAACTTGGCACGGCAATCTCCGGAGCTGTGAAGAAGTTCCTGGGCGAGCGCGAGGCGGCGGCGGACGCGAAGCTCGCCGCCGGGGCGCAGAACGTGACCGCCGGCAAGAAGGACGGAGCGTCCGGCGCGGGCGGCGCGGCGCTTGCCAGCTCTGTTGTGGCCATCGGCATTGGCATCGGCATGGTCGGTGCGGCGGCGGCCAGCCTGATGGCGGCCGTGAAGGGCATGGGGCCGTGGCAGATGGTGCTTGCGATACTCGCGATAATCCTCATCGTGTCGCTGCCGAGCGTGATCCTCACGTGGTTCAAGCTGCGCCGCCGCGACCTCGGGGCGATCCTGAACGCTGGCGGCTGGGCGATCAACCGCCGTATGCGCTTCTCGATGAAGCGGGCGCGCGGGTTCACGAAGTGCGCCCGCACGTCGGAGTGGTGGCTCTACGTGCTGCTGGCCGTGATCTTGCTTGGGCTGATTGCCTACACGGCATACCAAATCTACATCCGCCTGCCGGTTGCGGCTGCGGCCTGATCGTCAAATGCAAAGGAGACAGTAAGAATGAACAAGAGGGAAAACATGATTGTTGAGGCCGCGCGGCGCGGCTTCACGCTCGTCGAACTGCTGGTCGTGGTGTCGATCCTCGGCATTCTCGGCACGATTGCGGTGCAAAACGTGACGAAGCACATCGCCAAGACGCGCATCACAGCGGCGGAAGCCGGCGTTCGCGCCTTGCAGGAAGCCTGCACGTCGTACTACATACAGCACAAGAAGCTTCCGTCGAGCCTCGATCAGCTCATCGAGGGCGACGACCCGATCCTTGATGGCGGCGAGGGTGCGCTCTACGACCCTTGGGACAACAAGTACGAGCTTGAGGTCAAGGGCAAGAAGATCATCATCAAGTCCGCCGGCGAGGACGGCTCGATGGGCACCGAGGACGATATCCGCAGCGACATCAAGAAGAAGGCGGAGAAAGAATAAGGGAGCTGGCGTGGGGCGCAGGGCGTTCACCCTGATCGAGCTGCTGGTGGTCGTGGCGATCATCGGCATCATGACGACGGCGGCTGTCCTGAGCGTCACCTCGGGCCAGCGCGCCGTGCGTATCAAGGGCGCGACGCGCGACGTGTTCGCCGCGATCCGCCGGGCGCGCTCCACCGCCCTCGTCACGCAGCAGCCCGCCATCATCACCTACTCGAACGACACGGTGGACGGCGAGCCGATTGTGAAGATCGAGATAACGTCGGCGAAGCTATTCGACTCGGGCGTTGACCGTTCGCAGGTACAGACGTTGACGGGAGCGCCTCTGAACTTCGGTTCGACAAGGGAATCGCAGCGGGCTTCGTCCGGAAAGGAAGGCGCCGCAAAGGGGCGGCAGTCCGAGAATGAGAACGAGGACGGCCGCACGGTCGATGAGATACTTTTCGCCCCGATCGACGAGGACGTCGTGCGCGGAATGAGGATTAAGGTGCTGACCGGCGACGCGCTTCCGGCGAACGCCGGCGTCACGGAGGAGCGGACCAAGCCGAAGATATCCGTGTTCTCCAACGTGGACTACCTGCTCGGGCGGTTCAAGGACGCGAAGGCCGAGGCTGCGAAGCAGGAGGCCGAGAAGGCTGCTGCTAACGGCGGCGCGGAGGAGAAGGACAAGGGATCTCAGCCTGCGGATGCGGCGGCGGAAGGTGAGGGGCCGGTCTCCATCGTCTGGGAGACGAACGGCCGCGTGGAGCCGCACCAGGTCTGGATATATCCGGACGGGGCACGGCCGGAGGACGGGCTTTCAATACGCGTTGACCGCTTCGGCGGAGCGAAGGTGGTGTCGGGTGACGGGCGGGAAGAATAGGGGCTTCACGCTGCTTGAGGTGCTGCTGGCCGCGCTCATTCTCGGGCTGGGGCTTACCGGCATTCTCGTCTCGATGAGCCAGGCGCAGAAGATGATGATGTCGTCCACCGAGCTCGAAACCGCGCAGGAGGTGATGGATCTCGGCGACATGGCGTATCCGCTGGAGGAGACGAAAGAGGAGGACGACCTTGACGTGCGCGAGACGAGGGCGACCGAGCTGTGGGACCTCGTGACCGAGGAGCGCATGACGAGCGAGCAGCGCGAGAAGTTCCACGGCTACGTCTGGGAGCGGGAGAACCTCGACCGCAACATCTCCGAAGACGACGACAAGCGCATGAACGGGCTCCGCCGCGTGCGCATCACGGTAACGTGGGGCGAGCGCGGCCGGGGCAGTGGCAAGGCGGAGCGCGAGACTTACGTGACGCTCTGGAGGAAACCTGATGAGTAGGGCGTTCACGACGATCGAGGTGCTGGTGGCGACGCTGCTCCTGGCAGTCGTCACCGCGCTTTCCGCGCTCACTTTCCAGGCCGTGTCGCGCGGCTGGCAGGTCTCCGCCGACTACATGGACAAGATGCAGCGCACCGATTATGCGCTCAACCAGGTGGTCTCGGGACTTCGCAGCATGTACTATCCGCACGACGGCAAGCAGGACGACCGCTATGGTTTCGTGCTAGAGAACAACGGGGAAGGGGACAACCCGCGCAACTCCGACGTGATAACATGGTCGAAGACAGGGCCTGCCATCGTCGGCACCAAGAACGCCATCGCCGACACCGTGCACCGGGTGCAGGTGATGGTGCTGGAGGAGGGCAATTCCGACTACCAGGAGGAGATACAGAAGACCGGGCTGTACGCCCGCCTCTGCGGCGACGCCGCGCTGAAGCCCAAGACCGGGGAAGGCGACGGCTCCACCGACGACACCGACTACACCTTCGCCAACGCCGACCTTTACCAGCCGGTCCTGATAGCTGACGGCGTAGTCGGCTTCAACTGCCGCGTCGTCAAGAAGGCCGAGGACATCAAGGGCGGCGCGGCGAATTCGGGCGAGAACGACATCAAAACGTTCGAGGACGAGTTCGCCGAGTCCAATTCCGTGCCGTACAAGGTGGAGCTTACGTTCCAGATAGAGAAGGCCGACGAGGAGTTCCGCTCACGGACGCAGCGCGCGCCGATGGTGCGCATAATCCGCATTCCGATTCACGAGCAGTCGCTTGACGGCGTCGCTCCGCCCTCAGACGCCAAAAAGGGCGGCAACAAGAAGGGAGGCAAGAAATGACGCCCCCGCATTCGCGCACTGGCAGCGCGCTCCTGTCGGCGCTTTGGATCATCGCCGTCCTTGCGGTTATGGTGCTGTCCTTCTCGTTTGAGGCACACCAGCAGGCGGGAATAAACGTCTACGTCCGCGAACGCAACCGCGTGAACCGCCTCGTCGAGCCCGGGCGAATTCTCGGCGAGACCATACTGCTCGGATACGGCGAAGCCAAGGAGTGGAACGAGGATGAGGACCCGACGGATCTGGACGAGGAGGACCGCTGGTACAAGGAGAAGCGCGACCTCAAGTTCAGGACGTGCTGCAAGATAGGCCCGATCCTCATGGACGAAGACGACCCTGACTCCGGCACGGTGACGGTCGAGATTGAGCTGGCCAATTCCGGAGCCTCGAACGGCATCAACGTCAACGAGCTCTTTTCCGGCGGCGACCAGAACTACGTGCTCAGGTGGCAGATGATACTCAGGAACGCCGGCATCGACGAGGAGCTAGAGGTGGAGGTGAAGGACGCCGACGGGCGCAGCTCGAAGCGGCACAACCTCATGAACCACCTCATCGCCTGCTGGAACGACTGGCGCGACGAGGACGACAACGTGTCCGCCGGACCCATCACCAACGACCCCGACATAGAATCGGAGTCGGACGACGGCGCCGAGTCGAAGTGGTACGAGGAGTATGACGAGACTATGGAGAAGGAGGCGCGCGGACGCGAGGAGCGCGAGGCGGCCAAGGAAGACCGTCGCCGCCCGAGAAACGGCTCGATACCGGACATCAAGGAGCTTGGCTACATACGCGGCTTCCGCGACTTCCCTGCCATTCTTACCGGAGGGCTGCTGCATCCGGACGAGGACGAGTCCGAGGAAAACCCCCGCCTGAAGGGCATCGTAGACCTACTCGGCACGACAGGCAGCTCTAAGATCACGATCACGCCGACAACCACCATCGACCAGCTGATGACCATTCCCGGCATCTTCCCCGAAGGCGACGACGATGACGACCGCGAGGACAGCATGCTGCTCGCCCAGTCGATCCTGGACGCGCTCAAGGTCAAGCCCGAGGACTACGACGTGGACGAGACCAGGGACTGGTGGCCTTACAAGGACTGGGGCGACTTGTGCCAGCGCGTCGCGGACGTCGCCGACACGAACATCCAGATCGGCGACGAGGCGCAGCAGTACATCGAGTGGCAGCCGAGCGATACGAGCGTCTTCAAGATGAAGATTTCGTGCGAGTCGATGGGCATGACGCGCGAGGTGAACTGCAAGTGCTACGTCAAGGACAAGAAGGTGCGGTACATCGAATGGAGAGAGGACTGAAATGACTGGATCAGGAATGGCGAAGGTCATCGACGGCAAGATGCTGGCCGCGAGGCTGCGAGGTGAAATCGCGGACGGCGTGGCCGCGCTGAAGGCGGAGAGCGGCGTGACGCCAGCGCTGGCGGTGATCCTGGTTGGGGAGAACCCGGCGAGCGTAAGCTACGTCACTGCGAAGGAACGGGCGTGCGCCGAAGCCGGCATCGCGTCGCGCGAGATACGCCTGCCCGCGTCGGCTGCGGAGGAAGAGCTGCTGTCCCATATCGCCGCGCTAAACGCCGACCCGGCGATACACGGCATTCTCGTGCAGTTGCCGCTGCCGAAGGGCTTTGACGAGAAGAAGGTGATAGACGCGATCTCGCCGGAGAAGGACGTGGACGGCTTCACGCCGGTCAACGTCGGGCGAATGCTGATCGGCGAGAGGTGTTTTCTGCCGTGCACTCCGCACGGGATCATCAAGCTGATAGAGTTCGCGGGCGTCGACGTGCGGGGCCGTCACGCGGTGGTGATCGGGCGCTCCAACATCGTCGGCAAGCCCGTCGCCGCGCTTCTTTCGCGGAAGGGGACGGACGCGACCGTCACGCTCTGCCACACCGGCACGCCGGACGTCGCGTCGTTCACGCGCCAGGCGGACGTGGTGGTCGTCGCGGCGGGGCGGCCCGGCACGCTGACGGGCGACATGCTGAAGCCGGGCGCGGTGGTGATCGACGTCGGCGTAAACCGCATTCCGGACGCGACGCGTCCGAAGGGCTTCCGGCTTGTCGGCGATGCGGACTTCGACTCGTGCGCGGCAGTGGCGTCGGCGATAACGCCTGTTCCGGGCGGAGTCGGCCCCATGACGATAACGATGCTCCTCTGGAACACGCTGGAGAGCGCACGCGCCGCAGCCTTGGGCGCCGGAGCGTCCGAATAGGCGCGGCGATTGCGGAGAGGGAAACATGGACAAGTTCACCCCGGAGAAGCGATCGAAGATCATGTCCGCCATACATTCGCGCGACACGCTTCCCGAGGTGATGGTCCGCAAGTGGCTCTTCTCGCGAGGCTACAGGTTCCGCACGTGCGACAGGCGTATCGTCGGGCGCCCCGACGTCGTCTTGCCGCGACTGAGGACGCTGATCGAGGTCCGCGGCTGCTTCTGGCACCATCACGGCTGGGAGTGGGACGGGCGGAAGCTCGTGCAGGTCGCGGAATGTTCGCAGGCTACCGCGCCGAAGACGAACAGGGCGTTCTGGAACGGCAAGTTCCGCAGGAACGTCCGCCGCGACGCGGACCATGAGAGGCTTTGGACCGAGCAGGGCTGGAACGTCATCGTCATTTGGGAATGCGGGCTCAGGACCGCCGCAGACCGCGAGAAGACATTCGCCAGGGTCGGCAGCTGGCTGGACGGATTCGAGAGGAAGGCGGAGTGACGATGTTCTTCAACTGGAAAGGCATAGCGATAGTTCTTGCGGTCATTGCGGTGGTGATCGGGCTGTGCGCGCTCGACCTGCGGTGCTCCGGCGGAGGGGACGATATACCCGCGATAGCGAGGGCCAAGGGAGAGATCGAGGCGGGAGTCAGGGAACACCGCATTCAGCAGGCGGACGAGCTTGCAAGGCTGGCGCGCGACATGCGCGTACTTGCGAAACGGTACGTCGAGAAGGGCGAAACGAGGAAGGCTCATCGCGCCATAGGCGCGGCGCAGGAGCTGGACAGGAAGATCAAGGAACTGCGCGGCGAAAGCAAATGAAAAGCAACTACGGATTCGAGAGACGCGCCTATCTGCTGGACGTGACCGACCGGTGTCCGAACCGGCTGGCGATGCAGGAGCTTGTGGACGTTCTGGCCCGCTTTGGCTACAACGAGTTCTTCCTTTACGATTCGGCGACGTCTCGGGAGGTTCCGCTTGAGACGGCGAAGGCCGAAGCCTATTGCGGCATTCAGGGGCTTGACTTCAAGGTTGTCGGCAGGGACGGCCTGCGCGCGATGGAGACGGACGCGTCCACCGTTCTTGCGCCTACCTTTGCCGCGCGTTCGCTGTGCGGTCGCATCGAGGAGATGCGCGTCGCAATGGAGAAAGCCGAGGAAGCGGGGCGCTCGCGCAAGGCGAAGAGGTTCCTCGTGACCGACCTTTCCGACGGCTATGCGTGGCATCCGCTTTGCGTGTCGCTGCCGGGAATCGTTCTTGCGGGGAACCTGATGACGGCGGGACGCTCTGCGGCGAAGGGTGACCTTGAAAAAGACCTTTGCTCGGTGATGGACCTTCCGCTCGGCGGGCTCCTTCAGAAGTTGGGGACGCTTTACCTGCGCGGCGGCGCGGTACGGTCGGACGCATCGGAATACTTCAACATACTCGCCGGCGACGTCGGCTATTCGCGCCACCCCGGAATAACGCAGTTCGTCCTTGACGATGTCTCTGCCGTCGCGCACGGCGTCCGCCTCGCGCTGGAGCGCTGGGTCGAGCGCAACGACTGGGCGAAGGAGATATCCTATGCGGCGAGTCTCCTCGATTGCGCCTGCCACAGGCGCGACGAGGCGCGGCTCAGGGCGCTCCGCGACGAACACGGCCGCATCTGGCGCATGCGCTTCGAGCCGTCCGGCCGCGTGGAGTCCCTCTCCCGCCTGCCGCGCTTTTGACACGTACGGTAGCTTCGTTTGGAAGCGAATATAAATACTATAAATTGTAGCCTCATGGCATGGTGTCTACAACCTGTTGATAAGTTTTCACATTTTCCCCCTTGCCAATCTACGACAGATAGTGTATCATTCCACTTGTAGCTACAAAATAGGGTAAACCAACTTGAAAGGCGGAGACTCGGAAACATGAAGCAGATGAAGATTATAAAGCGCAGCGGCGAGGAAAAGGCGTTTGACATCACGAAGATCGAGAACGCGATTCGCAAGGCGTCGCAGGCAGTCGACTACAAGAATGCGCTTTCGGAAGGGCGCATCAAGCTGATTGCCGAGGAGGTCGCTGGCGTGTGCGCTGCGCGCGACCGCGCGATGACGGTCGAGGAGATACAGGACGTCGTCGAAACGAAGATCATGGAGATGGGCGCGCACGAGGTCGCGAAGAAGTACATCACATACCGCTACAAGCAGTCGCTGCTGCGCCAGGCGAACACCACAGACCAGCAGATCATGTCGCTCATCGAGAGCAACAACGAGGACGTGAAGCAGGAGAACTCGAACAAGAACCCGACTATCAACGCCGTCCAGCGCGACTATATGGCGGGCGAGGTGTCGAAAGACGTGGCGTCGCGCCTGCTGCTTCCGGCGGACGTGGTCCAGGCTCACAAGGACGGCGTAATCCACTTCCATGACATGGACTATTTCGCGCAGCACATGCACAACTGCGACCTCGTGAACCTCGAGGACATGCTGCAGAACGGCACTGTGATCTCTGGCACGATGATCGAGAAGCCGAAGTCGTTCTCTACGGCGTGCAACATAGCGACGCAGATCATCGCGCAGGTCGCCTCGAACCAGTACGGCGGGCAGTCGATCTCGCTGACGCACCTGGCGCCGTTCGTTGAGGTTTCGCGTCAGTCGATTGCGAAGGACCTTGCGACGGAGTGCGAGATGGCCGGCGCGAAGGTCGACAAGGCGGCGTTCGACGCCATCGTCGAGAAGCGCGTCCGCAAGGAGATCCAGAAGGGCGTCCAGACGATACAGTACCAGGTCGTGACGCTCATGACGACGAACGGGCAGGCGCCTTTCGTGACTGTCTACATGTATCTCGGCGAGGCGCGCAGCGAGCAGGAGCGCAAGGACCTGGCGATGATCATCGAGGAGGTCCTCAACGAGCGCATCAGGGGCGTCAAGAACGAGGCGGGCGTCTACATCACCCCGGCGTTCCCGAAGCTCATATACGTGCTCGAGGAGCAGAACGTGCGCGAGGGGACTCCCTACTGGTATCTCACGGAACTCGCGGCGAAGTGCACGGCGAAGCGCATGGTGCCCGACTACATCTCCGAGAAGAAGATGCGCGAGTACAAGCTTTCGAAGGGCGAGACCGTCGGCCACGGCGACACCTACACCTGCATGGGTTGCAGGTCGTTCCTTACGCCCGACCGTTCCGGCAACGGCTACGGCAACATCGCGAACGCCGGCAACTACGAGCCCGGCAAGCCCAAGTACTACGGGCGCTTCAACCAGGGCGTGGTGACGATCAACCTCGTGGACGTCGCGCTTTCGGCGCATGGCGACATGGAGAAGTTCTGGGAGATTTTCGGCGAGCGCTGCGAGCTCTGCCACAGGGCGCTGCAGTGCCGCCACGAGCGGCTGAAAGGCACGTCGTCCGACGCGGCGCCGATTCTCTGGCAGTACGGGGCGCTGGCGCGTCTCAAGAAGGGCGAGAAGATCGACAAGCTCCTCTACGGCGGCTACTCCACGATTTCCCTTGGCTATGCCGGCCTGTGGGAGTGCGTGTTTGCGATGACGGGCAAGAAGCTCACCGAGCCGGAGGGCGAGGAGTTCGGCCTCGAGGTCATGAAGAAGCTCAACGAGTACACTGCGAAGTGGAAGGCGGCGGAGGACATCGACTACTCGCTCTACGGCACCCCGCTCGAGTCCACGACCTACAAGTTCGCCAAGTGCCTGCAGAAGCGCTTCGGGGTAATCAAGGGCGTCTCCGACAAGAACTACATCACGAACTCCTACCACATACACGTGACGGAGCCGATCGATGCGTTCAAGAAGCTCGAGATCGAGTCGAAGTCCCAGAAGCTGTCGCCGGGCGGCGCGATAAGCTACGTCGAAGTGCCGAACATGCAGAACAACATTCCGGCGGTGCTCGCGATCATGCAGTACATCTACGACCACATCATGTATGCCGAGCTGAACACGAAGAGCGACTACTGCCAGGTGTGCGGCTTTGACGGCGAGATACAGATCGTGAAGGACGAGAGCGGCAAGCTCATCTGGAAGTGCCCGAAGTGTGGGAACACCGACGAGTCGAAGCTCAACGTGGCCAGGCGCACGTGCGGCTACATCGGCAGCCAGTTCTGGAACCAGGGCCGTACTCAGGAGATCAAGGAGCGCGTCCTCCACGTGTCGTGACGGTTGAGTACATCGACCGCTGTTCGGGGCGCCGCGTCCGGGAAAGCGTCATGGGCGACGGCGCCCTGCGCTTTGCCTACGACACGCTGCTGGGGCGGACGCTCTGGCCGGTGCTGTTCGGTTCGCGGCTCTGCTCGGCCGTCCTCGGGCGGCGCTACGACTCGCCTCGCTCGAAGTCCGACATCGCCACACTCGCGTCAATACCGGGTTGCTGCCCCGACGAGGCGGAGAAGCCTGTTTCCGAATACGCGACGTTCAACGAGTTCTTCACGCGGCGGCTGAAGCCGGGGGCGCGTCCGCTCGGCGACGGGTTCGTGAGTCCGGCGGACGGAAGGCTAAGGCTCTTCCTCGGTGCTGATGCCGACAGTCCGTTTCCGCTCAAGGGCGCGCGGCGGACGCTGCGCGAGACGTTCGGTCCGTCTGGTGAGCCGGACGTTCCCGGCGGGCGCTACGACGTCGCAGTCGTGCGTCTCGCTCCGGTCGACTATCACAGGTTCCACTTCCCCTGCGACTGCCGGACGCCCGATGCGGTGCGCGTAATGCGCGGCGCGTACCATTCGGTGAACCCGATCGCGCTCGTGCGTCGTCCCGACGTATATGCGGAGAACGAGCGCCAGATCGTCAGGGCCGAGGCGGACTTCGGTCCGTTCTGGCTCGTAGACGTCGGGGCGTTCGGGGTCGGGACGATCGTCCAGACGTATGACGGCGTCGCTCACGCGAAGGGCGACGAGAAGGGGTATTTCAAGTTCGGCGGATCGACGGTGATTGTCGTCGTGCCTGCTGCGGCGTTGCGCTTCGACGAGGACCTCGTGCGCAACTCATCCGACGGCTTGGAGACTCTTGTGCGCTGTGGCGAGCGCATCGCCATGCCGGCGGCACATCAGGGTGCGATTTTAATCCGTTGAAGTTCTGAGCCATTTTCTGCCGCGCAACTTCCTCGGCGCGGACGGGGGGTTGACGGCTTAAGGGGGTTTTTGATATACTTCAAAACAGTCTGCACCCGTGGTGAAATTGGCATACACGCTAGATTCAGGTTCTAGTGCCGCAAGGTGTGTGGGTTCAAATCCCACCGGGTGCACCAAAGACGGCCCCTTCGTCTATCGGCTAGGACATCTGGTTCTCATCCAGGCAAGAGGAGTTCGACTCTCCTAGGGGCTGCCAGCTGCAACGTATAAAAGCGAACGATCCGCCAGACCATGACAGTCATGACGGATCGTTTCTCGTTTGTTGAAGCGCCTTATGCCTTGCAGTGACGCTTGCGGAGCTTGGCAGAGGTGTTCCTTATGCCGTCGACCATGTCCTGTATGTCCTGGTCCGTGAGCCGCGGGTGCATCGGAATGTTGAACTCGCGGTTGTAGAAGAACTCGTTCGCGCGCGGACACTGGTCGGGATCGTACCCCATGCGCTTGAGGCCCGTGAAGTGGTAGGTCGGCTGGTAGTGCAGGATGCCCTGCACGCCTTCCTCCTGGTACAGCACCTGCATGAACTCGTCACGAGATCCGCCAAGCGCCTTCTCGTCGACGCAGACGGTGTAGAGGTGGAAGCTGTGGTAGCAGTTCGGATCCTCGTACACCGGCTCGACGCCCGGAACGTCCTGAAGACCTGCGGTGATCTTGTGGGCGATTTCGCGGCGCTTGTTGACGAGCATGTCGAGCTTGTCGAGCTGGCAGCAGCCGACGGCCGCCTGGATCTCGTTCATGCGGTAGTTGGAGCCCCAGTGGCCGTTCCACGGGATGACGTCGAAGTGCGCCGGCATCCAGTACTGGATCGGGTCGGTGCGGCGCTTGACGATCTTGCCGAAGGTCCAGACCGGGTCGTTCTTGTCCGCCAGCTGGTCGTTCCACGTCTGCGGCATGTTGCTCATGCAGCGCAGGTTCTGGATTCCCTTGGCGTATTCGTCGTTGCTCGTCGTGATCATGCCGCCCTCACCGCAGGTCGTGATGTTCTTGAGCGAGTGGAACGAGAACGCGCCGCAGTCGCCGATCGAGCCGGCCTTGCGCCCCTTGTAGCTCGATCCCGTCGCATGCGCGCAGTCTTCGAGGACCTTGAGGTTGTGCTTTCTGGCGATCTCCATGATCGGGTCCATGTCGACCATCTGCCCGGCGTAGTGGACGACGTAGATGGCCTTCGTCTTTGGCGTGATCTTGCGCTCGACGTCGTTGGGGTCTATGTTGAACGTCCTGGGGTCGATGTCGGCGAAGACCGGCACGCCGCCTTCCTTGAGGATGACGAGCGACGTCGCGACGAACGTGTTCGGCGTGACGATTACCTCGTCGCCAGGCTTGATGTCGAAGAGCTGCGTCACGACATGCATCGACGTCGTGCAGCTGGTCGCTGCAAACGCGTACTTCGTGCCGGACATCTTCGCGAACTTGTCCTGGAACTCGATCGTCTTCGGGCCCATCGTGAGCGAGTCCTGCGACATCGCGTCCAGGGCGGCCTTGCGCTCGGCCTCGTCGTAGATTGACCCCATGAACGAATACGCGACCTTCAGCTTCACGCCGTCGTTCGTCGCGTAGCTCGAGGTGATTCCGCCTTCGGTCTCGCCTCCCGTGTAATGGTCGTCCTTGATTGCCATTGTCTTCTCCTTGTTTTGGTTGTCGTGACTGCAGTTTGCCTTAAAGGCGTTGCCATTATAGCAGATGCGCGTCCGAAGCGAAGCAAAATGGCGACACAAAAAACATCAAATTCGTTCAATGGCCGCGGCTGATTTTTGCTATAATCACCGCCATGAACGTGACGCGACCGCAGAAGATACTCGTGACGATGCCGACGATCAACCGTCCGGAGAGGCTTAAGCTCGACGGAATCCTTGCGTACGCCCACGAGAAGACGGGCGGCCGCTGGCAGATAAGCCTCGACTTCGGGGCGCTTTCTGGGTCGCCGGCGCCGATCTCCTCGCGCCGTGCCGATGGCGTGATAGCGTACGTTGACAGCGACGAAAGGCGCAGGGAGGTCGTTGCCGCCGGAATCCCGGCGGTGCTTGTCGAAGACGTCCTCGTGCCGCGCCGCAGTCCGCGCGCACGGCATGTAGTGACGATTCTCTGCGACCACGAGGCGGAGGGCAGGGCTGCCGCAGATTACTTCCTCGCCAAGCATTTCCGTTCGTTCGCCTGGCTCGGGCCGGAGACGGAGACAGAATGGAGCCGTGCAAGGCGCGACGGTTTTGTCGGACGCCTGCGCGCGGTTGGGTTCTGCTGCGCCGACGCGTCGGTCGGCGTCGAGGACGAACTTCCGGGTCGCCTGGCGTCGCTGCCGAGGCCGTCGGCGCTCTTCGCTTCCCATGACTTTCGCGCTCGCCAGGCCCTAGAGGCCGCGCTTGCCGCGGGCCTATCCGTTCCGCATGACCTGGCAATCCTCGGAGTGGACGACGATGCGGCGATCTGCACTACCGTCTCCCCGGCCATTTCATCCCTGCCGACCGGGGATTTCCGCCTCGGCTACGCCGCCGGACGCGTGCTCAACGAACTTATCCGCAAGACTGCGCCTGGCGGGCGGACGATACGCTTCGCGTCGCACCGTGTCTCTACGCGGCTTTCTACGGACGCCGACGCGCTTCCCGACCGGTTCGTGGCGGAGGCGCTCAGGTACGCGCGCGGCAACCTTGCAGGCCGTCTCGACGCGGCTACGCTTGCCCGTCGCATCGGATATTCGAAGCACATGCTGCAGATACGCGCCCAACGAGCGCTTGGCCGCACGCTTGGAGAGGAGATCCGCCAGATGCGGCTTTCGGCGGCAAGGGATTTGGTGGCTGAAAGCGATCTTCCCGTCGCGGACATCGCGGAATCATGCGGGTTTACGTCCGTTTCTCACATGGCGCTTCGCTTCCGCGCGGCGTTCGGCGCTACGCCGCTTTCCCTGCGGCGAAAGTGGCGGTGCAGTAGCGCAGAAGGCGGGGATTATGGTATAATCCACAAACAATAAACGTAATAACCACAGGTGAACGCTGTTCACAAGGGGAACACAGGGAATGACAAAGGAAAATGCCTCAAGCGACTTCAGGTACAATACCGGTGACACTAAGGTGCCGTGGGCTGCAGTGGGGGAGAACTACAATGCGGCTGACGCGTTCGAATTCGTAAAGTTCCTGATGCGGGGCAAGGGTGCGGCCTACAACGCCGCGTTGCGCGACGTGAAGTCCGCGCTCGCGAAGCTCGGTTCGCTTTCGACGCCTCCCGGAAAGCTCTCGATGGGTGACAAGGTCGCTGAGGTCGAGAAGGCGATCGACTGTTACCTTGGCGTAGACGAGGGCAGCTCGCTGTTCGTGAGCAACTGCACCGCCGCGCTTGAGCTCGGATACCGCTATGCCGGCGTCGGCCCCGGCGACGAGGTGATCGTTCCTACGAACACGTTCATAGCGACCGTGGCGTACCCGCTCTCGGTCGGCGCGAAGCTCGTCTTCGCCGACGTCGACCCGAAGACGGTCAACATCGACCCGAAGGACATCGCCCGCAAGATCACCAAGAAGACGAAGATCATCGTGCCAGTGCACATCGGCGGCTATCCCTGCGACATGGACGCGATCATGCGGCTGGCGAAGAAGCACGACATCGTCGTGATGGAGGACGCGGCGCACGGCTTCGGCGGCGAGTACAAGGGGCGCAAGCTCGGCACGATCGGCCACTTCGGCTGCTTCTCCATGCACGAGGTCAAGAACTGCACGTCGTTCGGAGAGGGCGGAGTGTTCGTCTCCAACGTGCCGGAATACCGCGCCGAAGCGCGTCGCGCGCGCTTCCTGGGCGTTGACTTCTCGTCGAAGATCAAGAACTGGCTCTACAACGTCTCGCTGATAAAGGGCAAGGGCAAGGTGCGCTACCAGGCGAGCAACAACGCGTCCGTCACCGAGATACAGGCCGTCGCGCTGCTGCAGCAGCTCAAGCGCTACGGCAAGATCCTCGTCGAGCGCCGCCGCGAGGCGACGTACATGACGAAGCGCCTGTCCGGCGTTCCCGGAATCCTGCCGCAGGCTCTCGGCTCCAAGGACATCGTTCCGACGTTCCACCTCTACCAGCTCCAGATCGACCCGAAGGTCGTAGGCGGCGACGTGCAAACGCTGAAGGCGAAGCTCGAAGGGAAGGGCGTCACCAACATACCGCACTTCGGCCCGATCTACCGATTCGCGGCGTCCGTCGGCAAGGGGTTCGACGAGAAGAAGATCGCGAAGACGTGTCCGGTCACCGAGTACGTCTTCGACAAGTGCTACACGCACCTGCCCATCTACGGGCTTACCAAGGCCCAGCTTGACTACATGGCCGACGCCATTCTCGCGTCCGTCGCGGAGATGAAGGCAGGCAAGTGAACCGCGGCCTGGTGCGCCGGGTCGAGGACTGGCTCGACAGCCAGAGCTTCCGTTCGTCGTCGGGCGGACGGCTGACGCGCGGCGCGGTGGTGGACGGCTGGCGCGTCGAGGCATACCTCGGATGCGGGCTTTCCGCAGAGGTCTATCGCGTCACGAACGTCCGCTTCGGGCAGGAAGGGGCGTTGAAGCTCCTGGTGGACGAGTCGCGCGGACTGAAGGAGCGCTTCCTTACCGAATCTGACGCGATACGCTTCCTGCGCATCGCGGCGTTGCCGCGCTTCATGGGGTCGGGAACCTTCGACGGCGCGCCGTACTACGTAATGGAGTATCTCCAGCCCCTGCCGGACCCTATGCCGCGCGCCGACGTGCCGAGGTTCGCGAATCGGCTTGCGAAGGCTGTCCAGGCTCTCCACGACGCCGGCTACGTCCACCGCGACCTGAAGCCCCACAACGTCCTTCGCCGCGCCAGCGGAGAACCCGTGCTAATCGACCTGGGGCTAATCAAGCGACGCGGCGCGGCCGTAGCGGACTCCATAGTGCGGCACGGGCGCGGCGTCTCGATAATCGACGGACGGCCTGTCGGAGTGGGCACGCTGGACTATGCTGCGCCTGAGCAGCTGCTGAAGGGCGAGTCGTCCGTGCAAAGCGACGTCTTTGCGCTAGGTAAGATCCTTCAGGCGCTATACGAGGGGCGTCCGCCGCAGAGCGTGAAGCACGTGATACGGCGGGCGACGCGCGAGGCTCCCGGCGACCGATATGCGTCCGCAGCCGACTTCGCCGCCGCGTTGCGGCACCGCAACCGCTGGCTGTGGCTCGTCCTCACGCTCTTGCTTCTGGCTGCAGGAACCGTAGCGTCGTATCCGTTGTTTCGTCCGCAGCTGTTGCGGCTGGCCGAGCAGTTCGTCAGGCGCCAGGCGCTTCCGGAGGAATCGCTCCTGAAGCGTTCGGACGAGGCCGACGATGCATACTTCAAGCGGATATTGCCCGCGGCGGAGAAGGGTGTCGTCGAGGCGCAGGTGGGCCTGGCGGAATCGTATTTCTACGGGCGCGGCACGGAGACGAACCGTGTCAAGGCCGTGCGCTGGTATCGGCTGGCGGCGGAGGCGGGCGATCCGGAGGCGCAGGCGTCGCTCGGCCTTTGCCTGCTGCGCGGGTATGGGTGCGAACGGAACGCCACCGAGGCGGTTGTGTGGTATGAGCGCGCGGCCGTACAGGGCAGCCTTGCGGCTATGAACGACCTTGCATTCTGCCTCATGCACGGTTTTGGCATCGGGAAGGACGAGGAAAAGGGCTTCAATTGGGCGCTGGAAGCCGCCAAGCGCGGATTCGCGCCTGCGCAGACGATGGTCGGCGAATGCTACCTTGACGGACGTGGCGTGGAGGTGAACGTCGAGCGTGGCGAAACCTGGCTCTACCGTGCGGCCCGGCTCGGCAACAAGCGCGCTAAGCTGCTTCTGGAGACCCGCTAGGACGATAATTATGGGGAATTATAGGGCCATGCGGAGAAGAACTCCGAGGGCTGGCAAAAGGCGCCACTAACGTTCTGCCTCGTGCTCCGCGCTATTCAGCCACGATTATGGTGCGTCTCAGGTATGAATGTTTAGGGGCTGTCTTCGGCAGAGCGATGACGTTTCCCCAAGCCATGACAGCATGAGAATGCGACAGGTTGGAATGCGCGGAGCAAGAGCCGAAGTGGTAACGTAGGCCCCTTTGCCAACCCTCGGAGTTTCACAATAAATCGTGTTTTTGAGGTGTAGCCTGTTGCGAAGTGCCGCGGAGATTTGCTATAATTTGGCCATGACACTTGAAGAAATCTTAAAGCAAGATACATCAGACAAATCGCTTACCGAGTTGATTGAAATGTTGGATTCGGACGAGGTAGATAATGAACATGCGATACTTCAACTTCGGTTGCGCCATGAAGAGGACACTGGGATTCCGATGGAGGAAGACGACTTCGGGATTCAGTTTCAGATGCGGATGCACAGTTTGGCGGAACGTATGTTCCCTAGGATAGTCAAGCGACTCAAGGAGTACGAGAGAACAGGCGTGTTGCTGGACTCCGATGGTAACGAAATCGAGATAGACGACAAAAGAGCCTCTGTTGAGGACGAGGGAACTTCTGTTGAGGACAATGGTGGCGAGTTGCCCGAAGATTTCAACTTGAGGGAATATCTTGAGAAAAGTTTGAACGACAGTTCCGCAGTCCAGATATGGGAAGATGACGAAGAGGAAGTCAAGAGGCCGAGGAAGCCGCGGCGGAAGTCGGGGAAGACTGCGAAGAAGGCGAATTTGAAGTCTGGGACGAAGGCAGCGAAGAAGTCCGCGAAGAGGGCGAAGAGGAGTGGCGTTGGGCAGCACTAGACCCGCCTGTCTGCGCAGAAGCCCTCCGGGGACTGTCCCCCAAAAAAGCTATTTATGGTATAATGTTGGCAAAAGGAACAGTGATAGGGAAGACAAAAGACAGAATCGAATACTTCGTTGCGTGTGTGACGGAGTTTGCGGATGCTTTTGGCCTCGATTACCAGAAGTCATTTGATTATCTCGACAGGCACTGCGGCATTGATTTCCTGATGAAGTGCTATGAGGCCGAGCACACCGTTTCGTTTGCCGATACCGTAAATGACCTGCAAAGGGTTTGTCGTCGTAACGGAGGGCGTCTTTGATGCGGTTGTATCATGGGACAGATGCCTTTTTTGAACGTCCGGACTTGTCGATGTGCCGGCCATTCAAGGATTTTGGCAAGGGTTTTTACCTGACACCCGATTTGGCTGTTGCGAAGCGGATGGCCGAACGGTGTGTAGAGCGTTCGGATTGGCAAGGTGCGCCAAAGTATGTCTATGTGTATGATTTTGACGATTCGGATTTGTCCGCCCTGAATGTAAGACGTTTTGCTCCGATAGTCAATGAGGAATTCGCAATGTTTGTCATGGCAAATCGACAAACGAGAACGACGGTTGCGGATCACAATCGTGACAATCGTCATGACATTGTGGTTGGTCCAATCGCAGACGACAGGATGGGTGTGCTGTTTCGAAGGTTTGAAGATGGCGAAGTCACGCTTGAATATCTGACGAGCGAACTGAAGTTCAGGAAACTTTCAATGCAGTTTTCGTTCCACACGAACAGGGCGCTGCAGAAATTGACCTTGAAGGAGGTCCGTCGTGTCTAAAGTCACATTCCGGCATTTGGTCGAGAAAGCGGTTGTTGAGATATCTCTCGCACTCGTCAAGAGAATGAAGCTTTCGGAGAAGGAGGCGTTGCGAGAGGTGTATCATTCGGGGTTCTACAGGAAGCTGCTGAATCCCAAGACGGCGCTTGTCACCGAGAGCCGCGCCTCGCAGGTGTATCTGTACATGCAGCAACGTAAAGCCTGACAACTTTTCGCGCCTGGCTTGGGGGTTGGCGCGACGGCTTGAAGCCGAATGATCTTTGACATACTCCCGTGGCCCCAAGCGCCACGGGACCGGCGGCACGCATAAGCGGAGTTCGCCAAAGGCGGGTGGCAACATCCGTCGAAGTCCTCCGTAGCCGCATCTGCGGCAAAGGGGGACGCGTACGCAATCTTGCGTATTTGGCTTCACTTGAAAATCGCCAATTTCTCAAACTAGGCCGAGTATGTGAGATGCGCTACGTGTGCAATGCACGCGTGGTGTGTCTTATATTCGTGTTTAGTTTAGGGCGTTTGGCGATGCCTCAAGTGAGACATGGATCTACAGGCACGCCACGTTCTCTTTCCGCGCCGACGCGACGGGCCTTTCTTGGGGCGCGGAAAGGGTAACGCGACCGTGTCAAAGATATTCGATAACATCGCGGCGAAATTTGAGGCCGGGCTTCATGACATCCTTTCGAACGTAGGCGTCGAGCGCGCGGACTTTTGCGTCGGGTATTTCAACCTGCGCGGATGGAACCATGTCGCAGCAGACGTTGCCAGCTTGCCCGGCGGCGACGCGATGGAGAAGAACGATCGCGGCATTTTCGTCCCCGTCAAGCGCTATTGCCGGCTTCTCGTCGGCATGCAGCGTCCCAACGCCGACCTCATTCGCGAAATGTATTCCTTTGAGAAGACGCAGCCGGACTTCGAGAAGGTCAGGCGGTGGCGGCGTCAGGTGGCGGCGGATTTCCGCCGGCAGCTGACGCTCGGCATACCGACTGCCGAGGATGAGGAGACCTTGAGGACGTTGAGGTGGCAGTTGACTGACGGCAAGGTGTGCGTGAAGCTCCATCTGCGGCATCCGCTCCACGCCAAGCTCTACCTTGCCCACCGTCCGAAAGACACGTCCAATCCGGTCATGTCCATCATGGGATCGAGCAACCTGACCTTCAGCGGCATGAAGGGCAACGGCGAGCTCAATGCCGAGTTCGGCGACTTCCACGACAACCAGAAGTACGCCAGGTGGTTCGACGACCGGTGGAACGACACGTTCTCCGTCGACATCACGCAGGATCTCATCGACGCCCTTGACGCCTGCTGGGCTTCGATCGAAGGCCCCACGCCTTACGAGGTGTATCTGAAGATCATGTACCACCTCAGCCGCGAGGCGCGGCGGGGCGTTTCCGAGTACCATCTGCCGGCGCCGTTCGACAAGGAGCTGTTCGACTTCCAGAAGACGGCCGTGAAGCTCGCCGTCCGCCACCTCGAAAAGCGCGGCGGGGCCATGATCGGCGATGTTGTCGGTCTCGGCAAGACGATCACCGCATGCGCCATCGCCAAGTTCTACGAGGAGTCAGTCGGCGTGTCGACGCTCGTCATCTGTCCGCCGAACCTGCGGCCGATGTGGCGCGAATATGCCGACCGGTACGATCTCAAGATGGGCGACATGTCGGTCGCAGACCAGTTTGACGTGCGCAAGGTGCGCCACTACCATCTGGTGATAATCGACGAGAGCCACAACCTCCGCAACGGCGAAGGGCAGCGCTACGCGCGCATCAAGGACCTTCTCGCCTATCAGGGCAACAAGGTTCTGCTGCTCACGGCCACGCCCTACAACAAGGACTTCTCAGACCTCGCAAACCAGCTTAAGCTGTTTGTCGATCCTGACGAGGACCTCGGCATCCGCCCGGAGCAGCAGATCAAGGAGGAGGGCGGCGAACAGGCGTTCGCGATGAAGCACAGCAACGTGCCTCTGAGCTCCATCGGCGCTTTCGAGAAGAGTTTCTTCTCCGACGACTGGCGCGACCTGATGAAGCTTTTCCTCGTGCGCCGCACGCGCACGTTCATCAAGAAGCACTACGCCCTCACTGACAAGCGCACTGGGCGCAAGTACCTGAAGATGAAGGACGGCACGCTCAACTATTTCCCGGACCGCATCCCAAAGACCGTCAAGTTCAAGACTTCCCCTGGCGACATGTTTGAGCGACTCTACTGCGAGCGGATGGTCGATTGGATGGGATCGCTCTCCCTGCCGCGCTACGGACTCCAGAAGTACATAAACGACGAGGTCGCAAAGGAGGCGGAACCGAAGGAAAAGCAGGTTCTCGAGAACCTCTCCCGCGCCGGGAAGCGCATGATGGGATTCTGCCGGAGCGGATTCTACAAGCGCATGGATTCCAGCGGCGTCGCGTTCCTGATGTCGCTCTACCGACACGCCGTCCGCAACGCGATGTATCTGCATGCCATCAGGAAAGGCCTTGACCTGCCGCTGCGCGCAGGCGTGGAGCTGGACGACGGCTGGCTGGAGGAGGATGACGGCGAAGAAGTCCTCTTCAAGTTCCCGACGGAAGCGTCGATCTACGCCCAGAAGGGGAAGGAGGCCTACGAGGCCGTCGTCGCGAAAGGCGGGAGTTCCGTAAGGTGGATATCGACCCGGTTCTTCAAGCGGTCGCTTGCCGCGGCGCTCAAGAAGGACAACGAGACGATCATGTCCATGCTCGGCCAGTGCGGAGAGTGGAATCCGGCCAAGGACGAAAAGCTGAACGCGCTCCAGAAGATCATCGCAAAGAAGCACGGGGACGAGAAGGTGCTCGTGTTCACGCAGTTCTCCGACACCGCCCGCTACGTAGGCGAACAGCTGAAGGCGCGCGGCATCGCAAATCTAGTCCAGGTGGACGGCGATTCTGAGGACATCATCGCCGCCGTGCGCCGGTTCTCGCCCGTCTCGAACCATATGCCGCCAGTCCCGATAGAGCGGCAGACGCGCGTGATGGTCTCTACGGACGTTCTCTCGGAAGGACAGAACCTACAGGACGCCCATGTCGTCGTGAACTTCGACCTTCCCTGGGCCATCATTCGCCTCATACAGCGCGCGGGGCGCGTGGATCGCATCGGCCAGAAGGCCGCGCAGGTCTATTGCTACTCGTTTTTCCCGCAGGAGGGCATCAACGAGGTGATACGCCTGCGTGACCGCCTCAAGGCCCGCATCAGGGACAATGCGGAGACAGTCGGCTCGGACGAGGTTTTCTTCGAGGGCAGCAATCAGAGCCTCAAAGACATCTTTACGGAGAAGGCTGGCGTCCTTGACGAATCCGAGGACGAGGAGGTCGATCTTGCGTCTCAGGCATTCCAGGTCTGGGAGAGCGCCACGAAGGACAACCCGGAGCTTCGCGACCGCATACAGGGAATGGCCGATGTGGTGTATTCCACGAAGCCTGCCGGCAAGGACAATGCCGGCGTGATTACCTACGCCCGCACGAAGAGCGACAACGACGTTCTCGTGTGGCTCAACGCCTCTGGCGGCGTCGAGTCGCAATCCGCAGGCAAGATATTCCAGGCGCTTGCATGCAGCGCGGCGACGCCGAAGCTGCCGCCGCTTGCGAACCACCACGGGCTCGTCGCACAGGCTGTTGCCGCGATTTCCGACCCCGTCCAGAACGCAACGGTTGGCGTGCTGGGCTCCAAGTCCTCCACGAAGTATCGCGTGTACGCGCTCCTGAAGCATCGCCTTGAAGAGAATCCGATGCCGCTCCTCGAGCAGAACCTCAAGGCCGCCGCCGACCAGGTGTACGCCTATCCGATGAAGGAATCCGCAAAGAGCGCCCTCGGCAAGATGTTCCAGAAGCATCTGCCCGCCGACGACATCATCCAGACCATTCTCGAACTGCACAAGTCCGGCGACCTCTGCCTCGTGCCCGATGACGACGATCCTTCGCCGCATGCCGCACGCATCATCTGCTCGATGGGCCTTTCAAAGGAGAATTGATAGATGGACAAGAACGAATTCCTCGGTTTTCTCCACGACGCCGATTTCGGCGGACTCTTCATCGAATGCGGCTGGAGCAGCCCTACCTCGAAGACGCCGTTCGAGATTGCCTGCGGCGAGACGACCTACGCCTTTTCTGAGGCGGCGCACCAGAAGGGGTTCCGCGTGCTGGTCTGCCGCACGCCGCACATCCCCGACTCGTCTGTCCGGCGCACGCTTGACGCGAAGATTCGGAAACGCTTTGACGCCTGTCTCATGGTGTTCGTCTCCACCTCCGCCGCGTTCCGTCACCTGTGGTCCGTTCCCGTGAAGGCCGTGGACAGGCGCCAGCTCGTGACGGTGGAGTATGAGAAGGACGACCAGGCCGTTTTCCTGCTTGAAAAGATCCATGCCATCTCGTTCTCCTACAGCGAGGAACCGACGATCATCGATGTCGTGGATCGCGTCAACAAGGCGTTCCTGGTCAACGCCGCGGAAGTGACGAAGAAGTTCTACCAGGGATTCCGCAAGGAGCACGACAAGTTCGTGAAGGGCATCTTGAACCTTGCCGACGGCAAGGATCGCGAGTGGTACGCCTCCGTCATGCTCAACCGGCTGATGTTCTGCTACTTCATACAGAAGAAGGGTTTTCTCGACGGCAACGAGAACTATCTTGGCGACAAGCTGAAGTGGGTTAAGAAGACGCGCGGCGAAAACAAGTTCAATTCCTTCTACCGCTCGTTCCTGATGCATCTCTTCATGGACGGGCTCGACAGCCCGGCGGCGAAGCGTTCCGCCAGTTTCCTCAAGACCTATGGCCGCATTCCATACCTGAACGGCGGCATGTTTGCAGAACACTCCATCGAGAAGGAGAACCGGAACATCGACATTCCGGACAAGGTTTTCGAGAGCGTGTTCGCGTTCTTCGACCAGTGGCGTTGGCACCTTGATACGCGCATCACCGCCACGGGCCGCGACATAAACCCTGACGTGCTCGGCTACATCTTCGAGCAGTACATCAACGACCGTGCGCAGATGGGCGCGTACTACACGAAGGAGGACATTACCGAATACATCGGACGCAACTGCATCGTGCCGTGGCTGCTGAAGGAGGCGCTGGGCGGGGGAAGGGATAGTAGCGATCGAAGGGATGCGCGCGGTTCTCAATCGCTAACATCCCTTCGATCCCCTGTATCCCTTCTTCAGTCAAACCCCGACCGATACATATTCCCAGCCGTGCGCAAGGGCGTTGACTTGCCTCTGCCGCCGAAAATCGAAAAGGGCGTAGCGGTGGAGCCGCAGAGAACGCTCCGCTCGCGCCGCGCCGGATGGAACGCGCCCGCTGGCGAGGAGTATGCGCTACCTACCGAAATCTGGCGCGAGACGGTCGCCCGGCGCCAGCGTTGCGAGGAGCTGCGCCGCAAGATCGCCGCAGGGGAGATCGCCGACGTCAACGATTTCATCACGTACAATCTCGACATACGCACATTTGCCGAAGACGTGATCCGCAAGACGGACAACCATCTTCTCGTGCGCCGTTTCTACGCCGCCTTGCGGAAAGTGACGGTTCTCGACCCGACTTGCGGTTCGGGCGCATTCCTTTTTGCCGCGCTGAATATCCTTGAGCCGCTTTACGAGGCGTGTCTCGACAGGATGGAGGAGTTCCACGAGAAGAACAGCAAGCTATTCAAGGAGGAGCTCGCGGAAATCGTCGGCAAGTTCCGCTCGAACCGCCAGTATTTCATCTGCAAGAACATCATACTGCGTAACCTCTATGGCGTGGACATCATGCACGAGGCGACGGAGATTGCAAAGCTCCGCCTCTTCCTGAAACTCGTTGCGGTTGTTGATGTAGATCATTACGATGCAAACCTCGGACTCGACCCGCTGCCAGATGTCGACTTCAACATCCGCTGCGGCAACACGCTTGTCGGTTTTGCGAATCCGCAGGGCGTGAAGGACGCGATACTTCCGCCGGAAGAGTTGGCGCTTGACCAGTCCGCCTACGACAAGGTGGAGCGCAAGGCGGCGGACGTTGCCGACCTCTATGAGATATTTAAGCGCGAGCAGCAGAATGCTGAAGGCTCGGCGGCGTACTACGCTGCGAAAAATCAGCTCAAAGAACGCCTCAGCGCGCTCAACGCCGAACTTGACCGCGCCATGGCGTATCGTGTCTACGGCATTAATCCTGACACGGTTCGCGGCAAGAAGGAGTTTCAGGAGTGGAAGCGCAAGTCTCAGCCATTCCACTGGTATTCGGAATTCTACGGCATCACCGTCGGCAACGGCGGCTTCGACATCATCATCGGCAACCCGCCGTATGTGGAATACAGCAAGGTTGAGGACTATAAGATTAAGGGGTACAAGACTGAGTTGTGTGGAAATTTGTATGCATATGTAGTAGAACGTGCCGAAGCCTTGATTAACAATGAGGGACGAAGGGGAATGATTATTCCTCATTCAAGTATTTGCACAGATAGAATGGAAACTTTGTTTGATATATTCGTGTCGGAGAGAGGCTGGTTTTCAACATACGATACGCGTCCGGCAAAACTCTTTGAAGGTGTTGACCAGCGATTGTTGATATACATTCTAGGCGGAAAACAACTTTTCACGTCAAAGTATCATCGATGGAATGAGGAATCAAGAGCTTTTCTTTTTGAGACGATTCGCTACACGAAAGGCATAGTTCCAGATTGTGTGTCGCTTGGGAAATTCGGAGCTGATATTGAGCATTCCATTTATTCGAAAGTTTGTGCATGCCCCAGACTGGCCTCATATCAGATGGGAGACAAGTACACATTATACTATCACAATGCGCCGCGATATTTCATAAGGTTCTCTGATAAACCACCCTATTTTTATAGCGACAAACAGGGAGAGACAATCTCTGTTCAGGTAAAGAAACTGTGCGTATCGAAGAACTGCAATGTAATCGCCGCAGCATATAATTCTGCACTGTTCTACTGGTGGTTTGTGGCCTTTTCGGATTGCAGGCATTTACTATTGAGAGAGATTAATTCATTTCATATTCCAGCCATTACGATTCCAGTCGCTGTTGTGAAAAGACTCTTTGCTGATTATGCGCGTAATGCAAAGAGGAAAGAGACGTTTTACAAATCTACAGGACGAGTCGTTTACGATGAGTTTTATCCGAAACTCTCCAAGCCCATCATCGACGAGATTGACGAGCTGCTGGCGAAGCACTACGGCTTCACGGAGGAGGAACTTGACTTCATCATCAACTACGACATCAAATACCGAATGGGCGACAAGCTCAACGGAGAAGAGTGACAGGTCAAAGCGATGTAAGGGATTAGAGGGGATTGAAGGGATGGAAGAGATTAGAGCTTGGTGGTCTTCGCTCGGCAAGGAAATGGTATAATATGTGGCAATGACGGTGGTGTACAGGGCGATGAAAGGGATAAGGGCGATAAAAGGAATGCTAGCGATTGAAGCGATTGCGGAATGTCGCTTCTGTCGTTGGCTTCTAAGACGTTGCAGCTCAGATCGCTTTTATCCCTTGAATCCCTTTGATCTCTTTCTCTAATACAGGAGCCTGTCGATGAATCAGGAGCCGACGAAAATAGTTTTGCCGCATTCCGGCTACAGAAAGCTTATAGTCTATCGCAAGAGCGATGTGATCTACCAGGGCACTGTAATCTTCTGTCGCCGTTTTCTGCCGGCGCACGGCGACCGAACTGTTGACCAGATGACGCAGGCCGCACGCAGTTGCAAGCAGAACATCGCCGAGGGAAGCGCTGCCGCAGGAACGAGCCTTGAAACGCAGCTGAAGCTCACAAACGTTGTACGTGCCACGCTCGATGAACTGCTGGAGGACTATCTCGACTACCTTAAGTCGCATGGTGCCGCAGAATGGCCGATGGACGATGAAAAGAAGACCTCCGCTCGAGGGTTCGCGAAAACCCACGCCGATTGGGAGGAGTGGAAGCCACTATTCGACACGCGCCCTGCAGAGACGATCTGCAACCTCATGATAGTTCTCATCCAGCAGACGCGCTACCTGCTCGACAGGATGCTGAAATGGCAGGAGGACGACTTCAAGAAACACGGAGGCGTCCGCGAGCGCATGCACGCCGCACGTACCGAGGCACGTGCCGAAGCCTGGGATAAGGGCATCTATTCCATGCTCGACCTTGCAGCGGATTCTACAGACCTTGCTCGGCGTGTCGAAGAAATCGAGCGGACCGTCCGGCGAATGGCGGCTGGTATAGCGAGAAGAAAGGGATGGTAGGGATTTAAGGGATATAAGGGATGGAAACGGTGGGCAACATTTCGCTTCTTGATGCGCCGAACAAGGTGGCGTTTCTTTCGTCGCGCAAGATTGCGCCTGACGACGTACTGCGATGCTACGACTGGGCGGCGAAGGTGCGCGATGGCGACGCCTGCGTCATGAGCGGATTCCAGAGCCCGCTCGAAAAGGATGTGCTGCGGTTTCTCCTGCGCGGCAAGGTGTCTATCATTCTGGTCCTTGCGAGGTCGCTTTGGAAGAAGGTGCCGGACGAATTGCGCGAAGCGGTTGCCTCGGGCCGGCTGTTGATTGTCTCTCCTGTCGCGGCGTCTCGCGCCTCCTCCTCGACCGCCGCCGCCCGCAACCGCTGGATTCTTGAAAATTGCGATGAGGTTGTCCTGGGTTCGCTCGATCCGAACGGAGATTTGGCGAGTCTTGTCTCAACAACATCGATTGTCCGCTTAAAGTAAACCCGCAAACAAGGAACATACAATGATAACAAAAATCCACGTTAAGAAATTTAAGTCGCTTAAGTCGCTTGACTATGAGTGCGCGAAGTTGAATGTGCTGACAGGGTTGAATGGAAGTGGGAAGAGTTCGCTTATCCAGTTTATTCTTTTCCTGAAGAAGATGATGGCATGGGATGACCCAGAAGGAACGAATTGTTCCATTAGGGCAATCCCGCCAGATACTTTCTACATGACCGATGGACGGGATACATGGAGAGAGCTGAGTTTTAATGTCTCGTTTACCTATCATGATACAAGGGTCAATTTCAAAAACCCACCAGTAAGGGAAGGGGTCTTTAAGCGTTCCATTCAACGTCTGAAAGATCGAACGAAACAAGGGTATTATTCAGCACAGGAAGACGTGTTCAACTTCGATACCGTTAAATGCGAGGGAGAATTTGAATCAGAGGAAGATGAAGAACGCGCAAGGGACGAATTGCTCGAAGAGGTTTCGGCCGACGAAGGCGAATGGATGTGCTTTTGGAAGGAGTTGCTCGATCACATCCGTTTTGTGGATGCTTGCCGCCAATCACCCACGGAGATAAATGAACTATCTAGCGATTTCTTGGATTCCTGGGAGGAGATGGATCCTGCCGGTAATAATGCTGCCGAATTACTGGCGACTGTGGACGGGAAGTATTACACGGACGTGGATATTGCACTGAGGCATCCTAATTGCGAAAGTGCGACGTTGAAAGACCAAGTCAATGCATGGTTGGGGCAAGAAGTCTCGCCAGGTGCTTTTGTCGAGACAAGAGTTGTGGAAGACATGAATGTGGTGCTTATGCGTTTCGGTTTCGCATCTGCAAAGGGGTGCCTTTTTAGGCCGGAGAACGTCGGGACGGGACTTTCAAACGTGTTGCCGGTGCTCTTGACGTGCTTGACGGCTCGAAAGGGGGATACGCTGTTGATCGAAAATCCAGAACTCCATCTTCATCCACGTGGTCAAGCGAAGGTCGGTGAATTAATCGCCAGAGCAGTGGCAGCAGGGGCACAAGTGTTTGTTGAGACACACAGTGATCACGTTATAAACGGAATGCGTGTTGCGGTGAAAAAAGGAATTGTCAAGCCACAGGATGTGAACATCGCCTTTTTTACCCGTCGTCCCCATAAGCCTTGCAGTGCAGTTGATAAAAAGCGGGAAGTTTACACCGAGGTCTCGAATATCAAGGTAGATGGGAATGGTTCTTTAAGTGAATATCCAGAAGACTTCATGGACGAGTGGAATAACCAGTTGATGGAGCTTTTGAAATAATATGGCCGTCTATTTCAACGATCTGACGCTTGATCCAAATCCTTCTCAGAACAAGTTGCTGTTGAAGGAGTTTCAGCGGGTCTGGGCCGATTTTTCCATTGTGGCGGGAAAGAAGGATTCACGTATACTGGCGAATGAAGAAGCCCTGAATGCGTTGTTATCTTTGTTGCAAGATGATGGTGATTACGGCACTGGAGTCAAAAGCAATGCAGCGGAAATGGAATTACGGCATTTCTTGTTGACGGTATTGAACAGACAATATCAAGATCCGTCTGTAGAGGAGTGGGAGAAGGAGGCGGAGGATCGATTCTGGGGTTCAGAATTCTCCATTAACATCAAACCGTCATTTAGGCCTGAGTGCAAGGCAATGGGATGGGCTTTTGTAAATGGATCTATAACTCTTGGACTTCAGTCCAATTTTTTCTGGAAGAAATGCGAGCATTGCATAGTAGAAACCGATCTCGAAGATGTCAAGCAAACTCATAACGTGCTTTGCGTGACAGACCGCAGGCATTTGGATGAAGAGCCTCTAAAAAAGTGGCTGGAATGTCGCAAGGGTCCTTTAAAGATACCAACTCCCGAAACGACCGGGATCCCGCCAGAAAAAAAGCCGGTTAAAGTTCGAGACGATCATGGACGAGAAGTTCTTGAAGAATTCGGACGAAAGTTGAATCGTAGTTCGTATGTGACGGGTATTGTCAATTCTACTGAATGGCATCCGAAGTGTGACCGTTTCATACTTGACTGTAGGGCCGATGGCATTGTCTATGTCTGTCTTCACTGGACGGACAACGGGCTCGGACTAGCTGTCCAGACCACTGGTAGGGGTAAAGCACAGACTGAATTGATAGCCCAAAAGCTTGAAGAAGAATTTGATCACGGAAGTTGAATCTCTTAATCTGAACGAATGAGTTGTAGGTTCGGTGTTCAATGGGGAGACACCCCGTTGGGCATGGTGATTTTGTGCGATTATTGCGTAGTTTTGGTAAGATAAGGCAAATTCCAATTGGGGACAGTCCCCAAAGCCAATTAAGGTGATTGCTAATTTTTTTTAGCAAAATGTCGTGTTGTCTGACAAATGCTAATAAAGATTAGCACGTTGCTCGCCACAGGGACAATGGCACAAACAACCAGCACAAAGATATCGGCGTAGACCACAAGTCTCACGCAGCCGAAGTATTCTTGATGCTTAATAAATCTTTGTGCCGCGCTAGGCGTTGTCCGTCATGGCGGCGACGCTTTTCGCAAGGCGGGCCACCAGCCGTTTCTTGATTTGGTCCACGTTGTTGCGCGTCGTGCCGAACTGCGCCGCCACGCTTTCGGGAGACTCGTGCATCAGGGCGACATGGCGGAATATCTCCCTCGTGCGGGGTTCCAGAAGCGGATCGGACATCAGCTGCTCCACCGCCGCATGCATCGCCGCCATCTTCCACGAATCGTCCTCCTCGGGACGAGGCGTGCCTGCCTCCGCCGCGACGCGGAGGCCGGCGCGCTTGCCTGATTCCCTGGCCTGGCGTCGGCATGCATCTTCGGCCTTGTGTTTCACGATGCCTATCAGGTAGTTGTGGAAGTGGCCGTTCTTGTCGGGGACATAACGGTAGTCGGGTAGGCACCTGGAAAGCGCCAGCAGCGTTTCCTGGATCACGTCGTCGGCCTCGACGGACGGGTAGCGGGCGCTGAGGAAGGCTCGCATGGGCGCTTCGTAGCGGCGGACGAATTCTGTCCAGCGGGCGCTTGCCGTCTCGCTGGCGAGTGCCTTGAGAAGCGTCACTGAGGTTGTTGGAGTCTGAGCCATACGAAAATTATACCAAAGCGATGTGATATTGCAACCACCCGCCCGGCATAGAGAAACTCCGACGGTTGACAAAAAGGCTCCGCTACCGCTCCGCCTCGCGTCCGCGCCATCCAACCGCTTTCAGTTGGCATGGAGTTTCTGGGCTACGGCTTGGCTGAGATTTTTTCATTTTCATGTGTAAGATTTTCGGGGGGCGAGCGAATAGGGGTTAGTATGGAAAGGCAAAACGAAATGACAAGAAGAAAGATAGCCGTCGCGTGCGTTGTCACGACGCTGGCGGTAGCGCTGGTTGCGACTGGTTCGGCACTGTGCTGGACGGTCGGCAAGGTCCGTAAGTTTGAAAAGGCGCATGGCTGCGACGTGTTCGCCAACCTGTCGCCGTTGGAGGTGCTTATGGCCAAGGGACAGAAGCCGGCGGTTTCGAACGCAGCGCCAACGACTGCGGAAAGTTCCCGGACGAATTCCCAGGCTCGGGCGGAGCTGCCAAAGGAGATGAAGGTCCTCCGCGTTGCCTATGACGGCGAGGAAACCTTGAGGGTCTACCTGTCGATGCGTCCGGACATGGACGTCGCCCGTCACTACGTCAGCGTCGAGCCGATGGCAGAGGGCCGGCCTGCAATTTCCTATAAGACGACGTACGATTCCGACAAAAAGGAACACATGCCGGTTCTCGTCGTGACCGGCGACTACGCCCACCGCACGAACGTGACCTTGCGCGTTCGGCGGGGCCTTCCGCCGTACGGAAAGGGCGCCAATACGGATCCGAACGGGGCGCTTGCTGGCGATTACATCTACACCTTTCAGCGCAGGGACCGCGACCCGTATGTGGCCTTCGCCGCTCCGGGACGCTATCTGCCGCCAGGCGGCGCACGTGCCATCGGTCTTGAATCGGTAAACGTCGGGAAGATCAGCGCATCGATCTGTCGCGTCGAGCCGCGCAACGTGGTGCAGCTTCTCGCCCGCGAGGAAAAGGAGTATTCGCGCTATTCGTGGAACAGCAAGGCCGACAGAGAGGAGACGGGCGAACTTGCCGGCGAGTGTGAGACGAATACGGTCAAGTGCTTGAATCGCCTGAACGAGAAGGAAGTTACGCAGCTCCCTGTCCGCCTGAATGACGGAAAGTCCGCTAACGGCGTCTTTCTCGTAAGCGTTCTCAACGGCGACAAGCCGCGCCTTGACTGGGACTGGGATGACAAGCACAGGCTGAACCCGCTGCGATGCCGCCTGGTTTGCCTTTCCGACCTCGGCCTCAGCGTCAGGGACTGTGGCGAGGACGCGCTTGGTGTGTGGGTGACGTCACTTATGAAGGGGACGCCTGTTGGCGGTGCGAAAGTTGAGGTGTATTCGACAGCGAACGTTCTGGTGATGTCCGGCGAGACGGACGAGCGCGGGTGGTGCCGTCCGGCCAGGACCGACAAGGGTGAGCCGTTCGCCGTCGTCGTGCGGTCGAAGTCCGGCGACGACATGACCTTCATGGCGTTGCGCAGCTCGATGACGGTGGACGAATCGCATCAGGACGGTGCGCGCCCCGATTATCTCGCCGCGAACGACGTCAGCGCGTTCTGCTGGACGGACCGCGGCATCTACCGTCACGGGGAACGTATCATGCTGCACGCAATCGTGCGCAACGGCCTGCGCCGGGCCCCTCCTCCGATGCCGGTCGAGCTTCGGCTGCTGAACCCGAAGGGGAACGTATATTCGTCGGTGACGCAGGTGACTGACGGCGAAGGAGCGCTCTTCTGCGATAAGTTTACTGTTGCAGACGAGCAACCTAGCGGAACGTGGACGCTGCAGGCGAAGCTGCCTGGCAAGGCGGGGATCGTCGTCGGGTCGCGGGAGGCCAGGATCGAGGAGTTTGCGCCTCCGCAGATACGCGTGGGCGTCAGGCTGGACGAAGCCTCAAGCCTCTCGAACTTCGCTTTCGCAGTTTCGGCGGAGCACCTGTTCGGCGGGCCGGCGCATGGCCTCACATGCGAAGGGTCGATCGTTTTCGAAGACGTGCTGTTCGCTCCGGCGAAATGGAAGGGCTGGCGCTTCGGGAACGAAGACCTCGGCCTGAGCCCCAGTTTTAGGACGCTGGGCAAGGAGATGCTAGACCGCGACGGACGCGCGGCCTTCGATGCGCCGCTATGGGCGGATTCGGGGTTGCCGAAGGCGGCGGTACGAGTCACTGCGCAGGGCGTGGTGTTCGAGGACGGAGGACGTCCGGCGACAGCGCGCAAGAGCGGGGTCTTGCACTACTATCCGTTCTACATAGGCTCGACGGCGGCAAGCTGGATGAAGCTCGAGCGGGGAGTTTTCCCGCGCATAGGCGTGGCGTGCGTCGCGCCGGACGGACGCCGTCTCGCCGAGCCGCGCCGGCTCTCGGCGCGCATCGAACGCGTCGACACCGTTTATTCATACCGCATGCGCGACGACGGCTGGCAGACGTGGGACTGCGACCGCGTGCGCTCGCTCGTCGCGTCCAACATCACGATGACTACGGCGACGAACGAAAACACCGTACTTGAGCTTCCGCTCCGCGACTCCGGGGACTACGTACTTACGATTCGCGACGCGGACTCTAACGTGTCGTATGCGCGGAACTTTTACCTCAGCGACTGGGGCGACGACGTCGTGCGCGCGCCTCTTTCTAACCCGACCGAGGTGTCGATTGCAACGGACAAAGCGCACTACCGCGTCGGCGAGTCGCCTCGCCTGACCGTCAAGGCTCCGTTTGCGGGATATGCGCTCCTGTCGGTCCTGCGCGACAAGGAGGCATACACCGAAATCCTGAACCTTACGAATGCGACGAGCGAAGTCGTGCTGCGCCCCGTCCGGGCGGAGGATGCCCCGAACCTGAACGTATGCCTCTCCGTAGTGCAGTGCGCGGACGCGAACGCGCGGCATCTTGCCGTCCGGGCGCACGGGCAGGCTACGGTCTCCGTGCGTCCAGAGGAGGACGAGGTTCCAGTGGCGCTTGAGGCGACGGTCGTGGACCTTCGCGAGGTCGACGTGAAGATATCCGCTCCCAAGGCTACGGTCGCCGTCGTGACAGTTGTCGACGAGGCGATAAACCTGCTGACGGGCGAGGCGACACCGAATCCTACTGGGTGGTTCGCGAAGGTGCGCGAGGCGGAGCTTCCGCTATACGACCTCTACCATCGCATTCTGCCGGTGCTGGGCGAAGGCGGTCCGCGCGTGAGCGGAGTGAAGACTGGCGGCGGCGAGGGTGCGGAGATGCTCGGCCGTGTCAGCCCCGAGCCGACGCGGCGCTTCAAGCCGCTGGCGCTCTGGAGCGGTCGCGTGCCAGTCGTCGAGGGCGAGGGCCGCACCGTCGTCAAGCTGCCGGAATTCGTCGGCGAGGTGCGCGTAACGGCCGTCGCCTACGGCGCGACTGCTTCCGGCGCGGCATCGGTGCAGCGTAAGGTGTCGCCGAAGCTCGTGGCCCTGCCGGACGCTCCGCGCTTCGTCGCGCCTGGGGACGTCTTCGAGGCGACGCTTCCGATCCACAACCGCAGCGGCGCCGCCGGGACGTTCGGTTGCTCCGTCTCTACGAACGGCGCCATGGCAGCCAGCGTGTCCCTTGCGCACATCGCGGCGGACGCGTCTACAAACGTCATCGTGCGGCTCAAGGCCCCGGCGGAACCTGGCGAACTCGCCATCGACTATCACGTGCGCGGAATGGGCGAGGTGCACGACCAGACGATCCGCTTGCCGGTGCGCCCTGCCGTCGCGTGGGTCGAGACGGCGGGGGTGACTCCGGAAAGCGAATGGACTCCGCCGACGGACGGACGCTGGACGGCGCAGACGTTCGATTCGCCAGTCGGCGAGCTTTCGCGGGCGCTGGAGTGGCTTGCGGACTATCCGCACGGCTGCCTGGAGCAGACGACGTCCCGGATATTCCCTCTCGTTGGCGCGGGCGGGCTGCTCAATTCCGTCGTGACGAACGGCGCCGACGTCGTCGCGGCGGGAGTGCGTCGCGTCGAGTCGATGATCAGGGCGAACGATTTCGTCATGTGGCCCGACTGCACGTATGCGCCGTGGGACCGCGAGGTGTCGCTGTATGCGGCGCATTTCCTCGTCGAGGCGGAGAAAAGCGGCTGTCGCCTCGGCACGGAGTCGCACGAGCGCGTCATGGGATTCCTCGGCAAATGGGCGATGTCGACGAATTCCGCTGTCTCTGCCTACGCCTGCCACACCCTGGCGCTTGCGGGCAAGCCGGAGCGCGACCGGATGCTGCGGCTTTACGATTCTGCAGAAGGGCTCTCGCTCCTGTCGCGCGCACGGCTTGCGCGGGCGTTCGCCCTGTCTCACGACCGGGGCCGGGCTGAGGCGCTGCTGAAGAACGCGGTTTCGCCGGACTCGGTGAAGGAGGCGGCGTTTGCGCTGATTGCGCTTCTTGAGCTTGACGACGGCGATGCACGGATCCTTCCGCTCGTCCACTACCTGAACTCTTCGCGGAACAAGGCGAAGCTAAGCTGGGGGACAACTTGCGAGAACGCCCACGCGCTCCTTGCGCTCGGCGAATACTACCGCCACCGGCCGCCAAAGAAGGGCGAGAGGTTCGTCTCGTGGCGGCGGCTCTCGCTGCCGGACCTTCGCGACGTGCGCGACGAGTCCTCGGGCATCTCGATCGTGCGGCGCTTCCTGGGGCCGGACGGCGAGCCGGCGGACATGACGGCCCTGCGGTGCGGCGAGCTGCTGGTGGCGGAACTGACGCTCACGGCGGATGACACGCGCACGCTGAGCGACCTTGTCGTGGAGGACCTTTTCGCCGGCGCGTTCGAACCGGTACACGGCGCCATGCCAGAATGCTTTTCGACGGCGTGCGGCACGAACGAGGTCGCGGCGTCGGGGTGGGTGATGCGCAGCGACGCGCGCGACGACAGGATGCTGGTGTTCTCGAAGAAGTTCACGTTGGAGAAGGGACATGAAGCCAAGTTCCGCTATCCGGTGCGCGTGGTTTCGGCGGGCGATTACGTTCTGCCGGGCCCGAGCGTGGAGGGGATGTATTATCCTGCTCTGCGCGCTCGCCGCATTCCTAGCCGCATCGTGGTTCGCCATTGACTGGACTGGCGCGGGCGCCGACAGGTATCCCGGCGGCATCGTTCTGCGCGACGCCGCCGGGAACGTGCTGCGCGTCTCGCTAGGCGAAGGCGACGTGGACTGCCGTCCGTGCTACGTGGCCGACCCGAAAGACTGGATCGTCAAGGCCGTAGTGGCTTCGGAGGACGGCGAGTTCTGGACGCATCGCGGGGTGCGTCCGCTCAGCGTCCTCAGGGCCGCATGTCAGAATGTCGCCTTCCGCCGCCGCGTCTCCGGTGCGTCTACGATCACGATGCAGGCCGTGCGTCTCATCGCTCCGCACCCGAAGACGTTCTGGTGGAAGTGGAAGGAGGCCGTGATGGCGCTCAAGATGGAACGTCGCCGGTCGAAGGTGTGGATTCTCTCCCAGTACCTGAACCGCGCTCCGTACGGATCGAACCTCGTGGGCATCGAATCGGCGGCGCAGGGGTGGTTCGGCAAGGGAGCGAAGGACCTTGGCATCGGAGAGGCGGCGATGCTTGCGGGAATGGTGCAGGCGCCGTCGCGGTTCCGTCCCGACCGTCACTACGACCTTGCGCTTCGCCGGCGCGACTACGTGCTGGGAAGGATGCGGTTGCTCGGCATGATAACCGACGAGCAGCTTGCGGGGGCGAAGTCGGTGCTTCCTGTCGTCTGCCGCGCACCGCGTCCGTTCAAGGCGCCGCATTTTTGCGACTGGGTGCTGCAGGGGATCGGACGCGACGCCGAGCGGCGCAGTGGCGAAGTCGTCACGACGCTTGACGCGGACGTTCAGGCCGTGTGCGAGAATGCGGTGGCCGCAGCCGCGAGTTCTGGCGGTTACTCGGTGGCTGCTGTCGTTCGGAAGGTCGGAACCGGAGCGGTGATGGCGCTCGCCTGTAGCGGAGACTACTTTGACGGCATTGACGGGCAGGTCAATACAGCCGTCGCGCCGCGTCCGGCCGGATCGACCCTGAAGCCTTTTTTGTCCGCGCTTGCGATTGACCGGGGTGCTGTCGCGCCGGACGAGCGGCTTTGCGACGTGCCTGTCGCGTTCAAGGGGTATCGTCCGGCGAACTTTGACGCCAGACACCGTGGGCTCGTTTCGCTGCGCGACGCGCTTGTAATGTCGCTGAACGTTCCGTTCGTGCAGGTCTTGAGGCGTGTCGGCGTGGAGGCGTTCGGCGACTGTCTGCGCGAACTCGGCTTCCGGCACATGGTAGCCGCAGGCGAGGCTGCGGGGCTTGGAATGGCGATCGGCAGCGTGGAGGTCTCGCTGACGGAGCTGACCGGCGCCTATGCAGTGCTTGCCCGCGGCAGCGGGGGCGTGTTCTCTCCTGGCGCATGCTATCTCGTCTCCGAGATGCTTTCCGGCGGCGAGAGGGCGCAGGCGGCGCTCGGACATGTGGCCGATGTTGAGACCTCGCGTTTCGCGTGGAAGACTGGCACGTCCAGCGCGTATCGCGACGCCTGGACGGTCGTATGGAACCCGGAGTATGTGGTTGGCGTGTGGTGCGGACACAAGTCCGGCGGCTTCGGGGACAAGACGGTTGTGGGGGCGAAGGCGGCCGCTCCTGTCGCATGGGGAATAGCCCGCGCGCTCTATCCGCAGAACAACGGGCCGTGGTTCTCGCGTCCGGCGGACCTGCAGCGCCGCAGGGTTTGCAAGCTAACGGGCTTGCCGGCGTCCGCAGACTGTCCTGAGACGGAGGAGGGCTGGGCTGTCGCGGGACGGAGCCCGTCGACGTTGTGCCAGGCGCACCGCCGCGACGCCGCTGGGAACGTGGTCGTCCGCACCGACGCCTCCTTGGCCGCGTTCGCGGGCCTTGTAGGACAGGCGGAGAGGCTGGAGATTTCGCGTCCGGAGGACGGCGCTGTCTTCCATCTGGTGCAGGGGGCGCTCGACCAGCGGATCGTCTGTCAGGTGACGGGCAATCCGGAGGGGGCGCGGCTGTGGTGGTTTGTCGACGGACGGCTGGCTGGCGAGAGCGTCGGGCTGCAACCCATGACGGTTCCAATGGCGGCTGGCGCGCACGTAATCTCCTGCTCCACGGCCGAGGGCGTCGCGGCATCCGTCAGCGTCACGGTCACCGATGCTCCCTAAGCCCTCGACAGGCGAGGAACCTCTTGGTGAAGATATGATATACTATCTCACGTATCCGGGGATTAGGAATGTCGGCCATGCAACACACAGGGAGGGAAATCATGCGCAGAATTGCGACGGTCATTGGGTTCGCGGCCATTTCTCTGTCGGCTCTAGCCGACGTTCGCACTGTCGCGATGGAACGCGACGAGAACTGGTGGGGCGCGGCGAACTTTTTCGGTACAAACATGCCGTTCACGGCGAAGACCGACCTTAAGATCGACCTCCGGCGCAGAAACTACTCCAACCAGTGCGCGTCGATGCTCATATCCGACAAGGGGCGCGTCATCTGGGCGGATGCGCAGTCCGAGATCACGGTCAAGGGCGGCGAGATCACGATGGACGCCGATTCCCCCGTGTCCGTAGAGACGGCATCCGAAAAGACGCTTGCCGGCGCGTATCGCCATGCCATGCGCCGCTGGTTTCCGCCGTCAGGACGGGCGCCCGATTCGCGCTTCTTCACCTCTCCGCAGCTCAACACTTGGATCGAGCTGACGTATCACCAGAACCAGAAGGACATCCTGACGTACGCCAAGTCGATGGTCGAGCACGGCATCGAGCCGGGCGTGTTCATGATCGACGATACATGGCAAACGGGATACGGCGACTGGCGCTTCGACGCGAGACGGTTCCCAGACCCGAAGGCTATGGTCGGCGAACTTCATAAGATGGGCTTCAAGGTGATGCTGTGGATGTGCCCCTATGTCGGCATGGACACGCCCGCGTTCCGCCGTATCGCGTGGGGGCAGAATCCCGATGACGTTCGCGGATATGCGACCAGGGGCGGATTCCTCCTCGATCTCAAGCCCGCTGCGCCTGGCGAGGGGGAATACGACGTCAAGGACCTGCCGAAGGCGTGCGGCTGGTGGAATGGATATTCCGCTTTCCTCGACTTCTCGCATCCGAACGCAAACGCCTGGTTCGCGGAAACGCTGGACGGGCTCGTCCGCGACTTCGGCGTGGACGGGTTCAAGCTCGATGGCGCGGACCTCGGCGCGTACAACCTTGGCGACCGCAGGGCCTTCGACCCGAAGGCGACGAGCGGCTCCCTGAACAACGGCTACTGCGCCTATGCGCTCAAGTATCCGTTCTCCGAGATCCGCAACGCATGGCGAATGCAGCAGATGCCGGTCGTTGTTCGGCTCCATGACAAGATGCACGAATGGGGCGCGCTCGCCCGCATAGTGGCGGACATGATAGGCGCAGGACTCATTGGACAGCCGTTCATCTGTCCTGACATGGTGGGCGGCGGCGACTGGGTAGCGTTCATTCCCGGCTCTCCCTTTGAACAGGAGCTGTTCATCCGTTCGGCGCAGATACACGCGCTGTGCCCGATGATGCAGATTTCCGCTTCCCCGTGGCGAGTCCTCGACGCCGAGCATCAGGCGATCTTCACTGACATCCTGTCGCTTCGGCGTAAGTTCGCGCCGAAGATTGCCGCCCTCGCCGAAAGGGCCGGCAAGGACGGCGAACCTATTTTACGCAATCTTGAATACAACTATCCGGGCATGGGTTATGCGGGCGTCATCGACGAGTTCATGATGGGCGACGACCTTCTAGTCGCGCCAGTGATAAGGAAGGGCGCTAAAGAGCGCACCGTCGTGCTGCCTCCAGGCCGCTGGCTGGCGGACGACGGGGTTGAAGTCGTAGGCCCTTGCAAAACCGTTGTTTCCGCACCGCTTTCCAGGCTTCCGCACTTTGTCCTGGTCAAATAGCCGAAGAGCTGCTCGCTTTGCGCGTCCAATGACGGCGTTTTTTAATGTGCAGTGTGAAGCAGAAAGCATGGTACGATGTGCTATAATACAACCAACTCAATTGGGGGTATAGCAGGAAATGAAGGCGATAGTCATAGACGAAGGCAAGAATCTGGTTTGGCAGGACGTGCCCGATCCGGTCTGCCACGATGAGTTTGACGTAAAGCTGGCGGTCAAGGCGTGTGCACTGAACCGCGCGGACGTGATGCAGCGCGCCGGCACATACGCGCCGCCGCCGGAGTGGCCGACGTGGCCCGGACTGGAGTGCGCGGGCGTCGTGGTCGAAGCTCCGGCGAACGGGCGCTTCAAGCCTGGCGATGCGGTGTGCGCCCTTTTGGGCGGCGGCGGTTATGCGGAGCAGGTCGTCGTGCCGGAGGGGATGTGCATGCCTCTCCCGAAGGGGTTTTCGTTCGAGCAGGCCGCCGGCGTTCCCGAAGTGTATGCCACGGCTTACTTGAATCTGCGGCTTGTCGGCGAAATCCAGAAGGGCGAGACGTTCTTTATCAACGGCGGGGAAGGGGGATTGGGCATTGCCTGCATCCAGCTCGCCAAGCACGTCTTTGGTGCGAAAGTGATTGCGCAGGTGGCGAGCGACGAAAACGGCGAGTTCTGCAAGAGCGTCGGCGCGGATGTCGTCAACAACAGGTTCAAGGACGATCTCGTAAAGACCTTGACGGAGAATCCGCCGAATGTCGCGATAGATCCCGTCGGCGGACCTCTCATGGGCAAGTGCATCGCGACGATGCCTTATCGGGGGCGTTGGATCTCGCTCGCGTCCATGGCGGGCAACGAGACGACGCTCGACGTCAACCTCCTGTGGCGGAAGAACCTTCGCGTCATAGGCTCGACGCTCAGGTCTCGTACAAGCGTTGAGAAGGCGCAGATTCTGGACGGACTTGTGCGCGACGTGTGGCCAGCGTTCGAGAGCGGCAAGTTCGCGCCGTTCATATATAAGGTCCTGCCGATCACCGAAGTTGCAGAAGCCCACCGCATCATGGTCGCTGGCGAGAACCGCGGCAAGATCGTGATGACGGTATGAAACGCCTCGACTACAAGTGGCGGCTCTTGGCTTTTCTGTTCGTGGCGTTCTTTCTTGAGCTGGGTTCGCGCCAGCTCTACAGCGCGGCGTTGCCGCAGATTCGCCTTGAGTTCCTCAAGTATGGCGTAACGAACGCGCAGCTTGGTGCGGTTGGCACCGTGTTCGGCGCGGTGTTCGGCCTTGCGCTCATGGCGTCGGGCCTTGCCGCCGACTTGCTCGGGCGGAAGCGCGTCCTGGTGGCGGGAACGATTCTCTTTTCCGTCGGCATATTCGGCAGCGGCTTTGCGAAGGGCATCGGCGAGATGATGCTTTTCTACGGCATTATGAACGCTCTCGGACAGTGCTGCATTGCGCCGGCGAGCTATGCGCTCATATCGAAGTATCACGTAGAAACCCGCTCCACGGCTATGGCGATATTCCAGGGTGCGGTATATTCCGGCATCATCCTTTCCAGCCTCTTTGGCGGAATCCTTGCCGAGCAGGGCGAAGGCGTGTGGCGCTGGGCGTTCTGGATCATGGGCGCGGGCGGAGTGGCGTGGGCGGTGGCGATGCAGTTCGGGTTGCGCCCTGAACCTGTTGCCGAAGCGTCAGGAGCCGAGAAGGACGAGGCATCGGTAAAGGAAGCGTTTTTCGCGCTTCTCAAGAAGCCGACAGCCGTGTTGATTGCCGTCGCGTTCGGGTTCTTCATGTACGGCAACCTTGGCTTGCGGCTCTGGATGCCGATGTTCATGACGCACAGCTTCGAAGGCGTGGGCACGGCAAAGGCGGCTCTGCATGGCGTGCTGTGGCTCAACCTGTTCGCGCTTGCAAGCTGTATCCTGACGGCGAAGGCGATTGACAAGTTCGGCGTAAAGAGGCCGCGAATCCGCCTTGAAGTGTCGGCGCTGGGCTTTCTTCTTTGCATTGCGCCTGTCGTCTGGGTCGCAAAGGCCGGAAGTTTCGGATCGTGTTGCGTGGCGCTGTCCGTTCTTGGCCTTACGGTAGGTGTCTATGACGCGGCACATTATCCGGCGATGTTCGATTGCATCGCGCCTCGTTACAGAAGCGCCGCGACGGGCATCACGGGGTGCATGGCGTTCCTGATGGGTTCGCTTGCGCCGCTCGTTCTCGGATGGATGAGCGATTGTATGTCTATGCGGACGGGAATCGCGTCGCTCGGCGCGTTCTACCTCGTCGGCGCGATTGTGCTGCTTCCGGCGATGATATGGTTCTTCGAGCGTGACAGGGTGGAGGGATAACGCCGCGTCTTTGTCGATCGCCAACTTATATCTCCTGCGATTTGACGGCGATGAAATGGATTTAGTATAATGCACTTCAAAGAAAGAGTGAAACCGATGAAAATATTTAAAGAGCCTGGGAAATTGCAGCGCTGGTGCCGGGAGCGGAAGCTTGCGGGCCGCCGCATTGCGCTCGTGCCGACGATGGGCTTTCTGCACGAGGGGCACCTTTCGCTGATCGAGGCCGCGAAGCAGCGCGGAGCGGACGAGATCGTGGTGAGCGTCTTTGTGAATCCGGTGCAGTTCGGCCCGAAGGAGGACTACGCGACGTATCCGCGCGACGAGCGGTCGGATCTCGCCAAGTGCCGCTGGGCCGGCGCGACTGCGGTGTTCCTCCCTGCGCCGGAGATCATGTACCTGCCGCGCCATTCGACTTACGTGAACGAGGAGGACCTGTCGAAGGGGCTGTGCGGAGCGCGGCGTCCCGGACACTTCCGTGGCGTCTGCACCGTCGTCGCAAAGCTCTTCAACCTGACGCATCCTGACTTCGCCGTATTCGGTCAGAAGGACTACCAGCAGGCGCAGGTAATCCGGCGGATGGTGCGCGACCTGAACTTCGACCTCGATGTCGTCGTCGCGCCGATCGTGCGCGAGAGCACGGGGCTTGCGAAATCCAGCAGGAACACCTATCTCTCTGAGGACGAACGCGAACGCGCTGCCGCCATCTCGAAGGGACTTGCGAACTTCCGCTCCGTGGCGAAGCTGCGCCGCGACCTCGAGCGAGCGGGCCTCAAGGTGGACTACGTGGAATGCGTGGACGCCGAGACGCTCGAACCGCGCAAGAAGCCGGGAAAGGGGTGCTGCGTGCTAGTCGCCGCCTACTGCGGCAAGACGCGCCTCATCGACAACGTCGTGCTGTGACGTTGCGGGGATTGCGCCGCCAGTTTGCGTGTCCGCGCACCCCCTTGACGGGAGCGGGTACTTTATAATATACTACACAATCCTCAGTCTTTCGTGGAGAAAGTTCTCCACAAGGAAGGCGAGGAAACCTAAGGAAAGAAAAACATGGAAGCATACGCTGTTCTCGAAACCGGCGGCAAGCAGGTGCTTGTCAAGGTCGGTGACAAGATCGAGATTGAAAAGCTCTCGGTCGAGGCGGGTCAGGATGCCGTGCTTGAGACCGTTTGCGCGGTCTCGGACGGAACCACCCTCAAGGTCGGAAAGCCTTATGTCGAAGGCGCCAAGGTCACGCTTGCGGTCGATGGCGTCAAGCGCGGCAAGAAGGTGATCAACTTCAAGATGAAGCGCCGGAAAGGCGCGCGCCGTCTCGTCGGCCACCGCCAGTCGCTGACGGTCGCCACCGTCAAGGCAATCGCCTGAAAGGAGGAATGAGATGGCAAGTTCAGCATCTGCCCGCAACGGCCGCGACTCCAACCCGAAGTATCTCGGCGTCAAGGCGTATGACGGCCAGTCCCTCAAGGCCGGCTCGATAATCGTCCGCCAGCGCGGCACGAAGATTCATCCCGGAAAGAACGTCGGCTGCGGCCGCGACTTCACGCTTTTCGCCCTCAAGGACGGCAAGGTGAAGTTCATAAAGGACGGCAAGGTAGTCACGATCGTGGAGGCGTGACGTAAAGGGGGTGGCGGCTTGCAAGAAGCCGCCGCTTCTGCTAGAATATCTGCGTCTGCGAGGTGTGCTTGCGGACGACCTAATCAAAGGAGAAAAACAATGAAGAAACTACTGTTCATCGCCGCTGCGGCGGCTCTCGGCGGCTGCGCCCAGCTTGGAGGCCCCAGCGCCACGTCTGCCCTCGGCATCGGCGGCATCATCGACGACAACTGCTCGCCGGCGTCGTTCCGCATCGACAACACCGTGAAGGCGGCCAAGTGCGGCGCGGCCACGAGCAAGAGCATCGTTCTCTACACGACTGGCGACAGCTCGATCAAGGCGGCCATGGATGCCGGTGGGATCTCCAAGATCCATCACATCGACTACAAGGTGTTCAACATCTTCAACCTCTACTCCACGGCGACGACCATCGTCTGGGGCGAGTAAGACGGTAGCGTCTCGATCCCTTTGACAGACGGGGGATCGTAGCTCAACTGGACAGAGCGACGGTTTCCTAAACCGTAGGTTCCGGGTTCGATTCCCGGCGGTCCCACCAGTAAAAAACCAAGGGTGCGTGTCACCCTTGGTTCTTTTATTGGTTCCGAGTTGGTTGTCCCGCCTGGATTCGAACCAGGACTAAGAGAATCAAAATCTCCTGTGCGGCCAATACACCACGGGACACCTGAATGCGGATAGTATACAATATTTGACGTTGACTGTCACCGTCGCTTCTACTTGCGGGCGAGGATGCGCATGACTCGCATTATGTCCGCCGACATCGCATCGATTGCTGCCACGGCGACGTCGTGGAACTGCAGTCCGTCGGGAATGCGCTTCACGAGATCGTAGACGGCGCGGCCGCCGGCGATCGCGCCGTAGGTGTAGTAGTTCACCTTGCGGATGCCGCGGGCGATCGCCTCGCGGTAGTCTTCGTCGGAAAGTCCCGATCCGCCGTGCATCACCAGCGGCAGCCCGTTCGTCGCTGCACGGACTTTCTCGATCACGTCGAGTGACAGCTTCGGGGTCGTTTTGTAGATGCCGTGCACGGTCCCGAAGGAGATCGCGAGCGCGTCCACGCCCGTCCTCTCCGCAAAGTCCGCAGCCTCTTCGGGCTTCGTGTAGAAGTCTTCCGGGGCGTAGTCGCCCAGCTCTCCCCTGAAGTTGCTTGGCATCGAGCCCAACTCCGCCTCGACTGTGGCGCCCAGCTCGTGCGCCGTCCTGGCGACCTGCGCCGTGGCTTCGACATTCTCCTCGTACGGCAGCGTCGAGCCGTCGAACATGACCGACGTGAATCCCATCGCGAGCGCCCTGAGGCAGTGCGGCACGGACGATCCGTGGTCGAGGTGCACGGCGACGGGGGTCTTCGCGTCCTTGGCGAGACGGAGCATGAGCGGACCTGCTATGGAAAGCGGCAGGTACTGTTCGTGCACCGTGGCGTGCTGCAGGATGAACGGCATTCCCATCTCTTCCGACGCCCGCACTGCGGCCATGGCCGATTCCAGCGAGGCGCAGTTGAACCCTCCGACTGCGTAGCCGCCTTTTGCCGCGTCGGCCAGCATCTCCTTCATGCTTACCAGCATCACAGGCTCCTTTCCCTTATCGTTTCCATCGGTTCTCCGATCTCTATCTTCGGCGCGTTGGCAAGCAGGAAGTCCTCGGCCTCCTTGCACCAGAGTCCGTTACTGGCGGTGCAGATCCGGTCCAGTTCTGCAAAGAGCGGGTCTGTCTTGCCTTTTTCCGCGAAGTCGGCTATGGCCGTCATCGGCAGCTTGACGTGCGTGTAGACGAGCCGCTTGCCGCCCGGGACCTTCAGCAGGCCGAGTGTCGCGTCCGCCGCGGAGTCGAGGCCGCCGACGTGCGTCACCATCACCTCTGGGTGCAGGATGCCGCGTCCGATCCAGTCCACCGAGTCGACCATGTCGCCGACGAGGCTGCCGGAGTTTGCAGCGACGTGGTGCATCATGTAGTGAACGTTGTAGAAGTTGAATGCCGGGGAGAGTGTCTTGTCGGTCGGTCCGGCGAAGAAGTTGAGGCACCCGTCGTAGGCGAGCAGGCTGGAGCACTGCGTCAGGAGCGCGGGCACGGCGGCCATGACGAATATGTCGTCGTAGCAGCCGTCCGCAGAGTCTCCGTTGTACGCCTTGAGCGTGGCGACGGGGTCGTTCGTCCCGGAGGTATCGATGAAGTGAAGGTCTACGCCGCTGACGCGTCCGTCGGCCCTGCCTCCGGACCACCGGAGCCCGAACATCCGCGCCGCACGGGCGAGCCTGGCCTCGTCCACGTCGGTGACGACGAGGCGGCGTGGGCGCCTTTCGGGCGAGTGGCAGGCGATGTCGACGCAGCCGAGGCCCATGGCGCCGCATCCGGCCATGAGGAGCATCGTGCCGCCATTTGCGATTCCCTGCACGTGCTCGTGGGCGGTCGGGGAGTTGTGGTAGCTGGCGCGATGGCCGGCGACGATGCACGATATTGGCTCTGCGAGCGAGCACTTGAAGAACGCGTCGCCCTCGTACGGCAGGAGGCAGCCCATCTCCATGACGATTGACGGCAGGCGCACGTGCGTGGCCTCGCCGCCGACGCCGCGCCACGAGAAGCCTATGACCGAGTCGATCTCGTGCCCTGGCACGTTCAGCGTCGGCTGTATGCCGACGCGCTGGCCGACTGAGAAGCGGCCTTTCCACTTCTCCCCGACTTCGCGCACGATCCCGCACATCTCGTGGCCGATGATTACAGGGTTTTCCGCGACGTCGTCCGGCACGCGCTTGTGCCCCGCGCCGAGCGTGGCGCACTTGTAGTCGCTCACGCAGACGGAGTTCGCGACAATCTCCACGACAACGCCGTCCTCGCCGGCCGGCGCCAGCTCGATGTCTTCCAGGCGCAGGTCGTTCGCTCCGTGCAGCCTCAATGCCTTTGCCTTCACTGTCTTCCTCTCTTGCCGTCGTTCTTTCCGAATGTTCCTTTGCGGCATATTATATCACTTTTGGATGCCTCCTGGGCATCTTCGCTGATGCGGCGGAATTTGATATACTATACGAACATGAACACGAGACAGTTTCGGATTGTGGCGGCGGCGGCGCTGGCGGCGCTGGCCGTCGATGCGAGCGCGGCGGGCTGGCGCAACATAGACGACGGCCATCACCTTGGCGGACGCCGTGCCAGCGAAGGGTACATGAAGGGGAAGGTCGTGCTGGTCGACCGCTGGGGCGCGCATTGTCCGCCGTGCCGCAAGATGCTGCCGCAGGTGGAGCACATATGGCAGAGCTTCAAGACCAAGGCGTTCGTCGTCCTCGGCGGGCATTGCGCCGGGTGGGGCACTGCAGACGAGGTCCGCCGGATCATCGACGAGAACAAGCTGACGTATCCCGTGTACGAGGACGCGGGCCTTGCCGAGGGCGAGCCGCAGTTCAACGCGATACCGTTCCTTTATGTCGTGGACGAGACGGGACTCGTAATCTACAAAGGGCACAGCGAGCGGGCCGCCACGCAGGCAATCGTCACCGCGCTCACCGACATGGACGTGCCGCGCGACATCGAGCAGTGGCGGCGGTTCCTCGACTTTGAGCTGAAGGAGCTTCCTGGCAAGGCATACTTGCGGCTGGAGGAATTCTCCAAGAAGTTCCCGCAGGAGGCGAAAGAAGAGTATGCGGCGGCGAAGCGGGATCTGGAGAAGGTGCCTAACATCAAGGATCTCGCCGAGCTGGTGAAGTTCGCGAAGCAGGCGAAGGACATGCGGGCGTTCAACGAGAAGCAAAAGGACAAGAAACAGAAGTTCGTCAAGATGGTCGAGGCCGCGATCGCGAAATACGCGCCGCTGAAAGACTCCAAGGATCAGCGCGTCGCGCAGGAGGCGAAGAATGCGATCGCCGACCTGAAGTGGACGCTGGCCGCGCTTTGAGGGAATGGGACTTATGGATAACATCACCGAGATTCTTGAGCGCAACGCGGCCGAATGGCCAGAGGACGTCGCGCTTGTCGAGATCAACCCGCAGGAGCTGGAATCGCGCCATACCACGTGGCGCGAGTACGCGCTCATCGAGTCTTCGCCGATCGAGGCGTTCCGCAGCGAGATGACGTGGCGCGAGTTCGACGAGAAGGCGAACCGCTTCGCGAACTTCCTGCTCAGCCGAGGGTTCCGCAAGGGCGACAAGGTCGCGATACTGCTGATGAACTGCCTTGAGTGGCTGCCGGTTTATTTCGGCATACTGAAGTCGGGATGCCTGGCGGTGCCGCTCAACTTCCGCTACACGGCGGAGGAGATACGCTACTGCCTCGACCTCGCCGACGCCGACGCGCTCGTGTTCGGCCCCGAGTTCACCGGACGCGTCGAGCAGATCGTCGACCGCGTGCCGCGGCTAAAGGCGCGCCTTTACGTCGGCGACGACTGCCCGAGCTTCGCCGAGCCGTACCGCAGCCTGATCTCCTATTGCTCGTCGCGCTCGCCGGCTGTCGCGCTGACTTCCGAGGACGATGCGGCGATCTACTTCTCGAGCGGAACGACCGGTTTCCCGAAGGCGATAGTGCTGCAGCACCGCTGCCTCATGCACAGCTGCCGCGTGGAGCAGGCGCACCACGGCCAGACGAAGGACGACGGGTTCCTCTGCATCCCGCCGCTCTATCACACTGGCGCGAAGATGCACTGGTTCGGCAGCTTCCTCGTCGGCGGAAGGGCGGTGCTGCTGAAGGGCGTGAAGCCGGAATGGATCCTTCGCGCCGTATCCGAGGAACGCTGCACGATCGTGTGGCTGCTGGTTCCGTGGGCGCAGGACATACTTGACGCGATCGACCGCGGCGACCTGAAGCTCGACGAGTACCGCCTCTCGCAGTGGCGGCTCATGCACATCGGTGCGCAGCCGGTTCCGCCGTCGCTGATCCGCCGCTGGAAGAAGGTGTTCCCCAAGCACGACTACGACACCAACTACGGCCTTTCCGAGTCGACAGGCCCCGGAGCCGTGCATCTCGGCGTGGAGAACATCGACCGCGTCGGCGCGATCGGCGTCGCGGGCTACGGCTGGCAGACCAAGATCGTCGGCAAGGACGGCGTGACCCCCGTCGAGCCGGGGACGGTCGGCGAGCTGGCGCTCAAGGGCCCTGGCGTGATGAAGGAATACTACAAGAACCCTGCGGCCACGGCTGAGATCATGAAGGAGCCTGGCTGGCTGCTTACGGGCGACATGGCCGAGGAACGTGACGGATTCATCTATCTCGTCGACCGCGCCAAGGACGTCATCATCACTGGCGGCGAGAACCTCTACCCGGTGCAGATCGAGGACTTCATACGCGCGAACCCCAAGGTGAAGGACGTCGCGGTCATCGGTCTTCCCGACGCGCGGCTCGGAGAGATAGCCGCGGCGATCGTGTCCGTCCGCGACGGCGAGACGCTCGACGAGGCTGAGTTCAACGAGTTCTGCCTCGGGCTGCCGCGCTACAAGCGGCCGCGCAAGGTGATCTTCGCGGACGTGCCGCGCAATCCGACCGGCAAGATAGAGAAGCCGAAGCTCCGCAAGATGTACGGCGGCGCCGGGCTCGTCGCCCAGCAGAACGGCATCGCCGAAGGCGAGGTTTCCGGCAATGCCGGGCAATGACGTAAAGCGAGGTCATGTGAAATGAACGGTGCGCTCCTGTTGCTGATCGGCGTCGTGTGCTTCACGGTCGCCTATCTTGTCTATTCGCGTTTCATCGCCCGCGCGATCGGCATAGACCCGTCGCGTCCGACGCCGGCGCATGCGATGAATGACGGCGTGGACTACGTGCCGGCGCATCCGATGGTCCTGTACGGGCATCACTTCGCGGCCATCGCCGGGGCGGGCCCGATCATCGGCCCTGTCCTCGCGGCGCAGTTCGGCTGGGCGGCGGTCGCGGCGTGGATAATAATCGGCTGCATCTTCATTGGCTCCGTCCACGACATGGTCACGCTGTTCCTTTCCGTGCGGCATCAGGGCAAGTCGATCGGCTCCGTGATCGAAGACGTGCTCGGCCGTCCAGGCAAGATGATCTTCCTCATGTTCTGCTTTGCCGCGCTCGTGCTGGTGATGTCGGTGTTCACCGGGCAGGTCGCAGACGCGTTCGTCTCCCACCCTGAGGTCGCCACCTCGTCGCTCCTCGGCATATTCGAGGCGGCGCTCTTCGGCGTGTGCGTATACAAGTTCCGCTGGAACGTGTTCTCGGCGAGCTTCGTGTTCGTGCCGCTCCTGTTCCTGCTCGTCTGGATCGGCGTCATTTTCCCGTGCGACCTGATGGCGCTTTTTGGCGTATCGGCTGCGACTGCGCGCAACATCTGGGTTTTCGTGCTGTTCGTCTACTGCTTCGTGGCGTCCACTCTGCCCGTATGGCTGCTCCTTCAGCCCCGCGACTACCTGAACAGCTACCTCCTCTACGCGATGCTGGCCCTTGGCCTCGTAGGCGTGTTCGTGACCTGTCCTCACATCGGCATCGACGCCTTCTCCGGCCTGTCCGTGACGACAACGGCGAAGGGGACTCAGTACCTGTTCCCGCTCCTGTTCGTGACCGTCGCGTGCGGCGCATGCTCCGGCTTCCACGCGCTCGTAGCCTCCGGCACGACGTCGAAGCAGATATCGAGCGAGGCGCACATCCGCCCGATCGGCTACGGCTGCATGCTCCTTGAGGGCGTCGTGGCCCTGCTGGCGCTCGTGTCCGTAGCGTGCCTTTCGCAGGCGGAGCTGACGAAGGGCCTTTCCGAGACGCCTCCGGTCGTCCTTTTCGCGCGCGGGCTTGCGTCGTTCTGCGCTAAGCTCGGCCTGCCTGCGAATACGGCGGAAAGCTTCATGCTGCTTGCCGTTGCGGCGTTCCTGATGACGTCCGTCGACGCCTGCACTCGGCTTGCCCGGTTCGTCTGGCAGGAGCTGTGGTCTACGGCCTCCGCCGCGTCGCCAGCCGCCGAGAAGCCGCAGTCGCCCGTAGTCAGGCTCAACCGCAACATGTACTTCGCCACGGCGGTCGTCATCGCCATCGGCGTCTACCTGCTCGTGCTGAACCCGTCGATGGCGGCGAACCTCTGGACGATGTTCGCGAGCGCCAACCAGATGCTTGCGGCGCTCACGCTGTTGACGGCGTCGCTGTGGCTGTTCAAGAACAGGCTGAAGTTCCTGATCGTGGCGCTGCCGATGTGCTTCATGATAATCACTTCCGGCACTGCGGTGTTCCAGCTGTTCCTGCAGAACGTTGGCAAGTGGATGGACCAGGGTTTTGCGGCGGGCGGAGTCACCGCGATCGGCGCGGGCCTGCTGTTCGTCCTGGCGGTCGTGCTGCTGGTCCTCGGCGGAATGAAGATGCGGCGGCTCCTGCGCATGCGCATCGCGCGGCACATCGCCGGGAAGTGACGTGCCGTCGTGAAATGGCTCGTCTACAATCTGCTGTTCGCGGCGGTCTATCCGTTCCTCCTGCCGGGCTTTCTCCTGCGAATGCTTCGCCGCGGGGGCTACGCCAAGCGCTTCGGCGACAGGTTCGCGCTGTATCCGCCCGGGCTGTTCGGCGCGGAGCGTCCGCTCTTTGATTCGCACGGACCGTACCGTCCGGGACCGGAAGGTTTCGTGTGGATACACGCCGTCAGCGTAGGAGAGGTGCAGGTGGCCGGCCAGCTGATGCGCGAATGGCGCGCCGCCGAGCCGGGCGTGCGCTTCTGCTTCTCGACTACGTCGTCCACCGGCTGGACGACGGCGTCGCGCGAAGTGTCGGAGCGCGACGTGCTGATCTACAACCCTCTCGACTTCCCGTCGTTTGTTAAGAGTGCGCTGCGCACCGTCCGTCCCCGCGCCGTCGTCCTGACCGAGAGCGAGATATGGCCGAACTTCATACGTATGGCGCGGCGTTTCGGGATCCCGCTCTTTCTCGTCAACGCGCGCGTCAGCGACCGTAGCGCGCCTCGATACCGTCTGGCGCGGTGGTGGTTCGGCGACGTGTTCCGGTGCTTCACGCGGATCTTCGCCCAGAGCGATCTCGACCGCGACCGTCTTGTCGCCGCCGGCGCCCCGACGGACCGCATTGACGTCACCGGCAGCTTCAAGTTTGACGCGGCGCGCCGCAACGAGGCGAAGGAGGCGGAGATGCGCTCGTGGCTCGGCGACGGAAGGATCCTGCTCGGAGGGTCTACGTGGCCCGGCGAGGACGAGGCGCTGCTTGCCGCCTACGCGGCGGTCCTTCCGCGGTTTCCAGGCCTGCGGCTCGTGATTGCGCCGCGTCACTTCGAGAAGGCGGACGCCGTGGAGGAGAACATTCGCCGCGCCGGATTCGAGTGCGCGCGCCGGAGCCGCGGCGACGCGCCCGTCCCCGGCGCAGTCTGCCTTGCGGACACGACTGGCGAGCTGATGGGGCTTTACGGCGTTGCCGACGTGGTGTTCGTGGGCAAGTCGCTTTGCGCGCACGGCGCGCAGAACATGATCGAGCCGTGCCTATGCGGCAAGCCTACCGTTGTCGGACCGTACACCGAGAATTTCCGTCCCGTGATGAGCGACCTGAGGTCGGCGGACGCCATAGCGGAGGTAAAGGACTCGGCGGAGCTGACGAGCAAGATGGCGGAGCTGCTGGCGGACGACGGCGGGCTTGGCGCACGGGCCGCCGCTGCGGTCGCTCGCCGCCGAGGCGTGGTTGCATCATGTGTCGAAGCCGTCAGGAAAACGTTATAAGCGCAATTGGAAAGGGGAGTTTGCAAGTGAATCTAGACAGGCGCAGTTTCATGGAAGGCGTAGGGGCGCTGGCTGGCGCTTCATGCGTCACGGGGTGCTTTCGTCCGAGCGACTGGTATTCGGTCGCTGTGCTTGGCGACACCCATTATGACGCCGAGCCTGAAAGCGTGTATCATTCGCACTACGACGAGTCGAACAAGTGGGCGAAGGTGCAGCACGAGGAGTTTCGGCGCAACGGGGAGATGTGGCGGACGCGGTGCCCGAAGCTTCTCGCTGCAAATGCGGAGGCGGCGCGCGCCTGCGGTGCGCGGTTCGTGCTGCAGCTCGGCGACGTGATACAGGGCGACTGCGACGATGTTCCGACGCACAAGAAGATGCTAGACGACTGCATACGGCTTCTGCGCGCGCCGTACCCGAACGGGCTCCCGTTCCTCACCGTGATGGGCAACCACGATTTTCGCGGCAAGGGAGCGAGGCCGGCCTATCTTGATTTCGCCGAGCCGTTCATGTCGGCCGAGATAGCCAGGCTTACGGGGGCTGAGGACCTTGTGCCTGCGAAATACCCTGTCTTTTCGTTCCGCTTCGGAGGCGACCTCTGGGTGTTCTGCGACTTCGAGACGAGCGATCTCCAGCCGATAATCGATTGCATCGAGTCAGCCGCAGACGCGCGGCATGTATTTCTCGTCACGCACGGCCCGTTTTCCACGCCGGATGACCGTTCGTTCCGCTGGCGGCTTGGCGGACGAAAGGAATGCGCCGCTTTGCGTCCGAAGCTGTACGAAGTCCTTTCGCGCCGCCACGCCATCGTGCTCTCCGGCCACACCCACACGACGGCCTTCTACCGCCACGAGAACGAGTTCGGCGGCTTCTGCGAGTTCACCTCAAACTCGGTATGGGCCAAGCCGGAACAAGCGACATGCGAGGCCATATGCGAATCCGTTGCGGACTACGGTTCCGTATGGCTTGCGCAGCATGCCGGCGACAAGCTTGCGGACTTCAGGTCGGAGCTCGAGTTCTTCCGGCCATGCCTAAAGGAGTATTTCTTCAACCGCGGCGCCGGTCACTACATGCTCGACGTGTCCGGCGACGAGGTCGTGATGTCTTTCTATCCGGGCGACTCGCGAAAACCCGCCCGCAAGTTCGGTCTGTATCGCACTTCGCAACAGTCTTGAACCAAATAACAAAGTGACTGCACATGAAATAGGGAAAGTCGACTTTCCAGAGATAGATTTCGCGATGCCGGGCGTGGCGGCGAAGGAGACGAATTTCGGCGTGATGTCGAAGGACGAGTGGGGCGACTATGCGCTTGTGAAGGGCGTGGGGCCGTCAGACGCCTCCGCCTCGCCGCGCGAGCAGGCGCATTCGGCATTCGTCCGCCTCGACGCCGCGCTCGCAGACTTCGGCATGGAATTCGCCGACGTTGCGCGAGTGTGGGTGTATGCGGACGGGATACTCGACTGGTATGCGGACCTCAACCGTGCCCGCGACGACTTCTTCCGCGAGCGGGACGTGGTCGATCGCTTCGTGCCAGCCTCCACGGGAATCGGCTGGTCGAACGGCAGCGGCGCGAAAATCGTGCTGGGCGCATTCGCGGCGCGGCAGCGTGTTCCAGGCGGCATCGTGCGGATGCCGCTGCCGAGTCCGCTGCAGTGCCCAGCCTTGGAATACGGCTCGAGCTTCTCCCGTGCGGTGGAGCTGCGCACGCCGGGCTGGCGCCGCGTGCTCGTTTCCGGAACGGCGTCGATCCTCCCGGACAGCCACGAGGTAGCGCATGTCGGAGACCTTGACGCGCAGGTAGAATGCACCATGTGCGCGGTGGAGGCCATCTACGCCTCGCGCGGTCTCGGGTGGAAGGATGTCTCTGGCGCGTTCGTATACCTGAAGGAGGCGTCTTTCCGCCCGGCGTGGGACAGGTGGCTCGCGGTCCATCCCGACTTCCCGCAGGCGCATGCCCGCTCGATGGTGGCCGACGTGTGCCGGCCCGAATGGCTCTTCGAAATCGAATCGGACGCGACATCATGCCTTTAAGCCTGCAAAGACGCGACTTCCTCGTCGGCGCGGCCGCGCTCGCGGCCTGGCCGAGGTGCCTTCTCGCCGACGCCCCGCCGGGCCAGGCGGCGGTCTGGGAGAATCCGGACGGCACGGCAACCGACTCCGTCATGGTACGCCGGCTGTATCTCGACCTCGCCGGACGCATCCCGACCAAGGCCGAGGCGCAGGAATACGTCCTGTCGTCCGACGGCGGCAAGCGGTCGGCGCTCGTCGACCGGCTTCTCGCGTCGCCGGAGTTCGCAGACTACTGGGCGATGCGGTTCTGCGACATACTGCGCGTCAAGAGCGAGTTCCCGATCAACCTCTGGCCGAACGCCGTCTACGTCTACCACTCGCGCATCCGGGCGTTTGTGACGCGCAACGAGCCCTGGAGCGCATTCGGGCGCGCGCTGCTCACGTCGCAGGGAAGCGATTTCCGGGATGCCGAGGTCAACTTCTTCCGCGCGACCGACAAGCGTACGCCGGAGGGATGGGCCGAGGCCGTGGCGCAGACATTCCTCGGAATAACGCCAGACGCGCTCCCGCCCGCTCGCAGAGCGGGGCTCTCGAAGGCGTTTGCGAACCTCCGCATCAAGAACACGCGCGAGTGGAAGGAGGAGATCGTCTACGTGGACGGCGCCGACCGCCGCCCCGAGCTCTGCAACAGGCTTTTCGGCGGCAGACGCGCCGAAGTCGCCGCAGCATTCCACGCGCGCATCAGGGGCTGGATCTTCGGCCCCGGCGCCCCCGCCGTCTCGTACGGCGGCGAACTGCGCCTGGAGAACGTCCTGCGGAAGATCGCGCTCTCGGACGAATATGCGCGCGGCTCCGTAACGGGAGGCTTCGCGGCGCGCCGTCTCGACGCCGAGGTGCTGGACGACGCCATCTGTGCGTTGAGCGGCGCCTCGCGCAGCTACCAGTCGCCCGCGCCCGAGCCTTTCACGTACCTGCCCGGCGGCCGCCCTACCGTGTGCGTGGAGGATGGCTCGATCTCCAGCAGCTTCCTCTCGCTCTTCGGACGCCCCGCGCGCGACACCGGGCTTGAGGACGAGCGCGGCTCCGGCGTAACGGCCAAGCAACGCCTCTACCTCTTCAACTCCGGCCGTCTTCATGGGCTCCTCGGGCGCGTGGTCATGCCGGGCGGATGGCAGAAAAACCCGCTCTCTAAGCTCCCGGTTCCTCAGCGCGTGGGCGATCTCTACTGGCGCATTCTCTCGCGCGAGCCGACAGACGAGGAGCGCGGCCATGTGATGGATCTGTGGCGCCGCCGCCGCGAGCGGTCAAAGGGCGCGAAACCGTTCGATCTCATGCGCGACGTAGCCTGGTGCCTTTTCAACACCAAGGAGTTTCTGTTCAGGATCTGACCGTGAAAGCAGCGAAGAGCGTTGTCGAAATATGGCTGTGGGGCGGTCCGAGCCAGCTCGAGACCTTCGACCCGAAGCCTGGGGCGTCCCGCGACTACAACGGCGGGCTGAAGGCCATCCCCACGAACGTGCCGGGGATGGAGATACACGAATGGTGGCCCAAGCTCGCCTCGTGCGCCGACCTCTTTTCCGTGATACGGAGCATGACCCACGGCCAGTTCGGACACGAAAGCGCGACGTATCTGATGCAGACCGGACGGCTGCCGGGCGGCGGCGAGGTGTGTCCGGCAATCGGCGCCGTCGTGGCGCAGGCGAAGAAGGCCGGCTACGGCGGCGACCTGCCGCCATACGTCATCCTCACGCGCGCCAAGGGCCGGTTCAGCGAGGTGGGGTTCATGGGTGCCGAGGCCGCTCCGCTCGTGACTGGCGGCCAGCCGAACGCCGCACGGTTCGCGGTAGACGGCATAGTCGCCCCGGAGGGCGTGACGGATGTGATCGCGAAGGAGCGCTTCGAGCTTCTCGCCCAGCTCGACGGCTGGCGCCCGGCAGGCGGAGCCAACGCTGAAAAGGCGGCGGCGTTCGATGCGGCAGGCGACGAGGCGCGGCGCATTTCGGAGGGCGACGCCGCGAAGGTGTTCGATCTGGCGCAGGAGACCGATGCTGTGCGCGGCGCATACGGACGCACGGAAATCGGGCAGTCGCTCCTCGCCGCGCGCAGGCTCGTCGAGTACGGCGTGCCGTACATCACCGTCAACGTGCCGGGATGGGACTCGCACAAGCGCCATTTCGAGACGATGAAGCGCCGCAGCAACGAGACGGACAAGGCGGTTGCCGCGTTCCTCAAGGACCTTGCCGGCCGGAAACTGCTCGGCTCGACAGTGGTGTGGATGAGCGGGGAGTTCGGACGGACTCCGAAGGTGGGGTGGGAGTCTCCATGGAACGGCGGCCGCGGACACTACCCGCGATGCTTCTCCGCGCTCGTTGCTGGCGGTGGGTTCAAGGGGGGCTGCGTTGTCGGTGCGTCAGACGAGACGGCCAGCGCACCCGTCGCGCGCCCTGTTGCCCCACAGGACTTTCTCGGCAGCATCTATGAGCTGTGCGGCGTGGATCCTGACGGTCCGATGCCAAATTCCAAGGGGAAGAAGAGTGCCTTGCTGCCGCCGCCGTCCGAGGCGGGGAGGCTGCACGAACTCTACGCGGAGGAAGGATGACATGGAAAGGCGCGTCCTGATTCCGGCGGCTCTCGCTTTCGCCGCGGCCTCTATAGCGTCAGCCGATCCGTACATTGGCTACATCTATCCCGCAGGCATCCAGATCGGAGCGACGAACCGTCTCGTCATCGGCGGACAGAACCTCAACCGCATTGCAGGCGTGCATTTCAGCCGCGGGGGGCTTCGTGTGCTGAAGATCGAGAACGTCCCGTTTTTCCCCACGCCCACGGGCACGCAGCGGCGGCATCTGGTGAAGTGGCTCAACGGAATCGCCGCCGGCGTCCGGCAGGAGCCTCCCCTGTCAGACGACTGGCATCCCGAAGAATGGCGCTCGAATTCGTGGTGGCGCGCGCTTGGCTCTCTCGACGCAGGGAAGATAGCCATCGTCGAACGCGACCTGTACGTTCCGCGGAATACGCTGCAGGCGACGCCATCCCTGCGTCAGATGCTGCTTGTCACGGTCGCTGTCGAGCCTGACGCCGCGCCAGGGCGCGGCGAATTGTGCGTCTACGGACCGGGCGGCATCTCCGCGCCGCGTCCGTTCGAGACGACCGCCGCCCCGCATGTCGCGGAGCCGCTTTTCGCGCCGCCGCACCGTCCCGCGCCTGAGCGCCCGCCGGTGGAGGTGGGAGCGGGTGGCGCTGTCGTGCTCGACGGGCAGACGATGCCCGGCGAGACGGATGTGTTCCGCCTGCGGCTGGGAAGGGGCCGACACTACACGTTCCGGACGACGGCGCGCGAGCTTCAGCCGTACATCGGCGACGCGGTGCCGGGCTTCTTCAATGCCGCGCTCGTGCTGAAGGGCGGAAGCGGCGCGGTCGTTGCGCGCGCGGACGACGAATGCCGATTCCGCCCGGACCCGGTCATGGAATTCACGCCGCCGGAGGAAGGAGTGTACAGGCTGGAGATACACGACGTCCTCTACCGCGGCCGCGCTGACTTCGTGTATTCGATCACGGTGACGGAAGGCGCTGCGGCGCCGTCGCCATGTCCGCAGAATGTCGACGGCGTCGTCGCGCGTCCGGGCGAGGTCTGCCGCAAGGAGATCGAAGTCGAGCGTCCCGGGCGCTTGGTGCTTGACGTGGCGGCTCGGCGGCTTGGGTCGCCTCTCGACGCGGTGCTTACGCTTCGGCGAGCGCCCGGCGGCCCCGTCCTGGCGCAATGGGACGACGTTACGAACACCGTGTTCGTGGGCACGGTTCCGCAGGCGGAGTGCGATCCGATCGGTGTGTTCGACTTAGCGGAAAGCGGACGGTACGTGGCGGAGGTCACGGACCGGACGGGACACGGCGGGCCTGGTTATTTCTGGCGGCTCGACGTACATCCCCCTCAGCCCGGGTTCGAGGTGTGCTCCACGCGATCGACGCTTCCGCTTGCGCGGAAAGTGCCGCTGAAGGTGAAGTTCCACGTCTTACGGCGCGATGGCTTCGACGGCGCGGTGTCTCTCGAGTTCCCCGAAGGAGTGCGTGTTGTCGACGGCGTCGCCACGGCCGGGGTGGACGTCGTGACGGCGCAGCTCTTTTCCCGGAAGGGTGGTGTTCCGAAGCCTCGCCCCGTGGAGGTGTTCGCGGCTGCGGAGATAGACGGGCGCACGGTTCGCGTTCCCGTCGTGCCGTGCGACGAGTATGAGCAAGCGTTCGCCTGGAAGCATCTCGTCCCGGCCGAGTCGTTCCTGCTGATGTCCAAATAAAGGGGAATGTCCCCCCCCAAAAAAAAAATTCGCAGCCTAATAGCATGGCCATTAATTATCCAGCGGTGGCTAATTTCTTGATATAATACACGCCGACATGAAAGAAGGGGAAGAAGAATGGATACTCTCATTTTGACAGGATGGGGATGGAAAGAGTACGCCGTGGCGGCGGCGGTTGCGCTCAAGGCACTCGGCTGTAAGGCCGATGTGATGGGCATGAGCAAGCGTCGGCTGCCGGAGTTCCTTGAACTTGAGGGCAACAAGTGGCGGCGTATCGTCCTCATTGGCCTTTCGCTTGGCGGCGACGAGGCTCGGCTGGCGGCTGCGCTCAAGTCTCTCAAGCGTACGAAGGTGACTTGGATCAGTTCGCTTCCGATGAGCGAGAGCCAAGAGCGGCTTCTTGCCCCGCTAATGGATGTCCGCAAGGCCGATGGAGGTCTTTTCGACGGCTCGCTCGTCAAGGCCGTCGGCGATGTGTTTGGTGAGGATGTCGCCCCGTTTCTGCCGTTCGCGGTGGAAGGTGGCAAGATCCCGAAATCCGTGCCGCGCTACCATGAACTCATCTGTGCGGCGATGTACGCCTACAGGAACTATCGCGATGAGAAGTCGTACCCAATGGCGATCCGCTATCTGGCCGAAGGTGTGCGCGAGGAGGCGTGGAGCAATGACGCCCGCCGGATAGTCGAACACTGGCAACGGTATGGAAGCCGCGAACTTATCGGCAACAGTCCGCAAATGAAGCAGCTTCGCGAGCGCATCAACTTCGTGGCGGCGAACAGGGACGTGCGCGTTCTCATTCTCGGCGAAAGCGGGACGGGCAAGGAGGCCGTCGCCATGCAGATACACAACCGATCTCCGCGCCGTGACGAGCCGTTCTTCTCTTTCAATTGCGCATGTGTCGCTCCAAATCTTTTAGAGAGTCGGTTCTTCGGACATGAAAAAGGCTCGTTCACCGGGGCGGACAAGTTGGAACTCGGTCTTTTCGAGCTGGCGAACGGCGGGACGCTCTTCCTGGACGAGATCGCCGAACTGCCGATGGAGGCGCAGGGGCTTCTCCTTCGCGTTTTGGAGGGCGGACGGTTCATGCGTCTTGGCGGCAAAGAGGAAATCGAGACGGATGTGCGTCTCGTCACGGCGACGAACCGCGATTTGCCTGCGCTTGTGCGCGAGGGGAAGTTCCGTGAAGACCTTTTTATGCGGCTGAATGTCATCCAGTTGCGGACGTCGCCTTTGCGGGAGCGTCCAGAGGACATTGGGACGATTGCTGACAACTGGTGGTTTAACCGTTTCAGGAAGCATCTGACAGACGAACAAAAGGCCGCGCTTTCCGACTATTCCTATCCCGGCAACGTGCGTGAACTCATCAACGTGCTTGAACGCGCCTGTGTTTTCAAGGAGACTGACTTCTCCCACATCCTCGCGGAACACCGCGAGATGAACGCAGGGCTGTTTGCCGGTAGTGTGGCTTGTCCTCACTCCGCCGCAGATGCCCCCGAAGAACTCGACGAGGCAATTCGTCGCCATGTTCATCTCATCTACGAGAAATACGCACGCAACGTTTCCAAGGCCGCTGCCGCCCTCAAGATCACTCGCACGACCCTGCGCAAGTGGTTGTAAGAAAATGGCCACTGGCTGATTATAAAATAGTCAGAGAAGCCACCTGAAACCCCGCTTCGGCGGGGTTTCAGGCATTGGCACGGATGTTGCTATTCCTCATGTCGAAAGGACAAATGCTACATGGCTATTGACAAGAAAGACCTGAACTCGCGCCTCTGGGCGGAGTGGAAGAACGGGATGAAGATCATGATGGAATCCCTGTTGAAGGATTACGGCGACATAGGACAGTCAGCGTGTACGGTTGTCCTTGGCAACGAAAACTTCATCCAGCGGGCGGTGATGTATATTCAGCGCAAGTCCTACATCGGGAAGTTCAAGGACTACAAGACTCGAATCTCCGCATACGAAAAGTCCGTCATGGAACTTGTGGCCGAGGTCAACAAGATGCTCGCAAGTCAGGAGTCACAGCCGTGGTACAAGCTCGGTACGCCCGCACCGGCGAAGATCGAATACCGCAGCACACTTGACGAGATCATCATCGACGGCGACGACCGCTTTGAGAACGAGCAATGGGGCGACCACGCCATCGCCGCGTTCGAGAAGTTGAGCGACTACCTTGGAAACATCATGGATGTCCTCGACAAGGCGCAGAAGGAGATCGGCAAATGAGCTGTATTTTGAAGCTGGAGTTAAAGATGCTTTATGTTCTATTGAAGGACATCGGCAAGCGAATTGTTGCAAGTTTACTGGAATATCCCCAGTTTTTGATGTCTGAAACGAGTCGGATGCCTGATTCCATTGGGCGGGATGCGTTTTCGGAAGTGAAATAAGCGAAAAGTCGGTTCCACTTGTTGGGTGTGGTATAATGCCACGTGCCAAAAACCAAC
>JAFRDO010000080.1 GCA_017403825.1 Kiritimatiellia bacterium
ACAAGACGGACAAGATCGTCTTTCGCAAGATCCCTGCTGCAGGCGTCATATGGCAGATGGGGTAGCCGTCCGACGAGAAGCACTATGAGGCATCGCAGAAGCTCCATGAGGTGACGCTCACGGAAGATTACTACATGGCGATCTACCAGACGACCAAGGGGCAGTTCGACAATGTGGAGGCGTATGCCCAGAATGTGCATGGCACCACGCTCTTCAACATAGATGGAGTCCGCCCGTATGCCAACGCCGATGCCAGTTATTCCGAAGAGGAAATACGCATGCTGCCGTTGGGTCGCATCACCTATGGATATGTTCGCGGCACAGACATGACGAAATACAACTGGCCGACGAATGGTCATGACGTCGTGAGCTATGGCTTTTTCGGCATGCTGCGGAACATGACAGGCGGAATGCTCTTCGACTTGCCTACGGAAGCTCAATGGGAATATGCGGCCCGTGCCGGAACCTCCACGCAAACTTACTACGGCAATCCGTTTTACAGTGACGGCTGGTCGCAGACGGCAAATATGGATTACGATCTTGTCGCACAATATGCCTGGGCGGGTGACAACTGCAAAATAGGGGATACTCAATGTTGCCATCCCGTAGGGCTGAAGAAACCAAACGCTTTTGACTTGTATGATGTGATGGGAAATGTCTGGGAGGCATGTCTTGACCAGTGGCGCGAGGATCTTGGGTCTGATGCAGTGATTGATCCAAAGGGGCCGGAAAATGACGATGCCGCCTATCGCTCATTGCGGGGTGCTTCCATCTATTCATTCGATTGGTATGCTATGAAATCCTCGGGTCGCAAAAGCCAGAAGTTGACAAAAGCTCTCTGGGGACAACCATTCTACGGCTTTCGTATATGGGCGCCAGCCGTTGTCGTTAGGCAGTAATTGATGCAGTCCCGTCTGCCCGTTTTTGCTATAACCCGAGTTTGCCACTTCTTTTTTTGAAAAGTGCGGTTTGAGCCAATGTTCACGCGGGTCGCGTGAAAAAAACCGCCATAATTTGTAGCAATCACATTTTAGAAAACCTTGACCCTAGACTTGAGTGCAGTGATGCCTCCCTTCGTGTATATCCGCTTTCCAGTACCGACGCCAAAAGCCGAGAGGACTCGCCTGATGTCCTCGCCGGACGCATTCAGCATTTGATAGTATTCTCCCGGCTGGCAGAGCACCTGCCATTCGCGCAGCGCCTTTGACAGCCGCTCGCCCGACATTCCGTAGGACCACTTGAGGTCGCCTCCCGCGTCGCTCTTCGGCTCGGCCATCGCAATCCTGCGCTGCACGAGCCGCATCATCGTGAGCGCGATGAAGCAGACCAGGAGGTGCGCGTGGATGTGCTCCGGGGTGTTGACGAACACGGGCCGGGCCTCCAGCGTCCCCTTCATCTCGCGGAACTGGTCCTCGATCTGCGTGAGCCCGTGGTACTTGTCTATGATCTCCTGGTCGGGCGTGTCCAGCTCGGACGTTGCGATCATGTAGTAGCCCATGAGCTCGTTGAACTCGTCGAGCTTCTTGTCGTCTATCATCGCCACGAGCTTCCTCCCGTCCACGACTTCGTTGGTCTTCTTGTTGAGGTACTCGTCCTTGAGGAACCTCTTCAGGCTTTTCGACTGGGCCGCCGAGACCCTGAAGCCCGCGGGGTTGGCCCTGAGCCTTTCGACGAAGTCCAGGAACGACTTGTGCTCGTGCATCTCGCGCCTGTAGAACGCCTCGCTCCAGTAGACGACCTCCTTCTCCGTGAACTTGCGCTTTTCGCGCGTCTCCTTTCCGTTTTTGTCCTTCTTGACGAGCGTGATCTCGCGCCGGACGATCCTGGACTTGCGCCGGAACTTGTCGCTGACGACCATATACCCCTCGGGCGAGACCGCCCACCTGCGCGTCGCAGCCGTGCTCTTCCTGAGGCTCTTCGAGACGATGTAGCCGTTGCCCGCGTCGGTGACGTGGCACATGTTCGGGGCCGAGTACATGCCCCTGTCCGCGACGAGGACGAACCTGCCGAGCCCGAAGCCGTCCACCGTCCGCTCCATTGCGGGCCTGAGCGTGTGGTGGTCGAGCGTGTTGCCGGGGAACATCTCGAACGACACGGGGATGCCGTTGTCGTCCATGAAGAGGCCGATCTGGACGATGGGCTGCTTCCTGTTCTCCTTGCTCACGCCGAACTTCCTGAGACCTTTCTCGACGACGTTCCCCGACTCGTCTAGGACGTCTTCGTCCGCATCCGCGATCTCGAAGTAGAAGTTGGTAACGTCGTAGAACACCAGCGACGGGTTCCGCCCGATCCCGCGCTTGATGCACGTGTTCATCCTCCTGAAGATCCTTTCCGCGTTCTCGTCGATGGCCGTGAGCGCGTCGTACACGTTGTCGGGGTTGTCGCTGGAGACCAGGGGCTCGTGGTACTTCCCGTTCTGCTCCATCGTCGCGCACTTCGACGCGGGCTCGAGGATCCTGCCGTACACGAGGAGCCTGACGATCCCCTGGAGGTCGTACCTGATCTTCGAGGCGTGCTTGACGCTCGCGAAGAGCTGGTCGAGGCCGAGCGCGGAGAACACCGGGTCGAGGACGCACGCCGCGAGACGCTTCGGCTCGCCGTTGCAGCCGTCGTCGCCGTCGCGGAACTTTATGTCCCATTCCTCCCTCGGAGCGTCGCCGACGTATGGTCCGAGGGCTTCGATGAGCGGCTTCCCTTCGCGGAACGACTGGCGGAGCCGGTCGAGGTAGCCGGGCTTGCCGTCGTCGTGCTTCGCCAACGGGCCGAGGCTCAGCACGAGCCTCTTGCCGGAGATCGGCTTGCCGTTGCGGGACGTCCTCCGCCTCGACTCGACAAGGCGGAGATACGGGCGGTTGCGGACGGTGAACAGCTCAATGTGCATGGGGCCTCCTATTTAGCAAGGTTGCAATCACAGGATAATTATATCATATCTACAGAGGCTCCGCAAGGGGGATCATTGATTTTATTGAAGATTTTTCACTTGGTCACGCCGAGGACCTAACACACAAGTGGCAAACTCGGGCGGGCGTTTTTTGGAGCCATGAAAAAATTTCAAAATACCCCCTTGCGCAATCGACAGAAAATATGATACAATACGCTCGCTTTCGGGAATAGGGGGCGCGAGTGTGCCCAAACTAGCTCGGGGGTAAGGTTAACCTCCTGAAGCGTTGACGGACCGTTTGCCGAAGACGTGGATGGAAAACAGAAAGAACAAAACAAAAATGAAGAAGGTCATGATTGCAGCTGCGGTCGCCGCTCTTGCTGGCATCGCTACTGCTGCTTCCTGCACTGACTGCCCGTTCGGCTATCGCCTCAAGGTGATGGTCCGCACGACGGCCAGCTGCAACGTTGTCGCCAAGGATGCGTGCAACGAGTGCTCCACCGCCACCTATCGTGGTCCGGTGATCCGTCGTTTCATGGCCATGGTGTATGGCACCACGGCTACTGAGGCGGGCGTTTGCGGCGACACCGGCTGCGCGTGCAATGATTGGAAGGACACGGCGAACGTCGCGTTCTTCGATTATGACAACGCGGGTCCGATGATCCTCGACGCTGACACGACTGAGCTCCTCCAGCTCAACCGCATCGGCTGCAAGGCTGAGGA
>JAFRDO010000081.1 GCA_017403825.1 Kiritimatiellia bacterium
ATGGAGTTTGAGCTGCTTACGGGATGACGAGGCGCATAATCGCGGCAAACCATGCCCGAAAAACCTCCGAAGCCCGCAAAAACGCGCGAGGCTCTCGAAGAGCTCGGTAGCGCTTCCCAAAGGTGGGGATATTCCAGCCGGTTCGGCATTGACATACATACCTGAAAGTATGTATAATACGCGCCTGAGATGCCGAGGAAGACTAAAGAGGATGCGTTGAAGACCCGCAAGAGGATTCTTGCGAGCGCGCTTTCGCTTTTTGTCCGAAAAGGATACGAGCATACGACGTTCACCGACATAGCGGCCCGGCTTGGAATGACGAAGGGTGCGGTGTACTGGCATTTCGACACGAAGGAGCGGTTGCTCGTGACGCTGATTGACGAGATGCTGACCAAGTTCCGCCGCCAGCTCTCGAACTTCCTGCCGGGCGGCGAGGACGGCTTCGGCAGCCTGTCCTTCCCCGTGGTGGCCGACATGATGGTGCGCAATGCGACGCAACTCATAGGCGATGCACGCAGCACGGCGTTCTTTCTCCTGGTGCACGAGCAGATACGGTGGGCGGACGCGTCGATGGAGAAGGTACGCGATGACTTGCTGACGAACAAGCGGTTCGGTCCGTGGGTGGCGTTCCGGACGGCTGTTGAGAACGATGTCCGCACCGGCCGTGCGCGTGCGGACGCGGACCCTGTGCAGGTTGCGTCGGTATGCATGGCGATCTGGGACGGGCTGGTGCACGCGCACATCGCGAAGGTGCTGCAGTGCGGCTTGGAGGATACGTTAAGGAAGTCTTATGCCGCCGTATGGGCGGCCATGAAGACAGGTGAAGGAAGCAAAAAATGCAAAACAAAGAGAAGAGCGGCGGCGCCGTCGGTGCCGTAATTGGAACCATCGTGCTGGCTGTCGCATGCGCCGTCGGCGGGTGGATCGCGCGCGAGCTGTGTCCGCAGGGTCGTCCGGCGATGCCGCAGATGCCGCAGATGATGGCTACGGTGGCTGTCAGGGAAGTCGAGGAGCGGGCGTACAACCTGCCCGAGAAGTTCGTCGCACACGCCGAGGCTATGCAGGAGGTGGACCTTCTGCCGCAGGTGGATGGCTACGTCAAGGAGATCAAATTCAGGGAGGGCGACCTGGTGAAGGCCGGGGAGGTCCTGTATGTCCTTGACGACGAGCGCTATCGTGCCGTTGCTAACCAGCGCAAGGCCGACCTAGCGGCGGCTGAAGCCGAGGAGCGCCGCGCAAGCCGCTACAACGAGCGCATGCAGAAGGCCGACGAGCGCGGCATCACGCAGAAGGAGCGCGACGACGCCGAGGCTGGCTTCGAGCGTGCCAAGGCTGCGGTGCTTCAGGCGAAGGCGAACCTTGTCGTCGCCGAATACGACCTCAAGAAGGCGAAGGTAATCGCGCCCATCAGCGGGCAGATCGGCAAGACGAGCGCGCACGTGGGCGACTACGTGGCACCGTCGAAGGGCGCGCTCGCCCGTATCGTGCAGGTTGATCCGATCCGCGTCTCGTTCCCTCTCACCGACCGCGCCTACATCGGCTGGCGTACGGCCGTCAAGAAGGGCAAGGCCCCCGACTACCGCATGAGGCTTCTCCTGCCGGACGGTAGCGAGTACGGCGAGGAGGGTAAGTGGGACTTCGACGACAACGCCATGAGCAAGGAGACGGCGACGATCATCATGCGCCTCTCGTTCCCCAATCCCGACAGGCTTCTCATACCGAACAGCTATGTGACGCTTCTCACGGACCGCAAGGCCCCGCCGAAGATGCCTTGCGTGCCGCAGCAGGCCGTGTTCGACCTTTCGACCGGCAGCCAGGGCGTCTGGGTGCTGAAGGACGACATGACCGTCGAGCAGCGCGTCGTCGACCTGCGCGAGATGAGCGAGGGCTGGTGTCCCGTAATCTCTGGCGTTGCGCTGGGCGAGAAGGTCGTCATATCCGGGCTTGGCAAGCTCGGTCCCGGCGTGAAGGTGAAGGTAGTCGAGGCCACGCCGAACGACGACCTCGACCCGAACTACAAGCCGCCTGTGGTGGAGTGAACGAAGTCATTTCACATAAGGAAAACGGAAGATGAAACTCTCGCTAAGACCGGCGATCGACGAGATCAAGACGTTCTCGCGCACGTTCGTGGAGCGTCCGCGCTTCGCGATGGTGATCGCGATCGTGCTGACGATGGCCGGCGTGATGGCGATCAAGTGGCTGCCGGTCTCGCAGTATCCGCGCCTGACGCCGCCGTCCATATCGGTGATGTACAACTACCCGGGCGCGAACGCCAAGGAGATTCTGAACACAGTCGCCATGCCGATCGAGGACGAGGTGAACGGCGTGGATGACATGCTCTACATGGTCGGCTCGTGCTCCGATACGGGCACCTACCAGCTCCAGGTGTCGTTCGAGGTCGAGAGCGACCGCGACATGGACATGGTTAAGGTGCAGAACCGCGTGGCGCAGGCCGAGGCGAAGCTGCCGACAGAGGTGAAGCAACTCGGCGGACGAATCCGCGCCCAGGCCGAGGACATGCTGGGCGTCATATGCCTCCGCTCGCCCAAGGGCACGATGTCGCGTCTGCAGATATCAGACTACATATTCGGCAACATACAGCCGGTGCTGCTTCGTATTCCTGGCGTGGGCGAGGCGACGGTCTACGGTCCCCGCATCGCCATGCGCGTGTGGCTCGACCCTGACCGCATGGCGGCGCAGGGCCTGAACACCGAGGAGGTCATCGCCGCCGTCTCCAGGCAGAACGTGCAGGCGTCGGTCGGCTCGGTCGGCGCATCGCCGATTCCAGCGCACGGGGCGCACGTCTACACCCTCACGGCGAAAGGCCGCCTGATGTCGCCGAAGGAGTTCAACGAAATCGTGGTGCGACGCGACGAGAACGGCGGCATCGTGCGCCTGTGCGACATCGCCCGCACTGAGGTCGGAGAGGAGAACTACATGTTCACCGGCCAGTTCAACGCCGGCAACGCCGTATCCGTGGCGTTGCAGCAGAAGCCAGGCGCAAACGCCATCGCCACGATGGACCAGATCTACAAGGAGATGAACAAGCTCGCGGAGTCGTTCCCCGACGACCTCGAATGGATCACGCCCTACGACGCCACTGACTTCGTGCGCATGTGCGTGAAGGAGATCGTGTTCACGCTGCTCATCACGTTCGGCCTCGTGGTGCTCGTATGCTATCTCTTCTTGCAGGACTGGCGCGCGACGCTGATACCGTGCCTGACGATTCCCGTGTCGCTGTGCTCCACGTTCATACTGATGGCGATCCTGGGCTACTCGATCAACATACTCACGCTGTTCGGGCTGGTGCTGGCGATAGGCGTGGTCGTCGACGACTGCATCGTGGTCGTGGAGCGCGTCCAGTTCCTCATAGAGACGCGCTGCCTCAACGCGAAGGAGGCCACCATACAGGCGATGAGCGACGTGACGAGCGCCGTCATCGCGACGACGCTCGTGCTGCTGGGCATCTTCGTGCCTGTCGGCTTCATGAGCGGAATCACCGGGCGCATATACCAGCAGTTCTCCGTCACGCTCTCGGCGGCGGTATGCTTCTCGACGGTCTGCGCGCTAACGCTCGCGCCGGCCCTCTGCTCGCTGCTCCTGCGCGAGTCGCGTCCGTTCCGGCACGGCCCGCTCGCCTGGTTCAACTGGTGCGTGGAGCATTTCAAGGGGCTGTTCGTGACGGCCGCCAGGTGGCTGGCGAGCCGCATCTTCCTCGCGGGCGTGCTGCTCGTGCTTGTGGTCCTGATGACCGTATCGCTCTTCACGAAGACGCAGACGGCCTTCCTGCCCGACGAGGACCAGCGCGTCGTCTTCGCGTCAATGGAGATGCCCGAGGGCACGGCGCGCGACCGCAGCCGCGACGCGGCCCTGCGCGCCGTGGAGATGCTGCGGCAGTTGCCAGAGGTGGCGAGCGTCATCTCCATCACCGGCTGGGGCATGATCGGCGGGCGCGGCGAGAACCAGACCACGCTCATCATCGACCTGAAGGGGTGGGACAAGCGTCCGCTCCCCGAGCAGCACGCCGCCGCGCTCGTCGGCAAGATACAGATGATGCTCGCCGCCGTGCCGGAGCCGAAGTGGCAGGTGTTCATGCCGCCGGCGATCCCAGGCCTCGGCATGTCTAACGGCATCTCCGTGCACATCCAGGACAAGGTCGACTCCGACCCGATGAAGATTGACGAGGTCAAGAAGAAACTTCTGATGAAGCTCAACCAGAACCCGCACATACTGGCGGCGTTCGCCGGCTACAACGCGGAGACGCCGCACCTGAGGTTCAACCTCGACCGCGTTAAGGCCGAGATGTTCCACGTGCCTGTGGCGACCATCTACGCGACCCTGCAGAACTATCTCGGCTCCAGGTACGTGAACGACGTGAACCTCGGCACGCAGGTGAACCGCGTGACGGTCTGCGCCGAGGCGTCGGCCCGCGCCACGCCCGAGGCGGTGGAGCGGCTGTACGTGCGGTCCGACACCGGCGCGATGGTGCCCGTCGGCTCGCTCGGGACGATTTCCCGCGAGCTCGGTCCGCGCACTATCTACACGCGCGACAAGTACGTTACGGCGGGGCTCAACATACTGCCGGTGCCAGGAGTGCCGTCGGGCCTTGTGATGGACGAGGTGCGCGACCTCCTGAAGGCCGAGCTGCCGGAAGGATACGGATACGACTGGGCGGCGCTGTCCTTCCAGGAGGCGCGCAACGAGGGCACGGCGGCGCCGCTCATACTGCTGGCGATCCTGTTCGGCTACCTGTTCCTCGTTGCGCAGTACGAGAGCTGGACGATTCCGCTGCCTGTCATGCTGTCGATATTCGTGGCGGTGCTGGGCGCCTTGCTTGGCCTCAAGTATTGGGGCATTTTTGCCTCCGGAAAGCCGTATTCGCTGTCAATCTACGCCCAGCTCGGGCTCGTGCTTCTCGTGGGCCTTGCCTCGAAGAACGCCATATTACTCGTGGAGTTCGCGCGCGACAAGCGCGAGCGCGAGGGCTTCTCCATCGTGGATGCCGCGGGCGCGGCGGCGGGCGAGCGACTTCGCGCCCTGCTCATGACTGCCCTTACGACCCTCTTGGGTACGCTCCCAATGATGATTGCGACAGGCGCGGGCGCGGCGAGCCGCAACCACCTCGGCACGACCGAGTTCTGGGGCATGTTCGCGTCAGTCGCCTTCGGCATACTCCTAATTCCTGGCCTATATGCGCTCTTCCAGACGTGGCGTGAGCGCGTCAAGCGCTTCTTTTCGTACCTGTCGGCTCTCTCCGTGAGGCGAAGAAGGCTGAAGGAACGATAATGGTCTTAAGATGATAAACTCAAAACGCAAGGGTAGAGAAATGAAAAATCAAAAAATTGCGACTCCGAACTTTCACCGTCAGGCCATCGGCTTGCTTGTATTTGCGGCCGTAGCCGGCTGCGCATCGTTGCCGTCCGTAGGGCCGAACTACGAGGAGCCCGAGCTGTCGGCGACGTCTGTCGCGCTACCTGACGCCGGGCAGCCCACGACCAACCTTACGGAGTCCTGCGAGTACCGTCCGGCGGCGTCGAACGAGGATGTCCGCGTCGTCATAACGACCAACACCGTGGCGCATTGGTGGACGAGCTTCAACGATCCCGTACTTGAGTCGCTCGTGGTCGGCGGCGTCTCCAACAACGTCTCCTTCCTGATGGCGCAGACCCGGCTGGAGCAGGCCGCGTGGGAGCTGCTCGGCAGCTTCGCGGGCTTTATGCCGCACTTCGGGATCGAGGGCGGCTGGAACCGCTACTGGTATCGTCCCAACACGCGCTCCGGCGGGGGGAACTATAACCGCTACAACGTGCGCCGCTTCGCCGTGGACGGCGACTGGGAGATTGACGTGTTCGGAGGCACGAGGCGGCTGGCGGAGAGCGCGCTGGCGCAGGCGGAGTCCGCCGGTTGGACGGTTGCCGACGCCTGGGTGGCGCTCACTACGCAGATCGGGCTTCAGTACGTGAGGCTCAGGACTGTGCAGGAGCGCATTGACGTGGCGCGCACGAACCTGGTGCTGCAGAGCGAGACCTACGAGATCCTGAAGTCACGCCTCGAAAGCGGCATCGGCGACGAGCTTGCGGTGAACCAGTGCGCCTACATAGTGGAGGAGACGCGCGCGAGGATTCCGCAGCTGCTGGCGCAGGAGGAGGCCCTGAAGAACGCGATTGCGATTCTTGCCGGTGAGACGCCGGGCGCCCTTGACGAGGCGCTGCGTCCGCAGGAGCGGCGCGACTGGCTCCTGGCGCCGCAGCGGCTGGAAGGGCTTTCGCTCGACATGATGCGCGCTCGCCCCGACGTCAGGGCGGCGGAACGTGCGCTTGCCGCGCAGACTGCCCGTATCGGCGTTGCCAAGGCGGCGTGGTTCCCGCGTCTGTTCGTCTCCGGGCAGGTCGGCTGGGAGAACCGCCACAAGACGAAGCTCTTCTCCCGAGACTCGTTTCTCGCGTCGCTCGGCCCCGCAGTCAGCTGGCCGATCTTCCAGGGAGGGGCGGTCTACGCGAACGTGAAGGCGGCGGAGGCGAAGACCGCCGAGCTGGCGCTCGCCTACGAGCTTGCCGTCGAGACGGCCTACGGCGAGGTGCGCGACGCATATGCCGCCTACACCCAGGAATACCATCGCTACCAGTCGCTGCAGGGCGCGGTAAAGGCGGCGACGGACGCCGTGACTATCTCGCAGGATCTCTACAAGAACGGTCTTAAAGACTTCAACAACGTCCTTGACGCGCAGCGCAGCCGGCTTCAGCTCGAGGAGGAGCTGGTTGTCTCGCGCGGACAGATAACCATGGAACTAATCGGGCTCTACCGTGCCCTCGGCGGCGGCCTCGCCGCGCCGAACGACTAGAATTTACCCACTAGACAAAATAACGAATAAGTGATATAATTTCTCTCGTTTTTTCGCATACGGGAAGAAATGACAATGACAAGGGAAATCAACGGCTCGTTGGATGCCAAGGGCATGACTGCGGCTCTGGTCGTCAGTCGCTTCAACAGTTTTCTGACCGAGCAGCTCGTAAAGGGCGCTATTGACGCGTTCGTGCGCTTGGGCGGCAGCGAGGAGGACTTGCTCGTGGTGCGGGTGCCCGGGGCTTATGAGATACCGGTGGCGGCCAAGCGGCTTGCCGCCGGCGGCAAGGTGGACGCGGTGGTCGCGCTTGGAGCGGTCGTCCAGGGGGCGACGGCGCATGCCGCGCTCATAAATGAGACGACTTCGCGCGCATTCTGTGAGATATCCCTGGAGACGGGCGTGCCCGTAATTGACGGAGTGGTGTCGGCGGAGAGCCTTGAGCAGGCTGTCGAACGCTGCGGCACCAAGCAGGGCAACAAGGGTTTTTCCGCCATGCAGGCGGCAATCGAAATGGTCAACGTGCTGAAGGGCCTGTGATTGAAATCAACAAGACAGCGAAAACAGAGATACAGGAGTTAACAGTAATAAAATGAAGGAAGTCAAGAAGGTTGCGTTTCTTACGGCTGGGGGGCTTGCGCCGTGTCTTTCCAGTTCCATAGGTTTTCTGATCGACGAGTATACCAAGAAGGCGCCGAACGTCGAGATGATCGGCTATATCAACGGCTACATGGGGCTACTGAAGGGTGAGTCAATCCCGGTTACGCCCGAAGTGCGCAAGAATGCGATGGTGCTCACGAAGCACGGGGGGTCGCCGATCGGCAACAGCCGCGTGAAGCTAACCAACGTGGCGGACTGCGTGAAGCGCGGCCTGGTGCGTTCCGGCGAGGATCCTCTAAAGGTGGCGGCCGACCAGCTCGTCAAGGACGGCGTGGACGTGCTGCACACCATCGGCGGCGACGACACCAACACGACGGCGGCCGACCTTGCGGCGTACCTTGCCGCCAACAACTATCCGCTTATCGTCGTCGGCCTGCCCAAGACGATTGACAACGACGTCTATCCCATCAAGCAGTCGCTCGGCGCCTGGACGGCGGCCGAGGAGGGCGCGAAGTTCTTCCTCAACGTCGTAAAAGAGAACTCGGCCAATCCGCGCGCGCTCACGATTCACGAGGTTATGGGGCGCAACTGCGGCTGGCTCGCCTACAAGACGGCGCAGTACTACCGCAAGATGCTGAAGTCGAAGGTCAAGTTCCTGCCCGAGTTCAACCTCACGATGGGCCGGCAGGACGTGCACGCCGTCTACGTGCCGGAGTCGAAGATCGACTTCAAGGGCGAGGCGAAGAGGCTTCTGCCGATCATGGACAAGTTCGACGCGGTCAACATCTTCGTCAGCGAGGGCGCCGGCGTTAAGGACATCGTCGCCGAGATGAAGAAGCGCGGCGAGGACGTCCCGGTCGATGCGTTCGGGCATCCGCGGCTTGACAAGGTGAACGTCGGGCAGTATGTTGCAAAGCGCTTCGGAGAGCTTCTCAAGGCTGAGAAGGTGCAGGTGTTCAAGTCGGGCTACTTCGCCCGTTCTGCCGCCCCCGGCAAGAAGGACCTCAGGCTCATCGAGAAGTGCGCTCGCAAGGCGGTCGCCTGCGCGCTTGCGGGCGAGTCCGGCCTTGTCGGGCCTGACGAGAAGGCGGCGGCCAAAATCCGCGCCTGCGAGTTCTCGCGCGTGAAGGGCGGCAAGCCCTTCAACGTGCGCAAGGGCTCGTTCCGCAAGATGTTGTCCGAGATCGGCCAGCCGTATCCGCGAAAGAAACGTACGGCGCGCTAGGCGCCGGGGAGGTTCCCCATGGCCGATAAGGGAGTGATCGTCGAGTTCGACTTCGCCGCGATGAACGGCGCGGAGCTTTTGTTCGAGACGACGCGAAAGTTCCTGTCCGATCTCGACGGCATTCCCTTCGACGCCACCACCGAGGCTCGCTATCTCGCCGGCGGCAACTACCAGGGCGGGCTGGCAGAGCTCTTCTCGGTCGTGAAGACCAAGAAGACGGCGCAGAAGGCGGCGCGCGACCTTGCGGCCGCCTTCAACGCCGCCCTTACGGCGGCGGTTCCGACCTCCGTCACGCCCGCTTTCAGGAACTTCGTGAAGGTGCTTGCCGACAAGGGCGTGAAGGTGGTCATATCGACGCGGGCGGACATCGGCGTCATGGAGGTGCGCATGGCCTTCGCCCAGATACTTTCAGGTGACGTCGTCCTGTACCAGGAGTCGTCGCCGTGCTACGGCGCGGTGAAGTGGGACGCCTGGCGCCGCGCCTGCGTGGCCAACCGTCTCCGCCACCTTTCCACAGTCGCCGTCACTGGCTCGGGCTTCGGCGTCAAGTCGGCGCTGATAGCGGGCATGGGGTCGATGGCGGTCGTCAACGACCACGTCGCCTACCAGGACTTCGGCGGCGCCAACGAAGTGGTCAGCGAGCTTTCCGGCCCGACGGCCCGCAGGCTGCTCGAAGTGCTGCGCGCCTGAGCATTGCTTTTCGCGGTGCGATTTGCTATAATCGCTTCAAGTCAACTTCTGCGTCAGGAAGCACGGGAGAGGCCGTTATGAGGCCGGCTCTGAGGCACGACGTGGTAACGTCACAAAAAACACAGGAGTAAGAAATGGCAACCAAGAAGGTTGAGAAGAAGGCAGCGAAGCCGGTCGACAAGGCCGCCGCTCTCGCAATCAACGGCGGCAAGAAGGTGTGGAGCAAGGGCTTCCCCGCCTGGCCCCAGTTCAATCCCAAGACCGACAAGAAGGTGCTCGACATCCTTCACAGCGGCAAGGTCAACTACTGGACCGGTCCCGTCGGAATGCAGTTCGAGAAGGCGTGGGCCAAGTGGCTCGGCGTCAGGAACGCCATCTCCGTCTCGAACGGCACGGCGGCGCTCCATGTCGCGCTCACCGCGCTCGGCATCGGCTCGGGTGACGAGGTGATCTGCACGTCCTATTCCTTCATCGCTTCCTCGTTCTGCGCCCTGCAGGCCGGCGCGCTCCCCGTCTTCGTCGACACGGGAACCGACCATCTGCTCGATCCGAAGAAGATCGAGAAGGCCATCACCAAGCGCACGAAGGCGATCGTCGTCGTGCACCTCTACGGCATGGTTGCCGACATGGACCCGATCATGAAGATCGCGAAGAAGCACAAGCTCTACGTGGTCGAGGACTGCGCGCAGTGCTTCGGCGGCAAGTACAAGGGCAAGAAGGCTGGCACGATCGGCACGGTCGGCTGCTTCTCGTTCTGCCAGTCCAAGCACTTCACGACGGGCGGCGAGGGCGGCATGGTCTGCTGCAACGACGACGACCTCGCGTGGGAGTGCCGTTCCGTGCGCGACCACGGCTACGACGTCAAGGCCAAGCTCAACCTCCTGCAGATGGAGGGTAAGCAGCTCTACATCCACCGCCGCGTCGGCTACAACTTCCGCATGACGGAGATCCAGAGCGCGATCGGCCTCGGCGAGCTCGAGCGCTTCGACAAGTGGAACCTGCCGCAGCGCAAGAAGCTCGGCAAGGCCCTCATCAAGGGCCTCAAGGGCCATCCGCTCATCAAGTACCTCCCGGTCGACACGCCGGAGCGCCAGAACTGCTTCTGGCTCGTCCCGTTCGTCGTCGACACCTCGAAGCTGAAGTGCACGATGAAGGAGTTCATCGCCGCCGTCCAGGCCGAGGGCGCGTGCGCCTACTCGGTGCTGTGGCCCGAGATGTACAAGGAGGAGGCGTATGCCAAGCAGAAGGGCTTCGGCTCGCGCCACTATCCGTTCAAGGACCCGGCGTTCGGCAAGGGCATCGACTACACGAAGTGCAACTGCCCGGTCGCGCACTCGCTCGCCGACTCGACGATCTCGTTCTGGACGCATCCGACGTACACCCTCGAGCACATCGAGGCCGACGTCAAGGCGTTCAAGAAGGTCGCCGACGCGATGATGAAGTAATAAAAGGAAAGAAGCGGAGGATACCATGAAGGTCAAGTATGTTCTGGTCGGGTTCGGCGGCATTGCGGAGAACCGCGTCGCCAAGGAAGGCTACGCCTGCGACGTCAAGCGCTTCAAGGCGCTGAAGAACGCGCAGCTGGTCGGAGCGACGGACTTGAATCCGGCGCGCCAGGCCGCGGCAGAGGCGCTCGGCCTGAAGTGGTATCCGTCTCTGGACGCCGTCCTCGCCGACAAGGCGGTGGACGGCGTCTACATAGCCACCAACAACGCCTCGCACGCCAAGCTCGCGTGCGAGGCGCTGAAGGCCGGCAAGCACGTGATCGTGGAGAAGCCGATTGCGACCTCGGTCGCGGACGCGAAGGCCATGAGCCGCATCGCGAAGGCGAAGAAGCTCTCCCTCACGGTGGACCACATGATGGTCAACAACGCATGGAACGTCGCCGGCAAGGCCGCGATCGCCGCCGGCAAGCTCGGCAAGGTCAACGACTCCTGCTTCCACATGGAGTTCGCCTACGGCTACGATCCCGCCGAGGCGGCCACCTGGCGCTGCTCGAAGGTGGCGGAGATGGGCGGCCCGATAGGCGACGTCGCCAGTCACTGCTTCTACGTCGCCGAGTTCATGTTCGGCAAGAAGATCAAGAAGGTCGCGGCCGTCTACTATCCGAAGGTGATGAAGATCAAGGCCGAGGACGGCGCGTACATCAAGTTCTTCTTCGAGGACGGCACCCAGGGCAGCGTGAACGCGGCGTTCAGCGAGATGCGCGGCGGCCTCGCCGGCACGCTGACGAACCTCGGCTACGAGATCTACGGCGACAAGGCCGCGATGCGCGGCTACGGCACGATGTTCCAGCTCTCCGGCTATGCGGACGAGCCGATCGTCCAGCGCCTCGAGATCGACAACGGCAAGAAGGTCGCTGCCGTCAAGCCGGCCAAGATACAGAACATCTACCAGACCCTCATCGAGGGCCACGCGAAGAGCATCCTCGGCAAGAAGCCGCTGACCGCTGACGACGCGATACACAACCTCGCCCTTTGCGCGGCGTGCCACGAATCGGCGAAGAAGGGCGGCAAGGTCATTTCCGTAAGGGACTGACCGGCGCCATGCCGTCCGGCGTCTTGCGCCGGTGGTTCATCGGAGGCGCCGCGTCGTTCGGCGCCTCCGTCGCATAACAGATTTGAAAACAAGACAACAAACAACAAGGAGAGCATACGAAATGAAGAAACTGCTGATCATGACGACACTTGCGGCTGCGTCGCTTGCCGCGTCCGCCGCCGACTTTCGCGCCGGCTTCGCCCGCACCGACATAACGCCGCCGCTGGGCGTGTTCATGCCGGGCTACTACCAGGAGCGCTATGCGAAGTCCGTACTCGACCCGCTGCAGGTCAACTGCATCGCGTTCTCCGACGGCAGCAAGACCGCTCTCGTCATGCAGTTCGACACTGAGGCGCTTTCCGACAGCGTGGCGAACAAGATGCGCGACGCGATCTCCAAGGCGACCGGCGTCAGCCGCGACGCTATCATGCTCCACGCCTCGCACACGCATGACGGCGGGTACCTCGCCGCGAACATCGAGCAGGGCTCGTCGGCCGGCAAGGGCGTTGCGCCGCTCACCGCCATTTACGTCGACATGTCCACCACGCGCGCGGCGGACGCCGCCGTCGAGGCGATACGCGACCTGCGTCCGGCGAGCCTCTCGTTCGCCCGCACCGTGGCGAAGCGCATCTCCTTCGGCCGCCGCTACAAGATGAAGAACGGCAAGGTGTACACGAATCCCGGCGTGAAGAACCCCGACATCGTCGGTCCCGACGGCAATCCGCCGGACGAGACGGTGCAGGTGCTGCGCATCGACCGCGAGGAGGGAATGCCGATCTGCCTCATAAACTTCCAGACCCACCCCGACGTGGTCGGCGGCGAGACGATCACTGCGGACTGGCCGGGCCTCACCCGCACAGTCTTCGAGGCGGCGACGATGGGCCATGCGCTCTGCATGGTGATCAATGGCACGCAGGGTGACGTGAACCACGTGAACGTGATGCCGCTCCCCGGCGAGGAGAACGGCCTCGTCAACGACTTCGACAACGTGCCGCGCGGCTACGACCACGCCTGGCACATGGCGAACGTGCTGGCCGGCGCCGCGCTTTCGGTCTGGATGAAGTGCGTGCCGATTCCGGCAGGCGAGATCCGCACCGGCACGGCGAACGTGCGCGTCGGCTCGCAGCGCGCCAAGACGCCCGAGGAGCTTGCCCTCGCGAAGAAGTACTGGAAGCTCCATCAGGAAGGCAAGGACGACCAGATTCCCTACAAGCACATGGAGCTTACGACGGAAGTCGCGCGCGCCGGCCGCATCGTCCGGCTCGAGAACGGGCCCGACTACTTCGACCTGCCGCTCATCGCGATCGCCATCGGCGACTCCGTCGCGTTCGGCGGATTCCCTGGCGAGCCGTTCAACGACATCGGCAAGGCCGTGAAGAAGGGCTCCCCGTTCACGCTAACTATCCTTTCCTGCCTCACGAACGGCAGCCGCGGCTACTTCCCGTTCTCCGACTCCTTCATCGGCGGCGGCTACGAGGCGGCGACTTCGCCCTTCGCACCCGAGGTCGCGGACAAGCTGATCGAGGGCCAGCTCGGGCTGCTCAAGAGCCTTTGCGTGAAGTGACGGCGCGGCGAAGCAGTTGAAGACGTCGCAGTTCTGGTATCCGCTTCCCGCGCGGCTGATCGCACAGCACCCCGTCGGGGAGCGCGGCACGGAAAAGATGATGGTGCTCCACCGCGACACTGGCGTGGTGGAGCACCGTCACATCGCCGACATCGTGGAGTACGTCACTCCCGACGACCTGCTCGTCGTCAACGACACCAAGGTGTTCCCGGCGCGGCTTCTCGGCGAATGGCCCGACACGCACGGCGCCGTCGAGATGCTGCTCGTCAGCGCCGCGCCTACGGACTCCGGGCTTCCGGACATGGCGGCGGCGTCAGACTCGCTCCGCTGGAACGTCATAATCGGCTCCGGACGCAAGTGCCGCGAGGGGCAGATTGCCTCGTTCGGGCCGCGCGGCGAGCTGAAGGCGACGCTGCTGAAGCCGCTCGCAGGCATCGGAATGTGGCAGGCGGAGTTCTCCTGCAGCCGTCCGCTCATGGACCTTTTGGACGAGTTCGGCCGCACGCCGGTGCCGCCGTACGTGAAGCGCGAGGGCACTGCCGAGGAGGAGGCCGAGGACCGCGAGCGCTACCAGACGATTTACGCGCGCGAGGTCGGTTCCGTCGCCGCGCCGACGGCCGGCCTCCACTTCACCTCGGAGATATTCGCCGCGCTGGAGGCGAAGGGCGTCCGCCGTGTTGCCGTAACGCTGCATGTCGGTCCCGGCACGTTCCGTCCAGTCAAGGCCGAGAACATCGAAGACCACCACATGGACTTCGAGGCGTTCTCCGTGCCGCCGGAGACGGCCGAAGCTATAAACGCCTGCAAAACGCGCGGCGGTCGCGTCTTCTGCGTCGGCTCGACCACGGTGCGGACGCTCGAGACGGTTGCGGCGGCGGTGGCGGAGGATCGGGACCGCGCGCCGGGCGAGACGGTAAGGGCTGGCTGCGGCGCGTCGGACATCTTCATCTACCCGCCCTACAGGTTCCGGGTCTGCGACTGCATGCTCACCAACTTCCACTTGCCGCAGTCGACCCTGCTGATGATGGTTTCGGCGCTTGCCGGACGCGAACGCATTCTCTGCGCGTATGCTCTTGCCGCACGCGCGAACTACCGGTTCTTCTCCTACGGGGACTGTATGCTCATAGTCTAATTATGGTATAATAATCCGACACAATATGAAAAATATCAGATGGCTGGCGGCTGTTGCGGTTACGTTTGCGGCGATGGGTGCGTTTGCTGCGCACGACGGCGGTCCCCCGCCATATCCTAACTTCGGCCTGCCCAGGGTCGAGGAGATGATGTTCCTCGTGCTGCAGATAGGCGTCATCATCTTCGCAGCGCGGCTCGGCGGCGCCCTTGCCGCCATGGCCAGGCTGCCCTCAATACTCGGCGAGCTTGCCGCCGGCATCGTGATCGGCCCGTGGGCGCTCGGCGGCGTCGGCTTCGGCGACGGGCTTTTCGCCGGCGGACTCTTCCACGGCGCGGAGCTTCGCGCCATCGCGAGGGAGACAGGGGTCATGTTCGACGCGACGTCGCCCGCGCTATACGGCATCGCGACGCTCGCTTCCGTGATACTGCTCTTCCTTTCGGGCCTTGAGACGAACCTCAAGATGTTCCTTAGGTATTCGCTGGTCGGGTCAATGGTCGGCCTTGGCGGCGTAGTCGTGTCCTTCCTGCTCGGCGACCTCTGCGCCGTCTGGCTCCTGCCGCATTTCTTCGCGCACTTTGCCGGTCTTTCTCAGATGCCGCTTGCGGAGGCGATGACGATGGAGGCGCCGCTCTACATGGGCATAATGTCCACCGCAACGTCGGTGGGCATCACGGCCAGGATCCTCTCGGAGAAGAAGAAGATGGACTCCGAGGAGGGCGTGACGATCATGGCCGGAGCGGTGATCGACGACGTGCTGGGGCTTATCGTGCTCGCCATCGGCAACGGCATCATCGTGGCGAACCAAGCGGCGGAGAAGCTTGGCGCGGCGGCCGACGGCATGGACTGGGGCGCGATCGGGGTTGTGGCCGTCAAGGCGTTCGGCGTGTGGCTCGGCGCCACGGTGGTGGGCGTACTCGCCGCGCGGTGGATAGCGAAGTTCCTCAAGGTCGTGTTCAAGAGCCCCGTCGTCATAGCGACGATGGCCTTCGGGCTTGCGCTCACCCTGGCCGGGATCTTCGAGTTCATGGGCCTGGCGATGATCATCGGCGCCTACGTTATGGGGCTCGCCCTGAGCCGCACGGACCTCAAGCACCCGATCCAGGAGATGCTCTCGCCTGTCTACACCTTCCTCGTGCCGATATTCTTCTGCTCGATGGGCATGATGGTCGACGTGTCGGCGCTCTGCTCGAAGCCCGTCCTGGTGTTCGGCTGCATATACACCGGGCTGGCGATAGCCGCCAAGATACTGGGCTGCATGGTTCCGGCGATGTTCTGCGGGTTCAACGCGCTTGGCGGCCTGCGCATCGGCGCGGGCATGGTGCCGCGCGGCGAGGTGGCGCTCATAATCGCGGGCCTCGGCCTGTCGTCCGGCTACCTCACGCAGGAGATTTTCGGCATAGGCATCTTGATGACGCTGGTGACGACCGTAGTGGCGCCGCCCGCGCTCGTGGGGCTGTTCGCGCCGAGGAGGCGCGGCGTGCGCCGTCCGAGGCCGCGCCGCGACGGCTCCAGGCGTGTTACGTTCGACCTGGCTTCCCAGTCCGTCGCCGAACTGGTGCTGTCCAGGCTGCTCGCCGAGTTCCGAGAGGAGGGCTTCTTCACCTCGCTCTTGTCGAAGGAGGATTCTATTTGGGAGATTGCGATGGACGACATGGAGCTTTCGGTTCATCGCAAGGGGAATTCGATACGGTTCGAGTGCACCCCGGCCGAGGAGGCGATAGTAATGACGGTGTGGATGGAGGTTGCGAGCGAGATGAACGACCTTGCGAGGCAGATATCCAAGCCGATCCGCCGCGAGGACGTCGGCATGCTTCTGAAGACTCCGCCGGCCAAGCTCAGCCATTCCGGCGTCGGACGCTACCTGCAGTCGTTCGTGATGCTGCCGAAGTTCAGGGCGACGTCGAAGAGGGAGGCGATCGAGAAGATGGTCGCCGAGATCGCGGCGGCCTGTCCGAACCAGGTGTCGGACGTAGCTGCGGCGACGGAGGCGGTCCTCCGCCGCGAGGCGTCGATGACGACTGGGCTGGACCACGGCATCGCCGTGCCGCACGGGCGCTGCCCCGAGGTGACCGGCATTGCCGGTGCTGTGGCGGTGCTCGACAACGAGGGTACGGCCAACGGCTGCATTCCGGACTATGAGACCATTGACAACTCTCCGCTCAGGATCATCGTCCTTACGCTGGCGAACGACGAGCAGCAGACTCCCTACCTGCAGCTCATGAGCGTAATCTCCCGCGCCTTGCGCGCCGACGGCGGCTACGACCGCCTGGCGGCCTGCAAGACGGCTGAGGAGATGCGCAGGTTCTTCCGCAAGGTCCGTTAGGGCCCCTTGACTTCGGCGGTCTGTTTTTGGTAATCTACGCGCCCTAATCCGTCTGGATCGGGCTGACAAGGCTGCCCGAACGGCAAGGAAACGAAAGGAAAAGAAAATGCCTAAGATGAAGACCAAGAAGTGCGCCGTAAAGCGCATGAAGCTGTCCGCCACCGGCAAGGTGATGCGTTCGCAGGGCGGAAAGGCCCACCTGAACAACGGCAAGACGCGCGCGCGCAAGCGCAAGCTGCGCGGCACCGTTGCCGTCGGGTCCCTCAAGGTAACCAAGACCTACGCGCGTTCGCTGCAGGGTCGCTAAAGCCAAAGGAGATAAAAAGCCATGCGAGTCACAAACGCTCCCGCTTCCCGTGAACGCCGCCGCCGCCGCCTCAAGCTTGCGAAGGGCTTCTACGGCGCCCGTTCCAAGCTTTTCCGCACTGCCACCGAGGCCGTCGACCGCGCGATGCGCCTGTCGACCGAGCACCGCAAGCTCAAGAAGCGCGACTTCCGCCAGCTGTGGATCGCCCGCATCAACGCGGCGTCCCGCGCCGAGGGGGTCAGCTACTCGAAGCTGATGGCGGGCCTGATCAAGGCCGGCGTGACGCTGAACCGCAAGAGCCTGAGCGAGATCGCGATCCGCGATCCCGAGGGCTTCAAGACGATCGTCGGCATCGCCAAGGACGCGAACGCCTGAGAGGCCGTTCCGGCGTCCGGACCGAGGGGAGGCCCCGGCGCAATTGCCGTGGCCTCTCTTTTTTGGTATAATGCAGGCAACAAGGGAGGTTGTAATGGCTGAAGAGTTCACGGAAGAGATAGAGGTTCCCGTTCGCGAGAACGAGGATGGTGCGGAGATCCGCGATACGGACATAGTGTTCGACTGTCCGCATTGCGGCAAGAGCCTGGTGATCGACTATCGCGGCGCCGGGCTGCAGATCAACTGCTCGGAGTGCGGGGAGTCGGTTCTCGTGCCAATACCCGACGGCATGGAGCTGAACGATCTCGACCTCGACTCGGGCGAGATACTCAAGCAGCTTTTCGCGACGCGCCGGAACTTCCAGAAGTCCGAGCTTGAGATCCAGTCGCTGAAGGCTCGACTCGTCCAGCTGCAGGAGGCGCTGGGCGTGATGCAGGAGGTCGTGGCGGAAGGCCTCGCCGGGTCGTGACCGAGTCCGGCAAGTCCCGGTTCGTCAACGCGCTGACGTTTGCGCGCGTTCCGCTCATCTTCGGCTGGCTCGTCTTCGCCGTCGCGTACGAGTATGCGCCAGGCGGGGTGCGCGGGTGGACGTTCTTGGCGGCGGCGTGCCTGATGATGCTTCTCTCGGGCCTCACCGACGCGTGGGACGGGCACTTCGCGCGCAAGTGGAACGTCGTCTCTCCGCTGGGCAAGATGTCCGACCCGCTGATGGACAAGGTGTTCTACATAGTCGCGTTTCCCGGGCTGTCGTGGCTGGTCATGCATCAGGGCGAGTCGGAGGCGCACGGGCTTGCGATGATGTCGTTCACGATCCTCTACATGCTGCGCGACACGTGGGTGACGTTCATGCGCATGGTCGGCGCGCGCTACGGGGCCGACGTGGCCGCGGCGCGGCTCGGCAAGGTGCGCACGGCGCTGTCGTTCCCCGGGGCGGGGTGGATCTACGCCTACTGCAGCTTGCACCGGCTGGCTCCCGCGTCGTGGCACGGGCCATGGCTGTGGAGCTGCTTTGCGGTCGAGGGGCTGCTTATGCTGCTCACGCTCTGGAGTCTCGTTTCCTACACTCGCGTGTACATGCCGTATATGGTTCGGGCGGTCTGCAAGGAAGGCACTTGAACATTGCGACGATTTTTGAGATAATATCACCACCCAAAAGAAAGGTAAGGAAGGTAAAAATGAAAAAGTCATCCAAAGGTTTCACACTCGTCGAGCTGCTCGTCGTAATCGGCATTCTCGGCATTCTCATGGGAGCGCTCTTCCCGGCGATCTCCTCGGCCATGCTTTCGGCGCAGACGTCGGCCGTGTCGATGCGCGGGCGCAACCTCTTCGTCGGCATCACGCAGGCGAACACGGAGCGCGAGGCGGCGGGCCTTACCTCAGTCTGGCCGAAGGGCTCGACCAACAAGTCCGACGACAGCGAAGACATCGCGGGCATGACGTTCGGTACCTCTACCGAATACTTCAAGGAGCTGTTCAACATCGACGACTACGGCAAGGACACCTGGTCTCCTTACGTGTCTGGCGTCGACATGAACGTGCTTTCCGGCGCGGGCGTGCCGCCGTTCTCCGGCCAGCAGCTTGACTCGAAGAACGTGATGTGGGTCGTCGCGCAGGGCCTCACCGACGAGATGGAAGACGTGATTCCCGCGCTCATCACTCGCAACTGCCAGACTGACACGCTGATTACCTCCGGCTCGTTCTCGGGCCAGACGAAGACTGCGGTCGGCGTCGGCAAGGCGAACGGCGGCGAGTCCGACACGCCCTTCGCGAACAAGGCGTGGATCTGCATCCGCAAGGGCGGCGGCGCGAGCACGATCAAGGCGAAGTACTCCAAGCTCTACCTCGTCTACAACCAGCAGAGCTTCACGATTCCGACCGAGACCGACTTCTCGTACCTGAAGACCGGCGCCTCGAACTGAGGTGGTTGTCCGGGTCGCTATCGACCTTGCGCTTGACCGGCTGTTCGACTACGAAGTGCCGGAGGCGCTGGAAAGGAAGCTGGCCGTCGGCCAGCTTCTTTCTGTTCCTTTCGGGCGTCGCGAGGCCAGGGGCTTCGCGATCGAGGTGGCGGGGGCCGCGGCTGGCGGCGCTCCGCGTACGCTGAAGCCTGTCACCGGCATCGTCGATGAGACGCCTTTCTTCTCTCCTTCCCTTCTGGAGCTTGTCAAGAAGGTCGCGGCCTACACGGCCTCGCCGCTAGAGTCGGTTCTCCGCGCCGCCCTGCCGGCGGCGGTGCTGCACAAAAACGCGCGCGCGAAGGAGCAGCTTTTCGTCGAGCCCGTCGAGAATGGTCCTGCCGGCGAAGGCGTCACGTCGCGCCAGCGATGGCTGGCGGAGCAGGTGGCGCGGCTGGACGGCGGGTGGCTTAGCCAGCTGTGCGCCGAGCTGAAGACGGCGCCTGGGAGCATGCGGACGCTTGAGAGGCTTGGGCTTGTCAGGATTGCGGCGCGCGCCAGGCGGCGCGATCCGCTTGCCGGACGCAAGGTGCTGCCCACTCGTCCGCTGCCGCTCAACGAGGAGCAGTCCGCCGCGCTTGCGGTGGTGAAGAGTGCGTCGTCGCCAGTGCTTCTCTTTGGCGTCACCGGCTCTGGGAAGACGGAGGTCTACTTGCAGGCGATCGCTGCGGAGCTGGCCGCCGGGCGCGGCGCGATAGTGCTGGTTCCCGAGATTTCGCTTACGCCGCAGACTGTGCAGCGCTTCGCTTCGCGCTTCGGCGGGCGGGTCGCCGTGCTGCACTCCGCGCTGTCGGACGGCGAGCGTTACGACGAGTGGCACCGCATACGCGCCGGCGAGGCCCGCGTGGTCGTCGGTCCGCGCGGCGCGGTCTGGGCGCCCGTCGCGGACCTCGGGCTGATAGTGGTTGACGAGGAGCACGAGCCCAGCTACAAGCAGGAGGACGTTCCGCGCTACAGCGCGCGCGACGTCGCCGTGTTGCGCGGCGCGCTGGAGGGCGCGCGCGTCGTGCTGGGCTTCGCCACGCCGTCGCTTGAGAGCTGGATGAACGTGCGGCGCGGCAAGTATGCAATGGCCGCGATGCGCCGCCGCGCCGGTGCCGGCGCGCTTCCGCCGGTGGGGCTGGTGGACATGCGCGAGGAGCGCGCGTCTGCGACGTCCGGCGGCGCGATATTCTCTCGCGCGCTCCTTGACGCGGTCCGCCTGCGCCTGGAGCGGGGAGAGCAGACCATACTTTTTCTTAACAGGCGCGGCTACTCGCGCTCGTTCGCCTGCGCGGTCTGCGGAGCCGTCGCGGAGTGTCCGGACTGCGGCGTGGCGTACACATACCACCGGGCGGACCGCTGCCTCAGGTGCCACGTCTGCGGCGGCTGGGCCGAGCTTCCGGCGGCCTGCCCGAAGTGCGGCGCGACGTCCTTCGACTGCCGGGGAATCGGAACGCAACGCGCAGAGGCGGCGCTCGGCAAGTGCTTTCCCCGGGCCCGGATACTGCGCATGGACGCCGACTCCACCTCGCGCCGGCATTCGCACGACGACATACTCTCCGCTTTTCGGCGCGGCGAGGCGGACGTCCTGCTCGGCACGCAGATGATCGCCAAGGGGCTTGACTTCCCGAACGTCACGCTCGTCGGGGTGCTTAACGCTGACGCCTCGCTGAACCTGCCGGACTTCCGAGCTGCGGAGCGCACGTACCAGTTGCTCGCGCAAGTGTCCGGCCGCGCGGGCCGCGCGGAGCTGCCTGGCGAGGTGCTGGTGCAGAGCTACGACCCGGAAGTGCCGACGATACGCGCCGCCGCCGTCGGAGACTTCGAGCGTTTTGCGGCGGACGAGCTTAAGGCGCGTGAGGCGGCGTTCCTGCCGCCGTTCTGCCATCTTGCCGTCGTCGGGCTGAAGTCGAAGGACTTGCGACTTGCCGGCGCCTGGGCCGGAATGTACGCGGCAAGCCTCGGGAAGCTGGAGGGCAGGGACGGCCTTGTCGTGTCGGACGCCATGCCGTCGGCGCTCGAGAAGGCCGACGGCTGGTATCGCTGGCAGATCGTCCTGCGCGCCCCGTCGGCATCGGCAATCGTCCGTGCCTGGCGCTGGATAGCGTCCGCCCGGCCGGTCCCGAAAGGCGTCCGCGCGCACCTTGACATGGACGCTGTCAACCTTATGTAGTTTCACTATGGTTGTTTGCCAAAGTAAACGAAACTTAGAAAGGTTAAACGAAAGTTTAGCCGGAAGAAGGGGCTTCTCGTTTCGTTAAGGTTGGCAATCTGGCGTTGTCGGCTCCGTCCGGGCAGCTCGCCCTGCCGAACGCGCGAACTC
>JAFRDO010000082.1 GCA_017403825.1 Kiritimatiellia bacterium
CGCTGCTATCTCGGCAAGTATCTCTGCGCGGGAACGGACCTTTTTCGATGATTTGCTTTTCATGGCATATATTATAGTATATGCGTACCGAAAGTGCAAGCGGAAATTTTGGGGCGCCCGCATAATTTTCTCGGTGCACCCAAGTTTTCGTGTAGTGAAAATACCCCCTTGACAAGTGTGACAAAAAAGTCCATAATGTCACACCGTCACATCATGAAAGGATTCAAGATGAAGAAATCAGTCTGTGGAATGGCGGCGGCTGTCGCTGCCATGTCGTCGTTCGTGGCCTCTGGAGCGGGCTTTGCCCTCTACGAAGGATCTGCGAAGGGCATCGCCTGGGGCGGTGCCGTGATGGGCCGTGCAGTCGACGGCTCGGCGAACTTCTACAACCCGGCGACGATTTCAGACTTCACCAATACCGTGATTTCCGCCGGTACGGCAATCGAGACGCCGCGCGCCTCGACCCGTGTGAACGGGAAGGGCGCAGGGCGTATGGATCCTGGCGGCTTCCTGCTCCCGCACGTGTATGCCGTGCAGCCGCTTCCGTGGGACTTCTCATTCGGCCTGGGCATCGCCCCCGAGTACGGCCTCGGCACGCAGTATGACGACAACTGGGCGATGAACTGGAACACTACCGAGACTCTTGTGGAGGGAATCGTCCTCAACCCGAACCTGGCTTACCGCATCACGGAGGATTGGTCGGTGTCGGCAGGTTTCCGCATACTTTATTTCTCGTTTGAGCAGTACTCCAAGCCAATGGCTGCCGCCGGCGCATACCGCTTGGGGCAGTTGAGCTCTCATCTGGAGGGTGACAACGGCTATGCCGACTGGGGCTGGCAGGTTTCCACCCGTTATCGCATTCTCGACAACCTCTCGCTGGGCGTCATGTACAAGTCGTATATCGATACCAAGGTGCGCGGACACTATTCGACGCACGTAAAGTCGCTTGACACCGCCACGATCAACGCCGTCGCGCCGTATCTCAAGGCGACGCCCGACCAGATCGTCGGCATGGTGGCGGCGGGAGCGATGCAGGCGCGGGGAGACGCCGGCGCCGACATACGCCTGCCGCAGTCCATCGCCGCCGGCTTGAACTGGGACGTAACCGACACCGTGCATCTGGGTTATGCGATGACCTGGACCGGCTGGTCATCTATGGACAAGCTTACCTTCAATCTGGAGGGTGGCGACAGGACTACGGAACTCGACTGGGACGACGTGTTCCGCTTCAGCTTCGGCGGCGCATGGGACTTTGCCGAGAACTGGTCGGCGATGGCGTCGTATGTGTATGACATGGATCCGTGCAGCACGGCGCCGGACGCTGGCTCGACAATGCTTCCCGCCGGCGACCGCCACATCATCTCTGGCGGCCTGGCCTGGAGCTGGAACAACCTTGAGATCGCCGCATGCTACGGCCTGGTGCTGATGGTCGGCGAGGAGCAGGACTATACGGCCGACACCGGGAAGACCTACCGCTTCGCCACCAGCGACGGCTTCTCGCACCAGATAGGCCTGACGCTTAGCTATTCGTTCTGATTTCCTTGCGCGATCGCGTCGGCGCCAATTTCACCCTTGCATCGCGATGCGGGGATATGATATACTTTGCGCCGACTTCCATTCCGGGCGATTAGCTCAGTTGGTTAGAGCATTACCTTCACACGGTAGGGGTCACTGGTCCGAGTCCAGTATCGCCCACCAGATGGATTCGCAGCGGAGGCGCTTCGTTCGGCATGGCCGGCGGAGCGCCCGTTCCGTAAAGTCACATGAGAGTTGACATCAAGAGCAAGGCCGAAATCGGCCGCATGCGCGAGGCATGCCGGATGAGCGCGGAGATACGTGACATTTGCGCCAGGGCCGTTGCGCCCGGCATGACGACCGGCGAAATCGACGACCTGGTAACCGCCTACTGCGAAAAGCACGGCGTGCGCGCCAGCTTCCATAACTACGAAGGCTTTCCCGGTCACCTGTGCGTCTCTCTGAACGACGAGGTCATACACGGCATACCGTCGCGTCACCGTATCATCATGCCCGGCGACCTGGTGAAGACGGATGTCGGAGTCTGCGTACACGGCTTCAACGGCGACACGTCTCGGACTGTCATGCTGGGCGTCACCGACCCGGAGGTCGTGCGCCTCGTAGAGACGACCAAGGCGTGCCTTCGCGCCGGAATCGCGGCCTGCGGTCCGGGCGTTCACCTCGGCGACGTCGGCTACGCCATTCAGAAGGTCGCCGAGGACGCAGGCTTCGGCGTCGTCCGCGACTGGATAGGGCACGGCGTGGGGCGCACGGTGCACGAAGACCCGGAGGTGCCCAACTACGGCAAGCCGGGAACGAAGCTTGTGCTGAAGCCAGGCATGACGATCGCGATTGAGCCGATGATTACCATGACGAAGCGCGGCGAGCAGACAGACGTGCTGGAGAACGGCTGGACCGTCGTCACCCGCGACCGCTGTCTGTCCGCGCATTTCGAGCACACCGTCGCCATCACCGACGACGGCTGCGAGGTTCTTACCGTGCCGGCGGACTATCCCTGAAACCTTAGGGCCCGAAGGCGCTTAGGTCGAATGGCGGCTGATTGCCCGGGGTGGATGGTCCGTCGGCGCGGATTTGCTAACCGCGCTTGAGGAAGTGGTGGACCCGGCGGGACTTGAACCCACGACCCGGAGATTATGAGTCACCTGCTCTGACCGACTGAGCTACGGGTCCGTCGTAATGGCGCACATTCTACCATAACAGGCCCCTGCGGCGCAAGTCCCCCGTCGCGGCGTTTTTTGGTATAATACCCGTTACCATGAAGAAGATTGCTTTGCTTGTTGCCGTCGGCGCCGTTGGCGTTGTATGCGCACAGGGCCAGTCGGCCGGGCTGGAGATCGGCTGGGCCGAGGCGGACATAACTCCGCCGACTACGAAGAGGATCCCGCTTTGCGGCCAGTACTACCAGCGGCTTGCCGACGAGTCGAACCCGTACCACAGCCGCCTCAAGTTCGTCGCGCTTGCGATGCGCCGCGGCGGAGATTACGTGCTCATGGGGTCGATAGACAACGTGACCACTTGGCAGCCGTTCGTCGATCGCGTCCGCGCCAGGGTGAAGGAGCTGGTTCCGGAAATCGCCGCCGAGCACATCTACATGGGCGCGATCCATACGCACAGCGCGCCGGCGATACGTCCGAGCGGAACGCCGAAGGCGGAGGAGATGGAGCGCAAGCAGCCCGACGTGTGGGGGCCGAACGAGTACTCCGATTTCGCGCTTGACCTTGTGGCCGGGGCCTACGTCAGGGCGTGGAAGGGCATGAAGCCGGGCGGCGTCTGCCGCGCGTTCGGCACCGCGCGCGTTGGCCACTGCCGCCTCGCGCGCTATGCGGACGGCTCCACCGAGATGTACGGCGACACGGACCGTCCGGACTTCGTGGGAATGCTCGAGGGCGAGGACGACGGCGTGGGGATGCTGTTCACCGTTGATGCGTCGGGGCGCAAGACTGGCCTGGTGCTCAACGTGGCGTGCCCGTCGCAGGTGATGGAGGCGAACTACCAGGTGTCGTCCGACTTCGCAGGCGCGACGCGCGAGAAGCTGAAGAAGCTGTACGGCGAAGACTTCGGGATGCTCTACCAGATCGGGGCGGCGGGCTGTCAGAGTCCGCGCGACCTCGTGCGGCGCGGTCGCACCGAGCCGGACGGCTGGCACGACGACATGGTGCAGCTGCTTTCCGACAGGCTCGTCGGCTGCGTGACCTCGGCGAAGCCGGGTCCGGTGTCGCGCGATGCGGTGCTGAAGCACGAGAACCGCACCGTGACCGTGCCGATGCGCCGCGTGACGGAGGCGGACGTCGCCGCCGCGAAGAAGGAGCTGGCTGCGCTGCAGGCGAAGTGGCCGGGCGATTCGGCGTGGGACGACTTCCTTGCGAAGGTGCACGAGAACGAGGCGAAGGGCGGTCCCGGTCCCTACGACTCTAAGCTGCACCCGTACGCGGTCATGAGCGTTGACAAGGCAGTGCTTGCGCGGGCGGAGGAGCAGGACACGGTGAAGGAATACTCCTTCGAGATGCACGTCACGCGCATCGGCGACGTGGCGATGGTGACGTGCCCGTTCGAGCTGTATCTCGCCTACGGGCAGGTCATCAAGGCGCGCAGCGCCGCGGTGCAGACGTTCATCGTCACCAAGTGCGGCAACGGAGGCTACCTGCCGACGATAGTTTCTGAGAACTCGGTCGGCTACAGCGGCGGAATAAACGTCGGCAAGGTCGGGCACGAGGGCGGCTACCGGTTCTGCGACGAGGCCGTCGGGAGCATCGCCAGGATGTTCGGTGCGGAAGGCAGTCGCCGGGCGGAGTGAATTTTGGTATAATACATAGGTATGGAAGAGGCAGAGGGTGTGCAGACTGGCGTCCTTGAGGACGTCAAGATCGAAGAGGAGTTGTCGAGGGACTACATCGACTACTCCATGAGCGTTATCGTTGGGCGCGCCCTCCCCGACGTGCGCGACGGCCTGAAGCCCGTCCATCGCCGCTGTCTTTACGCGATGCACCGGCTGAACAACACGTGGAACTCGAAGCACGTGAAGTCGGCTCGCGTAGTCGGCGAGGTGATAGGCAAGTACCATCCGCACGGCGACACCTCGGTCTACGATACGATCGTCCGCATGGCGCAGCCGTTCTCGCTGCGCGTTCCGCTTGTTGACGGCCACGGCAACTTCGGCTCGATCGACGGCGACGGCGCGGCCGCGATGCGTTACACCGAGGTCAGGATGCAGCGCATAGCGGAGGAGCTTCTCGGCGACCTCGAGAAAGACACGGTCGACATGGTCCCGAACTACGACGAGACCTTGCAGGAGCCGACCGTCCTGCCTGCGAAGCTGCCTAACCTGCTGCTGAACGGATCTTCTGGCATCGCCGTCGGCATGACGACGAACATTCCGCCGCACAACCTCGGCGAGCTTTGCGACGGCCTAGACTGGTACGTGCAGCATCGCGACGACTGCACGGTCGACGACCTGATGCGGTTCGTGAAGGGGCCAGACTTCCCGACGGGTGCGCAGATATGCGGCCGCAACGGGATCGCCGCGATGTACAAGCTCGGGCGCGGGCAGCTCACGGTGCGCGGACATGCTACGGTCGAGGAGCCGGACGGCGGGGGCCGCGGCCGCATCGTCATAACCGACATACCCTACGGCGTCAACAAGACCGAGATGATCCGCCACATGGCCGAGCTGGTCAAGGACAAGGTCATCGAGGGCATCAGCGACATACGCGACATCTCGGGCGGGCATACCAAGGACTCGAAGCGCGGCGGCGAGACGTCGGGCGACGACGAGGTGCGCATCATCGTAGACCTCAAGCGCGACGCCGTCGGCGAGATCGTGCTCAACAACCTCTACCGCCACACCGCGCTGCAGTCTACGTTCGGCGCGGTGATGCTCGCCATCGTGGGCGGGCGGCCGAAGGTGCTGAACCTGAAGGAATTCTTCGAGTGCTATGTCGGCCACCGTTTTGAGGTGATCACGCGCCGCACGCGCTTCGACCTGAAGAAGGCCGAGGCCAGGAAGCACGTCATCGACGGCCTGCTGCTGGCGATAGACAACCTCGATGAGGTTGTGCGCATGATCCGCGCCTCCAAGAGCCGCGAGGAGGCGAAGGCCGCGCTGCAGGCGCGCTTCGGCTTTACGGATCCGCAGGTGAACGCGATTCTCGAGATGCGCCTCTACCAGCTCGTCGGGCTCGAGCGCGACCGGCTCGCGGACGAGCTGGCGAAGCTCCTCGCGGCGATAGCGGAGTACAAGGCGATCCTCGCCGACCCGGAGAAGGTCTATGCGATCATTCGCGCCGACCTCGCCGACATCAAGGCTCGCTACTGCGTGAAGGAGGACGCGCGCCGCCGCACTGAGATCGTGGACGACGCCAACGAGGTGTCCGTGAAAGACCTCATACCCGACGAGCCATGCGTCATCACGCTCTCGAACCGCGGATACGTCAAGCGCGTGCCGCTCACGGAGTACCGCGAGCAGAAGCGCGGCGGCCACGGCGTCAGGGGTGCGCAGGTGAAGGAGGAGGACTTCATTCTTCTCGTCTTCGTGGCTGAGACGCACGACGAGCTGATGTTCTTCACCAACACCGGGCGCCTCTTCGTCAAGGGCGCCTACGAGATACCGGAGGCGCAGAAGACGAGCTTCGGGCGTCCGCTCATCAACCTGCTGAACCTTCAGCCCGGGGAGCAGGTACTGCAACTCTTGCCGATCCGCTCGTTCGACGGCGACGTGGACGTGTTCTTCGCGACGCGGCGCGGCACGGTGAAGAAGACGCTTCTCGGGGACTTCCAGAACGTGAACCGCTCCGGCATCAGGGCGATCAACATAGACGAGGGTGACGAGCTTGTGGGAGTGAGGCTGGTGAAGCCGTCCGACGACGTGATCATGTTGACCAAGGGCGGGCGCGCGATGCGCTTCGCGGCGACCGACGTGCGCCGCATGGGCCGCGCGGCGACGGGCGTGCGCGGCATCAGGCTCAGGGGCGACGACCAGGTGGTCTCGCTTGATGCGGTGGACGATTCCAAGACGCTCTTCATCGCCACGGCGAACGGCTACGGCAAGCGCTGCGCGTTCGCAGACTTCACCAGGCATGGCCGCGGCGGACAGGGCATGATCGGCATAAAGGGCGCCGACCGCAACGGCGACGTGGTAGCCGCGCATGCGGTTTCCGCCGACGAGCATGTGATTTCGATAACCAGCGACCAGCAGATGGTCCGCAGCGCCGTCTCGCAGTTCAACGTACAGGGCCGCATGGCGCAGGGCGTGAAGCTCGTGCGCCTTTCGGAGGGGGCGACGCTCGTGAGCGTCTCCGTGTGCGAGGGCTCCGACGACGATGACAGTTCTTCCAGCAACAAAGAAGGAGAAAACCAATGAAGAAGTCCATTACGGTCGCGGCGGCCGCCATGTCGGTCGCCTTCTGCCTTACTACGAGTGTCCGGGCCGACGAACGCGCCTGGGCGTGGTCGCCGCTCGGCATCGGCATCGCAGCGCCGATCCAGCTGCCGTTCATGTCCACCGACATCTACGGCCTGCGGTTTGGCGGCATCTTCGGCTGCAACAACGACATGTTCGGCCTTGACGCGGGCCTCGTCGAGATGTCGCGCGGCTCTGTCGCCGGCATTCAGGCTTCGGCGTTCTCGTGGACGGACGGCAGCGTCTACGGCATTCAGGCTGGCGGACTCGCCAATGTCGTGGACGGCAGCGTCTACGGCATTCAATGCGGTCTGGTGGATGTCGTGTGGGGTGAGTTCTGGGGGCTTCAGGCCGGCGCCGTGAACTATGACGGCTCGTTCTACGGCGTTCAGTTTTGCGGCATCATCAACTGGAACGTCTCGGTCTCCGCAGGCTGGCAGACTGGCCTTGTGAACGCCGACCAGGAGGATTTTGCCGGGTTCTCGGCGGGCTTTGTGAACTATGCCAACAAGATGGTCGGTTTCCAGCTCGGCGTGGTCAATACCTCCTATGACGCCACGGGCCTTCAGCTCGGCGCATTCAACGCCGCGTCGCGCATGCATGGCGTGCAGATCGGGCTGATCAACCTGATTCCGGAGTCCGTCGCTCTGCCGGCCATGATCATCGCCAACGCGTCGTTCTGACGCCTGCGGTTCCGTCCGCTTCGCGGCCTAGTCGCCGCGAAGCGGCGTTAAGTTGGTTAAGTAACTTAGGCCCGCAGGCCCACTTAAAGCGCAGCGACTTAACATAGGCCCGCAGACCCACTTAGGGCCATAGGCCCACTTAAAGCGCAGCGACTTAACTTAGGCCCGCAGGGCCACTTAGGGCCATAGGCCCACTTAAAGGCCGAAGGCCGACTTATTCTACTGGTCCTCTTGACTTAGAAAAACCCATTATTGTATAATACGCGCCGTTGTTGGAGAGATGGCAGAGCCTGGTTGAATGCACATGACTCGAAATCATGCATACCGCAAGGTATCGGGGGTTCGAATCCCTCTCTCTCCGCCAGGTGCTTTTCTGCGGGCGTAATTCAATGGCAGAATAGGAGCTTCCCAAGCTTCTTACGTGGGTTCGATTCCCATCGCCCGCTCCATTCCTGAAGATGGGGATTCGGTTGGTCTGACAGGTCGTGCTTAAGAGGCTTACAGTCAGGAATCTCGCCGTTGTCGAGAATGCCGAGGCGACTTTTGCCTCGGGACTCAACGTGCTTACGGGCGAGACGGGAGCAGGCAAGTCTGTTCTGATGGACGCGCTTGGACTCGTGCTTGGCGGCCGGGCGGATGCGTCCGTCGTGCGCGGCGGCGCGAAGGAAGCCGAGGTCGAGGCGGATTTCGGCGATGCGGTTCTGCGCCGTACCATTACTGCCCAGGGCCGCTCGCGGGCGTGGATCAACGACGAGTCGGTGGCGGTGTCGGAGCTTCGCGACTTCGGCCGCACGAGAGTTGACATGCACGGGCCGACCGCAAGCCAACGCCTTGTCGAGGAGACTTTCCAGCGCGAGGCCCTTGACGGCTTCGGCGACGTGTCGTTGTCTGCAGGTTCCGGAGGCAAGCGTGGTTATGCGGCGGTCTGGTCCGAATGGACCGGGCTTCGCTCCGAGCTGGACGCGCTTGTCTCCGACACCGGCGAGGACGAGCTGGACATGCTGCGCTATCAGGTGAGCGAGATTGAGGACGCCGGGCTGACCGAAGACGACGAGACGCTTGCCGAGCGCCATGCGGCGGCTGCGCATGCGGAGGAGCTTGTCGAGGATGCGAACGCCGTGACCGAGGCGCTTGGCGGCGACCAGTCCGCCGCCGCAATCTTGATTCAGTTGCAGCCTCGCTTTCGCACAATGGCTCGGCATCTGCCTGCTGCTGCGGAATGGGCGGTCGAGGCCGAGGAGCTGACCGGACGCGTGCAGGATCTTTCGCGGGCAGTGGCGGACGCAGTTTCGGCGCTGGACGCCGGCAGCGAGGATCTCGAGGCGCTGGACAAGCGGCTGACGCTCGTGAACCGGCTCAAGCGCAAGTATGGTGCAACCGTTGCCGAAATTCTCGGAAGTTTGGAAAAGAGAAAGTCTCGCCTGGACGCGCTTGAGCATCGCGAGGAGCGGATTGCGGAGCTGCGCGAGCGCATTGCGGTTGCAGAGCGCGAGCTGCGGGCGGCGGGCGCGGAGCTTACGTCCCGGCGTCGTTCCGCTGCGGCAAGGCTGGCTAAGGCGGTGACCGCGAGCTTGCGCGACCTCGGTTTCCTGCAGGCGAAGTTCGGCATCTCGCTGGAGCCGTCCGAGCCGACGGCGCATGGTTGCGACCGCGTCGTGTTCATGTTCGCGCCAAATCCGGGCGAGCCGGACCGTCCGCTCGCGGCGGTGGCAAGCTCCGGCGAGATCGCGCGCGTGATGCTGGCATTGAAGGGCGTGCTGGCGGCTCACGATTCCGCCGAGGTGCTAGTATTCGACGAGATAGACGCGAACATCGGCGGCGAGGCCGGCAGGGCCGTCGGCGAGAAGCTGCGGGCCGTGGCGCAGCGGCGCCAGGTCATCGCAATCACGCATCTGCCGCAGTCCGCCGTCTACGGCGACAGGCACCTGGTTGTTTCGAAGGCGGTGTCCGGCGGACGGACGCGTACGAAGATTTCTGCTGTCGAGGGTGAGGAGCGCGTCAAGGAGGTCGCGCGCATGCTCGGCGGAGATAAAATGACAAGCGTAGTGAGGAAACATGCGGAAGAACTGCTGTACCTATCCCGTTGAGACGACCGAAGGAGTCTTCGGCGAGTCGGAGGTTTTGGCGGACGCCCTGCGGGCGACGGCCGGGTCCGACGCCCCGCGCGTGCTCATCGTGGCAGACATGAACGTCGTCCAGCGGACGGACGGACTTGGCGCCGAGATCGGGCGATACGTGCAGAACCACGGCATCAGGCTCGCCGGGAGCCCTGTTGTCGTCGCTGCCGGCGAGAAGATCAAGGCGGACAACCTCAAGAGCGCTCTTCGGATCGTTTCGGCAATGCTTGACGCAAAGCTCGGCAAGGATGACGTCGTCCTTGCGCTGGGCGGCGGCACGCTTCTTGACGTCGCAGGCTACGCGGCGGCGCAGGTGCGCGGCGGCGTGAAGGTCGTGCGTGTGCCGACCACTCCGGCGGCGATGCTCGATGCCGCCTTCGCGGACTACGCGGCGGTGGACTCGGCGACCGTCAAGGACGCGCTGCGCGTTCCGTCCACCCCGGCGGCGGTGGTGATAGACCCGTCTTTCGCCGCTACGGTGCTGGACGGCGTATGGCGCGGAGGCATCGGCGAGGCCGTGCGCCTTGCCGTAGCGTGCGACGCCTCGCTGATGAAGAAACTCCGTGCGCTCGCTCCCGCCTATTGCGAGCGCGACCTTGAGGCCCTGAAGGAAATCGTGGCCGCAGCCTGTTCCGTTCGGGCAAAGAAAGGCCCCACGAGTTTCGCCGAGTGGTCGGCGGTGCGACTGGAGGCGATGAGCGGTTGGAAGCTTCCCCACGGCTATGCCGTGTGCATAGGCATCTGCATCGACTCCAGCTATGCCGTAGAGCGCGAACTGTTGGACGCCGAAGATCGCGACGGCGTCGTTGACTTCCTCGATGCGTGCGGGGCGCTGGATGGGCTTACTCACTCTCGCCATCTGTTGAACCAGGCTGACAATCTCCTCTGCGGCCTGGACGCCTGGCGGCTGGCGTCCGGATCCGACGCGATCACCGTGCCGGCCGGCATCGGCAAGTCCGCCGTAGAGAAGGTCCCCGACCGCGACCTGTACAGGAAAGTTCTTCAAGATATGCTTTCATCGTCCGCAGAAGCCTAAAAATTTGGTAAAATACTTCTAACTATGAAAAAGCTCCTTGCAGTTATTGCGGTATTCGGCTCTGTTGCGTTCGCTGCGGATGTGACGGAGGTTCGTGTCAAGGCGTTGGACGGCTTCGGCGGCGACACGTCGTCGGTAGCGAGCCGGTGCCAGACGAAGGCCGGCAAGCCTTATGATCCGGTTACGGTGACGCGCGATGTCAATTCGCTCAAGGACGCAGGCGAGTTCGAGGACATCACTGCGGACGCGCGGCGCGTGGCGTCGGGCGTTGAGGTGACGTTCTTCGTGAAGCGCAAGATGCGCTTCGCCGGTCCGCTGATCGTGCAGGGCAACGACGCGTTAAGCGAATCCAAGATTTCGCGCGAGGCCGAGCTGAAGGACGGCTACCTCTACGGCGAGTCCGACCTTGCGGCGGCTGCGGCGAAGGTGCGCCTTGCCTACCAGAAGAAGCACTACCCAGACGCCAAGGTCGTGTTCACGACAACGGTCGTTGGCGGCAACGACGTCAACGTGACGTTCGTGATCACAGAGGGCGACAGGCAGAAGGTGACCGATTATGTGTTTGAGGGCGCGACGCACGCGGTCGACGTCTCGGCGTGGTCGGAGCTCATGCCCGGCTCTCCGCTTGAGGACGGCGAGTTTGACGTCGCCGAGCTGCACAAGGCGATCGACGACTTGCCGTGGTGGAATCCGGTCGGCTGGTTCACCGACAGCCCCGTGACCCGCGACCAGCTTGCGCAGTGCTGCGAGAAGGTGGCTACGGTCTACCGCGACCACGGTTATCTTGACGTCAAGGTCGAGGGGCCTGACAGGCGTCCGGTCTCCGAGGGCAAGGTGGCGGTTGTCTTCCGCGTCAGCGAAGGCACGCGTTACACGATCGGCGAGTCAAGCATCAAGGGTCTCACGCGCTATCCTGAGTCGGTCGTGCGCGAGAAGAGCGAGCTGCCGGAGCCCGGCACGGTGGCCGGACAAAAGACGCTTGCCGACGCCGCGCACCGCATAGAAGTCACCGTAGGCTCGGGCGACTACGGCCTGGCAGACACGCATGTGGCGGTCAAGCGCATTCCGACGTCCGACGCAGCCGTAGTGAACATCGTCTATCAGGTGACCGAGGGCGTGCCGGTTGTGCTGAACGAGGTGCGCATCAGGGGCAACGACTACACGAAGGACAAGGTGATCCGCCGCGAGATCGCGCTCGGTCCCGGCGACAGGATGCTGGCCGACCGTGCGGAGCGCTCGCAGAAGCGCCTTGAGAACCTGGACTACTTCTCGCGCGTGCGCTACTATCTCGAGCCGACCGACCGCGGCAAGGACGCTAACGGCGCCGAGTATCGCGACCTTGTCTACGAGGTGGAGGAGAAGAACACCGGCTCGTTCATGGTTGGCGTCGGCGCCTCCACGGTCGACTCCGTCTACATTTCGGCCGAGGTCAACCAGAACAACTTCGACCTCTTCGCGCCGACGAAGCTGTTCCGCGGCGCCGGACAGAAGGGCCGAATCTACGTCGCCTGGGGCCCGCGCTACCAGTCCGCCGAAGTCGGCGTCGTCGAGCCGCACCTGTTCGGGCGCCTCCTTGAGCTTTCCGTTGACGCCTACCGGCGGCTCCGCTGGTACGACGAGTACGACCTCATACGCAGCGGTGCCATGGCGTCGCTCACCTATCCGGTGAAGTTCTGGCCGACGTGGGAGCCGTTCGGGCGCCTTGGCCTCGGCCTTTCCGGAGAGTACATTGAGTTTGATGACGTTGACAAGGGCTACTACGATGTCGGCAAGAGCTACTACCCCGCAAGGCTGCGCTACAGGCAGGTCTTCCGCGAGGAGGAGCGCGAGTATGGCGATGCGATGGAGCCGGTGATTCACCTGTTCTGGGCGAAGGACAGCCGCGACAACTTCCGCATTCCGACACGCGGCCACCGCACGAAGATATTCCTCGATCTCGCTCCTGCAGGGGATAACGAGTACTGGAGGCTCGGCTTCAACCACCGCAGCTACTTCAACGTCTGGAAGCGTTTCGATCACATCTTGATGGTCGGCGTGCGCGCCGAGACGATCGACGGGTTCTCCAGCGAAGTGCCGATCTACAACCGCATGTTCCTCGGCGGCCCGAAGTCCATACGCGGCATACGCTACCGCTATGTGTCGCCGACGGTCAGGGAAGTGAAGCGGTTTACGCATGCCTACGGCGACTATGCGCCGTGGGGCGGACAGTCGCTCCTGTGCATGAACGTCGAGTACACGATACCGATCGTAAAGATGTTCCGCTTCGCCGTCTTCAGCGACGCTGGCTCGGTGGGCGAGGACGTCTTCGACCTCGACTTCGACGACGTCTTTGCCTGGACTGGCGGCTTCGGCCTTCGCCTCGACATACCGATGTTCCCGATCAGGGTTGACTTCGGCGTGCCGTTCGTGGAGCCCGACCACGCAGAGAAGGAAGTGTTCTCCTTCTCTGTCGGCTACGACTTCTGACAGGTGGTTTGACCATCTTTTCACAGGCGGTTTTGCCTGCTGTCGCCGCGCTTGAACCCAAGCGCGGCGATTTGGTATAATTCTGCACATAAGGGTGATGTGATCGCCCGGGTCCATGAGTAAAGCAGGAAAGGGGACAACGAAGAATGAAAAGGTGGATTTTGTCGTTTATTGCGACTTGTGCGGCTTTTGTTGCACATGCCGAAACGGAAACCGTTGATGGCGTCAGGTGGACATACGTGGTATCGGATGGGAAGGCGGAGATCACCTATATTCCAACTTCAACATCAGGTGAGATCACGATTCCCTCTAAGCTTGGGGGCTGTTCCGTGACTAGCATTGGGAGGTCTGCGTTTGCTAATTGTAGCAGCCTTACTAGCGTGACGATACCGGACAGCGTGACGAGCATCGGGGATTCTGCGTTTGAGGATTGTAGCAGCCTTACTAGCGTGACGATACCAGGCAGCGTGATTAGCATCGGGGATGATGCGTTCATGAATTGTGATAATCTTACGAGCGTAACGATAGGCAACGGCGTGACGAGCATCGGGGATTCTGCGTTTGAGGATTGTAGCAGCCTTACTAGCGTGACAATACCGGACAGCGTTACGAGCATTGGGTATGATGCATTCAGTGGCTGCGACTATTCCCTCTATGACACAAATTCCATACCGGGTGTTAGATTGGTTGACGGTTGGGCGGTTGGTTATACGGATTTGCTTCCTGTTAATTTGAATTTGATGGGCGTTCGTGGTATCGGGGATTACGCGTTTGATGGCTGTCGTTGGCTTATGAGCGTTACGATATCGGACAGCGTGACGAGCATCGGGGAGGATGCGTTCTCCGGCTGCAGCGGTCTTACAAGCGTGACGATAGGCAATGGTGTGACGAACATTGGAAGGTGGGCGTTTCAGAGTTGTAGCAATTTGATGAGTGTTAGGATGCCTAAGATTCCTATTGATGATTCGGTATTCCAAGGTTGTTCAGAGGACCTAGCTATTATTTACTATTACTGGGAAACCGTTCTAACCCTCAGATCGAACAGCACGAAGTACGGCACTGTTGCTGGCGGCGGGAATTATGTATCCGGCACCAGCGTTACAATAAAGGCGACTGCGAAGAAAGGTTATGCATTCGTCGGCTGGTTCACGGACAAGGCGTGCACAAAGGCGCTGAATCCAGAGGGCTACGACAACCGCAATTCAAAGGTGAGAATTGTAATGCCTGCGGATGCGACGACGATTTACGCGAAGTTTGTAACGGCTGACGCTGACAAAAAAGCGCTCAAATTCTCGTCAGCGACGAAAAAGTTCGCGAAGACTCCTGTGAAGGCGACGGCAGGAAAGGCGTTCCTGCTGGAACTTGGCATATCGTCCGCATCGCTTCCAAAGGTGACGGCGAAGGGACTTCCGGAGGGTCTTTCCATTGACAAGACTACGGGGGTGATTTCAGGGATACCGGTGAGTGTCGGTTCTTATACTGCGACGGTGACGGTGAAGAACGCAGCGGGGAACACGATAACGCAGAAGGTGAAGATAACGATTTCTTCGATCGTGTCTTGGGCGAAGGGTACGTTCTACGGATGGGCGTGTCTCGACGAGACAGGCTCGGAGGCGTATCTCCAGTTTTCGGTAGATGCGAAGGGCAAGGTGTCTGGCAAGTTGAAGCACAAGGACAAGTGGTACTCATTTAAGTCGGCCTATTTCTATTTCACTGAGACGGAAGCGATGTTTGAGCCGGAGGTAAAGATTGGATCTTCCACCTTTAAGCCGGGAATTGTTATCGTGGAGAAGTCGGAATACAAGAACGGAGATGAATTCTATGAATACGTAGATGCAGTTTCTCGCGACGGCAATATGTGGGCGCAGAAGAAGGCGGGGCTTGTGAAGAAAGGCAAGGCATTTGCGGCGCTTGTCGGCAAAAAGTTCACGCTTACGTACAAGAATGCAGAGCTAAGGAGCAGCAAGGACAAGCTGGTTATTGTGATCTCGAACGGCGACTCGGTAAAGGTGTCAGGCGTTTTAGACGGCAAGAAGCTTACCGCGATTTCATTGCCGCTGTGGGTTTATCAGACTTGGGGAATGTACTTCTATACCAGCATCTTAGACGTGAAGGCATACCGACTTGATATTGATTTTGATGTAAGCCGTGACCGCACTGGCGCGATTACTGAAGTCAAAGTCGTTGCGAGAGCGTTCCCTCATGGGGTAAATAGAGTGCCCCTGGGATCGTCTTGGTGACACCCTTATCCCGGATTTTTGCGACGAGCGGGGAAGCGGCCTTGAGCTAGGTTGCACAGGGGGCGGCGTTTGAGCAGCCGGTCATGGGGAATTGGGGACTGTCCCCGGATGGTTGTTGGGTGTAACGAGACTTTTATGCAGGGTTAATGAGGTGAAGGGCGGAATCATGCCGCGCAGTCGACCTGTGGAAGATCCTTGACGAGGTGGTTGAAGAACTCGTCCAGCCGGTTTGACTTGTAGAGCGTGCGCAGCGGGA
>JAFRDO010000083.1 GCA_017403825.1 Kiritimatiellia bacterium
CAGATGGAGTTTGAGCTGCTTACGGGATGACGAGGCGCATAATCGCGGCAAACCATGCCCGAAAAACCTCCGAAGCCCGCAAAAACGCGCGAGGCTCTCGAAGAGCTCGGTAGCGCTTCCCAAAGGTGGGGATATTCCAGTGCAAGTTTAGACTAACTGGCACAGCCCGAAAATGGTATAATATAAGGCCATGAAACAAAGCACCTAAGGGCGGATATGAGATTCAAGGTCTTCATATCCAGTGTACAACGCGAATTTGCCGCAGAACGGCAGATCCTCGCGGAGTATATTCGCAAAGACGCGCTCTTGGGAAAGTTCTTCGACGTGTTCCTTTTTGAGGAAGAACCCGCTTGCGATGTCGAGGCTCGTGACCTGTATCTGCCGGAGGTTGAGAGGTCGGATGTTTACCTCGGTATTCTGGGTGCGCAATTCGGCAATGCAGACGCAGATGGCGTTTCGCCGACGGAGCGCGAGTACGACTTGGCCACGGCCAAGGGAAAAGAGAGGCTTGTATTCGTCAAGAAGTGCGAACGCGATCCGCGAGAGGAACGGTTCGTGCAGAAGGTGCAGTCTGACGTCGTTCGCAAGTCGTTCGAGACGGCGGAGGAATTGCAGCTGGCCGTGTACGCGGCACTTGTTCGCTTGTTGGAGAACAAGGGATATATTCGTGTCGCGCCGTTTGACTTGGCCGTCGATACGGATCTCACGCTTGCCGATGTAGATGACGCGAAGGTGAATGACTATCTTGCGCGGGCGAGGGAGGCCAAGAAGATTTCGATTCCGAAAGATGCAGATGCGACATGGCTGTTGACGAAGCTCGGTATGCTTGCCTCGGACGGGCGGCTCACCAATGCGGGCGTTCTGTTCTTTGCGCGGCATCCTCAACAGGCAATCGACATCTCGGTAGTCAAATGCCTTCAGTATTGGGGAACGCATGTCGAGCGACCGATTCCGTCCTATCAGACATACGAGGACGGCGTCATCGGCATGATAGAGTCGGCATTGGCCTTTGTCATGGGTCGCATTGACAGGACAATCGGTGTCCCTGATGAGCGCGGGCTTGCTGCGGCACAGGATGAGTTGCCTCGGATGGCTGTGCGCGAGGCTATTGTCAACGCCGTCTGCCATCGCGATTACGAATCAAACGGAGCGGTTCAGGTGATGCTTTTCCGTGATCGCCTTGAGATAATGAATCCGGGAACGCTCCCACGTGGCTGGACGGCGGAAACATTGTTGACGACGCATGAGTCCATTGCCCGCAACAAGGTTATTGCCAAGGCATTGGATTGGGCAGGATATGTCGAGCGTTCCGGTCATGGTACCGAGTTCATCATCGAGAAATGCGAGGCTCAAGGTCTCGCGACTCCGCAATACAAGCCGGATGCCGCAATTTTCCATACGATAATCTGGCGGAAGACGGAAGTGGCACATCAAGTGGGTGGAGTCATGGGTGGAGTCGGGGCCCAGTCAGGGACAAGTCAGGGACAAGTCGAGGGGACAAGTCAGGGACAAGTCATGTCGCTTTTTGTAAGAATAACGTCAATTCTTGCAGACAAGGTGCTTAGTAGCGGGGATATAACAGCTGCGCTGGGTAAAGAATACTATTCGGGTTACTTGCGTAGAATTATCAAAATGTTATTGTCCGACGGCATCATTGAATATACCATTCCCGAAAAACCACGCAGTCGCCTGCAGAAGTACCGATTGACCGAAAAAGGTCGCCAGATGCTGGTGCAGAAAGGTGAAACCAGCAACACCAGAATGGGAGGAAAAGAATTATGAATATGACCACTGATGAACTCCAACGGTTAGAGTCGCTGGTGCTAAATGCCGAGCGTGATAAGGAGGCGGCACTACAGCTCGCCATTGACGCGACCAAACTGCTTGCAGTCACGAAGGAGAATCTTGACGATTACAAGGGACACGAATTCTTTAAGCATTGTCTGCACGTGTTTTGTGGTGAACAAGATTCGATAGATGAGGTCGATGAAAACAGTTTGACCACTGTACAGCGAATGGCCTTCGCTTACTTGATGAAACTCAAGGAGCAAAACTTGATTGACGAGCAAGATATTGCTTCAGGAATACAAAAAGAGAAGGACGAGACTGTAGACATTGCCGCGAAAGCAATATTGGCCATGGGAAACCCCTTGGCGTTGGGAGCAACTTTGGTTTCGGGCATGTCTAAAGAAGAGGCACAGCAGAAATTGGATCAGATTATCGAACGTATTGGCAACAACGCTGATGATTGCAACAATGATCCAAGAGCGATATTGAAGCGCCTACGTGAACTCCACGATCAACTTGGCGATCAGATTGGCGAAATCGAAGATGACCCCGAAGACGTCGCAAGTGGGTTGGAGAACATCTACACCGAAATGGAAACGCAACTGGACGCGCTTGAAGAGGCACTTGAAGAAGAAAAGGCCTAACCTGACGAGTGGGGAAACGAGAGAACTGCCATTGAAAGAGAAAAACAAAAAATCCTCCAATAGCGGAGTGGCCGTTGCAGCGGCGATTGGTGCTGCAACTGTCGGAGGATATGTTCTCAAGAAGTTCGGAGGACTTGAGACACCCGGTGTAACAATTTGTTCGTTTAACCTATGGAACTTACAATCGCATGTAAGCGGCAAGGATTCCGACCCTAACTTTCGCGCACAGAGAATTCAAAAAGTTGCAGACCTGATAGCGAGGAATCATTTTGGTGTTGTCGTACTTCAGGAAGTTAAGACACCAGAGACGGTTAACGACATTTGTAAGAGAATCAATGAGGGTGCTGGTTTCGGGAGGTATAACGGCGTTCATTGCTCCGATGCCTACGAACAGATCTTTGCAGAAAATGGATATACCGGGAAGACAGCCACGACATTAAAACGTGCAGAGTTGGCTTTTATATGGGACTCAATGATGTTTGAGCCAGCCTGTGATGACTACGCAAAAGTCGTTTACAAGGGTATCGACAATAGTATCAATCATGTGTACGATGTCTTTTTTGCGTCTCTTGCGGCATTGGTTGTCGGCGGTATGCGGTATTTGAACAGGAATGAGGACGAAGAAAAGCGTGTCAAGCATGAAGCCGCCCTTGATGGAAGTGCTGTTGCGGCGGCGGCGGTTGCTGTTAACTCAAACAATCACGCGGCGAGCAAGATTGTCGAATGGACGAAAGATGAAACAGAAGAATGGTTGCGCCAGAATCTACGGCCACCATTTGTGTTACTGCTGAATTTTCGCAACAACAGAAAAAAACAATTGCGTCTTATCAATGTTCATCTGCAATTTGCTCTAACATCGGCCGATGAAGAAGATCGCCAGGAAAATGAAACAAGGACATCGCAGAAATTGCGCATACGTCAAGAAGAAGTAAAACTTCTTGCGAAGAACGATGAGAACATTTTTGACATCGTTAACTCTCAAAGGAGCGGGGGAAACGAGACGGCAATCACAATTGTCGCTGGTGATTTCAATTTGAACGTTGACCAAATAAAATCTGATAGTACTGGTGGAATGAATGTGTCCGAAGACATGATTGTCGCACAAACGAAGAAAAGTTCCCTTTCTCTTAAAGCCGCACCAGACACGGAAGATCACAAGAAGGTAATTTGCCCAACCGTTCATTCATACGATCACTTCATGTTCAAATCAGATGTGTGGTGTGAGGATGATGCTAAGGTGTTGGATTCTCCTGACCCGCTCAACGATGATGGCTTTTATGCCGAAAAAAATGTGAACGACAAGACAGTTCTACATCCGATTTCGGATCACTTGCCAATCGTAATAAAATCAACCAAAATCTAACGAGGTAATCTATGAAACTTCTTGACCGCATAATGGGAAGACAAAATGTTGACGAAACAACCCTTCGTGAGGCCATTTCATCGGCGGCGTCCGATTTTAGCAACGCCCGCTATGAGGCGGATAAAAAGACGATTGATTATCGCATGAAAATTGCCGACGACAAGGATCGTGCCCGCCGGGAACTATCAGCCCAAGAAGACGATGAAAAACGCAAGCAAGGGCTACAAGCTGTCTATGCATTGAATCTATGCATGGTCTCCTTGTCCCAGATTGTAGATTACGCGGACATCAATGTTCTTAAGCAAGAGTATGATTCTATTCTTAACAATCTTAATCTTGAGGTGATGCCGAAAGACGAAGCCCTGCTATCTGCACTTAAGCAAATCCTCGATACGTGCCATTTTTACATCCTTCACCAGAAGGATAAAGAACTGCTCACCAAGAAGCAAGAACTGCGATTGAGTAATGCGCTTGGCAATGCAGTCTCTGGCGGAGTGTTTGCGATTTTTTCAACTCCTAACCCTTGGGCGATAGCGGTCTCTGCCGCCACAATGATAGGAGTTGCTGCCGTACGATACAAAACGGAACGCCGCAAGGCCATGTTGGAAAATGAAATCGAAGCGTGGGAACTTGAGAAGACGGCATTAGAGCAACTGCATAACCTTCGGCGCACACTTTTTGAGACGGCATGGCGACTTTCAAAGGAGTACGGATTCGCCGACAGTTTGCGTCTTACAGAGTCGCAGATAAAGAACTACAACGAGATTCTGACTGACCCTGATCCGCAATCGCGTTATGAGCGGCTTTCGCTTATCAAAAACGATTTTGAAGCATACCCCCTGTTTTGGTATTATCTTGGACGTGCCGCGATGGAGGCGGCAGAGTTGTTCTTGCCGAGCGATGAGAGGCAGAAGCGTCTTGGGTGCGGAGAAGATGTCAATGTTGATGTGGTCGGTGCCTTTCTCAATGTTGAAGCCCGCGCATTGACGAACGATGTCGAGTCACACGGCAAGGCAATGTCATTTTATAGCCTTTATCGTGAAGAAGCAAAAAATGCCTTTGACAAGTTCAAGCATTTTGACGATGACTCTGAGGCGGAGGTCAAGCTCACGAATCTGCTTCGGGAGGATGTCGTTTCCGCCTCGGCATGGCTTGACGCATCGGATTTTTGCAAAACATGCAAAGACGAACTGGAACATATAGAGCGAGCTTATGCTCTTGCTGGAACCAATGCGGAATTGCTTCAGACATGCGCCTTCAGGTATTTGAAACTGCTTCACGACGCGACAGCGGATGACGATTCGTTGACTGAAAACGGAATCAAGATTTGCGTCGTTCATGCAGAAGATTGTTTGCGTAAGTTGATAAGTGCGGATGTCCGACCCGATCTGAATGGCAGGGCATTGGGTGCTTTGTATAAAAAGTCCTATGACTTATTCCATGGGGCGTTTACCATTGATTTTGCGAATGATGAGTCGTTAGAATTCAATCCTCGCAACCGGTATCTGCGAATGAAGGCTGCGCTTTCATCGAAGCATGCTTTTGTTCCTATGTGGTTACGGCCTTGGGACGGGCCTGAACTTGCAACTGAATGGGGACGGTATCTTAATGGGGATGGGCTTAAGCGTTCATTGGCGTGTTTTCTTGATGGTAGAATGCGAACACTTCTGAAGAAATTTTATGCGGCACTTGAATCGGATCTTACTAACGGCAGTTGGAAAGGTCTGGCAACACTGAAGTCAGATTGGGGCGATGACGATCCTGTCGCGAAAGTGATTACGAAGAACGACAAACCAGAGATTGAATTGAAAAATAAAAGCTTTGAGGAGGTTCATATGCGCTTCTGGTATGACGGCAGTGAGTACAAATCATCCTTACTGTCAGACGCATATAAGAATCAAATGCAACTAATCGTGCGTAATCCACTAGGCGCGGCAACGCATGCTGTTCTGGACGGAGCCACTTGTGGTGCATATAGCGCATATCGAATGTGCAGATATATCAAGGAGAGGATAGATAAATCTAAAGAGCGTCAGATGGAAATCAAAGTGTCATTGGAAGACTTGGTTGATTTTGAAGTGGCGTCAGCCATCAAGGATTTATTAGAGCACACGAAGAAGGCGGATGCGTTTGCAGATTGTGCAAGAGAAAGTTTTAGGGAGTGTTTTGAGCGTGAGGCAACGCTGTATAATCGCATTGCTAATTTTGTGTACAAATCAGAATCGGGATGGATATGGAAAGACAATCCTGAAATACCTGTATCCCAATATGATGATGAGATTGATTTAATCGAGGAGGCTTTGCGGAAATTCATTGTTGCGGCAAGTGGAATGGTTGCAGATATTATCATCAGTGAATTAGAATTTGATGCGCATGCAGGGGAAAAGAACGAGCAATCTGCAGAGAAGACGGCTACAACCTACTTTTGCGCTGAAAGAATGCCAAAAAACATCTCGATACCTCTTTGCGTTGCCTTTGTCCAAAGCATCGAAAAGAAGGTAGAAGATTCTCGGTGCAATATAGCCCGGAGTAGAATGGGTGGTAAATTCACATTTCCAGCATACTGGTCATCACTCCCCGGTGGGGTGGGAGCTTTGAAATCATGAGTACACGGTTTAATGTGTACGATGTTAAAAGACAACGCTATGAAAGAGTTAGATGATTTGCTTGTTCTATCTGAAAAGGTAGGATTATCGTTACGCGCTGGTGAGCAAACGAGCAAGCACTTTTCAGATCGGCTATCAATAGTGTCTCACAATGCAAATGTTCTAAAGTCGGAAGCGGATCGAATGTGTGATCTGTGTTCTAATGCCGAACGGGTAATCGATAAGATCGACGAGGAGTTTTGTAAACTTACAGGGTTGGATGCCGCAGATTTCACCTTTCTTGCTATCGCAACGGCACTTCAGACTGCTCGATGGATCATAATTGATTGTCTGACCGATTTCGGTTCGGGTACTGAACGTGATGAACGTGTCAATCATAACGACAAGGCAATCAAGGATGCGGAGCAGGAATCGAAAGATTCAACCGTTGAAGAGATGAGCGATGTTGGCGACTTTCGTCGCAGGAGTGATGTCATACGAGGTAGAACGTGGAATGAAATATTGACGGAACCGGTTCCGTTCGATGTGATTGACGGTTCGGCGCAATTTGGACTTGGATTGAGCGGGAAGAATCATCGAGAGATGACATTGGGACACGATCCTGTTCTTGGGTGGTTTTTCGGAACAATTAATATCTTGACAGATACAACAACTATCAAGAATCTTCGAACTTTCGTGATGTCTCGAGACCCGAAACTTCATTTCTCAACAGAGACGATCTTTACAAATGCTTTGATGTCGGCGTGGTATAACTGTAAACTTGACAAAAAAAGGTTGGCGGCTGCAATTACCATGGAGGCAATTCACCTAAGATCCGATTTCTTTACCAAAGCTGGATTGCCTATTCCGATTATAACATCAGTATTGCCCGACTTGTCGTCATCACTTTACAAAGATAATTATGATGCTCTTTGCCTTGCGAAAGATGTTGGAATTGTGGCTATGCAAGCAAAGATGTCTATCCTCATTAACATTGTTATCGCTCAACTACATGGCTATTTCTTTGACCCGAAAAAGCACCAGTCTCGTGATTTGTATGAAGTTAAGACGCACAAGATACTTCTTTACTCAAATATTCTCGCCGAATCATCAAATGTCATTACCGTTGCAGTTCGACACCTAATGGGTGATGTTTGTGCTTGGAAACATCTTGACTTTGGAGGTCTTTTGGTTCTGCTTTGGAGAATCATTAAGGACGTGAATTTCATGTACAAAGTCCGCGAGGATTTTGTTTCAAGCAAGTTCAAAGAGATAGTTGTCGGTGATTATGAAAAAAGGCTTTGGCCGATAAAGGAGAGTTGACAATGGAAGATACTACGAAAGTTGGCATCGCAACTGGTGTCATTACGGCACTTGTCGGTGGAATCGCGGCGTTTATTTCCTACAAGCAAGGGCATTCAACCGGTCATGCGGAGGGAATTGCTAAAGGCTTTAAGATGGGTGAAGAAAAATTTAAGGGGTTAAGAGAGAAGTACGAAGAGACATTGAAGCAAATTCAGGAACTAAAAGAGTTTAAAGCGAAAATCGAAAATGATCTCAATGGGTCGCGTGCTATCGTTGAAGAACTATATAATTATCTCAAGGAGAAAGGGTATATCAGTGAAGAGACCTACAGCAAATTGACATCAAATCTTTGGCAAGGAAGATTCGATGACTTTTCTACAATTATGGACGATGTAATCAATGCAGAACAAGAAGCGTGTAATGTGATTAATGGTGATGTGGGGAAAGGACGAGTAGATATACAGAGCCATGGGGAGTCGTTGCCATCTTACAATGAAGTCCGCATTGTGTTTTCTGATACGGTTTGCGGTGTATATAAATACCCACAATGCAAGGAAGCCCTTTTGCCGAACGATGAGATATTGTTTTCATCACCAAAACTGCTGGAGCGTATAAAGTCACTTATCCCTGAATGGCGGTTTGAGTATCGTGAAGCCCCCGTTGCTCCAGTAGAACCTATGGCTTGCGCAGAGACGCCGTGGCTTCAGGCGGAATCTATAAGTAATGTGAGTGCCGTCAATTTAAGTCAGCGGATCGAAAGGCAGTTAAGATCCTTGAATGAGTCTCGGTTTGACGTAAGGCAGATGGGTGTTTTGTCGCGAGAGAAGTACGACTATGAATGTATTTGCAGGAACGCCCTTCGAGATTTGGACGGGCAATATGTTCTTTGTGACAAGGTAGAGTTTAGGAGCAAATACTTATGGGCAAACCTTCCTGAAACGGTAGGTGGGCTTGACTACGAACATGGATGCGTTACAAGTAAGTGGCTTGATGACTACCTTTGGAAAAGATGTAATGAAGTAAAAGATGCAATATCGGCGTTTTTGACATTGCTTTCAGATGCAGATAAAGAAAGGATGGAAAAGAATCGGGTTGTCTTAATGGATATCGCCAAGAAACTTCCTGTTTTTGGAGCGATTGAATTTTCAGGAGATACTCCATGTGTCCGATTTAGTGACGATATTTGTATTCGTATTGCGATTCCTGATCTGCCCATATATTTTGAGGGCGATAATTTTAATGTACACACGAATGTTGATCTGCGGAATGAATTACAAAAGCTCGTATCTAACTGGAAAGATATGCCAGTTTCAGACTCTCGAATAGATGGGATTTTAAGCAGCTTTCGTTATGTGAACGGCTACCCTCGCAAGGGGGCCCCGTTGCCGGCAGAAGGTGCGGTTCGAGAGTTTCTGAGGTTCAAAGACGCAGCAAGAGTATTGTGCGATAATATTTTACATGAAATGATAGGCAAGCAGATATGTTGTCAAGCTGTTGAGATAAAACGGGTTGACGGTGTTATCGTAGAGTCGTCAGAGGCGGTAAGTAATGAAATTACAAAAGTGCTTTCCGACGCTGTTGCAAGTGTACAACAGAAATTAAATGACTTTGCCAAATCGCGAAACGCCGTTCTGTATTGTTATGGTGATTTGTTTCCCGAATTGAAGACACCCCGCTATTATGAGAAGTGGAGAATGCTTGATAGGGCAGCAACCATGCCACAGCTTCGGGTTGGTGACATTGTCTCAGGGGTTGTTCGCAACATCAAGGAATATGGTGCTTTTATTGATTTTGCAGGAACGAGTGGTTTACTTCACATAAGTGAAATCAGCAATGCATTCGTGAAGGATGTTAATCAATTCCTGAAAGTAGGTCAATGTGTTTCTGTCAAAATCATTAGCATTGACAACTCTAAGGGGCGTATCAGTTTGAGCATGAGAAAGCTATGTGAAAATAAGTGAGTCAAAAAAGCCCCGCGATTTGCGGGGCTTCCAAATCGATAATGATAAGATAGGCGTTCAGAGTTCGTCGGATTGTGGATAGCGCGGCATAACTGACTCGCCATCAAAGAAATAAACGGTGTCAGGCTTGATGCCTGTTATGTGTTCTTCGTATTCGATACTAACTTCGTCGTTTGTATCTTGTGTCACATCGCAGACAGCAGCATCTACTGGTATGTTTTCTGCATATTGGTCATAAGGAATGCAGAGTTCTTCATAGGACTTACAGATGACCAACTCACCTTGTTGATCGCGTATCAGCAATAAACGAACAGGGTCGTTTATCTTTGCATCAGTCAGGAATTCTGTTTTTAGGTTCAGAAATTCCTCTTTGGTTAGGTTTTCAGGGGTATTCATGGTTTTTTCTCCCAGAATATTTGGCCACCATGGCCAAACGGAGGAAATTATACCACAAATTGGGTGTGCTGATAAAGGTGCTGAGTTTTCTTGTCGCGTAGTCGCAGTTTTATTGGGGGGGGCGACAATGCACGTCCAATCCCTTTGTTCGCTAAGTTCTGACACTCTGAGATATAATGCCTATTGTTGGAATAAATTTGCCCATAGATGGTTAATTAGTAGCCACTTGCCGTATTGATCAGACTATATTCATGCCGATTCTTGGCTTGGCATATATGTTGCTGCTGTATTGTTGCATGGTTGAGTACATCAAATCATCAGGAAGCTTATGAATATGCTATTGAAATGGTTGGCATTCATCGCGTTTGTGGCGGCGGTGTATGTCAGTATCGTCATTGCTATAAACCCGAATCGCCGTGAACGGCTCCGTCAGTTTTTGTCGGATGACGAGTCGCTTGAGTATGAAGTTCAAATTCGGCGTAATTGAATGATTACTCTTGAATACTGACCTAAGATTCAAAAACATAAGGCGATATGCGAACCTCCGGTGATGACATCAAGAAGCGGCTGAAGCAGCGCGAGGATATGTTCCTGCGGCGGCTGTTTGGAATGTTGGCGAAGATGGCAAAGGCGGACGGTAAGGTCGATGCGTGGGAAACACATGCCGCCGAGGGTGCGTTTGACCGATTCCCGCGAGCGGCGGCACGTCGAAAGTTCTGTGTTCGCGTGTTCAATGAGTCTAAGAAGAGCCGCATTTCGCTTTATCGTCAGGCGTGGGAGTTCTCCAACAAGTGGGGCGCATCGCCGTCGGATTGCCTTGCCGTTTATGAATTGCTCTGGGACATCGCCTGTTCCACGGGATTCCTAAAACCAGTCCACAAGTCGAATCTCTCTGGCATCTGCAAGTACCTGAATCTGCCGGAGGCGTACTTCAACATCTACTTCCGCAAGCGTTCCGGGACGTTCCGCGAATGGTCGTATTCCGACCAAGCGGCAGAAGAGGAAGCCCAGCGTGCAAAGCGAAATCAGACCCATGAACGGAAGAAGACCAATAAGCCGCCGCCCCGTCCCAAATCCTCGCTCCAGGCCGCCTACGAGTTGATCGGATGCTCCAGCGACGCCGACAATGCCGCCGTCCGCCGCGCCTACCGCCTCGCGGCCAAGAAGTGCCACCCAGACATCCTCCGCGCATCCGGCGCGTCTGAGGGGCGTGTGGCGGCGGCTACGGAGCAGATGGCGCGGATCAACGATGCGTGGGACACGATCCGCAAGGCGCGAGGGATGTAGTCGCCCGCGTTTGCTGTGCTGACGAGATTTTGCCCATTGGTGGTTGATTTGTAGCCATCCGGTGCTTTGATTAGCCAGTTTCTGCACTGGTTTCTGCCTTGGCATGGATGTTGCTAATGTGCTGGTGTATGTTTGACTACATCAGAGCATTGATGCTTCGGCCACGTTGCCCGAAGTGCGGTTGCCGGTCGATGAAGCCGGTGAAGCGGACGCCGCCGTTCCCGACAGGGCGCGAACCGGGCGGGTACAAGTATGTCTGCCCCAAGTGCGGGTGCGTTGTCGATCTGCCGCTACACATCCTTTGGAGGCTGGCGCGATGAAGTGGATCGACGATTTGAAGGAGTCTGCGGCGGCTTTCAGGGATTGGGGACGCTTGCTGACGATTGTCGGCTTCGTCATGGCCGGTTCGCTCGTCGTAATCGCGGTTGAGCTGTTCGTTGTTTGCCTCAAGGTTTGATTGGGTATAGTGAAGGGCGCACTTGCTCATATAAAGCAAATCTTACTTTCAAAGTAAGATTTGCACTTGCGGTCGGTCGCCGGATTTGATACAATCCACGGCATGAAAAAGTATCTGGAAAGAGAGCTTGGCAAGAAAATCGTTCAGTGGGCGAGGCAGTATCCTGTCGTCACGTTGACAGGGCCGCGTCAGAGCGGCAAGACGACGCTGGTGAAGTCCCTGTTCCCGAAATATGCCTACGTCAACCTGGAGAATCCCGTCGAGCGGGATTATGCCGAGAGCGATCCTGTGGCGTTTTTCGGGCAGTTTCGCCGTGGTGTCATAATCGACGAAATCCAAAGAGTGCCGGCGTTGCTTTCTCATGTGCAGAGTATTGTGGACGAGTCCCCGGATGAACATGGGCGTTTTATACTTACCGGCAGCCAAAACCTTCAACTTATGAAAGGCGTTTCGCAATCGCTTGCTGGCAGAACTGCCATCGGGTCGCTTCTGCCTTTCTCTCTGTCGGAAATCGGCGGCGGAAGCAATTTGTGGAAGACGTTGTGGCAAGGTTTTTTCCCGCGCATATTCCATGACAATCTTGACCCCACCGAGGCCCTTGCCTTCTACACGGCGACATACCTTGAGCGCGATGTGCGCGAACTTGTAAGGGTCAAAGACCTTTCCCGCTTTTCCCAGTTCCTCCGCCTTTGTGCGGGGCGAACTGGGCAGTTGATGAATGCCGCAAATCTTGCGTTTGACTCCGGAATAGCGGGAAAAACAGCATTGGAGTGGATTGCCATCCTCGAGGCGAGTTATATTGTGCGTCGTCTGCCACCATGGTTTGCCAACGTTTCCAAGCGTCTCTCCAAAACGCCAAAGATGTATTTCCTCGACACGGGACTTGTTTGCTATCTTCTTGGTATAGGTTCTCCCGATCAGTTGGCGAGTCACCCCTTGCGCGGTGCCATATTTGAAACATTTGTTATGACGGAGTTTTGGAAGCACTATGCCAATCGCGGCGTTGTGGACAGGCTCAGCCATTACCGTGATGGAGCGCAGCGAGAGATCGACCTTGTAGATGAAGGGCGGTCTGGTAATTTGCTTGTCGAGATCAAAAGCGGGCAGACGCCAAACTTGGAATGGGGAGAGACGCTTAGGCGTATTTCGGACATATTCCCTAACGCTTCGCAACTTTGTGTCGTCTATGGAGGGGCAAAGGAGCAGGTGCGTTCAGGTGTTCGCTTCGTGCCGTGGCGCAACATCGGGAGTTTGCTTTGACCATTAAGATCGTTTGAGGATGTTGACGAAGTTCCGGCAATGACATCAAGAAGCGGCTCAAGCAGCGTGAGGAAATGTTCCTGCGGAGGCTCATGGGGATGCTGGTGAAGATGGCCAAGACGGACGGCAAGGTCGATGCGTGGGGCTCGATCCGCAAGGTGCGAGGTATCTGACGCGTGTCTGACGCCATTCGATTGTCAGTTTCTCGCCGGCCGTCTTGCGCACCGTGATTAGAGCCTGGAAACGTCCCGCTGTTCAGTAACGGGTTTTAACCGCGTGAAAATTTGTCGTCGCGGCGGGCCGGCAGAGGGTATGTAACCTGCGGCGGATGTGATATAATACGCAGGTAAAGGAGAGGATTGCCCACATGGCAAGAAACATATTGGTGACGGGCTCTTCGCACGGGATCGGCGCAGGGTGCGCGATAGCGTTTGCGCGCGACGAAGGCGCTAACGTCGGCATCACGTGCAACAAGTGTCCCGAAGGAGCCGAGCAGGTCGCGGCGGAGTGCGCCAAGTACGGAGTGAAGACGAAGATCTACGCCGGAGACGTGGGGTGCCACGACCACTGCAAGGCGATGGTGGAGGATTTCGTCGCGACGTTCGGAAAGATCGACGTGCTCGTGAACAACGCCGGCGGCGCGCTGCAGATCCCGGGAGGCCCGAAGGGCGAGTTCAAGGACATGCCGATGGAGTACTGGGATTCGCAGATGGCGCTCAACCTCAATGCTGCCGCGTATCTCTCGCGCTACGCCGTGGCGGACATGATCGAGAAGAAGACCGAGGGGCGCATCGTGAACATATCGTCCGTCCACGGGCAGGTCACGTGGGTGCACCGCCGGATGCTTCCGTATTCCGCCGCGAAGGCTGGCCTCAACATGTTCACGAAGTCTCTCGGCGTGGAGGTCGCCAAGTACGGCATCCGCGTGAATGCGGTCGCGCCGGGTCTCATCTACACGAAGATCATGTCGCGCTATTCCGAGTCGGACGTCAAGGGCTTCAACCACAAGATACCCGTGGGGCGAGGCGGAACGGTCGAGGAAATCGTGCCGACGATACAGTTCCTTGCGGACGTGGAGAAGACGCGCTTCATCGTCGGGCAGGTCATCTTCGTGGACGGCGGACAGTCGTGCGACGGCTCGATCGAATCAATGAACTTCCCCATGACCTTCGCAGACTGAAGGCCATGGCGGCAACGGAAAACAAGGACAACCAGCAATGAACGGATGCAATGGCGGCTGCGGCCTCAAACTTCGCAGCAAGTGGGAGTTCGGCGAGGCGAGCGAATGCCGCCGCGGACTCCTTTGCGGAATGGGAATCTCGCCTGAAGAGCAGTCAAGGCCCCTCATAGGCGTCGTCAACTCGTGGAACGAGTACAACCCCGGCCACGTCCACCTGAAGGGGCTCGCCGAGCGCGTGAAGCAGGGCATCCGCGACGCGGGCGGCTACCCCGTAGAGGTGATGACGACGGCAATCTGCGACGGCATGGTGCTGAAGGATCCGAAGTACATCGAGATTCCTTCCCGGAACTCCATCGCCGACCAGGTGGAGATCACCGTCGACGGCAACTTCTTCGACGGCATGGTGATGCTCTCCACCTGCGACTCGATCGTGCCAGGGCATCTCATGGCCGCGGCGCGCCTCGACATCCCCACCGTGCTCGTCACGGGCGGCTACATGCCGCTTGGCACGTTCCGCGGCAAGGAGGTGCTGCACATCCATGCGCAGGACAAGGTCGGCACGATGCAGGACGGCAAGATCGATCCCGACGAATACAACGGGCTCATCGAACACTCGTGGGGAACGTGCGGCGGCTGCACTTCGATGACGACCGCCAACTCCATGTGCATGGTCGCGGAAGCTCTCGGCATGTCGTTGCCGTACAATTCCACGGTAAGCGCGGTATCGTCCGAACTCGCCCTCATCGCCTACCGGGCGGGCGAGCGCGTGATGGACCTGCTGCGGAAGGGCATCACGGCCCGCAAGATCATCACGCCGGCTGCGCTCCGCAACGCGATAAAGATGGACATGGCCGTCGCGGCGTCTTCGAACCTCATTCTCCATATCCCCGCCATCGCGCACGAGGCCGGATACGACGAGCCGTGGTGGAAGTATTTCGACGAGGCGTCGAATGACATTCCGCTCCTGTCGCATCTCGCGCCGAGCGGCCCGTATAACCTGCACGACCTCGACCTTGCGGGCGGCCTTCCCGCCGTCATGAAGGAGCTCCTTCCGAAGATCGATGGCGATGCGCTCACCGTCACGGGCAAGACGATGGCGGAGAACGTCGCGCCAGCGAAGGTTTACAACCGCGACGTCATCCACACGATCGAAGAGCCGGTCATGAAGAAGCCCGGCATCGGCGTCCTCTACGGGTCGCTCGCGCCCGAGGGGGCGATCATCAAGATCGCCGCCGTGCCGGATGCGCTGATGAACAGGTTCAGCGGCCCGGCGCGCGTCTTCGACTCGCTTGACGAAGGCCTGGAGGCGCTTCGCGCCGGGAAGGTCAAGCCTGGCGATGCGTGCGTTCTCAGGTTCCTCGGCCTCAAGGCAAGGTTCGGGACGACTGCGTTCATGTTCCAGGAGGAGCTGAAGGGCCGTCCGGAACTGTACAACTCTTGCGCCGTCATCACGGACGGACGCTTCTCCGGCGGCACGTCAGGGCTTTCCGTCGGCTACGTCTCGCCGGAAGCGGCGCTCTGCGGTCCGCTCGGGCTGGTCAAGGAGGGCGACATGATTGAGATCGACCTCCCGAACCGTCGCATAGACCTCATGATCGACGATGCGGAGATGGCGAAGCGCAAGGCGGCGTTCAGCTGGAAGTTCGACGAAAGCAAGTATCCGCGCTACCTGAACCTGTTCGTCAAGAACGTCGGCTCGATGGCCCACGGTGGAATTTGGGAATAGGGGTTAGTGGTTGGGGGTTGGGGATTAGGGGTGGAGCGCTGAGATGAAAGACGTGGTGGTGGTCGGCGGGGGGCTGGCCGGATGGCGGGCGGCGGAGGCGGCGGCAAAAGCCGGCGCTTCCGTCGCGCTCGTCGCCAACGGCGCCGGCAACTCGCCCGACATCCACGCGCTCAACGTACCGGTCCGCGCCGACGACTCTGTCGAGCGCTTCATGGACGATACCCTCAAAAGCGGACGCGGTGCATGCGACCGCGCCCTTGTGGAGGTGCTGTGCCGCGAATCCGTGAAGCTTGCGGACGAGTTCCCGTTCGACCGCAATCCCGATGGCACCTACAAGCTCCTTCAGCCGCTCGGGTGCAGCGTCCCGCGCTGCGTCTCCATCGACCACAAGATCGGGGCCTGGGCTCTCGCAAAAATTCGCCGCGAACTTGACGGCAAGGTGAAGGTGATCGAAGGGCGCGTAACAGCCCTCATTCCCGGTTCTTCACTATTCACTATTCACTATTCACTTGGCGACGACGACGGAGCGTGCACGGCACGCTCCGTCGTCGTCGCCACAGGCGGCTGGTGCGGGAAGTACGCCTTCTCCGACAATCCGCCGGAGCTGCGCGGCGACGGGATAGACATGGCTGTCGCGCTTGGCGCGGCGGTGCGGGACATGGATGCCGTGCAGTACGAGCCGACGGTTGCGCTCGCCCCGGAAAGGCTGCGCGGCATACCAGTCATCACCACCATGCTTTACGAGGGCGCGACGTTCCGCAACAGGGACGGCAGGGAGTTCCTCGTCGACAAGCACGCCAACAAGGACGAAATCTCCCGTGCCATCTTTGCAGAGATTGAAGCGGGACGCGGCGTTGATGGCGGCGTGTGGTTCGACGCCACTGGTGTTCCGCACGAAATTCTCAACACGACCTACGTTGATACCGTGCGCCGCTATGCCGCGGCGGGCGTCGACATATCGCGCGAGCCGATGCTTGTTGCGCCGGCGCCCCACACTTCGCTCGGAGGGCTTGTCATCGACACGCGCTGCCGCGTCCTTCGCGCCGACGGCTCTCCGATCCCCGGTCTCTTTGCCGCCGGCGAGGTGACTGGCGGCGTACATGGCTTGAACCGCATCGGCGGCAACGCGGGAACGGAAGTCCTCGTCTTCGGGCGAATCGCCGGACAGACGGCGGCTTTGAGAAAGGATGCTGCGAATCCATGAAAAGGCGCGACTTCATCAGGAGCTTTGCGTGTGCTTCTGCGTGCGGCGCGGCGTTCCCGTGCAGAAGCTCGATCGCATTGCGCTAATCTAAAGAATATTGTATAATCCATTAAAAAGGAAATAAACTTATGCAAAAGTTTCTGACAATCTGCGTGGCGACGTTGGCTATAGTGCCAATTCTGACGCATGCCGCAGACCAGTCTTTGACTTGGACTTCAGGCACGACGCCAGCCGCATTGGGCACGGGTGGCGAACTGGCTTTTACCTACACGGACGGAAAAGTGCAGACGCTTTCCGTGACCGTCGCCGCTGGCGACACGATTACGCTTGGCGGCGGCACTATCGACTTTGCCGCCGATGCTGTCGTGAAGTTGGCCGGCTACGGCAAGTTCATCGTCAACAACACCTTGACGGGCGTGAATGGCCTCACGGTCACCAACATTGCCGACAAGTCCGGCGTCCTGAACTACAAGGGGCAGTTGCCGTCCAACGGGTACGCGACGGTCTTCCCCGGCTGCGACCTCGACGACATCACCGTTCTCTACGCCGACAATCCCCATTCCGGCTATTCGTGGTCCAATTCGGGACAGATCCATTGGCCGTATGTCGTGCAGCGTTTTACGGAGAATGGCGTAAAGATGATGACCCTGCAGATGCAGATTCAATATCCTTACGCTTCGTTTAGCGGCTATCTGACGAAATGCGTAAAGATTGAACTGAAGCAAAGCGGCGCAGACGTGGTCGTCAAGGAAGCGGGTGAATACGGCTGTTTCAACAACGTTGAAGGCACCGATATGGAGCTGTCGTACCAGAGGAATCCTGGCCGTCAGACCATTGCCGACCTGCGCGTCTGGCGGGCCGGCAACAACTACCATATCGGCGCATTGGCGGCGGAATGGAACGGGGCGGCGCACATGAGCCTGCGCGGAAGCCTGACGGGGCTGGGCGGCAAACTCACCGTGGCGCGCGGTGCGCTGGTGGACACCCTTGGCGCGACGTTGGCAACCGGTCCGGCTCAGCTTGACGTGCTCGGCACGTTCACGTCGGGCGATGCGACCGGTACGGCGAATGGCATCGTTGCCGGTACGCGCGGCGGCACCATCGTGTATGAGGCGACGCAGCCCGGAAACTGGACGGTCACCCTCAACAAGGCGAACAATATGGGTAATTCATCCGACAGGCTTTCCACCACTGATTATGCGGGGCATCTTATCGTGAAAGGCGACAGCGCGACGGGGGCGTATATGATATACGACATTGCGGCTACAAATGTCGTTCCTAAGTATGGCACGGTGGATATCTATGATGGCGGCACAGTGAATTTTACGCCAGGGGCGAAGAATCATAGCGGTACGCAATACCATAACGATACAGCGACCTATTATGTCCATTCGGGCGGCGTGCTGCGGATATCCGGAAACCATGCGATCTATCGCAACGACAAGATCAAGTTGCTGGGCGGGACATTTGAGAAACGGCGTGAGAGTTCAACGGCCAACACTTCAGTCATGAATCTCTACTGCAACGATCTGTTTCTGGCGGACGGCGCGCAGGTGAACAGCGATCCTGAATATCCCAACCTGAAGATGTGGATGGGGAATGCCGCCGGCACATGGAGTGTGCGTGGTTCGTCGCCGTCCTTCTGCAATGTAGTGGTCCAGTTTGTTGGAACGGTCACGCATACGATCGATGTGGATGATGTCACCAGTGACGATTCGCCCGACTTCATCTACGCCAAAGCGTTCGGTACGCAGGAGAGCGGCAATGGCGCAACCATCATCAAGAAAGTCGGAGCTGGGACGGTGCTGTGCAAAAGCGACGTTGACATTGTCGGCGGCTTGAATGTCACCAACGGCACATGGCAGCTGGGCGCGAGCAACCTCTGGAAGAACAACCGGGCGCTGACGCTCAGCGGCGGTACGTTCTCGGTGTCCAACAACACGTCAAATGCGATCGGGGTTTTGACGGTTGCTGCGAACGGCGGCACGATTGAGCTGGGCGAAGGCGCAACTGTGTCCTTCGGAGATTCACGCGCGAAGACGTGGAACGGCAATCTGGTCATCAAGGGCTTCCGCGAGAACTCCATCCGTTTTGGAGAAAGCGCGACGGCACTTACCGACGCGCAGGTAGGGCGCCTGCGGACGGAAACGGGACGGAGGTTGACTCTTCTCCCCGACGGCTATCTTGCGTTCAGAGGCATGAAGATTGGCATTCGCTGACGGGAGGTCTGTGGAGTTGCGCGACGAACGCTGAAGCCCGCAATGTCGTGCCAAACGGATTTGTCATCATGTTCAGGTAACACTCATTTCACAGACAACAGAAGGAGATTGGCCATGGACCTTTCAAGAAAGGCGTTTCTGCATGGGATAGGCGCCAGCGGTGCGCTTTCCCTTTTCAACATCGGGTGCGCCGGGTTCGGCGAGAGCCGCCGCGCGCAGCTGGCGAAGGGCGGCAAGATACGCATCGCCATCGTCGGCTGCGGCGACTGGGGGCGGACGCTCCTCGTCCGCGCCGGGATCGTGGGCGGCTGCGAACTCGTCGCCTTGTGCGAGCCCGATCCCAAGGCGGTTGCGGACCTGAAGAAGAGATGCGCGAAGAGGTGGGGACGCGCGGCGCTCGACGCCGCGAAAGTGTATCCCGACTATCGCGTGATGTTCGACGAGATCGGAGACACGCTTGACGCCGTGTTCATCGCGACGCCCAACCACCATCATGCGCTTCCGGCTCTGCTGGCGATCCGGCATGGCGTGAACGTCTATGTCGAAAAGCCGATGGCGCACACGATGGAGGAGGTGATCCGCATCGGCGAGGAGGCGCGGAAGGCGGGCGTCGTCGTGCGCGTCGGCAACAAGGGCCACAACATATCGCACCGTCCCAAGCTTGAAAAGTACCTGAAGGAAGGCGTGATCGGCGATGTCACTGAGGTGTTCAGCTTCTCGGACCGCCCGAACACGATGTTCCGCCGTCCGCACACGATTCCCGTGCCGGAGGGAATGGACTGGGACCTCTGGTGCGGCGGCTCGCCGGTATGCGAGCCGTACGGCGAGGAGGACGGGCGCGTGGGACTGCATCCGCACGACTGGCACAGCTGGATCGACTACGGCAACGGCTCCATCGGCAATATGGGCACGCACGTCCTTGACGCTCCGTTCCAGACGATGGACATGTGGAAGGTCAAGCCGTCCAAGATTGTCGTAAGGGACGTGAAGTGGGGCTGCCCAGGAGCATGGAACGCGCGCGGCACGGTTGACTTCCACATTCCTGCGCGCGAGGGATGGGGCGAGATCGTCCTGCACTGGAACGATGGCGTCGCCGACGGAGTGGACATCGGCTCCAAGTTCATGACGGGCTGGTACAACCGCGTTTACAAGCGTGAGCACACGAACTTTCCGCCGGAGCTTGTGGAGCTTGAGAAGAAGTGGGGCGTCAAGAATCCGATTCCCGCTTTCGGCACGGTGTTCGTCGGCACGAAGGGCATGATTTACGAGGAGTTCCACCGTACGCTGCGGTTCTTCCCGGAGGGCGGCAAGATCGCGGACATCCCGGTTCCCGAGAAAGACGTGCTCAACGCTGAGGAGCGGAAGATCGTCGCGGAGTTCCTTTCCGCCGTGCGCGGAAATCCCGGTCCCGTGAACACCGGCCTTGACTTCTCGATTCCTCTCGCCAAGACGCTAATGCTCGCCAACATGCTGGCGTTCGCCGGCAAGGGGACGTACTCGTTTGACGGCGTGAAGACCGACAGCGCCGTTGCAAACGCGCGCTTCGGCATGGACTACAGGAAGGGCTGGAGCATATCGTGATGGGGAAATCTTGCCAATGTGACAGTGTTGCCAGTTCCAATTTTCAATAATGCTGGCGCGTGTGTTTGCCATATGCCTTGCCGTGCTGACGATGCCGCTTTTGGCGGCACCGCAGGCCGTTGCGCTTGACGAGGCGCGTGAAGCTGTGCGCGCACTTCTCGCAGAGGATTTCCGCAAGTTGAATGCCGGGGGCTGCACATTGATCGACGTAGCGGACCATGTGGCCGACCTTGCGTCTGCGTCGAACTCTCCCGCGATGGCGCGCGTATTGCAGGAGGGCGCCTTCAACATCTACCGAAAGGCTGGCGAGCTTCAGCGCGCGGCGGAAAGGCACGTTCCATTTTGGATCAACCTTGGCACGGATGCGGAATTCGAGTTCGCGGTGTGTCCGGCCGGGGCGTTCCAAATGGGCTTTGAGGGCGATCGGACTGACGTTAGCTTTCGCCACAAGGTGAACATAACGCATCCGTTCTGGATTGCGCGCTATCAAACGACGAAGCGGCTGTACGATACTTTCCGCAAGGTGCGGGAGATGAGCGACGAGGAGAAAGCGTACGGAGGGATGGATTCGCCCGTGGGAGGCATTCCCCGGCGCACAATCAACGCTTTCTGCGCGTTCCTCACCAAGCAGAACAAGAGCTGCATCCCGGAAGGGTACGTCTTTCGCCTCCCGACCGACGCTGAATGGGAGTATGCGCTCAACGCGAACTGCAAAGGCCTTGAAGATCCGTACGTCAGATTCAAGAACGGCGACAAGTCGGTCGAGGCGGAGATATCGGTAACGCTGAAGGACGTGAACGACGTCCGCGCGCAGCACGGCCTAACGGCAATTTCCGAGAGGGATTGGGTGGGCCCTGTTTTCGCCGTGGGGACGAAAAGGCCGAATGCGTGGGGACTCTACGACATGCTGGGCAACGGTTCGGAGATGGTCTTGGATACGCTGCCGCTGAATGCGGTCAATATTGAGTACGGCGAGGGACGCATTGCGCGGGAGAATGTCCACAACTATCAGGACGAGGAGACCGATCCGCTACGTTTTTCGGGTACGGAAAACGTCCTCCTCGTGTTGCGAGGTCGGCCTCGCTGGACGCGCTTTGCGGCGAGTTGGTATTGCCGGACAGTCAGGATCGAGTATCCCAGTTGGAGCCGCGGACAGGTTTTCCGTGTCGCGCTTGCGCCGGATATCCTGGCGGAACGGAACGCGAAGGGGACCGCGCAATGACGTTTGAGCCGGGAGAGACGATTGGCGCATACCGTGTTGTCCGACTGCTGAGGACAGGCGGCATGGGCGCGGTATACGAAGTCGAACATATGGAGCTCGGCGTCCGCTACGCGCTCAAGGTGTTTGTTCGCGACCATGGCGACGTCGAGTCGCTTCGCATGCGTTTCAGCACCGAGGGCAAGGCGCTCGCACGTCTGCGGCATCCGAACCTCGTGCGCGTTTACGACCTCGGAGAGGACGAGGGGCGCGGCATGCTTTATTTCATCATGGACTTGGTCGTCGGACGCGACGGGTCGGCGCGGACCCTCGCCGACGTCCAGCCGGGCGAAGCGGACGAGGCGCAGCTCGCGCGCTGGTATGCGCAACTCAAGTCGGCGCTCGAGTACATCCACGCTGCCGGAATCGTCCATCGCGACCTGAAGCCCGGAAACGTGCTTCTCGACGCGGACGGAAACGCCGTTCTGGGCGACTTCGGAATCTCGCGATTCCTTGACGAAAAGCTTCGCCGCGAACTTGATGTTGAGAGTACGATGGAAATCCAGAACACGGATCCCCGCAAGGTCATGGGGTCGGTGATGTTCCTTGCCCCAGAAGTGCGTCGCGGGGAGAATGCGACGGCCGCGTCCGACGCCTATGCGCTCGGCGTTACGTTCTACCGGCTGCTGACGGGCGTGTGGTACGAGCCGGGTCCGGTGGCAGACGGACTTCTCGCCGAATTCGGCCGTGAATGGTCGTCCGCGCTTGGGGCGTTGCTTTCGGACGATCCTGCGCGGCGGCTTCCGATTCCGTCGGTTGGCACGGCACGCGATTCGTGGAAAAAGCGTTGGCGAGTTGCTGTGGCTCTTGGTCTGGTCTTTGTCGTGCTTGCGGTAGTGGCGTTAGTGCTGTCCAAGTCGTTGGTGGCACCTAAGGCGTTGGTGGTGCCTAAGGCGAAACGTGGCGATTCCGCGGGAGTGCCCGCAGTCGCTCCACGCGGCGATGCACCAGCGGTCTCCTACGCCTTTGACGAGTTCTTCCCCGTCCATGCAAGCCCTTCGCTGAAATGAACGCATTCCCCACTACCTCCACCACGTTGATTGCGACGTTGGCCGAAATCGACACCGGAATCGACCAGGCGGCGTGGTTCCGGTTTTTCGAGCTTTATCAGCCGGTGATGGTCGAGTTCGCACGGGTGAAGGGCGCGGGCGACGACGCCGAAGACGTTGTGCAGGAGGTTCTCGCCGATCTTGTGAAGGTGTTCAGGGCGGGACGATACGTCTGTGGGAAAGGGCGGTTCAGGTCGTACCTGTCCAAGATGCTCCGCAACGAGCTGATCAACCGCTTCAGGCGGATGCAGGCGAGACCAGAGGGCGCGGCGGAGTCGATCGCCTCGGAAGAATCTCAGGCTGGCAGGGCGCGGGCTCTGGCCACGCTGCAAGAATCCGGCAAATACGACGCGGACGACGAACGCGCCTGGAGGCTTGCGAACCATCGCGCCGCAGTCGAGCACGTCCTCACGAAGACGGCGCTTTCGGAACAGTCGCGGCGGATATACCGCGAGTTGCTGGCGACGGGCGACAACTGCGCGGAGGTCGCGCGCAGGATGGGGCTCCCTGCGGCGACTGTCCGTCAGGTGAAGTCGCGCGTCTCGCGCATGATCGTCGCGTTCGAGAAGACGGTGAAGTGATCTGTTCTCTCTGCGCGTGAGATATAACAGCTGGTGCGAGAATGAACTGGCGAACCTAGATTAAATACTTGAAAAACGGGAAAATCATTTTCAAGTAATATGGAATGCGTGAAAATGGGGTTAATTCTACTTGAAAACAGAAAAAGTAATTTTCAAGTAGAAATCGCCGACAAGACGTTGTCCGTGCGAACGGCGCTTGTGTACGACGGACGGCTTTCGCCGCGCATAGAGGCAGATCGGTTCTTCGATTTTATAATCCCGGCGGATAGGCTTTTTTGACCTGGCACTGTCACACTTCTCGCTGATTCTGCGTATATCATAATGTGTCGATGGATTCTCGCGATGCGAGGTTTCCAACGGCACTTTGGCGGCTTGTATGTCCCAAGGGAATGTGGTAGAATACCAACGTATCCTGTCGAAAGACTGGTAATCGTTCGAAAGGGGATGCGCAGCACAGGACAGCTGTACAAAGATGTCTCGGCTGTGGAATCGGCGTGGTCAACACCACGCCATCCGCAGCTGGCACATGCTTGGCGGCGTCTCGTGCGTGATCCCCTTGGGCATACCAGTCGCCTCGACAGGACACGCACGGGCGCCGCTTTTTCGTTCCCTGCGAGATGGCGGGACCAAAAACAAAAACCTAAACCAAACGTTACAAAGGAGGAAAAATCTATGATAGACTTAATTGCAAGGGCGGTAGGAAAGTTCGTGTGGGACGCTGTAGAAAATGCATCCAATAAGCATGATTACAATTCGAAGGCACCTGAGAGACGCAAGATAGCACAGGATAATGCTACTCGTCGTCGTGCCTGCTTTGAGTATTATTTCAAACAAGAAGTTGGTAAACTAAAGAAAAGCGATCCATCGGCGTCCGGGTTCTCGCGTGATGCGTTGGAGATGTATGTCAAGGGGACGATATTAGACAATGCAACAAAGTGGGCAGAGTCGTTGTCCGAGAAGTCCCAAAAGGAGTATCAAGAGTCAAAGAGGCTGAAAGAAGATAATAAAACCATCAAAATGATTCAAGAGTTTTGGTCTTCAAGGTCGGATGGTGCGTACGAAACTTATGGGAAAGCATATTATAAATATTTAAGATCTGGAGAATCGTCTGCAATTCAAAAGTTAAAGGTGTTGGAATTGGCTTCAAAGTATAAGATACCAGATGATAGGATGCGGGCGCTAAACGAAATTGTTGAATTTGTGATTAAAAGTGACGGGCACTGCGATCCCGTAGGTGTTTCGGGCAAGGTAAGGTTGCCAGCAGATGCAGAAAAATTGAAGGCTGATGCCTTAATGGATGCAGAAAGGGCTGCTGTCCTCAAACAGTGGGCAGAGCATAATAGTGTGTATTTTGAAGATGGAGATGAGGAAGAGTACAGGATTAGTACAGAAGCAGAAAGTATATGTCGTGCCCTTGACGATGGGGATTCACTACCTCCAGTGCCGGTATGAAGAAGTTTGTGCGAATAGTGGTTGCTTTTAGGGTGAGTGTTTCAGCACTGGTTGCGCTTTCCGCTTCGGCGGTGTAGCACTACTACTGAAAGTACTGTGGACACAAGACGACGTCGGTGAACAGTTTGACGGCATCGCTTTGCCAGCGGCATCCGGACGGACCGGCGAAAGGGCGCCATGTGCTTTACGAGGGTGAGGAGAAGTCCACGTACGTCTGCAAGTACTGCGGGCTTAAGTCGATCTCTATAGCGTTGCTTACCTCCTCCAAGTGCCAGCGGCATCCCGACAGCGCACAGAAGGGGCGCCACGCCCCCGCACTGTAGGGTTGGGCGGCGTGGACAGACCCCGCAAGAGCCTTTGAGGTCGAATCTGCGGCCAAGAAGGGAAACCGCACCCCAATCGGCTTTATGTGTTGAGGGTAGAAGGGCCGTCACACTGCCGCATAATAGATGCGGTGCCGTGTAAATCTGATAGTTATAACTCTCTGATTTGGCAATTTCGCGTTGTCGTGGAGTTATAACTTATGATATAATACGCAACGCAGGGAAGGGGTGTTGCATGGTCTTACGCAAGAAAATCATAGAAGAGGTTCGTCCTTTTATCGGAACTGACGTCGTAAAGGTCATCACCGGCATACGCCGTTGCGGGAAGTCGGTGCTGATGTCGCAGATACGCGATGTCATTGTTTCCGAAATCGACAAGAAGGCCTCTGTTTTCTACCTCGACCTTGACGACGAGGCAAATGCAAGATACCTGAAGGCGGGGGTGCTGTTCAAGGAGTTGACGTCAATTCTGGACAAGTGTCCAAATCGCAAGACATATGTGTTTCTCGATGAAGTGCATGACATGGAAGGATGGGAGAAGACCGTCAATTCTATACGAAAGCGGAAGAATGCGGATGTTTACATCACGGGATCCAACTCCAAGTTGCTTTCCGGGGAGTTGGCGACGTATTTGACCGGGAGGTATGTCGAATTTTCACTTACGCCTTTTTCATACCAGGAGTTTCTTGAGGCATCCGGTTCTTCCAATACAGACGAGGCTTTCAGGCGATACCTTGAGTTCGGGGGCATGCCGTTTCTCTCGGAGCTTGGATACAGGGCAAATCCTTCGATTCGGTATTTGCGCGACGTGTACGGCGCAATACTGCTAAAGGACGTCGTAAGGCGAAAGGCCATTCGCGACGTCGATCTTCTGGAGCGGATTGTCCGCTTCGTGATGACAGAGACGGGGCACGTGTTCTCGGCAAGAAGGATTGTGGATTTCCTCAAGAACGAGCAATGCGTCACGGCTCCGTCAACGGTCTTGAACTATCTCAAGGCGTGCGAGGAGGCGTTCCTTCTCCGCAAGGTCGAACGCGAGGATCTGATCGGAAAGCGAGTGCTCAGTGTTGACGAGAAATACTATGCCGCCGACACCGGATTGCGGAATGCGAACGTGGCCGCGTCGCTCCAGCGAGACATAGACCAGCTGCTTGAGACGGTGGTTTTTGCCGAGATGGTGCGGCGCGGCTATAACGTGACGATTGGCAGGGTCAAGGAGAAGGAGGTTGATTTCGTGTGCGAAAAAGGCAACGGCAGACTCTATGTGCAAGTGGCGTATCTGATGCCGACTGCGGAAACTCGCAATCGTGAGTTCTCTGCATTGATGAGTGTGCCGGACCAGTATGAAAAGGTTGTGCTCTCAATGGATCGGTTTGACTTCTCGAGCAGCGGAATCAAGCATCGCTATTTGCCTGATTTCCTGCTAGAATCAAGGGAATGAACGACTCCCTTCAGTGAAAGATGTAGAACGCAGGCGTATTGCCGATTTTTGATATAATACACTTGTCTCTGGAGAAAGGGAAAGGCCGAAAATGAAGCATGCATCTCGCAGGACGTTTCTCGCCGGAACTGCGGCGTTGGGGGCGTTGCCTCTCTTCAACATCGGCTGTGTCGGGTTCGGGCGGAGCCGGGCGAGGCAGATCGCCGACGGCGCGAAGATACGCGTCGCGCTGATAGGGTGCGGCATCCAGGCGCGGACGGTAATCAACGCCGTCCTCACCGAGCGGCTCGTCGCGATGGTCGATCCCGATCCGTCGATGTTCAAGAGGATGGACAAGCATGTCGCCGCGTACGCGAAGAAGTACGGCGAGCCTGAGATTGTCGAGAACTGCAAGGACGTGCGCAAGTTTGCGACGTACCAGGACATGTTCGACAAGATGGGCGACGAAATCGACGCCGTGGTCATCGAGACGCCGAACCATCAGCACATCCTTCCGGCGGTCATGGCCATCAGGCGAGGAATTCACGTGTTCCTCGACAAGCCGCTTGTCCTGACGGCGGCGGAAGGCGATCTGCTGCTCGCCGAGACGCTGAAGCGTCCGGGCCTCGTGACGCAGACCGGCACGTACGGACACACGTTCCCGTCGATGAAGTATTGCGTGGACCGCATCAAGGAGGGCGCTCTCGGCGAGGTAAGGGAAGTGTGGGCCTACGACGACCGCTGCAACTCCATCTATCAGCGTCCGGCGGCCGCGCGTCCGCCCGAGGGCATGGACTGGGACGCATGGTGCGGCGGGTCGCCGATCTGCGATTTCTATCCTTCCAGCGAAGACCAGGACGGGATGCATCCGCATGGCTGGCACAGCTGGATAGGCTACGGCAACGGCTCCATCGGCAACCTCGGAATGCACATCATGGACGTCGCTTTCTGGGCTCTCGACCTGAAGGAGCCGGATCGTGTGACGTGCCATGACGCGAAGTTCGCGCTTGACGGCGCCTGGGCCTACCGCGACGCTTTTGAGTTCCATTTTCCGGCGACTGCAGGAAGGGGCGAGGTCGCGTTGCATTGGTGGGACGGTCTTAAGGACGGCGTGCCGTACACGAAGGAATTTGTCAACAAGTATGGCATACCGCACAAGCGCGAACACCTGAACATCCCTCCGCGCGTTTTGGAGGAAGAGAAGAAATGGGGCTTCGAGAACGACCCGTTCTACAAGAACGGCATCCTGTTCGTTGGCTCCAAGGCCAACCTGTGGTTCACGCACCACGGCGGCTACAGATTCCTGCCGAGTTCGGCTGGATGGTGCCACCCGCGCCTCGACCGCCAGGCGGACTTCAACTACACGCGCAACACCAAGCCGCATGTCGTCGAGTTCTTCAACGCCATCCGCGAGGGACGCGAGGCGGATGATCCTTTCCGCTACAGCGTGCCGCTGGCGAAGACGGTGTGCCTCGGCAATCTGGCGGCGCTGGCGGGCGCCGGCAGCACGTTGGAATGGAACGGCAATGCAGTCACGAACAACGAGAAGGTGAACAAACATGTCTCAAAAGACTATCGCCCTGGCTGGAATCCTTTTGCTTGAGTGCGTCGCAGGGTGCGCAAGCGCGCCGTCCGCGGCGTCGGGACCCGAGTGGAAACCGATAGGCAAGCGCAAGGCGCGCGTCGTCCTGTGGGGCGTCACGCATAATCACGCGAAGGGCAAGTTCGATGCGCTGAAGCGGCTCAAGGACGACTACGAGATCGTCGGCATAGTCGACAACTCCGCCTCGAAGGTGATGCGCATGGCGGAGCCGAATCTGAAGCACTACAAGGACGATCCGAAGTTCACGCCCGAGCAGGTGATCAACGAGGTGAAGCCGGACCTCGCGGTGATCGAGGTCTCGAACCAGGAGCTTGTCGATGTCGCGAAGATGTGCGCGGACGCTGGGATCCCCATGCACATGGACAAGCCGCTCGGCTTCACGAAGGACGGGTTCAAGTACGTCTCGGACGTGTGCCGCGCGCGCAACATTCCGCTCCAGACCGGCTACATGTTCCGCGTGAACGGCGCGATCCAGTTCGCGTGCAAGGCGGCGCATGATGGCGTGATAGGAGAAGTGTTCTCGATAGACGCCGACCTGAACCACAGCTACGGCGGCAAGAAGTATCCTGAATACTGCGGCACGTATCCTGCGGGCACGGCTTACCTGCTTACTTGCCACGTGATCGAGTACGTGCTGCCGCTGATGAACGAGGTGGCTCCCGACTTCGTGAAGACGTGGGTCATGCCCGCGCCCGGCGACCCCGAGGGGACGCCAAGCCATACGTTTACGCTCATGAAGTGGCCGCGCACCACATGCACGGTCACCGTCTGCTCCAAAGGCACCCAGTCGCGCCGCCACCTGCGCATCGACGGGTCGGACGGCACGATAGAGATAACGCCCATCGAGGACTTCCGCAAGGTCAAGCACGACACCGGAGAGGAAGGTGGCGAAGGCCGCAAGGAGGTTGTCGATCCTCGGATCATGGTCAGGCTGTACCTCAAGAAGGCAAAGGACGGCTACAAGAAAGGCGAGAACATCCTCGACTTCGGCATCATCCATGACAGGTACGCCGACCAGTTGAAGGAGCTTGCGGAGATTTTGCGCGGCGAGAAGCCCAATCCGCAGTGGCTCTACGATCACGACTTGCTCGTTCACGACGTGTCGTTGCGCGCCTGCAATTTGTAAGTTTAGAGTTAAGAGTTGAGAGTTGTGAGTTGGGGTGGGAAAGGAAATGAAGGTGAAGAAGATTGTATTTGGAATGCTTGCGCTGGCGGGCGGAATGTTGCTCGCGGGGGGCGACCCCGCGATGCGCGGGCCGTTTCCGCTTCTCTGCACGCCGTGGACGGCGGATGGTGCGCTTGACGTGCCGACGCTTGTGAAAGAGGCGGAGTTCGTGGATTCCTGCGGCGCGACGGGCGTAATCTGGCCGACGGCAAGCGAGGTCGCGGACCTCGTGAAGGAAGGCGAGTACGAGAAGGGCCTTGATGCGCTTGCGGCGCGGGCCGCGAAGCCGGGCTTCAAGGCGCGCCTTACGGCGGTCTGCCCGGGAAAGACGAGCAAGAGCGCGCTTGATCGTGTGCGGACCGTCAACTCGATCATGGAGAAGCACGGCGTCAAGATGGCGATCCTGGCGCGTCCGCCGGACGATGCGAAGACCCAGGAAGACATCGCCGCGCATTACCGGGCGCTTGGCGCAATCGCGAAATGCCCCGTCATCATCCAGACGTATAACGGCAAGAGTCCGCAGCCTGACGTTGATCTTCTGATTGCGCTCGCGAAGGAGTTCCCGGAGGCGTTCGGCTACGTGAAGGAAGAGTCTCCCGGCAATAAGGTGAACGCGCGCATTGCGCGCCTTGTGGCCGCGAAGCCGGTCATCCACTCTGTGTTCAGCGGATGGGGCGCGAAGGGGTGGCTTTACCAGGGGCCGCAGCTCGGCGCGGACGGGGTCATCACGCAGCGTCCCGCATACGCCGACATCCTCGCCTTCATCTGGCGGCAGATGGAAAGCGGCGACAGGGACGGCACGCTTGTCGACGCCTACTGCAAGTTGCTGCTGATGTGCAATCTCGGCACTACTTTCGGCGGAAACGACGATGTCATGCGCGGACCTCACCTATATGTGCTCCAGAAGCGCGGCGTATTTGCGAACACCTGCACGCGCAAGCATCCGCCGAAGGGTGACACGAGCGGCAGGAAGTGGATCGTGGAGTCAAGCGATTTCACGCAGGCCGAGAAGGCCGAGATCGACCGCCGCCTTGCGGCCTGCGCACCTTACATGAAGAAGGAGGGGCGCTGATGCGAGCCGCGAACCTTTTTGCGACGGCGCTTGTCGCCACGGTTGCGTGTGCGGAGCCGGTGAGAGTGGATGTCGCCGTTTCGCGTCCGGGACACGAGGTGCCGACGTCGCTGTGGGGCGCATTTCTCGAAGACATCGCTTTTTCGGTGGACGGCTGTCTCTATCCGGAGCTTGTCTGGAACCGAGGCTTCGAGTTCCGTCCCGCGCCAAGCGACGACGGATTCGAGAGCCGCCTGAAGGGGCCTGGAGACCTTGGGATTCCCGGCTGGACGGCAGACTGCCGCCGAGGCGGGATGGGCCGCTTCACGCTCCAGTACGCGAAGCCGCTCAGGGCCGACACTCCTGCATACCTTAGGATCGAGGCGTTCGCGCCGTTCGCCGGAATGCGCAACACCGGCGTGCTAGGCGCGATGTCCGTAAAGGGCGGCGAAAAGCTGAACCTGTCGCTCTATGCGCGCGGCGACGTTCCGCTCATCGTGCGCGTGGAATCTGAGAAGAACAAGGTTCTGTGTGAAAAGCACTTTCGTCCGGGAAAGCACTGGAAGCGTTTTGCGGCGACGGTCACGCCGTCGGAATCGTCCGAGAGGGCGCATCTGCTTGTCATGGCGGCTGCAGCCGGCGTTGCGGAGATCGACTTCGTGAGCCTGATGCCGTCCGGTACGTTCAGGGGACACGGATTGAGGCGCGACATCGCGAAGCTGATCGCCGACCTGAGGCCGGCCAACTTCCGATTCCCCGGCGGTTGCATGCTCGAGAGCTGCGACTACGCAGGCTGGTGGGACTGGAAACGCACCGTTGGCGACGTAGAGTCGCGTCAGCCGCTCTGGAACATCTGGGGCTACTACCAGAACGTCGGCCTCGGCTTCTACGAGTATTTCAGGTTCTGCGAAGACATCGGCGCGGAGCCGCTGCCGGTGTTCATCGGCGGGCGCACGTGCCAGTTCCGCAACTCCAAGCTCTTCCCGAAGGAGAGCCTCGGCTATCTCGTGACGAACATGCTCGATGCCATCGAGTTTGCACGAGGCGGCGCGGACACGAAGTGGGGCGGGCTTCGCGCCAAGATGGGGCATCCCGCGCCGTTCCTGCTCAAGACGATAGGAATAGGAAACGAAAACTGGGGCGAAGAATACTTCTCTCGGCTCTATGTGCTCGCGGCCGGCGTCAAGGCCGTGCATCCGGACATCAAGGTCATCGCCTCGATAGACCCGCACACCGTGCGCGACCCGCCGCGTGCTCTCAAAAGCTGGGCGCAGATACGCAAGGGCGAAGTCGACTTTGCCGACGAGCACATGTACGCGAGCCCGAGCTGGTGGCTGAACAACACCGGCAGGTACGATTCGTACGACCGCGCCAACGTGCCGGTATACATCGGCGAGTGGGGCACCCGCGACATACGCGCGGACTGGAGGGACGGCCTCTACGTCGCGCTCGCGGAGGCGGCGTTCCGCATCGGCATCGAGAAGAACAGCGATGTCGTCAAGATGGTTGCGTACGCTCCGCTTGCGCGCCGCGTCGGCGCGCCGCGCGACGGGTTCTCGCTCCTAGACGTCACGCCCAGCGGCTCGTGCGGCAATCCCACGTATTACGCCGAGAAGATGTTCTCGTTGAACCGTCCGGAGAGAATCGTGCCCGTCGCATACCCGAAGGCGGTCGTGCGCCAGCCGGCAGGATGGGAGAAGGATGGCGGCCCGTGCAACCCGAAGAACGAGGCCGTTGACGTGGTGGCGTTTCATGCCGGGGCGGGCGTCGTGAACGGCGAACTGGTCGTGAAGCTCGTGAACGCCGCGCCCGAGGCGCGGGCCGTGACACTTGCGTTTGATGCCGCGTTGCCGAGCGGGAACGTCGTCCGCCAGACACTCAGCGGCGAACCGGGCGCGAAGAACACGCCAGAGGACCCGCTGCGCGTGACCCCCGTCGAGGATTCGTTCGCATTCGGCGGCGGAAGCGAGCTCGCGACGGAACTTCCGCCTTATTCGTTCACGGTGCTCAGGCTCGCCACGGCGCAGGCGCCGCAGCCCGCGTGGCCGAAGAGCTTCCCCGATCCGACAATCTGGCGTGCGGAGGACGGCACATGGCGCGCGACTTCGACTACGAAGCAGATTCTCAAGAGCAAAGACTTCTTCCATTGGGAAGACACGGGCAGGAAGATATTCGACACGGACGAGCTGAAGCGAATCCACAAGGAATGGAAGAACATCTGGGCGCCGGACGCCTTCAAGCTCGGCGACGAATGGCTGATGTACGTCTCGCTCGTGAACTCCGCCGCCGACAGCGCAATCGCCGTCTATTCCTCCAAGAGCGTCGACGGGCCGTTCTCGGACGGGCGGATCATAGTGCGCAGCAAGGACACCGGCATCCGCGACACCATCGACCCGGAAGTCGTGCGCGACGATCGCGACGGGACGCTATGGCTGTTCTTCGGATCGACCGGCAAGATGCACCGGGTGAAGCTTGCGCCCGACGGCAAGTCTCTCGCGCCGGGGGCGACTTGCGAACATGTCGCCGGACTCTGGGGGGACGAGCGTGACGATCCTTCGCGTCGCAGGATATTTGAAGGCGCGTATCTCCATCGGCGCGGCGGATGGTGGTATCTCTTTGCGTCAAGGGGCTGGTACGACGACCACACCTACTCGGTCGTCGTCGGCCGCGCCAAGACGCTTGACGGCCCGTTTCTCGACCGCGAAGGGCACGACATGCGCGATGGCTTCGCGACGGTCGTGCTTTCGTCGGGCGTGAACGACAGGCTTTTCGGCCCGGGACACAACGCCGAGATCGTCACAATCGACGGCCGCGACTATCTTCCGCACCATTGCCACGTCAAAGGCGAAACGCCGCGATCCCGTCCGCTTTTCATCCGCGAACTGTTCTGGGATCCCGACGGCTGGCCTATTGTGCATTGATTGGTTCAAATGACGGGAGTGACAAGTTGGCATGAAGAGGGTTGTAATCAGTCTGATTGGAGGGCTTGCGATGTTTGCGGTCAGCGCGGAGCAGGTTGAGCTCGCCTCCGGTGATGGCGGCAGGGCAGTTGCCGACACATGCGGCGCGCGGCTTGTGAGCTGGCGTCCGGCCGGAGGCGATGAGGTGTTCGCGATGGCGAAGAGCCGCGACAAGTGGCCTGCGGGCAAGCAAATTCACGGAGGGCTGCCGATCTACTGGCCGTGGTTCGTGTTCGAGGGACCGGAAGGCTGCAAGATACATGGCGTTACGGGCTATGCCGAATGGCGGATCAAGGAGCGGGCTACGAACCGCGTGGTGTTCGCGTTGGACGACAGCGAGATGACTCGCCTCGCCTGGCCGCACAAGTTCCATGCAGAATTGGAGTATTCGCTTGGAGAGAACCTTGCCGCCACGTTCCGCGTTACGAATACCGATACGAATGCCTATGCATGCACGGAGGGATTCCATCCGTATTTCCGTGTGGGCGATGTGGAGAAATGCGTCGTGACGGGATCGGATGGCGTGCGGTATTTCTGGAAGGGTGAGATTGAGAAGGGCGACCGCCGCGTATGGAAAGGCGATTTCCCGTGCAGCCTCGTTGCTACGGGCAAGCCTGGATACGTCTTCGAGGAGAAGACGCCCTCTGGCGTGCATGTGCATGATCTCGTCGATCCAGTCCTCAACCGGACGCTGCGGCTTTCCTATGAAGGGAACGTAAAGTTCGTCGTCTGGAACTCGGGGCCAGCCTTCTCGTCGTTCGGCGGGGCTGACGTTCCGGACTATGGGCGGAGGTTCGTCTGCGTTGAGGGCGCTACGCTCTACCGCGACTGCGCCTACACGCTCGCCCCAGGCGAGACACATGTGTTGAAGCTGGCGATTCAAGTCGAGAAAACCTTGCCATAGAGCGTTCGGTAGACAGGTAGGGCGGCATCAACGATGCCGACCGTGATTCTTTCATACTCCGGCGACCGATAGGATCTGTCCCAATGGAACAAATCCAAAGTTGCACTTGTGATTTGTTCCGGAATGTGATATTATATTGCGCGTTTAGGGAGGACTTAGGACATGATTGATCGAATACTTTCCAAGAAGATTCTTGAGATGTCGCACCATTATCCGGTTGTGACACTACTTGGACCCCGCCAGTCTGGTAAGACGACGCTTGTTAGAACTCTGTTCCCTGCTTTTGCTTACGCCGATTTGGAAGATCCAGAAACACGGGCGCTTGCTCGCGACGATCCGAAGACATTTTTTGAGAACTATCCAGAACCGTTGCTTGTGGACGAAGTTCAGCGTGTGCCGGAACTGCTTTCGCATATTCAAGTGCGCGTTGACGCGGATCGACGGCGCATGGGACGTTTTATCCTCACAGGGAGCCATCAGCCCAGGCTAAAGGAGGCCATATCCCAATCTCTTGTCGGACGGACGGCGGAACTGGAACTGCTCCCGCTTTCGCTGGAAGAGCTGGCGGAGCGGACGGGGCCCGTCCCGACCGACACGATCCTCCTGCGCGGATTCTTCCCGGACGCTTGGGAAACCGATGTTCCGCCTACCGACTTTCACCGGAATTATTTGCGGACTTATGTAGAGCGCGATGTAAGGACTTTGCTGGAAGTGCGCAACATTGCAGCATTCGAGAAATTCCTGCACCTTCTTGCCGGCCGCGTAGGGCAAATTGTCAATCTTGACGGACTTGCGGGCGAAGTCGGCGTAAGTGCACCCACCATAGAGAACTGGATTTCCGTCGCCGAAGCGTCGTTCGTCGTGTTTCGCCTTCGTCCATGGTTTGCCAATGTCGGAAAGCGTTTCGTCAAATCGCCGAAGATATACTTTACGGACGTCGGGCTCGCAGCATATTTGCTTGGGATTGAAACGCCGTCCCAGCTCGCTCGCGATCCATTGCGCGGCAGCCTCTTTGAGAACATGATCATTGCGGACCTCGTCAAGGCGCGGACGAATTTGGGGCGCGAACCTGCGCTGTTTTTTGTACGCGACTCAAAGGGTTTTGAGGTGGACGCGCTTTATGCCATAGGGCGGGAACTGCGTCCGTTCGAAATCAAAAGCGCAAGGACGTTTGATTCCTCCTTTTACAAGAACCTTGTCTCCTTTCGGAGTCTAGTTCCTGAATGCGCCACCCCCGCTCTCGTGTACGATGGCGAATCATATTCGGAGCGTGGAGGCGTTCGCTGTCTCGCCTTTCGCGCTCTCTCCGGCCGGACAGTCTTCAGCCAGGGCGGAAAGGATAGCGGAGGATGTAGATGATTGCGATGCGTCGAAGAAATGCTGTCTTGATTGGAAGCCTTGCCGTTGCCCTGGTCTCTTTGGCATCCCAGGGGGGGACTTCTCGATTTCATGGGGCGGGCCTGTCGATCTCGGTCCCGGCGGATACGCCAGGGTGCACCGTCTTTCCGACGGACGTCTCATGGCCGCATACGAGCGCAGTGGAGACTTGTTGGTGCGCTTCAACATCGGCGGGAAGATTGACAAGTGGACGGATCCGCAGAGAGTCGCATGTCATTTCTCCGCCACTAACGGTTCCGATGCCGTCAGGGTAAATCTTGTGAACGCGGAGTTTGCGCAACTTGGCACGGGGCGGATTCTCCTCGCCTGCAACATGCGCCCTGCGGAAAAGAGGTGCGATGTCCACCCGTACGCTATCGCCATTGCGTCGAGTGACGACGGCGGCGAGAACTGGTCGCCGCTCAGGATCGTCTACAAGGGGCGCAAATGCACCAACGGCGTGGCGCGCGGCTGCTATGAGCCGTTCTTCCTGCCGATTGCAGGAGGCTCGGCGCAGCTTTTCTATGCGGACGAAACGCCGTACACTGCTGGACGCAGCAAGTACCAGGAGATTTCCGTGATGGAGACGACGGACGGCGGCGAGACGTGGAGCGTGCCGCGCACGGCATCGTACGCGCCTAAGCGCCGTGACGGCATGCCGGTCGTTTTGCAGCTTGGCGAGTGGCGCTACCTTGCCATCGAGTCCAATCCGGCAGGGACACGCCTCCATCCGCAGATCATCCGCTCGCGCGTTTCGGACAATTGGCGCGATGCCGTGGGGTGTCCGTCGCCGGACAGGTTCGAGCCGTTTCTCTCGCCTCCTGACTGGAAAGACACATATGGCGGCGCGCCGTACATCGCGGCGACGGAGAACTTCGTGCTTTTGTCGTGGCAGGAGCGCATGGGCCACGACGATGTTGCAGGGGCCAGGACCGTCGCGCACGTCGCTGCCGTGCCGAAGTCGGAGATCCGAGACGGACGTTTCACCACGATGCGAGGCGTGTCGTGTCCGCCAAACGATGAGAAGCGCAGTTTGAAAATGCGATGGAACGCATTGTGTCCGTTGGTCGGCGACAGTTTCCTTTTTGTCAGCGATTGCGACGGAAGAATCGTCGTCTGGCCAGGACGCGTGGCGAAGCCGTAGATTCCTGAAGTTTGCGCATTAATATTCCAGCGCGTACGAGATTGCGGTTTCCGGGAGGCGACGACAAGCGGGAATCGGACGCAAATTCTGCGAACTCTGCGACTAAACCCGTAAATCCCGCAGCCCACCAACCCATTGCAGGCTGAGGGGCGACGGATTTGCGCCGGGGCCGGATATTTGCTATAATCCTTATCAGTTGGATGTGAGAACATTACAATGGGAGTAAACATGACAACAGAACTTCGCGTTTTCAGGCGCACGGCCGCCTTCTTTTTTGCATTCGGCTCGTTCTTTGCGGCGAGCCTCAGCCTGTCGGCGGCAATGACGGTAACGAATGTCGCGGCGGACGCGGAATTCACCTTCCAATCCCCCAACGACAGATTGAACGCTAACACATACGAACTTGTTGTCAATGCAGGCTCGACCACGACGGTATGCTTCCCGCCGAGCGGCAAGTTCAACTGTTTTGTCTATCTGAAAGGCAGCGGCACCGTCACGTTCAAGAAGCCCACCACCTACAATGGTGGCGATCAGGTGACGTTTTCGAATGGTCTTGCCGCCGATAGCACTGTGACCGTAGATATCACGGATGTGACGACGGTCAACATCGGCCGAGATGTCGTGTCAAGTGACGTGCATTATCCCGTCGCGGATGTCGCAAACATGACCTTTGAGCAGGACGGCGGCAAGTTGGTTCTGACGAACAAGTGTACTGCTCGGGTGCTCCCCTCGTCGTTCGAGGTCGCGTCCGGCGCGATTGTCGCATTGCAGGGCACGAATCCGCTTGGGCTCTGCAACTCTTTTACTCTTACGGACTACGATGTCGTGGCGATGACGCGCGATTCGATCCCGAATGGCTGCGTTATATCCGTCCCGCCGGGTCGAACGCTTGGCCTCAAGCCCGCGAACATGGTGATTCGCGAGGGCAACTCGACATACAAGTGGAACTGGTCGGGCGTGGCATCCTACTTCGACGAGTCTTTCAGCATAGCCCTTGGCGGCAAAGGCGCCAAAGTCCTCTGCCGGAACACGGCCAGCAAGTTGCGTCTGTTCGCGCCGGTGACCGGCGAGGGCGAGGTGCTGTTCATGCCCGATTCGGATGCCTCTGGCTCTCAGCTCGTTTTTCGCGGTGTTACGCATGTGGCGTCAAGGTCCACCCCTGTCGCCATTCCCGTGAACACAGCGGCGGAATCGGTTTTGCACGATACGTGGATGAACAAGGTCTCGCACTGGTTCGACGCCTCGGATGCATCTGCCATTGTTCCGTTCTCGTTCGATCCCAATGCGAATTTTGGCTGGAGCGGCGCGGAGAACAAGTTCGACGGCAACCAGATCGTCATAGGATGGAAGGACAAGGTGGAAGGTTCCGGCGTCTCCTTCTACAACAAGCGAATCTGGCATAATTATCCCGACGGCATGAAGAACGACTACCATCTTGAAGTGATGCCGTATCTGGTAGCGGGTGGCTTGAACGGCAAGGCCTATCTTTCGTTCGGTTATTTCGGACGAGAGAATGCGTCAAATGTGATGTACAACTCAAGCGGAAAACTCGCCCCCGCAAAGGAGTTTCGCCGTCTTCCGCTTTGGAACGGCGACACACCTGGTGCGACAAAGTATTCATCAGGTTCGGAAACGACAATCACGCCCAAATACTGCATAATGGTGTTCGGTTCCCAGCAAGGCGGAGGCAAAGCCATCTTGGGTGACGACATCTCTCAGACTGGCAACGGAAATCTTGCGAGAAACGACAGTTTGACCAACCAACCGTGGTTGGCCTATAATGGTTACTCGATGATGGTTGATGGCGTAGCGGTCAATCCAAGATCCGCCAAGCCCAGCGGGGGATGGCAGATCGTCTCGCTTGACATGACGGCAACCAACACCGTCATCAACGGTCTCGGAAATCACAATGCCACGACATCTGCCTGCGGCGGGCAGAACTATGCGGAAATCATCTTCTTCGACGAGGCGCCCACGGATGGAGAGCGCATAGCATGCGAAGCGTATCTTGCAGAGAAATGGGGATTGACGTCAACTCGGTCCTTCCGTGCGGGCAAGGAGCTGTTCTCCGAGATGTCCGGCGGCTATGGGGCCACGGTAAAGATTGAAGACTACGAATCCAACGAAAACAACGTCACTGTTTCCAATATAGTCCCCAAGGAGGTGACGATTGCGGGTAACTACAGAGGCACGATCAACATTGCGTCCGGCAAGACGCTCGTCGTATCCGACCGCCCTGCGCCGCCTGCGCCCTGCGACATGCCGCAGCAAGGCAACATTGCCGCATGGTTTGACCCGAGTCTCGACGGGGCGACGGATCCTCACGGGAATGCAGATGCGGCGGCGGCCGGCGGCATTGCGCGCCTCTATTCGCGCACGGCGGGCGACGTGGACAAGACCGCCGGCTCCTTCTACCTTGCGATGCAGGGTGGACTAACATCTGTGAGCACGCGCTATCCGTTCCTTCTTGAGCAGACATATCTTGGTGCCAATGGAATCGCCGGCCCGATGAAGTGGCTGGATTTCACGACTAACGCGCCGAACGATACCACGTCCAACAATTTGAGGTCGCACCTTTTGCCGGCACAGGATTCGCACATTACCGGAACAGGCGTCGACAAGTTGCCGGTCGTGCGTTCCGTGTTCATGGCGATAGACACTTCTGTGGGCGGCGGCAATCCGATTGCCGATACTGTGGGCATGACCGGAATGTTCCGTCCTCGCAACGGAACGAGCGCGGCCAATCCTATATGGAGCGCGAACAACACCGTGTCGATGACGCACACCTGGTTGGATACTGACGAGGTGAACGGCACGACGACTGGATTCAACGGCCGTGCCGAAGTGCTGGGCTTCGAGATGTCCGAGCAGAAGGAGATGGCGGTGTTTTTGGCCTACTACAATCAAGGAAGCAACAAGAACTACGAGCACATCGGCGAGACGATGATCTACAAAACGGTGCTTTCTGACGCGGAGCGCCTGACTGTGCAGGAGTACCTGATGGCGAAGTGGACTGGCGACATGAACAGCAAGTATTCCGACCTCTCCGGCGCGACAGTGACGGGCGCGGGCAATGTGAAGAGCGCGTCGCTGCGCAATCTGCCGGCGTTTGACGCCGGATTCACGGGTATGCTTTCGGGCGGCTCGGACATGACGTTTACGGTCGATTCTCAGCGTAACGCTTCGGCGGCGATAGATGCGATCACGATCGATCGCTCCGTCACGCTAGACGCCGACTGCACGGTCACGGTGACGCTGAAAGCGGGGACTAACTTCGGCACATACACGCTGCTGACGGTGCCGTCAGGCTCGCTTGCGGGCAAGACGTTCACGCGCAAGGTCATAAACGAAACGGGTATGGAGTTGAGTGCAAGGTTGGTGGTTTCCGACACGACTCTTGCATTGGAAATCGCCTCTAAAGGTGGTCTCGTAATTTCGATTCGCTGACGGCAGAAGGAGAAGACGGCAATGACAAGAAAATGCATGATTGCAGGAGTTTTCGCGTTGACGGCGTTTGCCGCGCTTGCTGGGCGCACTGGCCCGTGGACGAAGGAAAAGGCGTGGGAGTGGTACAAGGCACAGCCGTGGATGCGCGGGTGCAACTATATGCCGGCGTCGGCGGCGAACCGCGTGGATCAATGGCAGGAGCTTGGCAGCGAGGAACGCTTCGCAGAGGTCGAGCGCGAACTTACGCTCGCCGAGTCGATTGGCTTCAATACGCTTCGAATCATCATCGAGGAGCAGGGTTTCGCCGTGTGGTGCGCCGAGCACGACGGCTTCATGGAACGGTTCGAGCGGTATCTGCAGATCATGGAGAAGCACAAGATGCGTGCGATAGTCGTCCTTGGAAACGACTGTTCGCGTCCGAAGGAGATATGGAGCTTCCCGAAAACCGGTCCGCAGAAATTCGACTGGGGCTATCACGGCGGACGCAAGCTCAGCCAGCACGGCTCCTTCCCCGGCGCCGTAGGCTACACGTGCGTCGATGACCCCGAGCTGTGCGAAAAGTTCTTCGCCATGTGCGAGGAGGTGATGACGAAGTATCGCGCTGACCCGCGCATCGTGTTCTGGAACGTCTGGAACGAGCCGGGCAACGGCAACCGCCGCAAGCCCGAGCATGTGGCGCTTATCCGTCGCATCTTCGAGCTGGGATGGAAGATCGATCCCGTGCAGCCGCTCGCGGCGGACGTCTGGCAGGGACACTATGGCACGACGCCGAAGGACGCCAACAAGTCGCAGGTTGTTGCCGGCGAACTGTCGGACATCATCTCGTACCACTGCTACCGCGACTACGAGACGCAGGTGAGCCTCATACGCAAGCTGCGCAAATACTACGGGCGCCCGATGGTCAACACGGAATGGCTCGCCCGCATCAGCCACAACGACGTGTTCACGGCGTATCCGCTCTACTACATCGAGGGCATAGGCTGCACGTGCTGGGGATTCGTCGCAGGCAAGTACCAGACTTCCGAGCCTTGGGAATCGATGTGGCGGGACCTTGAGAAGGGCACCGAGAAGAGCAAGACCTGGGACATGACGAAATGGCTTCACGACCTCTATCGTCCGTCGCTCCGGCCGTACGACCCGAAGGAGATAGACCTCATCAAGCGGTTCAACAAGATGGCCGACGAAGACTTCGGGAAGAAATGAGACATGGCCTCGCCCCCGTGCTCGTGGCGCTTGCGGTCGTGCATTCGGCTGCGGCGATCTCGCTCTCCACGCAGAACTTCTCGTTCGAGATAAAAGCCGACGCCACTGACGCGCGTTTTGCGTTTCCGAAGAACACCGCCGAAGGCAAGGACTTCTGGCGACTCATCCTTGATGACGGTGACCGCACAGAGGTTCCGGTGTTCTCCCATGCGCAGAAGGGGAGCGCCGTCCTTGAGGGCGACGTGCTCACGGTCGCGTACGACCGTCTTGTCTCTGCCTATGGCGATTCTTACGACATCGGCTTCACCCTGCGCATCGAGAAGGACGGCGACGTGCTGAAGTTCACGCCAACGGTGGCCAACCGCTCCAAGGTGCGCGTGAACGAGTGCTTCGCGCCGCTTGTCTCGTTCAACGGACTCGTCGGCGAGAAGGCGAAGGACGTCCTCTATATGCCGCGCTCCCTTGGCCAGCGCTCTCCCAATCCATACGCTAAATTGGAGTCGATAGTTCCGTTCGACTACCAGCACAACGAATACGAGACTAGCTGGCATTACCATTATCCGCAGTGCTCCATGTGCTGGCTCGGCATAGAGTCGGCGGACAAGTTCCTCTACGTTGCGCGTCTTGACGAGCAGATCCGCGCCTGCTTCATCACGGTGCGCCATACGATCCACGGCGACGACCTCATGCCCGGCATCGTCCACTTCCCCATGGCGCGTCCGGGCGAGACGGTGACGTTCGCCCCGACTACGGTGGGGCTCCTCGACGGCGACTGGCGCGAGGGCGCGAGGCGCTACCGCGCCTGGGCCGACTCCGCCTTCTTCAAGGTGCGTCCGAAGGCGCAGTGGGTGAAAGAGCTCACCGGCTGGCAGCGTCTTGTGCTGAAGACGCAGTTCGGCGAAAACATCTACACGTTCAAGGACCTTCCCGCCATGTTCGAGGCCGGACACAAGTACGGCATAGACACGCTCTTCCTCTTCGCCTGGTGGAAGGCGGGCATGGACCGCGGTTATCCGAAGTACGAGGAGCCGTATCCCGGCGCGTGGACGGAGCTGAAGGCGAACATCGCCGAAGTGCGCCGGCGCGGCGGACGCGTGATTCTTGAATGCAACTGCCATTTTCTCGATCTCGCAGGCGACTTCTACAGGGAGCACGGGAAAGACGTGCTAATACGCACGATAAACGGCACGGAGTTTCGTCCCTCGTTCGTCTACCCCGGGTTCGGCGAGTACCGCCAGATGTACGGCGCGCGCCAGTTCCCGGTCGCCTGCTCGGGCACCGCCCTTTGGCGCAACACCGTGTTCTCGCAGCTGGAGCTGATGCAGGACAAGTTCGATCCCGACTGTCTCTTCGTGGACTGCTACGGCGCCGCGCCCACGCAGCCGTGCTTCAACGATGCGCACGAGCACGGTCCGCGCATCGATTGCGAGTGGCCTTGCCGCCGGAAGTTCTTCGACCGCGCCGCAGCCTACTGCGAACAGATAGGCAAGCCGCTTGCCACCGAGATCGCCACCGACATCGCCGCCTCGTACACGCAGTTCATCCACAGCGGGCTCGGCGGTTTCGCCGAAATCGCGCCCAACACCGAGCAGTTCCCCGCGCTCTTCCGCTACACGTTCCCCGAGGTCATCGTTTCCAACCGCGGCGTGCGCAATGCGGAGGGCGACTTCGCCAGGAAGCTCCGCAACTGTCTCGTCTACGGCATCCGCTACGACGCCGAACTGTACGTCTGCCGGCGCACCATCGACGCCGTGCCAGCATACGCCGAAGTGATCGGACGCTGCTGCCGGAAGATGAAAGAATACGGCGAATTCTACTTCGACGGACGCTTCACCGTGCGCGACACGTCGCCTCTCCCGCCCGGCGTCGTTCGCGGAGAGTTTCTGAACGGCGACGGCACCAAGCTTCTCACCGTCCTGCACAACGCCGGCAAAAAAGCCGCCAAGGTCGGCGGCAAGAGCCTCCCCGCCGGACACCTCTCTTTCGACGTGACGCAGCTGAGATGAATGTCGGGTTGATTTCAGCCGCAAATTGTTTTATCGCTCCTTGAGGAAGCGAGAAGACGTCACCTTGCGGTTGTCCGCGTCGAGCGGACAGCCTGTGCCGCGAAACCAGTCGCCTGTCTCGGTCTCTGCCGTCGGTGCCGAGCCGTCGGACGGAATCCACACGCGGCTCGGACCTCCTGCATTCAGCCGTCGCCAGTACGGCACGCGCTCCCTGAAATCCGTCCCTTCCCAGGAGAAGACTATCGGTCCCCGCTGCCAGGCAACGAGTCCCCGGTTCGCCTTCACGCGCGCGTCACACGTCACGCGCTGGAGCGGCATCGGCAACTCGAAGCGTATCGACTTCGCAGGCGCGTCGTCCTGCCGTGTCAGCGCAACGTCGAAATCACGGAATCCGTGAGGTGTCGCCGGCTCGACGGAGTAGAGCGCCGACTCCGCCCTGTTAGGCAGCCTCACACGCACCGTGAACGATGCCGGACGATCTGCGGACAGCGTGAGCGCCACTTTCCCGTCGTCCGGGTATGTTGTTGCCATGTCTAATCGCACATGTGCGCCGCCCACCGTCGCCATGCCGCCGGTCGAGGCGATGAAGTGGTTCACGTATAGGGTGCGTCCGTCGGAAGAGACTGCGTACATGCGGTTCTTGAAGTCCTCCAGCACGCGCGGCACGTTCCCCACGCAGCATGGCAGCGTGTGCCACGGATAGCGCGGGTTGGCGCTCGCTGGCGGATTCTGGTAGGCGTAGCGCGTGAAGTCCTCGGAGAACGTTCCGAGGAGGTTGTTGTAGACGACGCGCTCGCGCACGTCCTCGAAGCGTCCGATGCCGTCCAGCATCGCCATTTCGGTGCACCAGTCGTACATGCCGCAGCCAGCGCACCCTTCAAGATATGCGCGTGCGTTCGGGAGCGCGTAGTCCTTCCCGAACGCCTCGCCGGCCCACTGTCCGCCAACGCCTCCCGTGAGGTATCCCTTGCGGTCGATCGCGTTCGCGAACACGCGGCGCGCCGCAGCCGCCAGTTCGGCGTCGCCGCACCGCCACGCGGCTCCCGCCATGCCGGCGTAGAAATAGGTGCCGCGCACGGCGTGTCCGACGGCTTCCGACATCGCCACGGCGGGTTCGTGGCTTTGGCAATAGGCGTGTCGGTATTCGGGGATGTCGTTCTGGTGGCGGATGAAATAGCGGGCGAGCGCGGCGTAGCGCTCTCCCTTCCTGGCACCGTCCCAGCGGTCTACGGCGTCCGCAAGCGTGAGAAGGGCCTTCTCCACGCCGGGGTGCCCGTCCGTCCAGGTGCGCTTCGGCGGCGGGCCGAAGGTGGAATCGAGATGGTTGCCCAGACGGATTGCCGCGTCGAAGTAGCGTCGGTCTTTGCCTTTCGTGAAGTCCATGTGGCGAACCGCTGCCTCGATGAAGTAGCCCTGCCCGTACAGCTCGTGTCGGCCGTAGTCCACGTAATGCGGATCGCACTTCCCCACGTAGCCGTCCGGACGTTGCGCTGCCACGTCGCTCGCGACGAACCGTGCCAGAATGTCGGCAAGATCCTTGCGGTCGGGATGGCGTTCGAGCGCCATCATCGTGGCTTCGGCCAGGTTACGCTGGAACGCGCCGCTGCGTACGCCAAGTCGTTTCCAGCAATGCGGAATCCACGCCGACTCCAGCTTGTCGAGCCTGTCGGCCCAGAAGCCGGATGTTTTTAGATCCGGCTGCGGCACGAACCGCACCTTCGGCTCCGCCGCGCCAGCGCGCAGCAACGCGCCGAGTGCGCATGCACAGAGGAGAATCCGGCGAATATCTTTCATCCAAAGCACGCCGCATATTGTAACATATCCTTATCGGTTCCGTAATCTGCCCCGATTTATGCTGTAATCTCATCATACGTTTCCAACGTCGTATGCATAAAACGCATCAAGTCGCGCGGCGGATTCGCCGCGCCGATTTTTTTGCTATAATACCCACATCCCGCGAGGCGGTCTGCGCGGCGCGGGGTCATAGTCCGGAAAACGGAAAGGGCAAGTGGGTGAGTTGAGAGTGGATGAGTGGGTGGGTTGACTCCCACGCTCCTTCACTCCTCCACTCCACCACTTCTCCCGCTCCCGCCGGGCGCTTGTCAATGTAGCATCAACGCTACACGTCGTTCATCCGAAATACGACCAAACATTTCAAAGTCGAACGGCATGTAAGTGGGGATGCGCTCAGTTGGGCGCATTTTCTCTTCGTGTATTCGATTTGGGCCTTTGGTCGGGCTTCGGATGAGTGCATGAACTGGAATCTGCGCTCTTTTTCATGCAAGCGAGGTGGTCTCTGCGACGAAGGGAAGCGTAAAAGTGATTTCGGTTGAGTTGCCAAATGATAGTTGTACATGAACTTGCAGACGATATTTTTGCTGCGTCGACAATAGAAGGGCTGGAAGCTGGTGTTAAAGGTTTCTTGTCCAGGATGAAGATTGCTGATTGCTCCGTTGTGAGAGATGGGGGGCGAGTTCTTGTAAACTTCCCAGATAATAAAGATATAGATGCTGAAGAAGACGAGCGTATCGTCATTTTGTTTTGCAATAGCGGTCGATTTGGGAAGGCAAGGAAAGTTATCCGAGAATGGATTGAGAAAGCGCCGTGGAATTCGGATGCATACCGCCTGGCGGCACAGGTTGAGATGATGGAGGGGAATATCGACGATGCCATAGAGAAGGCCAAGAACTCGCTGAAACTCAATCCAAAGAACCTGTATGCGTTGATCCTTTACGGAAATCTTCTTGGAAGGGACAAGGGATTGCATGGCGAAGCAATCAAATGGTACAAGAGAGCTTCTGAGCTTTATCCCGAATCGTCTCTTGCCGTGAATAATTATGCAGGCTGCTTGTTGCAGTCTGGCAACTATGACAAAGCCGAAGTGGAAGGATTGTTTCGCAAGGCCATTTCTCTGGACAAGACAAACATTCAGTCGTATTATGGGCTGGCAAGCCTCGTCTTGGAAAGTGGGAATTACAAGGAGGCTTTTGAAATAGTAAGAGATGGGTTGATGAATGGCATCGAGAAGCCCGAGAACAATTTGCCGATAAACGAGGTGATGACAGAGATGTTGGTCAGGATATCAAGAGAACTGGCCAAAGAGCTCAAGCTTGATGTCGTGAAAGCTGTGTGCGAAGAAGTGGGGCGGATAGATGGTGTGGATATTGAGCTTGCTGAGGATGATGGCCTCAAGGTGCTGGTAAAAATGGAGCTTGCTGAGCGCTATGGCAGGAACAGCCATCGGCTCGTGTACAGCCCCCGGATAGCCGACAAGGGCGGAACGTACTTGTTGGTGCAGGAGCTTGAGAAGCATCGGATGCATGTCGAGGCGAAGTCGGCAGGGCGTGATGCGTCCTTCGTTTGCGATAGCGCCGGGGCAATGAAGTTTAAGGACTGGATCATGCCGTATATCACCGGCAAGTTTCGTGCCTGTGTACCGGTTTCCAAACTGGAAGATGCGATTGACAATCTGCGTATAGGTCTTGGTGGTCAAATCATGAATACGCCGCTTGACTATTTTTCTGAAAAGAGGACAGCAGTTAAGTACAGGGAACTTGGCCCTGACCATGTTGTCGCATCATATCTTCTTTGCGCGGAGGCGATTGAGTCGGCCAAAGTAGGCGAAGCATCAGGCGTTCCAAAAAGGATTCTCCATGCAAACAAGGCCATGAATGCCGTGATGTTCATGCTTCACAAGGAATTGACAGGATTGGACATGGTGAAGCATCTTCGCCTCGAAACTGAGGAGGAAAAGCTCGTTGCTACGCTGCGGAACGCATGCAAGAGTGCTGAAGCAAATCACAAGCCGGGATGTGAATGGGACGTGGTGCGGGTGTTTGTTGAAGTACTGAGGGTTGCGGATTTCTTCAGGGTGGAGGATTCCGCGTCCAAGGCAGCTGAAGAGCAGAGGCGGAAAGACAGCAACCAGAGCTTCCAGGAACGCATAAAGTCTGGCTCCGATCCTGCGCTCAACATGGCAATAACGATGCATATGATCGACGCTATAAAAAGATTGGAAGGGCTTGACGTCGAACGGGTAAGGATCGTTGCTGCGCAGATAGCGATGCTGGGAACGAGGGGCATAAGCCCGGACAAAAAGTCTGGCTATAGCGTTCCAGCCTTGGGGAATGAAGACATGAGCGGTCCGCGAATGCTGGCGTATTACTACGTGTCGTGGAAGATTGGATTCCCTGAAAAGGTTGATGTCTTGGGCCTGCCTTTTGCGAAGGAATACGAGATGGCCTTGTCGATGAAAAACATGGGGATGTGATGCAAGGGGAAATCCAAGAGATTGAGGCAGAGATCGCCCGATTCTGTGCCAAGCGCGAATGGGATCAATTCCATTCAAACAAGGATCTTGCTGCCGCAATAGCCATAGAGGTGGCGGAACTGCAGGAAGCGTTTCTTTGGGACAGGGTTGCTACGATAGAGAAAATCAAGGAGGAGCTTGCGGATGTTTTCATATATGCATTCAGGATGGCGGAGAGGAATGGATTGGATGTAATGAAAATTGTCCGCGAGAAGCTTGCGGTCAACGCGGCGAAATATCCAGTTGAAAAATGCAGAGGATCGGCAAGTAAGTATACAAATCTGAACGAAGGAGTCTACGATGGACGGTGAATCACTTCAGGGGGTGCTTTATACGATCAACGATTTCAACGAGCTCGTCCAAGAGGATCTTGACGGGCTCGTTGGTGAAATCTGCAGCCATGTGTCAGGGCGCAGGCCGTCGCCGAAAGAAATCGAGGCGATGAAACGTAGTTACGAAGAGGTATCTATGGCGCTCGCCGTGGCTATAAAGCAGAAACCATCTCTTGCATCTGCATACATCGGTGTGCCGATGGTGAAGTTTGAGTACAAGCTTCCGTCTGCGCCAGCGTGGTGCGATCTGGTCATGCTTGGCGTGTCTGATAAGCGTAAACAAGCCGTAATTGTCGAGCTCAAGGACTGGTTCAAGAATGCGTCAGACCAACCTGGAATGTGTGAAGGGCTAATAGAGCACCAAGGTGTGTCGCATGAGCATCCCTCGGACCAGGTCAAGGGATATGTGGAGTATTGCAGCAACTTCCATTCAGCGGTGCTTGACAACGACGCAGCGGTTAGCGGCTGTGTGTATTTCACAAGAAGTTTTAACACTGAGCCGTATTGTGCGTGGCCAAATGACATGTTGACAAAAGAGTATCCTGTCTTCTGTCGCGATACTCGTTCGGAACTCGCCAGCTATGTTGTGGATCACATTGACGAAGGAGATTCCGATTGGGCTGTTAAATTCATCAACGGCTATTACCGTCAGAACAGGAATATCCTCAAACAGGTTGCCGAAGCATTCGAGACAAATGCGGACGCAAGGCCGTTCATTTTGCTTGGAGAGCAGCGCCGCGGCTATCATCAAGTCCTTCATCGGCTTTCGGAGGCTGTAAAGAACGTTTCTGAGAAGCGCGTCATCATTGTTTCTGGACCTCCAGGATCTGGCAAAAGTGCGATTGCGCTCAATCTTTGGGCCGAAGCCGTTCGTCGCTATGTGACTAATGCAACAGGCGCTCATCCAGGCAACGTGGTCTTTGTTTCGACATCTTCTTCCCAGGATGAGAACTGGAAAAGCATTTTCAAGAAATATTCGGACATTGATTCTTCTGGAGGTCTAGTCATGCGGTCCAACCGGTTCAACCCCGGTATGACCGGCGCCACGATGAAGAAGACATATCTGCCCATATTCAAGGCAAGGGACCCTCGATATCTGCGAGACGAGAGTTCGCTGGACTTCCGATACTATGAGGAGTATACGAATTACATGATGGAGAATGGCCTGGCCGAGGGCTACAAGGACAATCTTCATTTCTTGTCCATTGTTGACGAGGCGCATGCGCTCATCAATCCATTGGCCGAGGGATTTAACTCGAACAAGATGAGTGGCTGGTGCCTTCAGATGGGGCCACAAGCCTACCATATAATACGCGAGAGTCGGATTTCCGTCTTCTTCATGGACGGCGAGCAGTCGTTTCGCGACAACGAGACCACGACACAGGCCGACTTAATGCAGCTGGCCTGTAAGCTTGACGCAGTTTGCGAAGTCATCGATTTAAGCGACCTGCAGTTCCGTTGCGCGGGCAGCGTCGAGTATGTCGATTGGATTGAGGGATTGTTCACCCTGAATCCAGCGACGAATGTCGACCTTTGGAAAGATGTGTTTTCCGTCAAGGTGTTCGATACCACGCATAAAATGGAGTCGGCTCTGCGAGTAGAGCAGGAGAAAGGGCTGACGGTTCGATTGCTGTCTTCATATACGGTTGACTGGATTTCGAGCAAGACGCTTGATGAAATGCATACGAAAGGCGACGTTGATTGCGACTTCGACTTCAAGAATGAAGACGGAACTGTGTTCAAGCGTCACTGGAACAATCCCAAGAAAATGGACATTTTCGTCCAGGCGCCGCCGCATACAAAGATGCATGACGATCCGCTTTGCGAAGTAGGGTGCCCATATGAGATTCGCGGATTTGACTTTGACTATGTTGGCCTCCTTTGGCTAGATGATGTGGTCTGGCGGAAAGACAAGTGGATGGTCGATATCGGCAAGACGGTCGACCGAGCAAACTCTTGCTCCGTGTCACAGGCCCGAAAGGAGTTGGTCGCTATTCGCAAAAAGATGGGCTATCGTGGTGATGCTGCTAAGAGGATTCCTCTCGTTCCGTTAGATGTTAATGTCGACAAAATGCCGATGACAAAGAAGTTCTTCCGCCGCGTCATTCAGGCATATCGAATTCTTTTGACGAGAGCGGTGCGAGGTGTTTATATCTACATCCATGATCCAGAAACGAGGGCGCATGTCAGGAGTCTCCTTGGCCAGTGATCAAGAGGTGGGATTCGACAGCTTTCGCTCGTCGGTCTTGGACTATCTACTTGCCGAGTGTCGACTTGTCAATGAGGACATCTCTGCGCATGCAGATATGGCGCCAGACGAAAAGGAGCGGTTGGGTTTACTTATCCGCAACGCAACCCTCCTTGAAGGTGGAGACGGCGCGTCATTTTCATATGAGACGCCAAATAATTTCACAAAGCTTCGCCCTGGTGATCAGGTGAGGATTTTGGAGTTGGACTCTGCTGGCGATGGCATCCGCGCCATTGTCGATGAGAATGCCGTAGACAAGATGTCGTTTACTTTTGAGTCGTCGGAACCATTGCAGAAGTCTTCCGCGCGGCTCCCTGCGAAAGTGGACATTGTAGTCAATGAGCAAAACAACCTTGACACTCTGATTTCAGTTGTGCGGGATATTGTGGACGGGAGTCGAGGTCTGCGATTCTTGAAAATGCTCGGAGGATTCGCCGCACCGAGAGAGGATGGACTGTTCGGCCGAATTGAAGACCTTGACGACTCGGAAATTCCTGAATCATTCAATGATGTGCAGCGTAGCGCGGTGCGCATGGCGATGCGACGTCCGAGTCTTGCGTTTGTTCAAGGCACGCCCGGGTCAGGCAAGACTCATTTGCTTGCCGTTGTGGCGAGGGCATATGCACGGCGTGCAAAGGACGTCGTGGTGTTGGCGCTTACACACCATGCCGTCAATAATGCATTGAACAAGGTTCGAAGCGTTGACAAGGACATTCCAGTTGTTAAGATTGGTAAACAGTTCAAGAACCTTGATCTGGATGAGACCGTTGCACAAGACGAGACTTTCTCGGCGTATCTGCAAAAGCGGAAGGCGGCGGGGTTCTTTGGGAAGGAGGGCCATGTCGTCGGAATGACATTTCAGGCGGCGTTAACGAATCTTGGCAAACGGAGAAGCGCCTTTACTCCACAGATTGTCCTTTTTGACGAGGCCGGACAGATTCCGCTTGCTCACGCGGCGGCCATTGGACAATTAGGAGGCGGTTCGGTTATATTCATTGGCGATGATGCTCAGATGCCGCCGATTTATCATCCCAAACTGGAGAGCGATTCTCTTTCTATTTCTGTCTTTGAACGTATTAAAGCGCTATATCCAACGCACGGCCGAGTCCTCAATGTTACTTACCGAATGAATAGTCGGATCACGAGTTTTGTCGGGGATTGCTTCTATCGACCAAGGGGCATCAAGTTGGAATGTTCTGAATTCTCGGCCAAACGGCACATTGATGACCCAGAGATTGAGTTTGCGGTGTGCTCGTCGGCAGGATCCACTGATGAGAATGCAGTTGAAGCGCGAACGGCTGTAGATATCGCCAACAAGTATCTTGATTCTGGATTGCCGCCGGACCGGTTGGCAATTATTACGCCTTACCGACGGCAAGTAAGGTTGATTCACAAGTTGTTGAATGAGAACAGTCCGGGTCGCTTGGATATTCCGCTCGTTGATACTGTTGAGCGGCTACAGGGTCAGGATGTAGATGTAATTATTCTTTCCTTCGCTGTTGATGACGAGGTGTATTTTGCGGCGCAGAAGTCTTTTTTGCTGAATCGCAATCGATTGAACGTCATGTTTTCGCGTGCGACTTCAAAAGTTGTTGTCGTCTCTGGTCAACTTGTCCAAGATGAGGTGAAGGCCATTTGGACAAATGCCTGCAAATGGCAAATAGAGTCGAAAAGACAGAAGATTGGGCTGGCGGACGGGAAGTACACATTCCCGGCTGGTTTTGACGAAGCCTTTGATGCGATGGACGAGGAGATTGCCGAGATGTTCAAGTGAGGCGAGACGATGAAATATCTTGTAGACACGCATCTTCTTATCTGGCGTTTTTGCGATAGCCGTGCGAGACGCGACGTATGCGAACATGCGGCACTTTTCAAAGCATCTTTTAGAATTGTACTTGATTTCCAGGCGGGCGGTTTTGCAATTACCTCATGTGATTAACTGACCGGTTAAAAGTCGATTAGGCAATAGATTGCAAGTCAACCGCAATCTTGGACACAGGCGCACCCCATTTTGAGATTTTCTGCGGTTCCCCATTGACTTTTGCGAAAAAGGTCTCTATAATGCAACCGAAATGCAATGGAGGAGAAGGCCATGATTGGCAGAATTGATGAGCAAAAGGAGCTTAACGGGTTGTTTGACTCAAAAGAGTCGGAGCTGTATATGGACGCCGTCGTGCCGGGCGTGGGAATATAATGACGTCGAATTTAACAAAAGGAGTCCGAATGAAGCTGAGTGTAACTGTTTTTGTCCTGGCTGTTTCCTTCGCCGCCTCGGCGGATACTGTCGCATGGTGGCACTTCGACGAGTGCGATCCCGGCACTCCGGCATCCACAGATACCATTGCCTGTGATCAGGCGCCGAGCAAGTATGCGACGCCTTACAGCATAGCAAGCAAAACCGGCACGGCGGGGTCCGGCGACTATCTGCCGACCTATGCCAAGCCGTTCCACGGTCTCGCCGTTTATGATCCGGTCACGGACACCACGCGCACCAACCGCGCCGCGATGAAGTTCACCACCGCGAAAGGCGGAAGCTCCAATCTTCCCGCCTACTACGGCGGCTGCCTCATTGTTACCAATACCGCATCGCTCCTTTCCAGTTGCAATGAGGCCTTCACCGTCGAAGCCTACATCTGCACCACGGGTGGCCTTGATGTCGCCCAAAATTTCGGCCCCATCGTCGCCAGCGTGGATGGAACGGGATTCACGAGCGAGAAGTGGGCGCTGTATCTGGACACGGAGTCCGCTGGTTTGGGCGGTCTTGCCTTCCGCATCAACACCGTTAACGGCGCTACGGTGCGCTATCAGGGCAGTGCGACATCCGCCAAGGTCAACGACGGCGCATGGCACCATGTCGCATACGTCTACAATGGCGAAAATGTTCTTCTCTACGTCGATCACACCCTCAACAAGACCTACACCCTCGACAAGACCGGCAACATTTCATACGGCAGCAACAACGCCATCTACATCGGCGGTTATGACAACTACTACAACAGCGGCTACGGTTATCGCCGCTTCCCCGGACTCATCGACGAGGTGCGTGTCTCGAACGTTGCGCTCGAACCAGAGCAGTTCCTGCAGATGCAGCCTATAGACATGGATCAGGACGAGCTTGTCCGCGTCTCGTTCGATCCTGGTGAATTCGGCGTCCTGGCTAACGGCATGAATCTCTCTGACATGCGCGCACCTGGCGCCCAGAAGACCGAATACAAAACAGTCAGTGGAGCGGGTGCCTCGACGCTCGACACCGCGAATAAGGCCGGTTCCGTCATGGCCGCCAAGACCGAGACGGACACTTGGCTTGAGGATGCCGCCTCGTTTTATCAGGCGACTAATGGAGTCGGCAAGGCAAACTACGTCCAGATGCAATACATCTCGAATTTGCTCTACGGCAACGACGGGGCGGCGGCGAGCTACACCGTTGAGATGTTCTACAAGTCGCGCAGCACGGTGCGCGGCACGGCCGACAACCGCCAGGTCTTGATGAAGTTCAGCGGAACGCCGTATTTCAATGTGCTTTTCAATGCAACCGGCTCGAATCTGCTTTATGTGCCCAGAACGGGCAATGCGAACCAGTACCTCGGATCGCGGTTCTCGAACGCGGACGACGGCAAGTGGCATCATGTGGCGGTCGTCGTCGATGGCACGGCGCAGGCCATGAACTTCTATTTTGACTATCAGCTTGACAAGACGCAAAGCGGCACATTGCCCGCCGTCGGCACCGGTTATTCCATCTTCTTCGGCGCAAAGGAGAACGGTGGAGGGCAGTGGTACGATGGGTGGATAGACGACATCCGCGTGACGCGGCGCGTGCTCGCGCCCAAAGAGTTCCTCACCACGCACCCCGTCGGCACGGGCGACAATTCGCTGCTGGCCCTCTTTGAGCAGAACTACGATTTCACCTGCGCGTCGAACGCGGCGTTCAACGTAACCGCTACTGGCGAAGCTCGCACGGGCGGCAACGCGCCTACGTTCGTCAAGGAGTCGCGTGGGGATCTCATTCTCGACGGCACGAACGGCAGCGAGCGGGCGACGAATGAATATTCGGTCCGTCTGAACACAAGCCGCGTCGTGGTTCCGCCGATCAATCTTTTCGAGCTGGATTCCTACACGATCGAGTTCTGGGCGAAGTTTGACGGCATCGTTGATGAAAACGGCGCCGTTGCTGCCGATTCGACGGCGCTCGCCCAGCACGCTCCGATTCTGCGCCTCACGCAGACTGAAAGCACGGATTACGACTGGTTCTTCTACCGGCAGAAAAATTCCGCGAAAATCTTCCAGATGGCCAGCAGCGGCAAATACGGCGGATGGGAGATTCCGTCCGGCCTCGTGGTCGATGGCAAGTGGCATCACTGCGCCCTCACGTTCGAGCCGGTTCCGGGCGTCGCGACAAACTCCTACGTGCAGTTTTTCTATGACTATTCGCCGGTGCCGGGGACGTTATACGAAAACGGAACTACGGAGAAGGAGAAGAATACGTTCCCGCGCTTCAGGAAGCGCGTTGCCGGCCATCGGCTGATGATAGGCGAAGGCACCTACGAACAGCCGAACATCCAGATGGAGTTCGACGCCATACGTATCTCCAAGGGTGTCCTCACGCCCGACAAGTTCCTTGGCCGTGCGCGCAAAGGCTTCACGCTCATCGTCCGCTGATTGGGCGGGATGAAGTGTTTATTCCCTTTGACTGAAAACCAATCACCCGAAGTCGAAACCGCAAATAGGAGAACAAACCTGTGAAGAAGCAATTGATAACCGGTGTGACTGCGATTGTCTGCACTGCGATGGCATCCGCCGATGTTGTCGGCTGGTGGCGTTTCAACGGCGAGGGCGCGAACGTGCCCAACGTGGCCGCGACGGCGGACGGCCTGCCCGACGGCACGGTCCGCGCGACGGACGGCACGATCAGGTCCATCACGAACTACGGCAATCCCAACTACGGCAGTGACCCGACGAATATGCCAATTGCCACCAACCTCTTCCAGCAGATCGCGCCGCGCATCATCGATCAGAATACCGGCGCCGTTTATGAGGGCGGCAAGACGCTTCATTTTGGAAATGACGGACTCAACGGCGGCGTTATAGTGCCGTACAACGATGCGTTCAACCTCACGAACTTTACCGTTGAGGTGATCGTCAGGTTCCCTGTGGAGGCCGCCGCTCGCGCCAGCACTGGCGACAAGATGTTCCCGCTCGTCCAGTTTGGGCGCGATTCGAGCGATGGTTGGTTGTTCGCCGTCTATGACGGTTTTCCATGGGCGCGATTTAACTACTTCAAGTCGGATGGAAGCAAAAAATTGAACGACGCTCCTACCACTGTGAAGGCGAATGGGTACATGAAGGACATGCCGTCTCTATTTGACGGGCGGTGGCATCGGCTGACAATGACAACGAAACAGAACGATGCTGGAAAAGTGACGGCCGAGTTTATGGTCGATGGCGTGAAATGCGGCGGTTTCACCACCGAATCTGCTTTCGACCGCTGGATACTGAGCGGCAACTATCCGCTCGCAATCGGCTGCGAGCCGTTCCGGCAGGCCTCCCGCACATTCTGGGGCGACATCGCCGAGGTGCGCATTTCGAATACGAAACTGGGCGACAACACGCTCCTTGTGCCGCTTGTGAATGGTCTGGTCGATGATGACACGGCCGTTATGTTATCGTTTGACAGTGCGGCGAAGGGGCTTGGTTTCGACCGGCAGTATATGGTGCCGTGCTTCAAGACTCCCTCGCAAGCAGTACAGACATCGACGAACTACGTGTGGCATGCGCGCCAGTGGAACATTCACAACGCAGCCTACAACAACCCGTACATCCCGCGCTGGTTTCCGTTCGCCGGGCTGTCCACCGACTGGGGAATCCCCGACTACTTCAGCGAAGCACTGCGCCCGACGTTGACGAATGATACGTGGGGCGCGACCTACGGCGCTGATGCCACGCTCGCCGCGAACGCGGGTGCGCTGAACATCCCCACATGCCAGCCGTCCGGACGTGCCGCGCCCGGCACGGACGTGATCAACATACCCGACCTCAACAAAACCCTCCCGAATGGAGACTTCACCATCGAGTTCGTCCTCAAGACAGAAGCCGCCAGCACGTCAGAGGCCGACACATTCTTCTACTGCCCCTTCCTCAAGTGGTGCATTTATAACGGCAAGGTGCTGGCGCGCGGCTACGCGACTAGCTATGGTTCTGGCGCCGACATCACGTCTGGCAACAGCATCGCGGACGGCAAGTGGCATCATGTGGCGTACACCTACGACAAGGCTGCAGCCAAGGTCCGCCATTACCTGGACTACAAGCTAATTGGAAGCCAGAACGAGCAACTCTATGTGTCCCAGGACGCGACCGAGAAAGACAGACGCTGCTTTATCGGTGCTCAATATCGCGATTTCACGAGTGGAGCGGACGGCTCACAGGCATTCCGCGGCAAGATCGACGCCGTGCGCATCACGCGCCGCATACTCACAACGGGCGAGTTCCTTTCCACGCGCTCAGCAGAACCGCTGATGACAATGACGTTTGACGACGCGGAGGCTCCCTACGCCGCTGGACAGGAAGGTGGCATAGCGTCTGACGCGGGCGTGGCGGGCGCACTTGACGGCGGCGAAATTCCGATGATTGTGGACGGCCGCAGGGGCTATTATGTGCTAGATGGGGAAAACGGCACGAACAAGGTCGAATGCGGCAAGGCGGTCCAGTTCGCTGGCAGCACCCTTTACTGGAAGAACGCGACGCTCTTGGAACGCAAGTCGCTCACAGTCGAGTTTTTTGCCAGATTCACCAGTTTTACCAATTCGGCAAGCCTGATGCGTTGCGTCAGGACCGATGCCGTGAACGGTACTCCTGTCTGGGTGTTTTGGAAAACCATCAACGAGGGACATCTACAGTTCTCCTCCTACCCGGTCAAGAGCGATGGGACGTATAACACCCAGTATAACAAAACCATTGAGACGGAGTTTATGCCAGTCGGCGGAACGGACACGGCTTGGCATCATTGGGCACTGACGGTCGATTCGACGGACGGCGAGCACATCTATGCCAAGGTCTACAGGGACTACGAGCAGTTGGGCAGCACGGCAACCATTGACGGCACGCTGGATGTGCCCCCCTTGAATGGCAACCGTGTTGGGCTTTCCCTCGGTGCCAATGGGAAAGTCTACGGTACGTTTGACCAAATCCGCGTGAGCGCGGGCATCCTGCCCGTGGACAAGTTCATGCGCCACGTCAAGGCCGACACCGGCATGTTGCTGATTCTCAAATAGCCCTACGCGATTGCTTTTGTTGGCTTACGGAGTGGGCTTTTTAGATCATGCAAGCAATGAGAATAAGATATGCAATGATGGGGGGGGGTGTTTTGGCGGCGGCGCTTCTTGCCGAGGCGACGCCGTTCCGCACGATTCAGCGCATCTGGGCCATGGATCCGGAGAAGATCGAGGCGGCGCAAGCGGCGTATCCTGGCGCGTTTTCGGACGGCATCATCATAGCCTCGTTCGCAGGGCTGAAGATAGGCCCGAAGGAAGTGCGCGACTTTGAGAAACAGAAGGCGTTCATCAAGCGCATGAAGGCGCGGGGCACGGAGGTGCAGATATGCATCAGCTCCTCCATCGGGCACAAAGACGAATGGACAGCCGACAACAACCTGCCGAAGATGGTTGGCTCCGACGGCAAGGCGGCGAAGACGATAGCGTGTCCGAGATCGGCTCAGTTCGCGGACTATATTCGCGGACTTTTCAGTCGATATGCCGAACTCGGTCCGACGGTCATTTGGATAGACGACGATTTCAGGATGGCGCACCATCCGCCTGTTGACTTCGCTTGCTTCTGCGACGACTGCATTGCACGTTTCGCGGCGGAGACAGGAATCAAGATGTCGCGCAAGGAGTTGAAGGCGGCGATTCTCAACGATACGATCGTGGGCGGCGTTCGTGTCCGCGCCGCATGGCGGAAGTATTCGCAACGCGCCCTCAATGACCTTTCAGGCATAATCGCAGACGCCGTCCATGCCGTGGACGACAAGATCATCATCGGGTTCATGTGCTGCAATCCTGAAGGCCAGGCGTATGCCGCGTTCGACTTCAAGACGCTGATTGCCCGTGCAAAGAACCGCGACGGCGTGGTGTGGTTCCGCCATGGAAGCGGCACGTACACCGACTTCACGCCATATACGGACGTAAACATCGTCTCAAAGAACATCGCCATCGGGCGCTACTGTGCCGCGACCGAAGGCCCCGGCGTCGTAAATCTCACGGAAGAAGTGACGTATCCATTCAACCGCCGATCCAAGTCGCTCAGGATCACGTTTCTCGAAGCGGCGCTCAACATCGGCTTCGCAGGAGCGGACGGCGTAACCTACGACGCGATAAAGCCGAATCTCGACGAGCAGCTTCGCGATGACGCCATCGTTGCCGACATCCACCGTCGGCGTGGCGAACTCGAACGGATGCGCGCGCTTATCGAGGGCAAGCGGCAGCTTGGCGTATATCCTTTCTATAGCCCCGACATATGGCTTGCGAACGGCAAGGAAAAGTCGCTATGGAACATGCAGACCCTCGGCACGGAAGACTGGCGGCCGCTCGCTTACATCGGCATTCCGTTCACGTTCCGAGAGAAGGACGCTTCGCTGCTGCTGCTTTCGGGCGCGTCGGCGCGGGCGATGCCGAAGGAACGGCTTGCCGCGTGGCGCAAGCGCGGCGTCATCTCCGACGGCGCGGCAGCCGCGGAAGTCGGCAGGGAAGGCAAGACGTTCGTGTTCGGGAAGGGTGCATGGGGGAAGCATGTCTGGGGCCGCAAGGAGAGTCTTAGAATCAAGGACGAACTCGACAAGCTCGCAGGCGGCCGCATGCCGTCCCGCGTCGACACATGCGTGCGCCTCGCGCAGAGCGTGTGGGAATCGCCTGACGGCAAGGAGCGTGTCGTATTCCTCTTTAATCTCGATTTCGACGACGCGGCGGATGTGCGTCTGACGGAGAATGGCGCATTCGCCGCGGAGCGGCTGTGCGCGAATGGTTCGTGGACGCCGCTCGGGAAGGGTGACACGTTCCGCCTTGCGCCGATTCCCGCGTGGTCGGCGACGGCTGTCCGTCTGAGGAGATAGTGAATTTGTCTTTTGTTTCATGAAGGGAGTGATCGGCATGAATATGAAATCATTGATGTTGCTGTCGGCGGCGGGGTGCGCGGCACTCGCGTTCGCAGGTGAAGTCACGATTGCGGAGAAGACGGTCACGCTGCCGACGTACGCGCCGGGCGGATACGACAAGACGCCGCTCTTCTACACTGGACGCGTGTATCAGGGGGCGCAGGGGCGCGTGTATCCGTATCCGATGCAGGACGTCCTGCACGACGGCAAGATTGACGAGACGTACAAGTACCTGACGCTTGAGAACGACTGGCTTCAGATGGGACTCCTGCCGGAGCATGGCGGACATCTCCTCAACTTCACTGACAAGGCGACAGGCTTCGAGGCGTTCTACCGCCAGCACGTGATCAAGCCTGCGCTCATCGGCATGCTCGGTGCGTGGATCTCGGGCGGCGTCGAGTGGAACTTCCCGCACCATCACCGCGCGACAACGGCGATGCCCATCGACTGGAGATTTGTCGAGAACAAGGACGGATCCAAGACGATATGGATCGGCGAGACGGAACTTCGCCGCCGGCTTAAGTGGACGGTCGGCCTTTCGCTCCTTCCCGACCGCGCCGTCCTGAAGGCCGAGAACGTGTTCATGAACCGCCAGCCGTGGATTGAGTCGATGATATACTGGGCGAACGTATCCGTCCACTGCGGCGATGACTACCAGATACTTTTTCCGCCCTCGATGCATGTTGGCTTCGACCACCACAAGAACTACTGGACGAGCTTCCCAATCGGCCCGCGCAAGGAGGAGCTTGAGCTTCTTCCTTCCCAGCGCTCGAAGTACGCCAACGACATCAGCGGCAGCATGGACCTTTCCTGGTGGCGCAACTTCACGATCGAGTCGCGCTCGATTTTCGGAATGGATCCCGACAATGCGTTCATGGCCGGTTACGACCACAAGAAGCAGTGCGGAACGGTGCACGTCTCCAACCGCCACATAACGGTCGGAAAGAAGTTCTTCCTCTGGGGCAACTTCCCGGAGGCGCACGTGTGGGACACGGTGCTCACCGATTCCGACGGCCCGTATCTGGAGCTGATGGTCGGCTGCTGGTCGGACAACCAGCCTGACTATTCCTGGATAGCGCCATACGAGACGCGCAAGGTGGAGCAGTTCTGGTTCCCTGTGAAGGGCATCGGCGGCGTCAAGAACGTGACTATCGACGGCGCCGTGAACGTGGATCGCAGAGGTCCGGAAGAGATGCTCGTTGGTTTCCATTCGACGCGAGTGCTGAAGGACTGCACGGTGAGGGTTTCTAGAAGTTCTGGGGATTCTAGAAATCCTAGGGAAGTCATCTTCTCAGAAGGAGGCGTCGCCATCGACCCGAACACGCCTTGGTGCAAGACTGTGAAAGTCGCGGCCGACGCCAAGGATCAGGAATTCACTGCCGAGATTGCCGACGCCAGCGGCAAGGTGTTCCTTTCCTACACGCCTGTTCCGGAGGTCAAGCCGGAAGACGTGAAGCTTCCGCCCAAGGTGGCGAACCCCAAGCCGCCAACGGAGTATGAGAGCGCGGAACTCGCATACTAGATCGGTCTCAGGCTCGACCAGTTCCACAACGGGCTCATCGACCCGGAGCCTTACTACCTGCGAGCGCTTGAAATCGACCCAGACTACTCCAAGGCGAATCTCGCAATGGGCGTGAGGCTTGCGAAGAACGGCAGCTACGGTGCCGCGAAACCGTATCTTGAAAAGGCGGTTGCCCGCGTGACGCAGAACCACACCCGCGCCCTCGACGCCGCGCCGGAATACTACCTCGCGCTCGTGGAGCGCGGCCTCGCCGCGACGGCTGCGGATGCCGAGATGCACCTCAAGCGCGCCGAAGATCTCTTCTGGCGCTGCACATGGCGGCTGACGCACAAGAAGGAGTCGTATGTGGAGATCGCGCGGATTGCCGCGCTAAAGGGCGACTTCGCAGAGGCGCTTGCGCGCATCGACGATGCGCTCGCGCTCGGCCAGGACGAGGCGAAGCTCTGGACGATGAAGGGGATTTTCCTGCGGAAGCTGAAAGTTGGAGGGAAGAGTTCGAGTTCGAGAAAGGAAGAACAAATTCCGCTCTCCAACTCCAACTCCCAACTCCAACTCGAGATGCCAATTATGCAAAACCCTCAAGATGCTCTTAGTCGTGCCATTGCTTGCGATCCGCTGGAGTATTGGGCGGTCGCGGAGCGCGACGGCCTCGCCGCCGCCGAGAAGAACCGCGGACTCAAGGCTCAGCAGCTCTTGGAGTGTGTGAGCGACTATTGGGGCATCGGTGCGTGGGACGAGGTGATTGCGCTCTGCGATGCCGCGCTCGCGAAAGCCGCCGCCGAGAAGCCTTACAAGACCGAGGGCGCGCTTCCGCTCAAGGATACGCTTGCCGCGTGCGACAGCTACAAGAATGCGCTCTTCGGCTACTTCAAGGGTGCTGCGCTGGAAAAGCTGGAAAAGTTGAAAGTTGGAGAGAAGAGTTCGAGTTCGAGAAAGGTGGAACAAATTCCTCTCTCCAACTCCAACTCGAGCCTCCAACTCGTTCGCTCCAACTCGAAACTCCAACTCGCTCGCGACGCTTACGTCGCGGCAAACGCAATGCCCACCGACTATTGCTTCCCGAACCGGCTGGAGGAGGAAGAAGTTCTTATGATGGCGGCGAAGACCGCGCCGGAACTGGCGAACACGTGGTATTACCTTGGCTGCTGCGAGTGGAATCACGACCGCAAGGACGCTGGCCTCGCCGACTGGAAACGTTGCGTAGAGCTGTGCGAAAAAGCATCCGCAACTCACAACTCCGCCTACGCGCTTGCGCTCCGCTGCATCGGCTTCGCCCTCTCGCATCCCGGCACGTACTTCACGAACACCGGTGTTCCGTCTGGCGTTCCGAGCCGCGAAGCGTACGAATATTATCTCAAGTCGCTTGAGGCCGATCCGGGGAACTTCCGCACGCTCGACGAGGCCGGGAAACTCGCCGAAAAGCTGAACCTTCCGGCTGCGGAACGCCTTGCGCTCATGGAGAAGTACCGCTCCACGGTTGACAAGTATGATCCCTGCATCCTGCGTCTCGCCTACACGTACAACGCCGTCGGGCGCTACGCCGAGGCGCACGAGATACTCACGACCCGCCGCTTCCACGTGTGGGAAGGGGCGGACGGACTGCTCGCGCCGTTCGTCGAGTCTTGCATCGGTCTCGGAAAGGCGGCGATGGAGAAGGGCGACTACAAGACTGCGCTCAAGTATTTCGAGGAATCGACCACCTATCCTGCCAACCTTCAGGCGGGACGTCCCGGCGATGCCGGCACGGAGCCGAAGAGCCGCTATTTCATGGCGCAGTGCAAGAAGGCGCTCGGCGACGCGGCGGGCTATAAGGCCGAGCTCGAGAACTCTCTCAAGGGCTGGATTCACGCTGGCGAGATGGACTATTGGCGCGTGAAGGCGTTGCGTGAACTCGGGCGCGACGCCGAGGTCGCTCCGCTTGTCGCGGAACTTCGCCAGGCAATCAAGGAACTGGAATCGCCGCAGCCCGTTGTCATCAACGCATACGCCAAGTTTGCGGGCGACAATTCCGCGATGGAACGGGCCGCCAAGGCGCGCGAAAAGGCTGGAGAGCTTCGCAAGCTCTTGGAGGAAATCGAGAAATGAAGCCCGTGTTGCTGGTTTTTGCGTCCGTCGCGCTCCTTGCGGCTGCGTCCGTAGCCGCGCCGCGGCTGGCGTTTCAGGCGTATGCCGTGCGCGACCTGTGCGAAAAGGATTTCGTCGGAACGCTGAAGGCCGCGAAAGCAATGGGCTACGAGGGCATTGAGACCGGACGCTTCTTCGGCCTTGATGCGAAAGGCTTGAAGGCGGCGTGCGACAGCGCGGGGCTGGAGCTTATTGCGCTCCAGCTCTATCCGCACAACATTACGGAACCGCAGCTCGGCGAGACGATTCGGTTCTGCAAGGATTGCGGATGCAACCGCATCAACGTCGCGTGGTTCAAGGGCAGCGCGGAAAACCCGAACGACTGGCAGCTCCTTGTGAACGTGCTGAACCATGCGGCGGAGGTGTGCGCGAAGGAAGGAATCTCTGTTGCCTATCACAACCACGACCACGAGTTCAAGATCAGGTTCGGCGGCAGATGCGTGTGGGACTGGCTGTGGGCGAAGGACGGAGGCGGCGCGTTGCGCCAGGTTACGGCGACGCCGCGCTTCTCCAATCTCGTTCTCCAGGAACTTGACTGCGGCAACTGTGTTCTTGGCGGCGGCGACCCGGTCCGGTGCCTTGCCGCATGCCCGCACCGCAATCCGACGGTTCACATCATGCCGGCGATTGTGGACGGGAAGGGCCTTAAGCCTGGCGAAGCGGGCGTCGGTTCTGCTGCGGATCGCGCCGATTGGCGACGCATCATCCCTGCGCTTGCGGCGGACGGCACGCAATGGCTGGTTGTCAAGCCTACGGTCCATCCGGATTCGCTTGCGGATCTAGAGAAAAGCATCGTTTACCTGAAAGGCGCGTCTTTCGTCAGGTAGGCATCGCAGGCTCAAGTTGCTGGCGTCGGTTGATTCCGTGCGCCGGGACGGGCGGTTTTTTGGTATAATATACGCCCAATATGAAGCGTTCTGACATTGACAAGGTGCTGATCATCGGATCAGGCCCGATTGTTATCGGGCAGGCATGCGAATTTGACTACTCCGGAACCCAGGCGTGCAAGGCGCTCAAGGCTTGCGGATACAAGGTCGTGCTGGTCAACTCCAACCCGGCGACGATAATGACGGACCCGGTCATGGCCGATGCGACCTACATCGAGCCGTTGAACGAGGCGCGGCTGGAGCAGATCATCGCCAAGGAGAGGCCCGATGCCATTCTTCCGAACCTGGGAGGGCAGACGGGCCTCAACCTTTCTATGGAGCTGTCCAAGAAGGGCGTGCTCGACAAGTACGGCGTGCAGGTGATCGGCGTCAATCTCGGCGCTATCGAGCGCGGCGAGGACCGCGAGGTGTTCAAGGAGACGATGCAGCAGCTCGGCATCGAGACGCCGAAGTCGGGCATCGTCCACTCCGTCGAGGAGGCCGTGAAGCTAGTTGACGAGCAGATCGGCTACCCGGTGGTGGTGCGCCCCGCGTACACGATGGGCGGCTCCGGCGGCGGCTTCTGCTACAACATCGAGGAGCTGAGAACGATTTGTGCGCGCGGACTGGACGCTTCGCTCACCCACCAGTGCCTCATCGAGGAGTCGATCCTGAACTGGGAGGAGCTTGAGGTGGAGGTCGTGCGCGACTCGAAGAACCAGATGATTGCCGTCTGCTTCATCGAGAACATTGACGCGGTCGGCGTCCACACCGGCGACAGCTACTGCGCGGCGCCGTTCCTGACGATCTCCAAGGAGCTGGAGGCCCGGCTGCAGCGCGACGCGTTCAAGATCGTCGAGGCGATCGGCGTCATCGGCGGCACCAACGTGCAGTTCGCGCACGACCCGAAGACGGGGCGCGTCGTCATCATCGAGATCAACCCGCGCACGTCGCGCTCTTCGGCGCTGGCCTCAAAGGCGACCGGCTTCCCGATCGCGCTCGTGTCGGCGAAGCTTGCCGCCGGCATGACGCTTGACGAGATTCCCTACTGGCGCGACGGAACCCTTGAGAAGTACACGCCGAGCGGCGACTACGTGGTGCTTAAGTTCTCGCGTTGGGCGTTCGAGAAGTTCCGCGCTGTCGAGGACAGGCTCGGAACGCAGATGAAGGCCGTCGGCGAGGTGATGTCGATCGGCAAGACGTATAAGGAGACGTTCCAGAAGGCGATCCGTGCGCTGGAACGCGGTCGCGCCGGGCTCGGTTTCGTGAAGGACTTCCACGAAAAGTCGCTTGACGAGCTGCTGAAGCTCCTGTCGGTGCCGAACTCCGAGCGTCACTTCCAGATGTACGAGGCGCTCCGCAAGGGCGCGACCGACGACCAGATCTTCCGCCGCACCGGCGTCAAGGGCTATTTCGTGCAGCAGATGCGCGAGCTGGTGCAGGAGGAGGAGCAGATCCTCATGCACAAGGGAGGATTCCTGCCCGACGACATGCTGGTCCAGGCGAAGAAGGACGGCTTCAGCGACAAGTACCTGTCGCAGCTCCTGGGCGTGCCGGAGAAGGACATTCGCGCCCAGCGCAAGGGCCTCGGCTGCGTCGAGACGTGGCACGCGGTGCCTGTCTCGGGCGTGGAGAACCAGGCCTACTACTATTCGTCGTACAACGGCGCGAAGAACGAGGTGCCGGTCTCGGACAACAAGAAGAAGGTGCTGATCCTTGGCGGCGGACCCAACCGCATCGGTCAGGGCATCGAGTTCGACTACTGCTGCTGTCACGCCGCGATGGCCATGCGCCGGATGGGCTTCGAGACGATCATCGTCAACTGCAACCCCGAGACGGTGTCGACCGACTACGACACCTCCGACAAGCTCTACTTCGAGCCGGTCACGGTCGAGGACGTTCTCCAGATCTACGAGGCCGAGAAGCCGATGGGGATCATCGTGCAGTTCGGCGGCCAGACGCCGCTCAACATCGCACGCGGCCTCCAGGACGCCGGCTGCCGGATACTCGGAACCTCGGTCGACTCCATCGATGACGCCGAGGACCGCGAGCTGTTCCACTCCATCATGGACAAGCTCGGCATTCCCATGCCGGAGTCTATGACTGCGACGGACGTGGAAAGCTCTCTCGCCTGTGCGGAGAAGCTCGGCTACCCGCTTATAATCCGCCCAAGCTTCGTCCTGGGCGGACGCGGCATGGAGGTCATCTACGATGAGATCATGCTTCGCGAGTACGTCGCGAAGGCCGTGGGTGTTACGCCCGACCGTCCGCTCTACCTTGACCGCTTCCTCTGCCACGCGCTCGAGTGCGAGGCCGACGCGCTGTCCGACGGCACCGACATCTTCATTCCTGCTATCATGCAGCACGTGGAGCTGGCCGGCATTCACTCTGGCGATTCCGCCTGCGTGCTGCCGCCAGTGTCGATCAGCGAGGAGAACAAGGCGACGATTCTCGACTACACGCGGCGTATCGCAGCCGAGCTCAAGGTCGTGGGCCTCATGAACATGCAGTTCGCGATCGAGAACGGCAAGGTCTTCGTCATTGAGGCGAATCCGCGCGCGTCGCGCACTGTCCCGCTCGTCTCCAAGGTCGCCGGCACGCAGATGGCCGGCATCGCAACCGAGCTGATGCTAGGCGCGACCGTTAAGTCGCTCGGGCTCGACCGCCGCCACGTCGTGCCGTACTACGGCGTGAAGGAGGCGGTGCTGCCGTTCGACAAGTTCCCGGAGGTGGACCCTGTGCTTGGCCCTGAGATGCGCTCCACGGGCGAGGTGCTCGGGCTTGCCGACACGTTCGGCCTCGCCTACTACAAGTCGCAGGAGGCGGCCGGTCTTCCGCTCCCGACGGAGCCCGGCAAGGTGCTCGTGTCGCTTTCCGAGAAGCTGGAGGACGCCATCGCAGCAGTGCGGCAGTTCGTCTCGCTCGGCTTCGAGGTCGTCGGCACCGAGGGCACGATAGCGTTCCTAGCCGAGAAGGGCGTCGAGGGCAAGGTGATAGCCAAGATCGGCGAGGGCCGTCCCGACGTGCTGGACGCGATCAAGAACCGCGAGGTCTCGCTCATCTTCAACACGCCGTCCGGACGCCGCGACGCGCGTGCCGACGACTGCCGCATCCGCCAGGCCGCAATCAAGTACCGCGTGCCGTACCTAACGACGATCGCCGCCGCGACGGCCGCCGCCGAGGGCATAGCCGCAGCCATGAGCGGCAAGGGCGAGGTCCGCTCTCTCCAGAGCTACCACGCCTCGGTAGGTTGATTGCGTCGCCTGTTTCGCGTATGCTTTCTCCTGAATCCCGATCGCTCGGGACGTTCGGGTTTTTATATTATATTTTATTGTACGTCCTCGGGCGATGGGATAGTGTATAATATGTGCGGCAAAGAGGCCGTCGGTCGGATTGGAGCGGCGATCAAGGCCGGAAGGAGACGAGAAACGTGAATGCAGAATTGACTGGAAAAGAGTTTTCCGGAATGGCGGGCGCGCACGCCGCCATGTTCACGCCATTCGACAAGAAGGGGCGCGTTAACGAGGACGCAATAGATGCGCTGATCGAGCATGGGCTTAAGGGCGGCTTGAAGGGCTTTTACCTTGCCGGGTCTACAGGCGAGGGAATGCTGCTCACCAACGAGGAGCGCGTATGCGTCTACCGCCGCGCCGTCAAGGCGGCGAGGGGGCGCTGCAAGCTGATCGCCCAGGTCGGTTGTGTCCGGACGGAGGATTCGGTGGCCTTGGCGAAAGCGGCGGCGGACGCCGGCGTCGATTGGATATCGTCCGTCGCGCCCGTCTATTTCGGACAGAACTTCCCTTCGGTGATGCGCCACTACAAGGCCATCAGCGAAGCTACGGACCTGCCGTTCCTCATCTATGCCTTCAACTGCTCGCTCGTGCCGGAACGCGACGTCAGGCTCTTCGACCTCAAGAACGTGAAGGGCATCAAGTACACGGGGCGCGACTTCTACGTCTGCCAGCGGCTCAGGCGCATGCTGGACAAGGAGACGATCTGGTTTGCGGGATGCGACGAACTGCTCATCTCGGCGCTCGCCCTCGGCGACACATTTTCCGGCGGCATCGGGCTGAACTACAACATCATTCCGCGTCACTTCGCGAAGATATGCGAGCTGTGCGCTAAGAACGACTTCCATGCGGCGGCGAAATGGCAAGCCGAGGCAAACCGGCTCGTGGACCTGGTTCTCCCCGGACTTACGGATAACTGGAGCGAGTTCAAGGTATTCATGAAGGCCGTCGGCATCGATTGCGGACCATGCCGTGCGCCGTACGCGCCACTTTCGCCCGAACGCGAGTCCGAGCTGCTGGCGGAAGTCGCTTCGCTGGGAATCCTCGGCGATGCAGCGCGTTGAGACTGACGCCCCGACTCCGATCGCATAAGACGAGCGAGAAGGCCGCCAAGGCGTTCTTTCAGCGCTGAGGATTTGCTATAATATGCCCGCTTTGGAAAATGACTGGCTAGATCTCAATCCCGACCCGGCTCACGTACGGCGTGAACGGGAGCGGGCGCGCGAGCTGCGCAAGACGGACTGGTGGCGTGCGCTCGTCGCCAAGGGCGAGTGCCACTACTGCCATCGCAACGTCGGCGCGGCGAACCTTACGCTCGACCATGTCGTGCCCATGTCGCGCGGCGGAAAGTCCACTCGCGGCAACTGCGTTCCCTGCTGTCGCGACTGCAACGCCAAAAAGAAGGCGTACACGCCAGCCGAGCAGATTCTGAACCAGCTCTTCCCCGACGGCGTTTGACTTTTTAAAAGAGGAGATGCCATAGATGGACGCACTGGTTGCGAAGGGGGTCTGCCGCGGGTATGGCAGGCAGAAGGTTCTCGAGGACTTCTCGCTGACTGTCGGGGCCGGACGCTTTGAGGCCTTGATGGGGCCGAGCGGCTCCGGGAAGTCGACGTTCCTGCATGTCGCGGCGGGTTTGCTTGCCGCCGACGCAGGGTCGGTATCCATAGGCGGCACAGAGGTTACTGCGCTTTCCGATGCGGCGGCGGCGAAGTTCCGCAGGCGTCATGTGGGCGTCGTGTTTCAGACGTTCAACCTGCTGTCCGAGAAGACGGTGAAGGAGAACATACTCCTGCCGCTCAAGCTGGACGGCGCGGCGAAGGGCCCGGAAGTAGAGGAACGGCTGAAACGTCTCGCCGATGCGCTTGGCCTCGCCGGCGCGCTTGGGAAGAGACCGGAGGAGCTTTCGGGCGGCGAGCAGCAGCGCGTGGCGATAGCCCGTGCGCTTGTCGTCGAGCCTGATGTCGTGCTTGCCGACGAGCCGACCGGTAACTTGGACAGGACGAATTCGCAGACGATCTGCGAACTTTTGCGCGGCCTCAACGCGACCGAGAAAAGCGCCATCCTCCTTGTCACGCACGACCCTGTAGTCGCTGCCTGCGCACAATGCGTCCATTTCTTGAAGGGCGGCTGCATCGCCGCCTCGCACGATCCGCAGGGCGACCCTGCGCGCGTGTCCGAACTTTATCTGGAGACGTGCCGGTGAAGGCCCGTCACGCATGCGCCGCGCTCGGCGTCGCGCTTGCCGTCGGCGCGGTCGTTTTCATGCAGTCGCTTGTCGCGACGAACGACCGTCAGGCGGTCGCCGTGGCGGAGCGGCTTCTGAAGTCGGTGCCCGTGCCGGAGGGCGCTAGTGTTTCGCAGATGGCCTTGGACTTTCGCCCTGGCGGACATGTCATGCAGGGTCCGCCGATGATGGCCTGCATTGCGACGAAGCAAGGCGTCGATGGTGCGATCGTGACAAAGGCGCTCTTCGCGCAGCGGCGGCTCAAGGTACCGGAGATAGGCACGGAGCTGACATTCGTCGGGCGGCGCGGCGCATACAGCGTCCGTCTTGCCGGGGTGATGGACTGGGAGCGCCCCGTGCGCGGCTACCCGAACGTCTTCGTCTCTCCGGAAACTGCGGCGGAGATTGGGGAAGAGTGGAGTCCGTGGGAGGAGAAGTCGGCGGACGACATCGCGCCGGCGTTCCGCAGCGACGCCGGACGCAACATGGACCGCGCCAAGCCGCTCTTGCTGTGGGCGGCTGCGCTGACGGCGCTTTGCCTGCTCGTCAATTCGCTTCTCCTTTCGGTAGAGGCGCAGCGGCGCGATCTTGCGGTTCTTCGTGTACTGGGCATGACGCGCGGCGGGGTGGCGTTGCGCGTGGCGGCGGAAAGCACGGCATTGTCGTTCGCCGGGTTGGCGTTTGGCATCGCGCTCGGCCTTGGTTCCCTGTCCGTCTACGTCGCGTGCGACTCAACGACATTTCCGATGGGCATGGCAGTCGGCGTCGGAGGGCTTGTCGCCGTCGTCGCCCTGACGCCTGTCGTTGCCGTAGTGGCCGCGCTCCTCGTGCTGAAGCCAGCCCTTGCGGTCAAGCCGCTGGAGGCTGCGTCGAGCCGCATGCCTAGGCGGCGTCCCGTAGGAATGCTCATTGCGTTCGCCTGCGGCTTCGGCGCGTTCGTTGCGGTCGAGGTGTGGGGCTCTTCCCTCACGAAGCCTTTCATTCCGTCGCCGGAATGGCCGGACGCGATAGTCTCGATCCTGCCGGGCGGCGTCTCCGCTTTTGACATCGAACGGCTGCAGAATCTTCCCGGAGTGCGCAAGATCGCCGAACTTCAGCCGTTGCAGGTGAATCTTGAGCCGTTGGAGGAGCTGAAGGGGTTCGGCGGCGGCCCTGGCGGACGCGGCGGTCCGCAGTACCGCAACGCGCTGCTGCTGGCGAGCGACTGGCTGCCGGACTTCCGTTTCGTTCAGGGCGAGCGGGAATCCGCCGAGAAGGCGATGCGCGAGGGTGACGCCTGCATCGTCACCGAGATGATGGCGCGTGCGAGGAAGCTGAAGCTTGGCGACGATTTGCCGCTTGACTGTGGCGGCGGGCTCAAGATGAGTCTGAAAATCGTCGGCATCGTGAGCCTCAACTGGCACATGGTGACGAGCCGCGGCCTCGTGCGCGGACTGAACCGCATGCCTGTCAACACTGACGGCCCGGTGTTCGTGTCGTTCGACACGCTTCAGGCTTGCGACGCAAGACCGGCGGAGTTTGTCAAGATGACTCATCTCTGGCTGGACTACGACAGCGCGTTCCTTTCGCAGCATGGAGTCTTCGAGGCCGGACGTATCGTCGAGCGGGAAATCGTGGAGGCGCTGGACGGCGCTTACGACGAGGACGAGGAGGGCGAGGTGCGCGGCAACACGGTGCGGCTGCACGCTCGCGACGAGATTGCGGACGGCACGCTCGCCCACGGCGCGGACCTCGTTGGCGCGATGGCGCGCATACCGTTCGTTTTCCTTGCGGTGATATCGCTCGGGTTCGTCGCGGCGCTGGTGGCCTCCGCCGATTCGCGTCGCCGGGAGTTTGCGGTGATGCGTGCCGTAGGCGCGACACGCGGCCAGATTGCGGTGGTGCTGGTCGGCGAGGCTTTGCGGGCGGCTGTCGGCGGCATCGCATGCGGCACTGCGGGCGGTGCGCTGTTCGGCTGGCTCTGCACGGCAGGCACGCGCGCGGCGATGGCCAACTGGGGCCTTCCTGCGTGCTTCGTGCTGCCTGTAGGCACGGTCGCGTACGGTGCGGCAGGCGCGGTTGTGTTCGCGCTTCTAGTTGCCGTGCCGGCTTCGCTTGCGATAGTCAGCCGACGCAACCGGTGACCCTGGCCAAGAAGACTTATGCTGAACAGGCTGGGTCTGCAGGTTCCACGTGTATGACGGCATCGTCTACGTCCAGCCCTGCGTCAAGGATCGCTTGCTTCACGGTGTGGCCGATGTCGTGTCCGCCGGTCACTGAGAGCGAGCCGTCCACCTGCACGTGCAGGTCTGCCTGAAACGATCCGCCGTAACGCCGTGCACGCACCTTGTGCACGCCCTTGACGCCGGGAACCTTTGCCGCGACGGACTCGACCTCCGCCGCCTTTGCCTCCACGTTTGCGTCAACTAGTTCCTGCAGCGCAGGCTTGGCGAGCGACCAGGCGACGTACATGACGAATGCTCCCACGACAAGCGCGCCGGCGGCGTCCAGCCACCAGAGACCGGGAAATATCCACGCAAGGGCGACCGCCGCTGCGACCGGCACGGAGCTTAGTGCGTCCGACCTGTGGTGCCATGCGTTCGCTTCCAGTGCGGTGGACTTCACGCGCCTTGCGACCGCGCGCGTCCATTCGAAGAGGACCTCCTTAAGCACTATGCCGCCCAGCGCTATAAGGAATGCGAAGGGGGAGGACTGCGGCCTTTGCTCTGCGCGCCACAAGGAGCGGACGGCGTCGGCGGCAAGCTCCCAGGCGACAAGTGCAAGTGCGATGGCGATGAAGAGCGTCACTAGCGACTCGATCTTGCCATGTCCGTAAGGATGCTCTTCGTCGGCCGGGGCCACCCAATACCGTACGCCGAACACGACGGCGAGGTCTGTGACGAGATCGGATGCGGAGTGGACGGCGTCGGCAACAAGCGCCATTGACGAGAACGCCACGCCGCCTGCGGCTTTCGCAACGGCGATTGCGACGTTCACCGCCATTCCGGCGAACGTGACGCGCCTTATCTGGCGCACCTTCTCTGCATCTGCAATCCGTTCCATTTGTTTTATAACTGTAAACAGTATATCACAGGCATGCTACAAAGGCAATGCGCCCGCGGGCGTTTTCTTCCACCGCTGATTTTGGTATAATTTTCCTGGTGAGAGGAAGAGGAGATTGCAGAAGATGATCGACTTCGAAAAGCAGTTCGGCAGGCCCGATTACGCGCTTGGACAGCGCCAGACGCAGATAGCGGCGACGTTCAGGATCGTCTATGGGTGGATGTGCGCTGGCCTTGCGCTCTCCGGTGTGGTCGCCTGGTACACGGCGACAAGCGGCCTCTGGCAGACCGTGTTGCAGGGCCCTGGCTTTATGATCTGCATCGTTGCCGAGCTTGCGCTCGTGATCATTCTGTCCCTCGCTATCGGCAAGATGCCCGTTGCGCTTGCATACCTGATGTTCATAGGCTATGCGGCGCTTAACGGCCTTACGCTCTCTGTCGTCTTCATCGCCTACGAGCTTGCGCTCGTGCAGAGAGCGTTCTTCATCACTGCCGGCATGTTCGGCGGCCTTGCCCTCTGGGGAACGTTCTCCAAGAGCGACCTCTCGTCCGTCGGCTCGGTATGCGGCATGGCGCTTTGGGGGCTGATCATAGGCAGCATCGTCAACCTGTTCATGAAATCCTCGGGTCTGGACTGGCTCCTGACGTTCGCAGGCATAATCATCTTCACCGGCCTTACGATGTACGATGCGCGGAAGATCCGCGACATGGCCGCGCACGAAAGCTCGCTGGACTCGGCATCGCTTCACAAGGCCGGCATCATGGGCGCGCTTGCCCTGTATCTTGACTTTATCAACCTCTTCCTCTACATCCTTCGCTTCTTCGGCAGAAAGCGGTAGCAGGATGCTCTAGACGTCTAAAAGAAAGGAAACGACAAGATGATGACAATAGCTGCAATGGCCGTATTCGCCGCAATCTACGGCGACACGCCCGACTCGAAGCACGCATGGGCCGTGCATGACTGGAACCGTCCGAAGCCCGCAAAGGTGGAGCCGGCGCCATACGTCAAGACAGGTGCGCCGTCCGACGCGATAGTCCTCTTCGACGGCACGCGCGAGTCGTTCGAGACCAACTGGTGTGACAAGGACGGCAACCCCTCGAAGTGGCGTCTGGGCGACGACGGCGACTTCTACTGCGTGCCCGGCTGGAAGAACGGCGGCGAAATCCGCACGCGCGCCGAGTTCGGCGACTGCCAGCTGCATATAGAGTATCGGCATAACGCAAGCATCGTGAACGAGCAGGCGCGCGGTCCGCAGATGCGCGGCAACTCAGGCGTGTTCCTCATGGGGTCGTCCACCGGACACGAGGTGCAGGTGCTGGAATCCTACTTCACCAGCAGGGAGCTGGAAGGCAAGGAGGGCTTCGTCGACAACTACGCCGACGGGCAGGCCGGCGCAATATACGCCGAGACGCCGCCGCTCGTGAACCCGCAGCGCCGCCCCGGCGAGTGGCAGGTCTACGACATCGTTTTCCATCAGCCCGTGTGGGACGGTGACAAGCTTCTGCACCCCGGCAGTCTGACCGTGTTCTTCAACGGCGTCCTCGTGCAGGACCACTGGGAGATGGAGGGAATCACCACGCATCTCAAGCGCAAGCCTCTCGTGCCTTATCCAACCAAAGGGCCGCTCGCCCTGCAGGACCACGGCTGCGAGGTCCATTTCCGCAACATCTGGTACCGTCCGCTCGCTTCACGCTGGGACAACAAGACGCATTCGACGATGTCCGCCGACCCTGCGGCCGTGATGGCGCTTCGCCGCGAGACTGCAGCTAAGCTCTTCGCGAAGATCGCTGATCCTGCGGCTGTGGACATTGCCACGTTCAAGGCCCTCGCCGAGGTGATTTCATACGCGAACGAAGGCGCCTACAAGACGGCGTTCGAGGCGTGTCTCGCCGCAGCGCGCGGCAAGTTCAGCGAACAGGATCGCGCCGAGGCGAACAAGAGCATCGAGGTGCTTGTGCGCAACGGCGTGCTTCCACAGTCTTCGATGCTCTAAATCAGGGCAATGGCATGGCGCTGGTCGCAAAGCTTGTCCTGGATAAGAAGCGCGAGGGACAGTCCCTCGACTCTGCGGAGATACGCGAGTTCATCGACGGATTCACGCGGGGGACGATACCCGACTACCAGATGAGCGCGCTTGCCATGGCCATCTGCTGCCGTGGAATGGACGAGCGCGAGACGGCAGACCTAGCCGACGCCATGACGCATTCCGGCACGTGCCTTTCGTGGGACGTGCCGACGGCCGACAAGCACTCCACCGGCGGTGTAGGCGACAAGCTCTCGCTCGTGGTGCAGCCGCTGGCTGCTGCCTGCGGAGTTGCCGTGCCGTCGCTCACGGGACGCGGCCTCGGCATCACCGGCGGCACGGCGGACAAGCTTGAGACGATTCCCGGCTACAGCTGCTCCCAGCCACTCGGGCGTTTTCGCGAGATCGTGCTTTCTGCCGGTGTCTCGATGGCGGTGCAGACCGACGAGATCGCTCCGGCCGACAAAAAGCTCTACGCTTTGCGCGACGTGACGGGGACGGTTGCGTCCATTCCGCTGATCGTGGCGTCTATACTGTCGAAGAAGCTCGCCGAGGGCGCTGGTTCGCTCGTGTTCGACGTGAAGTGCGGACGCGGCGCGTTCATGAAGACGCGCGAGGACGCCTCGGCGCTTGCCCGTGCGCTTGTGGCGGGCGCCAAGTCTGCAGGTCGCAAGGCGGCGGCCCTCGTAACCCGCATGGACGAGCCGCTCGGCTATGCCGTCGGCAACGCTAACGAGGTGCGGGAGGCGATTGCGGTTCTGTCGGGAGAGGAGAGCGCGATGCCTGCGGAGGTCGTGGACCTCTGCGTGGAGCTGGCGGCGCTGATGGTGAGCCTGGCGAAGGACGTGCCGCTGGATGACGCCCGCGAGGAATGCCGTGCGCGGCTGGCGGACGGTGGAGCGAAGCGTCGCTTTGAGGAGATGGTGTCGGCTCACGGCGGCGACCTGCGCCGATTCGAGGCGCTGCTGGCGCGTCCCGCGTTCCGGTTCAGGATACAGGCGATGCGCTCCGGCTTCGTGTCGGGCATTGATGCGGAGAAGGTGGCGCGAGTGGCGCTGTCGCTCGGGGCCGGACGCGAGCGTGTCGGCGACCGCATCGACCCGCTCGCCGGCGTAACGCTCGCCGTGAAGGTTGGCGACAGGGTCTCTTCGGGGGCACCGCTTGCGACGCTTGAACGGTCGTCCGACCCTGACGGGCTCGAAAACGCAGCCGCCGAGCTGTACAAGGCGTTCAGCATAACGTCCAAGCCGCCTGAGAAGGTCCCGCTCGTACTTGAGAGTCTCTGACCATCGCCATGGAAATCACGTCTACGTCGAACCCTAAGCTGAAGTACGTCGTGAAGCTGCGGAGCTGCGCGACGCGCGAGGAGACAGGCGAGATGATCGTCGAGGGCTATCGCGAATGCCGTCGCGCCCTTGACAGCGGATACCGTCCGCGGGCGATTTTCCATTGCCCGGAATGCTACCTGAAGAATGAGAACGAGCCGGCGCTGGTGGAAGATTGCGCCAGGCTTGGAGCGGAAGTCTACTCTTGCACGCGGACATGCTTCGCGAAGATTGCCTACAAGGAGCGTCCCGACGGGCTTTTGATGGTGGGGCCTCACGTCTCGGTCCGGCTTGCCGACCTGAAGCTTCCCGAGAAGGCGCTCGTCATCGTCACGGAGGCGATCGAGAAGCCTGGCAACCTCGGAACGATACTGCGTTCCGCTGACGCGGCGAAGGTTGCGGCGGTGATAGTCTGCGACCGCACGACCGACGTCCACAACCCGAACGTGGTGCGCGCATCGACAGGCACGATGTTTTCCGTTCCCGTAGTCGAGGCGACGAGCGACGAGGCGCTTGCGTTCCTCAAGGCGCATGGCTTCAGGATCCTTGCCGCTACGCCGCATGCGGAGAAGCTGCATTTCGAGGTTGACCTTACCGGCAACGTCGCCATTGCGCTTGGTGCGGAGCAGTACGGGCTGACGGCTAAGTGGATGGACGGCGCGGAGCTGCGCGTAAGGATTCCGATGCTCGGGCTTGCAGACTCGCTGAATGTCTCGGCGGCGGCGACAATCCTTGTCTACGAGGCGGTCAGGCAGCGCATAGCTGCCGGCATTGACCGCGTTCCGGCGTTCGTGCCCTGGCACGGCGAAGGCGCGCACGACAAGTAGCCACCGCGACTGAAACTTGATGCGTCAAGTTGTTCGCGGCGGTTGGCTTTTGATATACTATTCCCGTCTAGCGGGGAAGAGGAGGATCACATGATAGCTCGTATTGTCTGCATGATTCTGTCGATTCTGTCGGCGATGCCGGTGTTCGCGGCGATCGGCGTGGACGCCTATGCGATTACGCCATCGCCGACAGCGGTCATGGTGACGTTCGCCAACGGACCCGAAAGCCGCGGATTCAGCTGGCAGACCGACACGACCGTCACGGAAAGCGAAGTGCGGCTTGTCGCCGGAGCCGCATCGCCCGCCGACTTCGAGACCACGTCGCTCGTGTATAACGGCACGTACGTTCAGGTCGTGGACACAGGGCGCGGCACAACTCCACTTGCCAACTGCCACAAGGTCATCGTGACGGGTCTTCAGCGAGGCACGGCATACGCCTATCGTCTCGGCGGCGCCGGACGCTATGTCTATGGCCGCACCGATGTGCGAAACGTCACCGACAGACTCACAATCGTAAACCTCAACGACGCGCAGATGAAGGACCCAACCAGGGTTTCGACGTGGGAGAACTCGCTTGCTGCATCTGTCAGGGCGGTGGGCGGCGCGGCCAACGTGGACTTCATCGTATACGGCGGCGACCTTTTCGACCAGAACCTGAAATTCAACAATGCCTACGTTACCGTCCCGGTAAAATGGGGCCTTGCGCTTGACCCTGTGTTTGCATTCTACAACGGCGTGCCGTTCGTCAGCTCCAGCGGCAACCACGACTTCCGGGAATACGGGACGCGCATGCCGATTGAATATCCTGCAAATCTCGCCGGATGCCAATCGCTTGACTATGGGAATGTGCATATCGCGACAATCCCGAATACCGGACAAGATGTATACTCTGGGTACGTGAATTATCTGAATTGGCTCGAATCCGACCTCGCGGCGAATGTTGCGAGGGGAACAAGCGCGTGGCGCATCGTATGCGTTCACTGGGGTCCGTACACGACTGGCGACCATGCCCAGACTGCTGGCGCGAAGGAACTTGCCAAGCGGCTTGGCGGCATCTGCGCGGCCAACAAGGTGGATCTGGTATTGCAGGCGCACGACCACACGTTCTCCAAGACGCTGCCCTATCGCTGGAGCGGAGCAGGCTGGACTGACAATGCCCAGGACAACACGGTCATCAATCTCACGCCGGCCACAAGCGCGTATGCCGGCGAGACTTGGGACGAAGATCCGAACGGCACATACTACCTGAGCTGCGGAAGCGCCGGACACCGCGTTGGCGAAGGCACGGATTACGCAAATCTGAATGGCGCTCATCCCTATACCGCGTGGCGTCCCATTATCGCGATCGGCAAGATTGCGGTTACGTCCAGGTGGGGGAATGTCGGCGATCCCGCGTCGTCAGACCTTAGCCGTTCGATGTTTGGCGTAATCCGCGTTGACGGATACCGCCTCTCTTACGATTTCTACATGATCGATCCCGACAACGGTTCGCATGTGCTGTACGACAAGCTGCGCATAAGCAAGACGCCGCCTTCAGGAGCGTTGAGTTCCGGGCTCAGCATCAGCCTTACGCAAAATCGGTGAACCTGGTCGAGGCGCGCGGGAAATGAAGCTGCCAATACGAACGTTGCTTTGCCTGGCACTGGCTTTCGCATCTAGCGGAGCGCTATTAGCCGGAGGCCTTGAGGAGGGTTTCCGCACGCCGCCGCCCAGCGCGCGTCCGCAGGTGTGGTGGCACTGGATGAACGGCAACGTCACGAAGGCCGGCATCACCGCCGACCTTGAGGCGATGGCAGAGATCGGCATCGGCGGCGCGCACATCTTCGACGTGAGCATCGGGATTCCCAAGGGACCGGTCGATTTCAACTCGCCCGCCTGGTTAGACTGCGTCCGTTGGGCGGCGCACGAGGCGAAGCGGCTTGGCATCGAACTTGGTCTCTCCAACTGCAGCGGGTTCTCGTCGAGCGGCGGGCCGTGGGTGACGCCGGAGGATTCCATGAAGAAGCTTGTTTGGACAGAGGCGAGTGTGGAAGTTGGGAGTGGAGGAGTTGGGAGTGGAGGAGTTGTATTGCCGCCGTTTGCCGAGACGAACGGATTCTACCGCGATGTGGCGGCGGTGGCGTTTCGTGCGCCAAGAGCAGTCCGCCTGAAAGATGTTCCGGGGAAGACCGTGCGAAAGGAGCCTTTGCGCATTACAGTCTCTTTCGACAAGCCGTTCCGCGCGACGATGCTCGGCATACGGATCGAGAGCAAAAGCTGGTCGGACGACTGTCCCGTGCGGGTGGAGGCGAGCGACGACGGAAAGTCATACCGCACGATCCTTGAGAGGCGGATATACTCGCAGCTCTCCGGCAAGGTGGACACGTCGATGCGCAATCTTGTCCTGCCCGAGACTACGGCCCGCCACTATCGCGTGACGGCGATGCCTAGGCGCGACCTGCCGTGCACGCTGCACGACATCGACCTTGGCTGCTGGGGCGGGCTTGAGAGCCTGCCGCTCAAGACGTTCGCCTTCAAGGCGGAGCGTCCGGGCCTTTCAGACGTTTCCGAGCGCGGACGCGCCGATAAGGACGAGGCGGTGACGGATGTGCTGGACGTTACGGACAGGCTGCGTCCTGACGGCGCGCTGGACTGGTCTGCGCCGGAAGGCGAATGGCGCGTCTTGCGGTTCGGGTGCGCCGCGATGGGCGTCAAGACGCGTCCTGCGACGCCGTTCGGCGACGGGTTGGAGACGGATAAGCTGAACGCCGAATCAACGCGGCGGCATTTCAACGCCTACATAGGTTCGCTGCTGAGGGCGCTTGGATCCGACAGGGATGCCATTGACACTGTCCTCGTGGACAGCTACGAGGTGGGGGCGCAGAACTGGACGCAGGGCCTTGAGCGGATTTTCCGCAAGCGGCTGGGCTACGATATGACGCCATATCTGCCGGTGTTTGCCGGATATGTCGTCAAGGATGTCGAAACGAGCGAACGGTTCCTGTCCGATTTCCGCCGACTTGTGGCGGATCTGTTTGCCGAGAACTATGGGGACGAGATGGCGCGGCTCTGCCATGCGCAAGGACTGAAGTTCTCTCTCGAGCCTCACGGCGACTTCGCTTCCGACGACATGCGCTATGGGCAGAATGCTGATATCGTCATCGGTAACTTCTGGTCGGGGGCGAAGGGCACGGTGAATCCGGGAGTTGAGAAGCTGGTGTCATCCATTGCCCATGTCTGGGGGCGGCGGTATGTCGGCTCGGAGGCGTTCACGGCCAAGCCGAAGGGGTGGTTGCGGACGCCGGCGTACATTAAGGCTCAAGGCGACTATGCCTATTGCCTCGGAATCAACCGGATCATCTACCACCGCTACGCCCATCAGCCGTGGACAGAGCCGACCTACGTGCCGGGCATGACGATGGGGCCGTGGGGAATGCACTTCGAGCGGACGCAGACCTGGTGGCCGCTGGCAAAGGGCTGGGTGACGTATCAGACACGCTGCCAGCAGATGCTGCAGGAGGGCCGCTACGTTGCGGACGTTGCGCTGTTCTGCGGCGAAGGGGCGCCCAACTCCCTGAAAGGGGCGAACAAGGTGCCAAGCGGCTATGGCTTCGACGGGTGCGCGACAGCGGCGGTAATGGCGATGCGCGTTGAGAAGGGAGAGCTAGTCCTGCCGTCAGGCATGCGTTATCGTATCTTGGCCGTGCCAGACAGATGCCGCATCAGTCCGAACATGACCCGCATGCTTGATCGTCTCAGGGCGGCAGGGGCGACTGTCGTCAGGCACGGAGAGGTAAAAGACGCGCTCGTTCGGAAAGGCATCGCGCCTGATTTTGTGTGTTCGCAGGGCGGAGTATCCTACATTCACCGGAGGTATGACGCCGGCGAGGACGCATACTTTGTGGCGTGGCAGGGAACGACTGGCATGACAGCGCGGTGTTCATTCAGGCAGGAAGGGCGCGTTCCCGAGCTGTGGAATCCCGAGACTGGCGAGACGTCTGACGCGCCTGAATGGAGAATGCGCGACGGACGCACGGAAGTGACGCTCGACTTCGATCCGAGCGGCTCGACATTCGTCGTGTTCCGCCGTCCTGCAGGAGATGCCGAAGGTTCCTCGCGGCGAAAGCGTCAAGAGACGGTGCATGAACAGCCCGTTGTCGGCGGTTGGGAGCTTGCGTTCCCGTCCGGCTGGGGTGCGCCTGAGAAACTGCGCCTTGATTCGCTTTGCAGTTGGACGGATGTGCCGGATGACGGCGTGAGGTATTTCTCGGGAACTGCGACGTATTCGAGGCGCGTCACCCTTGACAAGGCCATCGGCGCTGGCGAGAGGCTTGTGCTTGAGCTTGGCAACGTGTGCGAGTTTGCGGAAGTGTCCGTGAACGGGGTTTCGTATCCAGTCCTGTGGAAGCCTCCGTTCCGCTTGGACGTGACGGAGGCGGCGGCTGGACGGACGGCTCTTGATGTGACGGTCAAGGTGACGAACCTCTGGCCGAATCGTCTGATCGGCGATGAGCATCTTCCGCCGGACTGCGAATGGAAACCAGGCAGAAATTCGCTGAGGGAGATCCCGGATTGGGTACGGCGCGGCGAGAAGAGCCCGACTGGGCGCCATACCTTCACCACGTGGCATCACTGGACGAAGGACGACAAGCTTCTGCCGTCCGGACTTCTCGGTCCGGTCATGTTGCGCCATGTACGTTCCGTTGATGCGAACGCGATGGAGAAGAAGGTCAAATGAAATTGACGGGGACGAGTGGTGTCGTTTGCGCTGCGGTTTTGACGACGGTTGCCGCATTCACGGATTTCGTCGCCTTTGGAGGGAAGTCGCTTTGCGAGGAAGCTGTTTCGCTTGATGGCGAATGGCGGCTTGACTATTTTCCGCAGCCGCTTTCCGGCGCGGTGCGCGAACTGCCGTTGAAGGTTCCGTTTGGCACTGTCAAGGCGACAGTGCCGGGAAACTGCGAACTCGACCTCGTGAATGCGGGCGTCTTGCCGCCGCTGGAGATCGGGCTGAACGTAACTGAGGCGCGGAAATATGAAGGGCATCAGTGGCTGTACTCCAAGACGTTCGACACGCCGGATGTTCCAGCCGACGGCTCTCGGGCTACGCTTGTGTTCGAGGGAATCGACACTTTGGCCGACGTGTTCCTGAACGGCGAGAAGATAGGCGAGGCGGCGAACATGCTCATCCCGCATCGCTTTGACGTAACGGGGCGGCTGAAGAATGGCGCGAACACGGTGCAGGTACTCATCCGCAGCGCGTTCTACGAGACGCAGGGGGAGTCCGTCGGGCAGATGACATACCACATGGGTTTTGCCGACAACGTGCCGCTTCGCAAGGCCGCGCACATGGGCGGTTGGGATATATTCCCTCGCATCTATGCCGCTGGACTTTGGCGTGGCGTTTCGCTCGAAATAGAATCTCCCGTGAGGATAGGCGATGTCGCATGGATCATGCGCAACTACCGCAAGAGCGATGCGGGCAACGTCTGCGGCGTCAAGGCGCAGTTCCGCGTGCAGGGTCCGGTCTCGGCGTTCATCGGCGGTTTGACAGTCAGGGTTTCAGTTGTCCGTGGAAAGGAGCGTATCGCCTCGTGCGAGCGTCCGCTTAATTCGGTCCACAACAGTTTCGACATGACGGCCTTCGGCTTCGACCTCTGGTGGCCGAAGGGCGCCGGCCCGCAGCCGCTCTACGACGCGGCGATCGAGGTGGTTTCGCCGGACGGCGTGATTCTTGCCCGCGACGCGCGGCGCATCGGCTTCCGCACGGTGGAGCTTGTGCGTGACGACGTGTATGGTCCGGAACGCCCTGGGCAGTTCCTCTTCAAGGTGAACGGAGAGCCGATCTACGTGCGCGGGTCGAACTGGGTGCCGGTCGACGCCGTTCCCTCGCGTCAGGCTGGACGCATCGTCGAGACGCTTGAGATGTTCGACGACCTCAACTGCAACATGGTACGCGTGTGGGGCGGTGGCGTTTACGAGCCGGATACGTTCTTCGACTTCTGTGACGAGCATGGCATCATGGTCTGGCAGGATTTCATGACCGGCTGTGCGCAGTTCCCGCAGGACGACCGCTACGCCGCCGCGATGGAAGAAGAGGCCCGTAGCGTCGTTCTCCGGTTGCGCAATCGCCCGTCGCTCGTTCTCTGGAGCGGGAACAACGAGAACGACTCGGCCCTGTGGTGGAGCGGCGGACGTGATTTCGGCCTTGACCCGAACGGCGACAGGCCGAGCCGCGTGACGATTCCACGCGTACTTCGCGAATTCGACGTCACGAGGCCGTATCTGCCGTCCAGTCCGTATTACTCGGAGGATGTTGCGAAGGGCCTTGCGCAACCGTCCGAAATGCACCTTTGGGGCGAGCGTGGCTACTACAAGACGCCGTTCTACACGAACAGCCCGTGTTGGTTCGCGAGCGAGATGGGCTACCACGGCGCGCCGAACCGTGCGTCGCTCGAACGGATGATGACGGCGGGTGGCGTCTATCCGTGGAAGAACCCGGCGACTAACGACTGCCTTGCGCTGGACTGGAACGACGAGTGGCGGCTCAAGGCGTCCAGCCCGTTCCTCGACCGCTCGTCGGGGCTGTGGGGACGCAACAACCTCATGACGAAGCAGGCGAAGCTTATGTTCGGAGGCGTGGAGCGCGACCTCGACGGGTTCATTGCCGAGAGCCAGACGATCCAGGCGGAGGCGATGAAGACCTTCTGCGAGATGTTCCGTTCGCGTAAGTTCACGCGCTTCAACGGGTTGATCTGGTGGAACGTCCGCGACGGATGGCCGCAGATATCGGATGCCGTGGTCGACTACTATGGAGGAAAGAAGCTGGCGTATTACGCGCTCAAGGCCGCGCAGCGCGACGTGCTCGCCTTGCTCGTAGACGACCGCTCGGCGTGGGTCGTGAACGACCTGATGCGTCCCGTGAAGGGCCATGCGCTCTACCGCGACAAGGCGACGGGCAAGGTGCTGCTCGACCGCGACTACGAGGTTGCCGCCAACTCCAAGACGCGGCTTGGCGAAGTTGCGATTTTTGGGCAGGAACTTGTCGAGATCGAGTACACGGTCGACGGCGGTGATGTTCAGAAGAACCATTTCCTCTATGGCGAGCCGCCGTTCAGATGGGCGGATGTGCGCGCATGGACCGGCGGCGCGACAATCTGGAGACTAGAGGCAGAGTGAAGAGTTGCGAGGTGACGTGTTGGGCGGGATAATGGTATAATGTGCAGTGTTGAGGGTTATAGGAACAACAAGGAGCATGCAAAAATGAGAAAACCTTATGGCGTTCAACTGGTTACTGTGCTTGCGGGCGCGGCAATGGCGATGAACTGTTGGGCTGGGCTTCTCTACGAGCCAGGCAACTATGTTGCGCAGGACAACCTCGTCGTCAACCTCGACGGCATCCGCAACGCGGGGCCATTGAAGGCGCACGACAGTACGGCGACTGAGTGGAAGAACATCGGCCGAGCCGCGAACGATGCAACAATCACCCTCAAAGATGGCGACACGAGCGCCTGGGTTGCAGACGGCTTTCACTTTGCCGGCGGCGCCTTCGGCAAACTGAAGGGCACTCAGAATCTGGGCAATTCCATGACCGTTCAGATCGTCTGCGACGTGAAAGGGAGCGAGTGCTCAACCACCTGGCCGACATTCTTCGGATGCGCGGAAGACTGGGCCAACATCTACTTCTCCGACAGGAACACAGGTCTTGTCCATTTCAAGGCGGACGTTATAACGGGACTTGAATATAAAAATCGTGCCAACGTAACGTGCGGTGCCAACGTCAAATATCTGAATGCTGCGCTGAACTCCTCGGCGCACAAGCAGATTGTTGCGGCGGACGCCTCCTTCGAGACGGGCTGGAAGGAAGGATCCGGTGGAACTAGGGACGCTCCTGGCAGCCTGTACTGGTACTTCGGAAGCTGCGGCGCCAGCCAATCCGCCCTTGATAGTCGCTATCTCGTCGGCACCATCAAGGCGATCCGCGTGTACAACAAGGTTCTGTCGAACACAGAACTCGCGGCTAACCGCGCAATTGACGAGGTGCGCTTCTTCACCGGGATTCCCGTGACGAACGTCGTCGTCACGACTTCTGTTGCCGGGCTTGATGGCAACGAAGGCGGCGTGTATGCATACGACGAAGAGGGCTATACCTTCACCGCGCCGCAGAAGGCGACGAAGGACGGTGTTGTCTATTCCTGCACAGGCTACACGCTCGAAACTTGGAACGGCTCTGCTTGGTCTTCGCCCGTCTCTTGCGCATCCTGCGCCTACACTGCAACCGATACCAACGCCAAGGTGCGCCTCACATGGCAGTGGGCGCGCGCCCACGCGGCAATTCCGACCGCCCTCGACCCGCTCTTCGACGACTACGTCACCGACGGACTCATCTTCCAGCTTGATGGCATCCGCAACGTCGGCGCGGACAAGCCGCACGACTCTTCTTCCTCCGAGTGGATCGACCTCGTGCACGGCAATGTCGGAAGCTTCCAGCACGACTACGCCGACGACAGCACATGGAAGGAAGACGGCTACTACTTCGGCGGACGCTCCTTCGCGCAGTTCTTCAGCTCTATTCCCAAAGTCACGAACACAGTCACCGTTCAGGTTGTCTGCGACATCACCACGAACGCGCTCGTGAAGTTCAAGACCTCGCGCAACCCCAACGTTCTCTGGCCGAACCTTGTCAGCAGCGCAAACGATGACAAAATGAACATCTACTATGACATGAACAGTGGGCGAAGCCGCCTCACCTTCAAGAACGCAAGCGGTGGCAATACCGATTTGGCAAATGGTGTAACAAATGGCGACAATTGGGAAGGGCGCTACGTAACGGCCATCCGCAACGGGAACGTGAACTATATACTTCAGACGACGAATATCGCGAACGCCGCTTCGAAGGACGCAGCAAGCGCGTTCATAACCAATGGCACGATTCGTGTCGGCGGAGCGAACACCAGCATTGACACGCGCCAGCAGCGCTGGTTCCTTGGCACAATCAAGGCCGTCCGCGTTTACGACCGTGTTCTTTCGGACGCGGAACTGGCGCAGAACCGCGTCATAGACGAGGCGCGCTTCTTTGGTGCGCCGCTTTCGTCGGGCGTCGTCGTCGCCTCCTCCGTGCGTGGCGTCAACGGCAACGAGCCGGAGGGGGAATATGCTCTCCCCGCCGGCGGCTACACCTTCACAGCTCCCGCTACCGTGACCGTTGGCGAAGATACCTACTCTTGCACTGGCTATACCCTCGAAACCTGGGATGGCTCGGCGTGGGGCACGCCGGATTCCTCCGCGTCCCTGTCCTGTGCGCTGACGGATACCTCAGCAAAATACCGCCTTGCCTGGCAGTGGTCACACACGGCTGGTCCCGGCTACGACGCGGCATTCAGCGACTATGTGACCGATGGCCTCGTCGTGCATCTCGACGGCATCCGCAACGCCGGTTCACAGGCGATGCACGACAACGGCGCGATGACATGGACCGACCTCTCGACGAAGGGTGGCGCGGTAAGTTTCGTCAACAACGGCGCCGTGACAACGAGCGGCTGGAGGGCCGACGGCTACTACTTCAACGGAGCGAGCTATGGCATTGTTAACGGCGCACGCACACTTGACGGGCCGTTCACCGTGCAGACGGTGCTGGACTTCGACCGCGTCGCCTCGCACCGCACAGACGCATATTACCCGATGATCATCGGCACGACGGAACCAGGCGACAAGTTTTCCATCTACTGCAACCAGGAGAACAGAACTGACTCACAGGTCTTTACAAAGGTGCTGGGTTCGTCGGCGCTCGGCGGAATCAGCAACTGGGCGGGCGACTATATGACGGTGCTCGCCAATGGTTCGCAGGTAGCGCTCTTCCCGGAAGCGACGCCAGCGACCTGGGTTGGGTGCGCCAACGTGCCTGGAACGCGCACGTTCACATTCGCAAGCAGCAACGGCAGCGACAGCAATCCATGGGGCAGGCGGATGCTCACCGGTACGATCAAGTCCGTGCGTGTGTATGGCCGCGTCTTGTCGGACGCGGAGCTGGAACAGAACCGTGCGGCAGATGAGGTTCGTTTCTTCGGTCGCGCTCCTGCGGCGACGGGGGCGCTGATTGTCGTTTCGGATGTGGAGGGGCTCTCCGGTGACCAGCCGAACGGCGCGTACAGGCCGGTTGATGGTTACGCTTTCACTGCCCCGGCAGAGGCGGTCGTGGACGGCGTCCTCTATGAATGCGCGGGTTACACCCTCGAAATCTGGAACGGTTCGGCGTGGGGTTCCGCCGTCTCTTATGAGTCCAGATCCTACACCGCCGATGTCTCTTCCGCTTCTAAGCGCCTCACCTGGAACTGGCGCATCGCGAGCCGTCTCACCAAGGTGCAAGGTGAGTTTGACGTGGGCGACTACGTGCAGAACGGACTCTACCTCCACTTCGACGGCATCCGCAACGTCGGCAAGACGGCGGACCACGACGACAACGCGGCGACATGGGTGAACCTCGGCACAGGCGGCGCGAAATTCAACGCGACGTTCGACTTCGAGAAGAGCGGCGCGACGGCCAGCAGCTGGGCGACGGACGGATACAACTTCACCGACGGCGGCAAGTTCGCCAAGCTCGCGAATTATCCAACGTTGGGCAGCTTCTTGACGGTTCAGATTGTCTGCGACGTAAGAGCGGGGACGTCCTCCTACCCCACGCTCTTCGGCTCGACGAACGACTTCTGCAACATCTATGCCTTCACCGCCGGCACGCGGCTGTTCTTCAAGGTGTGGAACCAGAGCGGTCGTCCGGAACTCTCTCCGCAAAGCACCTGGAAAGGGCAATTCGCAAACGGCGGCTGGGTTGACGGCAAGTGCGCCGTGTACCAGTCTGCGACGCCCGATCCGTCAATCTGGGTGGGCAAGTGGCGTGATACAACACTGGGGGCGCTCGATGGCGCGGCGTTCTACATTGGCGGCGTCTATTTCCCCGCCAGCACGAGCGACACGGACAAGCGTCGCCTCGCCGGCAAGATACAGGCGATTCGCGTGTACACCCGCTCGCTCAGCGACGAGGAGCTGGCGCACAACCGCATGGTTGACGAGGCTCGATTCAAGGGCAATCCGCCGGCGGCGAACCTGACGGTCGTGAACGTGCAGCCCGAAGGCGCGTCCGAGGCGGTGCAGAGTTCCGTTGAAGACGGCGCCTACAATCTGACCGGCTCTGTTACGGTGACGGCTGACGCCGTGCGGATAGACGGAGTGAAGTATGTTCCGTCCTACGTGCTTGAGACTTACGAAAGCGGCGTCTGGACACGCACGTCGCTCGGCAGCGGCGATTCGTTTACCGTTACGGCCGAGGACAAGCCCCAGCGCCTTACATGCAAATGGATGCCAAGGGGTGCCGTGATAATCGTTCGGTAGGGCGGATGTTGCGGTACAACAAGAAATGACGGTTCTCCTGCTTGCTGCGTTCTTCGCTGCGGTGCAGCCTGCCGCCGCCGAGGCACCGCGGACGTTTTCGATTCTCAGGTACAACACGCCAGGCACCGCATTCATCAAGGTCGGGCTAGGCGCCTGGCCGATGGTGATGGACTACGACGAAGACGGCGATCTTGACATCGTGGTCCGTTCGCACGGCGTCCCCATGCGTCACCACGGCACCTGGCTTTTCGAGAACACGGGGAAGCCGGGCGACCTGCATCCGCTCTTTAAACCCGCGCGCAAGCTTGGCGACGAAGGCTGGGCGTACGGCGGTGCAAGCGCGCAGACGCTTGCCGACGGGCGATTGGCCGTGACGGGGCCAGGAAACGTGGCGTTCGACTTCCGCGAAAACGGCATGCGCAACGCTCGCACGTTCGCAGGCTTGCCGAGGAACGTCCACGAAAACAAGGTGCGCGGAAACATCTGGCGCTTCGCGGACCTTGACGGCGACGGCAAGGAGGACCTCACCGTCGGCGTGGGCGACTGGAAGGAGTATGGCTGGGATAACGCCTGGGACTCCGCCGGCACGTGGACGAACGGTCCGCTCCACGGCTACGTGTATTTCATCCGCAACGAGAGCGGTCCTGACGGGAAGGAAAAATGGGGTCGGCCGGAGAAGGTCCGCATGGCGAACGGCGCACCCGTCGACGTGTACGGCTCCGCCGCGCCGCTTTTCGCCGACTGGGACGGCGACGGCGACCTCGACCTGCTGACTTGCGACTTTGTGGACAGCTATACCTACTTCGAGAACATCGGCACCAAGACGGAGCCGAAGTTCGCCTGTGGCCGACCTATCCTCGACAAGTTCCTGCGGCCGATCAAGGCCGATCTCTGTATGGTGACGGCGACGGTCGCGGACTGGGACGGCGACGGTTTTCCCGATGTGATCGCGTGTGAGGAAGACGCCCGCGTATGTCTCATTCGCAACACGGGACGGGTGGCGATGGGCGTCCCCGTCTTCGAAGCGCCGTACTGGTTCAGGCAGACCGAGCGCGACAACGTGCATTTCGGGATTCTCGTCACGCCATCAGTCATCGACTGGGACGGTGACGGAGACGAGGACATCATAACGGGAAACTCCGCCGGATACGTGGCGTTCATCAAGAACCTTTCTGGACGCGGCGTGGCGGAGCCCAAGTGGGCCGAGCCAGTGTTGCTGGAGGCGGATGGCGCGCCGATCCGCATCATCGCCGGACCCAACGGTTCGATCCAGGGGCCGTGTGAGGCGAAATGGGGCTATACCTGCCTTTCCACCGGCGATTGGGACGGCGACGGCCTGCCGGACATCATGCTCAACTCGATCCGCGGCGAGGTGGTCTGGTGCCGCAACATCGGGACCTGCACAGCCCCGAGGCTTGCGCCGCCTGCTCCAGTGGCAGCCGAATGGGATGGACCGCAGCCGGAACTTGCGTGGGGATGGTTGAAACCGAACGGCTCGAAGAACATCCTCACGCAGTGGCGCACCACGCCGTTCATGCATGACATGAACGGCGACGGCCTGATGGATCTCGTAATGGTCGATACGGAAGGTTTTCTCGCTTTCTGGGAACGCGCTCGTGCGGCCGACGGAAAATTGATCCTCAAGCATCCGCGGCGCGCATTCGTCGACGATGCCACTGGCGCGCCAATGGGCGTATCCGGCTGGAAGGGGGACGGCAAGGAGTTCGCCGGTTCAAGCGGGCGGCGCAAGCTCTGCATTGCCGACTGGGACGGCGACGGCAAGCCTGACCTCATAATGAACTCGAAAAACGTCGTCCTCTGGCGTCAGGTGCGTGCAGAAGACGGCTGCTGGCGCTTCATGCGGCAGGGTGATCTCTCAAGCGAGCTGTTGGCAGGCCACACCACCAGCCCGTGCGCCTGTGACTTTGACGGCGATGGAACCGCCGATCTTCTTGTCGGCGCGGAGGACGGCTTTTTCTACCATCTTGCAAACCCGTCGTCCCAATCTTACGGAAATGGAGACATGCCATGATGCCTGTCGGTATGATGAAACGCATGAAGTCAATAGTGTTTGCCGCCGCCGCGCTTGCGGCGACGGTGGCGTTTGGCGTTTCGGACCATTCGGTCGTTGAGTTCCCTCGCCTTGCGGGCGAGACGGACGACGCGCCGCGCTTCCAGCGGGCGGTCGACGCCTGCTACGGCGGTGGCGTTCTCACGGTGCCGAGCGGAGACTATACGCTTGCGCAGACCGTATTTGTGACGAACCTCTGCTCCATCGAGATGAGCGCGGGCGCATACGTGAAGGCTGTTGCCGAGATGGACTGGATGTTCAAGATCGACCAGATGTGGCAGTTTAGCCCGAAGACCGCGCCGAAAGGCGTGAATGCCGAGCGGTACAACCTGCGCTACGTTGGCGGAACGCTTGATGCGGACGGCAAGGCCTCGTGTCTTGCCATCGACAACTACAGGCATTTCACGCTGGAGAACGCGACGTTCCTGAACGGACGGCGGTACGGCGTGGGCATAGAGACGGAGGGGCGCGGCTACGAGATGATTGCCCGCAACCTCTACTTCAAGACGCTCATTCACGGGCTTGCGGGGAACGTCGGGCTCTACACCTATGGTGGCGACAGCCATTACACGGACATCGTAGCGGTCGATTACACGACAGGCGTTCACTTCGCCGGACGCGGCGCGAACAGGCTCACGCGCATTCACGTGTGGGGCGGACCAGTAAAACCGCTCAAGGAAGGAGAGCTTCCGGAAATGCTGAAGAACAGCGTCTGCTTCCGCATCGATTCGTCAGGCGAGATAATCCGCGACTGCTATGCCGACACCGGCGCGATCGGGTTCTGGGTGAATGGCTGGGAGAATCGGATGTACGGCTGCTCCTACTTCAACAACAAGGGCTTCGGGCTTAAGGACATCACGATACTGCGCCAGGACAAGGGCACGCTCTGGTGCGACGGCTGCTACTTCCGCGCAAATACGCCGGAGACGAAGCTCTATTCCGGTGCGCCAGACGCGAAGGTGTGGTGGGGCGACCACGGCATCTATCCCGGATTCTGGGCTCCAAACAGGCCGGTTCCGCCTGCCGAGTCGCCCGTAGAGCAACCGATCGACATAGACCTAGGTCGCCAGCTTTTCCTCGACGACGTCCTGTTCGCGAAGAACACGATGACGCGCACATGGCACAAGCCGGTGAACGATCCGCGGAATCCCGTCATGAAGCCCGAGACGCCGCTGGAGAAGGGTGGTTCCGACGGACGCAACGCCGCCGCCGTTCCGCATTTCGGCGGCGTGTGGTATGACGGCACGGACAATCTCTACAAGTGTTTTTACTGCGCTGGCTGGTCGGACGGCCTTGCGTATGCGACGAGCCGTGATGGCATCGTGTGGGAGCGTCCGAAGCTGCAGCCCGACGGCGTCAATCTCGTCTTCGACGCTCCAGCCGGCGTCGCCGACATCACCACGAGCGTCGTGCTCGATCCTGATGCGCTTGACGGCCAGCGCTTCAAGGCGTATGCCTATGTTCCGCACGGTCCGCGCGCGAACCATCCTACAGTCCGCACGTCGCCGGACGGAATCCATTGGAGCGCGCCCGTTCGCATGGGCAAGTGCGGCGACGCCTCGACTATCTTCTACAATCCGTTTACGCGTTACTGGGGCTTCTCGCTGCGCGGTTGGAGCGACGACTACGGGCGCTTGCGCGAATATGCGGAGTCGGACTGCTTCATTGGCGGCGCAAAGGCGCTTCCGCGGCGCAAACCTTGGCTGCGCGATGTGGTCGGCGGACGCAAGAAGACGGGCGAACAGCTCTATAACTTCAACTGCGTGGCGTACGAAGGGGTGCTGATCGGGCTTGCGATGGTCATGCAGGGGCCGGAGAACGACCATTGGGCGAAGCTCGGCGAACCGAAGGATACATATCTCAAGTTCGGGTTCTCGCGCAACCGCTGGGATTGGAATTTCCCTGTTCCGGAAGGCGGCGGACCGTTCATTGCAGGCACGCGCCAGTACGGTGACTGGAACATGGGTTATGTGCGCCCCAACTCCGGCGTATGTATTGTTGTGGGAGACGAGTTGCGCTTCTACTATGGCGCGTTTGCAGGAGACCGGACGAAGGCGAACGGGAAACAGTCCACCACGCGGAACGGCATGTACGCGAACGGCGCGATGGGCATTGCGACGCTTCGCCGCGACGGGTTCTGTTCGGTACGGGACGGCGAAATCCGCACGAAGCTGCTAGTGTTCTCGAAAGGCGACAGGCTGTGGGTGAACGTTGATGCGCGGCAAGGCGAACTGACCGTGCGCGTGGAGGGGCAGGACGGCAAGTGCTTCGGTGAGAAGAAGATTTCCGGCAAGGACTCCACTCGGCTTGAGGTGGGGGCGCTTGAAGCAAACCAGCCGTTTACGCTCGCGTTCTCTTCGACTGGTGGCGCGAAGCTCTATTCCTTCTGGACTGGCGGCGCGGACGGACGCTCCGGCGGTTATCTTGCCGGCGGCTCGCCGGAAAGCGCCTCGCTGCGAGACGCGGCGACGAAGTAGCGAATGGACGGCAGCCACGCCCACCAAGTTAAGGAATATGGCTTGAGGTTCGGTAGGCGCGGAGGGTTGTGCCAAAGGTGCGGCGGAAAAGCGCGTTGAGGTGGGTCGGGACGGGGAATCCGCAGCGGATGGCAATTTCGCCAATCGGCATATCGGTTTCCTTCAACATGCGGCAGACTTCCTCTAACTTTCGCCGCCGGATGACCGCCGCTACGCCTTCCTCCCTTACCTTGCGGAAGCGTATTTTTAGAAGACTGCGCGAAACGTGAAGTGCATCGGCAAGACTTTGCACGGTCAGTCCCTTGGGTGAGGGCGGCAAACCTTGACAAGCATAAGAGTGGATGAGCTTTTCGGCGGAGGTGACGAGACGGGCCGCACCTGAAAGATCGCGCGTCGTATCGCGCTCGGCGATGCGCTGGACGCCGCACATCATGTGGTTTTGCGTCTTGCCTGTTGCGAACAGTTTCTCTATCTTCTCCGCGGCGAGCCATCCACACCCGAAGAAGTCCGGCTCGACACTTGTGAGGCAAGGGCGGACGCTCTCGCATATATCTTCCTGATTGTCCACGCCGATGATCTGAATCTGTTCTGGGATGCGTAGTTTCGCATAGTTGCAGGCATTGATAACTTCGCGCGCAACTCGGTCGTTGTAGGCCATGATGCCACACGGGCGAGGCAGAGCGGAAAGTTCCGCCGCAAGGGCGACCATAGATGCTGCCCAGTCAGCCGTCTTGTGGTTCTCCCGCTGACATTCGGTACAGTCGAAACCAGCTTCCTCGGCCATGCGCACAAACGCTTCCGCCCGCACCTGCGAATGGTACGCTTCTACGTTTATGGCTGGTGCGTGGATGTATGCGAAGTGATTTAGACCACGCTTTATCAGCAAATGGAACGCCTCGGCAGCAATCTGCCTGTCGTCGATGCCGACAAATATTGTCCGGCGCGGAAATTTCATGCTTGCGCCCATGAGAGAATTTCCAAACATGACGATATGCGGAATGTGCTTGAGACGGCCATCGGAAATGTCATATATAGAGTTTAGGTAGATACAGTCGGGTTTCCATTTTAGAATGAGCCTGTCCCATGCTTGGCGGTCTTGTGCATCCCACTGGGCGAAGAAGCGAATATCCCATGGCAGCGAGCGTTCCATGACATAACGCATGAAACCGGAACAGCGATCCCGAACCGCCTTTTGATTGTTCCCCGTATCAACCGCTATCCTGAATTTCTTTGGTTCGTTCATGTGCGCAATTATACCATATCTCGTGTCTTCCTGTTGCCCAAAAACATAACTATCCATACCCGAAAACAAATATGCAGATCGTATGGATTTGATATAATGCCAAGCAAAGAAAGATGACAATCGCTATCAAGAACAAGGAGAAAGCAATGAAAAAATCACTATTGATAATCGGCGCAACGGTCATGGCGATTGCTACGCAAACGGCCAATGCAGCGGACGATCCGTACATTGAATCGGACGGCACGAGCGGAATATCGACAGGCTACCGCATGAAAGGTACGTCCCGTCTGGAGGTGGATTTCGCGCTGACCGAACAGACGGAACAGGCGCGCATATTTGGCGACGACGCCGGATATGAGACTTCGCTCAAGACAATTCTCTACGTCTCCGGCGGCGCAACGCATTTTGCAATGACGACGGGGAACGGAACGAGTACGACAACCAGATACAAGGCAGGAACGGACACTGGACGACACACCGCCATAATCGATCTCCCGAACGACAAGGTGCAGATGTTTACAGGCGACACAGCCGTTCTCGACACGACTACCGGCGTAAGCGGCGGGTTCGCCGGGAAAGAGGCTAATATGCCGTTGCCGCTCTTCGGTCGCTGGGGAAACGCCTATGCCTCTAAGTTCTTGACCCATGCCAAGGCCCGCATCTACGGCGTAAAGATATTCGAGAGCGGCGTTCTCATGAGAAACTTCGTCCCGTGCCTGAAGGACGGTGTCGCATGCTTCAAGGATCTTGTCGGTGGCGGCTTCATCGTCGGCGAGAACGTGGCGGCGTTCACTGCTGGTGGCGACGCGCCGACGTATATTGATGATGCCTATGTTTCCACGGCGAATAATGCCGTTGACGGCGCACTATACATCGACACCGGCTACAAGGTGTCGGACAGGACGGCGGTTGCGCTCGACTACGCCTTTACGGTGAACGCCAAAGACAACCTCAATCCTGGATATTGGTCGCTGTTCGAGTGCAGCGGCGGCGTCCGGTTCAGAATCGACTTCAACAAGTACGCAGGCCTGAGATACACGGCAGGAGGCAATGGCGAAGTGACAACCCTTTCCAGCGCGTTCGACGTCCCGGACGACGACAAGGATGTGCGGCGCACCGTGTTCCTCGACAACCTCAACGCATCGGTTGGCGTGGTGATGTCCGGCTATACGAACCAGACGGACACGTTCACCGTAAACACCGCCTCACAGCCGAACGGTACTACGCTCAAGCTTGCGTCGACCGCCTGGGGTAGCGATGGCTACGCCGCAATCAAGATATACGGTTGCAAAATATGGGAAGATGGTGCACTTGTGCGCGATTTCGTGCCTTATGTTGAGAACGGCATTCCGGGAATGCGCGACAGGCTAACGGGCGCATTCATTGACGGTAAGGACTATTCTGGCGGCGGCAACCAACTCGCCTACGGCGGCACCATCACGGGCGAACGGGATGCCTATCTTGAATCTAACGGCACTACGGGCCTAAACACGGGATGCAAGATTAAAGGAACCTCTCGTATCGAGTTTGATTTCGCGCTGACGGAGGCGGAACAGACAACGTTGCGCATCTTTGGAACGGACACACAGGAATCTGTATTGATGACTTGGCTAGGTACAGACGGTAGCGGATATTGGAGGATGGTTGCGAAAGCCAATTCGACGGAGGCAGGACGCTATCCTCCAGCCACCCCCACCAAATGCGACACGGCCCGCCATACAGCCATCATGAGTCTTGACTCCGCCAATGGTGGAACATATGACTACCGCTTTGTTACTGGTAGTACAACGAACACCATGACGGGAACGTTTACGAACGTTGAAGATCTTGAAGCTTCCATGCCGTTGCCGATCTTTGCTCGGTATGGCAATGCCGAGGGAACGTCATTCCACAGCTATACGGCAACCAAGGCGCGTCTTTACAGTTTGCGCATCTATGAGTCGAACGCGCTCATGCATGAATTCCTGCCTTACGGCAGGGACGGCGTTGTCGGTCTCTACGACACCGTGACGGGCGAAATCATCTCGAACGGTTCGTCGTTCACGTTCGGCGGGATGGGACAGGATCATGGACAGTTAAAGGCTTACATCAAGCCAGGTTATTCAGAGCGGGTCAATCATGGGTCGTCAGTGCCGCTAACCGCATATGCGCCCGGTGCGACATCGTATCGCTGGCTTAGGGACGGGCAGCCCATCGATGGCGGAACAGATGGCGTTCTCTCTGTGGAATGGGCGCGTGGAGGAACGAAGACTGCTGATGGGTATGTCCACACTTATCAGGCAATAGCCGTGTTCAATGACTTCTATGGTGTCAGCCGAGAGAGCGAGCCGACTGAGGCCGCAACGGTGACGAGCGTTCCATTCGGCATGGTAATCTCAGTTAAGTGAAATGGCGCAAGAGGTCGCCGTCCAGAGAAACTGTTTTTTGTGATATAATACGCTCCGAGAACAAAACGGAGATATACCATATACTGCATCTGCTGCTCTATATGGCGCCATGCCTGTAGTCATCAACGAGAAACGAATGCCCAGAGAAAGGCAATTCCATGATTGGCTTTAGAGTAAAGATCTTAGGTGTGCTGGCAACGACCTTTGCCGCGTTTTCCACGGGAGCGGGGCAGATTTTCGAGGGTTGGTATGCAGACCCGCAGATTCGGCGCTACGGTGACACATACTGGGTGTTCCCAACAACCTCGGACCGGTTTGCGCGACAGGTTTCCTTTGATGCGTTTTCGTCCAAGGACATGAAGACATGGACTAAGCACCCGCGAATCTTGACGACAAACGAGGTGGCATGGGCGAAAGGCGCGATGTGGGCGCCGGATGCGCACGAAGTCGGCGGAAAATACTACCTGTTCTTCAGCGCGAACAATGCCTATCCTGTAGGCGGCAAGCGAGAGGACGGCGAACCGCAGGCAGAAGCGAAGCTTCAGGGCTACGGTGGCATCGGCGTTGCCGTTGCAGACAAGCCGGAAGGCCCGTACCGTGACCTCATCGGCAAGCCGCTTATCGACCGGTTCTGGAACTGCGCCCAGCCCATCGACCAATATGTGTTCGAGTACAATGGCGAATGGTACATGGTCTATGGCGGATGGGGTCGCTGCAACCTCGTGAAACTGGCGAAGGACTTCAAGTCGCTTGTTCCGTTTGAGGACGGGGTGATGTGGCGCGACTTCACGCCCAAGGACTATGTCGAGGGGTCTGTCATGTTCGAGCGCAAGGGCAAATGGTACTTCATGTATTCCAGCGGCAGCTGGACGAAAGACAGCTACTGCGTGAACTACAGCGTCGGCGATACGCCGTTCGGCCCGTTCGAGTTCAAGGGCAAGGTTCTCGCCTCGCAGAAGCCCCTTGCCACGGGTGCAGGGCATCATTCAGTCGTTTGCATGCCCGGAAGCGACGATTGGTACATCTGCTATCATCGCCGCCCGATTCCCAGCGAGGGGCGCGACCATCGCGTTGTCTGCATTGACCGAATGACATTCGATGCGAATGGCGACATAAAGCCGGTGGTCATGACATCTGCCGCGGCTGGTTCGCCAGTCAGGAAGGTCGTGAACATCGTGAACTTCGTCCGTGCGCTCGACCCGCGCAGGCCGAAGTCCGAACACCTTCGCGCTCTCCGCGAGGAGATTGCGCTTAACCGCAAGTATGGCCTTGAGAATACGATCCTTCTCCAGTATGATGCTCTCGTTGACGCTGAAATGATGGGGGCGGCGCGGAAGAGCGACACTGCGAAAACCGAGTTTGGGCTATGGTTCGAGATGTCGCGTCCGCTCAACGAGGCGGCAGGGTTGGAATGGTGTCCGAGCGAGAAGCACAAGGGCTGGGATTGGGACTGGTTCATCAACCCCGGTTTCCTGATGGCCTATGACCACGACGGGCGCAGGAAGCTGATCGACGCGGCGTTCGCGAAGTTCAAGGCGGAGTTCGGCACGTGGCCGAAGAGCGTCGGTTCGTGGCTGCTTGACGCCTGGTCGATGGATTACATGGTGAAGACCTATGGCGTCGATGGGTTCTGCATCTGCCGCGAGCAGGATTCTACGGACGCCTACGGGCTTCGCGGAGGCTATTCCAACGGCGCGTATTATCCGTCGCGGAAGAACATGCTTTCCGCCGCAGTGAACATGGAGAATGCCGTGCGAGCGCCGGTCTTCAAGATGCTCACGCCCGATCCGATATACAACTACGGGCTTCCGCACAAGCTGTATCCGGGATGTCCCCGTTCGGGCGGTTGCCCTACGATGGAGCCGGTCTGGTACGGCGGGCACACTCAAGAGATTGTGGACTGGTATTTCCGTGTCTATACCGAGCCGAAGGGTCTTTTGAACCTCTCATACATGCAGACCGGACAGGAAAACGCGTTCGGCTGGCCGATGATCTCAAAGGGACTGCCGATGCAGTGCGCGAAGATTGCGGCGGAAGCGGCGGTGGGGCGTGTCGTGGTTGAGAAGATGGGCGACACGGCCCGTGCGTTCAAGGCGGCGCACAAATCGAACTGCCCGCAGACGCAAATCGCGTTTGAGGACTGGACCGGCGCCGGACGCAAGAGCGTGTGGTACAACAGCCGATTCTACCGCGCCAATCTCTTCATGGACGGCAAACGGCTCTTCTTTCGCGACGTCCACAAGATGTCCGATGACTTTGAGGAGCCGTTTCTCGACAAGGTCTGCACGGGTTGGCAGGCGCTCTGCTACACGCCGCCCGTCGTTGACCAGTGGCTCTTTCGCTGCGAAGATGCGTCGGGGACGATGGCGCTTTCTGGCGAATTCAAGTCGATTGATACGGCGGCCGAGGGTGATGGCGTCCTGACCGTGACGGCGACGCGCACCGACGGAACGTCCGCCACGGTGCGTTTCGAGGAAGGGCGCATCGTCATTACAGGTTGCGGACTTGCCAGCGAGTACGCCGCCGACTTCCGCAAGACGCTTTCCGTTAAGCCAGGCGAGATAGGTTTCGAATTTGGCGGCTATCGCTACAACATGCCTGTTCGGGGCAATGTGCAGGCGACAGAGAAGGGGTTCCGCGTGGATGGCGACCGGATAGAGCTTGATCTTTCTTCTGACGGGAGTGAGGTGTTCGGCGGCGGGCTGTGGCGGACATTTACCTATGACAAGCCGTCGACGGAGCCCATCGTTTTCAGCGGAGAAAGCCGTTGCGAGGGCGTGACTGAAGGGCAGTACTGCATCTATCTCGACATTTGGTATGACGACGGCACTCCGGTATGGGGACGATATGCCGAATGGACGCAAGGCACGCATGGCTGGGAAAAGACGATGGGGGCGTTCGTTCCGGCCAAGCCCGTGAAGAAGATCGAGATGTATGCTTTTCTGCGTAAGGGACGCGGCAAGGCGCAGTTCAGGAACCTTCTGCTGGAACGACGTGAAGGCAGCGACGATGTCCTGAGAGTTTTTCGGAGGACCGAGCGGCCGTATGCCAACCAGGATCGCATTCTCAAGGACGTATTCACGGGGCGCAAGATCGTCCAGCAGGCGGAGAAGGTCCCAGTGTCGCAACCGTATGCGGACAATACGCTCGCCACGGACGAGACGGTCGTGTGGACAGCGGACTCCATGCGGAAGGTTACGCCGCTTACATTCCCCGGAGAGAAGGATCGGAAGGGGAAGCCTGCGGCAAGCATATCTCTTGCGAGAAGGGAGAGCGAAAGCTTCCAGGTGCAGGTTTCCACCGGTGCGAATGTCGAATGGCGAGAAGGGGGCGTGACGCTGCCTGTGTTGCGGAACGCAAAAGGCGAAGCCTTCAAGGGAACCGTAGAATGGCGGCGCGTGGGATATGTGGCGCGGGAGCCCGGGTATCATGAGCATCCGCAGGGCGCGCCCAAGGCGGAGCTGTGGCTTCCTGACCCGCTTCTGCCGCCGGCCGCCTTTCGCGTGCGCAAGTCGTCCACACAGGGCTTGTGGTTTACCGTCAGGGCGGCGCCGGACGCACCGGCTGGCGACTATTCGGGCGACATCACGCTGACGGAGGGCGGCGAAAAGCGCGCGACCGTTCATGTGACGGTGCGTGTGGAAGATTTCTCCCTGCCCGAGACATTTGGAATGCAGACGGCGTTCAGCGTAATGGACGGCTTTACGCGCGCGCAATATCCAGAGCGGTTCAAGGAGAAGAAGCGCGAGAGCTGGGACGTCATGCTTGATTACAGGCTGAATCCTGACGACATCTCTCGCACTACGCCTCCTGAAATAGAGGATCTTCTCTACGCTCGCTCTCGCGGCATGAACTGCTTCAACATTCTCAACATAGTGCCGCAGCCGAAGGATCCGAAAGCTAAATGGGTTTGCGCTGCACCGCGCGAGGCGACGGAGAATCCCGCGTTCTATCCGGCGTTCAAGGCGCGGCTTGAGCCGTATGTCGCCGAGTTGAAGAAACACGGTCTCGTCAAGTATGCCTATCTATACGGCTTCGACGAGCGCGAGTCAGACTACTACCATGGCATTGACGTGCTGTGGAAGAAGCTTAAGGCCGATTTCCCGGACATCCCCGTGATGACGACGGCAATGATGTACAAGGACTACGCGGTTGGCAAGACGAATCTGCCGTGCCTCGTTACGACAGACTGGTATTGTCCGCTGACGGACGTGTACAGGAAGGATGTATCGGACGCCCTGCGCAAGATGGGAAAGAAGGTGTGGTGGTACGTCTGCTGCGCCCCGAACTATCCCGCAGCCAATTTCGCGTCGCTGGAGTATCTGCCGATAGAGGGGCGCATTCTCGGCTGGATGACGCATCTGTATCGTGCGGACGGGCTCCTGTACTGGCACGTCAACTACTGGAAAGGCCAGTGCCTTGACGAGCGCGACACCTTTTTCCCGGACTGGAATACTGGGCCCATACCGCGGATGCCTGGCGACGGCGTTTTGCTGTATCCGGGGAAAGACCATGTCCTTCCTTCAATCCGCCTTGCGCAGGTGCGCGACTGCGTGGAGGACTACGAATGGCTTCAGCTGGCGGCGGCAAAGGGCGGCGCGGAGGCGGCCGATTCCGTCTGCCGAACCTTGATACGCTCAATAACCGACTTCACGCGCGATCCGGCGCAGCTTTTGGGGATGCGCGCGCGTCTGGCCAACGTCATTACTGGGGGCCGGGGAAAACAACCATGATTATGGGCGTTGTTTTCGCGATGGTCCTAGCGGCGGCGATTTGCCCGCTGGAGACCGCACACTCGTCTATCCCGGCCCGGACGGGCCGTGGCCGTCCGTTCGATTGGAGGCCATGCGGCAGGGGATGGAAGACCTTGAGATGCTTCGTCTGCTCAAGGAGCGAGATGCCGCAAAGGCCCGTGCGTTGGCCTCCCGCATCGTGCGCGGTTTCAACGACTATGACCCGGATTCCGCCATCTACCGCGCCGTTCGTCGTGACTTGCTGAACGCATTGCACGTGGAACGGAGTTTGTGATATAATGCTCAATAAGAAAGCAACTGTCCGAAAGGAAAACGCGCGATGAACGTGATGAAAACGACCGTCTTTGCCGGAAGCCTGATGATGTGCGCGTCCGCTCTGGCGACGGCCACCTACACCTACGAGAACGACAACAAGACCTACGTCGCGACGGTGACGGATAACGAAACGGACATATCGCAGGCGGCGATTGATGTTCTTGACGCCGATACCGTCACCAATTTCGTCGTGTGCGGAACGAAACGACTTCATGTGGACAAGGGGAGCTCGTTTACCGGCGATGTTTGCCTGAACACCTCTGTGCGACTTTCGGCGCCGAACTCGCTGGGCGTGGGGCCTGGCCAGATATACGTGACGACAAACAAGATTACCATGTCAGGCGGAACTGTGGATAAGGCCGTTACATTCAATACTCTTGGGCTGTGGGGCGAGCAGTCCGGAATCGGCGTGTGGGGGGCGCCTGCGGGCGCAACGCCGTACGTCGGCGTATTCAAGAAGAAGGTCACGTTCGACGGAGGTGGACTGAACATCTATCCATACGTCAGGTCGCAGCTCGTCTTTGAAGGTGGGCTTGAAGGTTCCGGTTGCATCGCATTTCGCGAAATGGCCGGCGGCACGATTACATTCACCAACGTACCAGTAAAGTTTACCCACGGCTATCCTGCTTCAGCCCAGAATGGTGTTGGCACGCCCGATTCGACAGGGTTTTCAAGGCACATCATCTTTGCGGTCGCCGGAAACAGCATGACGAGATTTTCTCATCCGACTTACCCGTTTTCTCTTGGCGAACTGAAGACGACCGTGGACTATGCTTTCAACAATACGAGCATGTACATGTGTTTCGGCCACGATTCAAAATGGGATCTGTGCGGCACGACGCAATGCGTAGGGCAGATCCAATCTGAAGTGAAAACCGGCAACCCAACAGTCGTCACGAACTCTTCGTCGAAAACGGCCACGCTCTATCTGGGGATGATGTATGGTCCGAGTAGTACTTTGCCAAACATCCGCTTCGCCGGAAATCTTTCTGTCGTGTTCAACAAGAATATCTGGGAGACGAAGATTAACCACCCGATGACGGCTACTGGCGACCTCGTCATACTTGGAAACGGAGGCGGCGGGGAGAACTCGGCAATACTCAATTTCATGGAGAATGGGTCGTGGGCGAACGCCACGAACGTCGTGGTGGATGGTGTTGGCAAGATGAAGATCGCCAATCCGAACGCGCTTGGGAAGAAGACGCACTTGAGCCTCAAGTCGAACTCGTCGCTGGAGATTTCGTCGGGCGTCACGGTGACGGTGAGGACGCTGACGGTCAACGGCGTTCAGCAGCCCGTCGGCGACTATACGTTCGGCAGCGGCACGCTTCATGTCACGGGAAAGCCAGGTTTGATCATGTGCATCAAGTAGCAACCTGTCGTGGACCTTGCATGGGGGTGGATTCTAAAATGCTGTTGGAGACATCAAGAGACTTTGCGGAGATGAGTGCGATCGGCGCGTCCGTGATCTTCGCCGATGCGATGGCGCATCTCGCCAAGGGAAAACACTACAACCTCGGGCTTGCCACCGGCAACACCATGGTTGACCTTTACGACATGTTGGCGGCCAAGTTCAACGCGGCGAAGGCCGACCTCTCGATGCTGTTTACGTGGAACCTTGACGAGTATTCGACGGACGGGAAATGCGCCGTTCCGCACGACCATCCGCTTTCGTACTGGAAGTACATGCACGAGAAACTGTTCGCCAAGTTCGACCCCGCGCTCGGTTTCCGCGAAGAGAACGCGCACTTCCCAGACCCGGCTTCGCCGGACGCCTACGACCCCGCCATCGCGGCGTCGGGCGGGCTCGACCTGCAGCTGCTCGGCATCGGCTTCAACGGACACATCGCGTTCAACGAGCCGATGAAGGAAGACGAGATTTCCGTGGGGGCGTTCGCGCAGCTGCCCACTCGCGTGCTGCCGCTTTCGCAGGAGACGATTGCGCAGAACACGAAGGTGACGGCTGGAGGAGACGCGGCGCTCGTTCCGCGTTATGCCGCCACGATGGGCATGGCGCCGATTCTTGCCGCGAAGAAGTGCCTGCTATTGGCCTGCTTTGAAGAGCAGGCCGCGCCGCTCAACGCAATCTTCGCGCGAAACGGCGAGCCAACGCCGTTCCTCCCCGCGTCATACCTCTGGCGTCATCCCGATTTCCGGCTCGTATATACCATGGACAAGATACGGTTGTCCGATTTATGACTTGCACACAAGTTAAAGGGAATAAACCATGAAAACGAATGGCTCATTTACGAAAAGCACGGCGTTCTGCCTTGTCGTGGCGCTGGCGGCGACCTCAGCCTTCGCCCGCACCGTCTATGACGCCGGCAAGGCGCTGAAGGCCAACTGCACAAGCGGCACGTACGCCAATCCATACACCGATGAAAACGGCGGCAAGTGGTCGTACCATACCTCGTCGGCTATCGCGCCGTTCACCAACCTCGGCAACTTCTCGACGCATGCGAAGACAGACAGCAACCAGCTGGAAGGCTGGGGCGGCACGTCGTCGCCGCATCTCAAGGTGAATATCACCGACCACGCACTGACCTCCTCCAGTTTCCTTAACGAGGCCGACCCGATCGAAGTGGACGAGATGGTCTTCCATCCGGCGGGGAGCGGCAACACCTACACGGTCCTGCGCTTCATCGTGCCCGAAGACGGATGGTACTCCGCGTTTGCCTCGTTCCGCGATACAAGTCTCCAGCCTGCATCCAACAACCCCGATGCCAATTCTGGCGCAGATGTCTATGTCACGCTCGGCATGGCTCCGCAAGACACGAACCAGGTCAGCGGCGTTGTGTCCCTCGAGCATGTCGCAAACAGTACGCCAAGGCTGGATTTCCAGATGCCTGTCCGGTGGCTGAAGAAGGACATGCGCCTCAACTTCGCGGTCGGCAACAACAAGCATGACGGCACGGGGACTCCGCACAGCAACGACGCCACGGGCGTCAAGGTGCTCATCGTGAAGGAGGATGAAGGCGCGTTCTACGATGCCGGGCTTGCTCTCAGGAACAATGTATCCGGCTCATATTTGAATCCAGGCGGCAATATGCAGGATGGCGCCTGGTCCTATTTGCGGCCGACAGTCCCTGAGGGCGTCGATTTCTCCACCTGGGCGCCGACTGGCTTTACCTATGTGGCATCGATATTCGATGCGCAATGCAAAAGGACGGAAGGTGTCGGATTCTGCAACAACATGGACAACCGGTCTCCGTTTGTCGTGGTGAACACGAACAGCACCAGCGTGTCCATGAACAACGGCACTGCACAGGTGGCGCCGCAGGAACTGTGCGCCCATCCGAATCCGACGACCGGGTGGACGACGATCCGGTTCCGTCCGCCGGTGAGCGGATGGTACTCCGGATCGATTGTCGCCCGTGACGTCAACAGGAATCTTGACCGGGATGGCGTTCGTGTGTTCCTGAATATCGCCGACCATGTTGTCGAGAGCGCCTACATTGACTACAACGACAAATCCAACTCGACCGCGCACATTACCTTCGACGCCCGGTTGCTTGCTGCAGGCGAGCCTGTTGACATCATTGTTTCGCCGACGGACACGATTGACAGCGATGCGACCGCGATCTCCGCCATCTTCCGCAGGGAGGAGGGTGCCGTTTACGATGCCTCGACGTCGTTCGCCGCGCAATGGGCAGGCGGCAGTTCCGCGCATCCGTTCCCAGACCTGCTCGGTGGTGGTGCGTCGTGGAATGTTGGCGCGAAGACGAACGCGCAGTCGGGGTCACAGTTCTACTCCATGCCCGCCAGCCTGTCGCTGGCAGGCTCAAGCCTGAACTGGTGCGTCTATGCCTCCGGCACCTCGCAGGCGAACGGCAATCTGCCTCGTATCGCATTGGCGACTAACGGTGTCGTGTCTTCGGACAGCTACTATCTGATGGGGGGCACTACCGGCTGGGCAAGGCTTCTCAGGGGGATTCCGAACGAGATGTTCGTCCATCCGAACACGCCGGGCTATCAGAGTTCAAGCCCCACGGTGCGGGCTGTCGTTCCGTCGGACGGCATCTACCGGATGCGCGGGCATGTGCGCGACCTGAATACGGATGTTGTGCTTGAAGTGCCAAACAACGCGGACGGCGTCCGTTGCAGTTTTGCCGTAGGTGACAGCATCCCGGCGACGGTGCTGGTGTCGCTCGACACCGTGCGGAACGAAGGAAGCGTCGCCGAGGCGTCGCTTGACGGGGATCGCATCTGGCTCAAAGCGGGCGAGAAGATAGATGCGGTGGTAGATCCCGGCGTCAACAACTCGAATGACGGCACGGGATTGAGCGTCTGCTACGTGAAGGAGGGCGAGGCGACGGCGCGCGTCATCAACGTCCACTTTACCGAGCGCGGAACCGGGAAGTTCTCGCCCACTTCTCAGCGTCCACGCGAAGGCTGGAGCGACTGGAACAAGTGGAACGCGCTCCGGGCGGGCGATGGGGCGAACGCGGAGATCAAGAATTGCAGCGAAGCCGATGGCGAGACCCGGCGTAACGTGTCCGTTGCGCTGACGCACGATTCCGGTACGGCCATTGCGAAAGGGACTTCCGCCGGTGCCCTCTTCTTCTCGTATGTTTCATCATCGGGAGCGGACGACACCTACACCTTCACGATCAGCAATCTCAAGAAGAACGAGCCGTACACGCTCTACCTCTACTCGGCTCAGGGCAGCGCGGCAGGCAACGTCTCGTTCACCATCGGCGGCGAGACGAAGGGCCTGGAGGAGCCGTGGATTCTTGGCGATGGGCGGAAGGTGCTGACGCGCTTCGAGGTCACCTCCGACGCGAACGGCGAGATCACCGGCACGTTTGCGGCGGCGGATGCGAATGGCGGCGTGTTCAACGGCCTCACCATCGTCGGCGAATTCCCGGAATATGTTCCAACCGGTGCGATGGTTATTATCCGGTGATGGACTGGAATCTCCCTAGGGCAATTGCGGCGATCTGCACGTTTGCTGCGTCGTCTTGCGCACAAGGCGCGGTGCCGCGCCCGGCGTTTTCCTTCAAGTACGGCGAACGGACTGTGACGGGCTGCGACACCGTTCAGGTGGACGAGCGGCTGAAGGTGACTGTCGAGGCCAAGGCGTATCCACAGTACGACGCGACGGAGTGGTTGTTGTGGTTCGAGAATCCGTCCGGCGAGAAGAGCGCCGTTCTAAGCGAGATTCGCGACGGCAGCTTCCTCGTGTCGCTGCCGCCTGCGCCGCCGAAGTTTGCGGGCGACGTATCTGTCCCCGGCGAACGCGCCGTAATCACGATGAACGGCTGCCTCTCGAACGACGACTATTCGATGCGTGACTGGGTTTCGGCGCGCGAGTTCGCGCCGATCACGCGCTATTTTCGTCCGGCCGCCAAGGTCTATGAGATGCGGAACTATGGTGCGCGTTCCTCCGATGGCCAGGCGCCGTTCTTCGAAGTTGCGCAGGGAGGGCAGGGCGCGATTATTGCGATCGGCTGGACGGGCGGATGGCGTGCGCGGTTCGAGGATGGCGCGGACGGCGTTCGCGTCGAGACAGGGCTTGCGCGGGCGCGGTTCTATCTCGAACCGGGCGAGAAGCTGCGCACGAGCCGAGTTCTGGTGATGAACTATGCGAAAGGCGAAGATGGCCCCAATAAGTTCCGCCGTCTGCTGCGCAACCATTTCTCGCACGTCGCGTCACGTCCGGGTGTGCGCGAAGGGCTGTTCGCCTACGAGCTGTGGGGAGGGCTGACCTCGGACGAGATGATTCGCCGCGTCAAGACGCTGAAGGCGAAGGGGCTCGCCTACGAGGATCTGTGGATCGACGCGGGCTGGTACGGCAGCAGCAAGAAGTGCGACGATGCCTATACGGGCGACTGGCGTCAGTGGACTGGCGACTGGGTCCCGAACGCCCGCATCCATCCGAAAGGATTGGCGGACGTGCGCGATGCCGCGAAGGATGCCGGAATGGGCATGATGCTGTGGTTTGAGCCGGAGCGCGTGGTTGGTTCAAGCAATTTTGCAAAGGAGCATCCTGACATGTTGGTCGGGAATCTCCTCTACTACGGCAATCCACGCGGCAGGGAGTACGTGCGCGACATGATTTCGGACTTCGCGGCGCGGCTTGGGATGGGCTGCTACCGCCAGGATTTCAACTTCGATCCGTCCGGAGTTATGAAAGGGCATGACGCCAAGAACCGCGAGGGCGTTACGGAGATTCGCCACATAACCGGACTTTACCGGATGTGGGATGAGCTTCTGGCCCGTCATCCCAATATGCTTATCGACAACTGCGCGAGCGGCGGACGGCGCATCGACATCGAGTCCATGCGCAGAGCCGTGCCGTTCTTCCGCAGCGACTACCAGTGCGGGTTCAATGCGAACGCCGACGTTATGCAGGCGCATAACGCTGGGCTTTCTCGGCTGGTTCCATACAACGGCTGCACTGTGAAGCTGAGCGACGTCTATTCCTTGCGCAGCGCCTATTCTGCGAGCCATGGCGTTGCCTACTGGAACGCAATCTTTCAGGATGAGGCGAAGGTCGATTGGACGGCGGCGAAGAAGTGCTGCGACGAGTACCGCCGCATCCGTAAGTATTTCCCGTGCGACTTCTACAACCACGGCAGCGCGGGTCTTGATCCGACGGCGTGGGCGATATGGCAGTATCATGACCCTGAAAAGAACGAGGGCGTTGTGCTGGTGTTCCGCAGGGCAGGGTCGCCATCCAGTCACGCACGTGCGACGCTTAAAGGCTTGCCGAAGGACGCGGCAATCGAGGCCGAGAACCTCGACACGGGTGTAAAGGGGGCTGTCCCAGGAGTGCTGGAGATCGAGCTTCCCGAAACGCGCTCTTCCGCCGTCATCCTCTACAAGGCGAACCCCATCTAAGGCAAAGGAGGAGAGGTTTTGCGGGCATCGAGCAGAGGTGGGGTTTCATTCGCGGTTGCGCTGTTGGCCTGCGCATCCGCCGGATTGGTTCGCGCGACGGAACATCCGCTCCTGATGATGCGTTTCACTGCGTCGCAGACGAAAGACGATGCACAGTGGTCGAAGACGCTTGTGGCGCTGAAGGCGAACCGCGGCGCATGCGACGAGGTTTGGTTCTCTACGGATGTCGGAATCCCTGCGATGGACTGGCACCGCGAACACGCCGCGAGGCTTGTCCGCTATGCCGCGCAGTGCCGCGAAGCAGGAATTGTCCCGAGTCTGCAGATACAGGCGACGATAGGGCATTCCGACGGCGAGTACGCCGCCGCTCTTGGGGGAACCGGCGGCAAATCATGGTGCGGTTTCACCGGGCGAGACGGAACCGAATGCCGCTACTGCAGCTGCCCGCGCCAGAAAGGGTTCCTGGACTACATGCGCGAGATGTCGCGGCTCTACGCGGCGTTCAAGCCCGGATCGGTCTGGATCGACGACGATCTTCGCATACGCAGCCACATGCCTGCGCTTCCTTGGGTGTACGACACGGTCGGGTGCTGGTGCGACACGTGCGTCGCCGCGTTCAATGCGGAGACCGGCGGCAAGTGGACGCGTGAGACCCTTTCCGCAGCCATGAGGCAGGGCGGTCCGCTCTTCGAGCGCTGGCGGACGTTTTCGATCGACTCCATCGCGGCAGTCGCGCGCGCAATCGCGGTGTCGGTTCACGAAGTCTCGCCGGAAACGCGGCTCGCCTGCCAGTTCGCCTTCGACAGCGACAATGTGTACTTTGCTCCGGTGTTCAAGGCGATGTACGAGGCGACGGGCCTCCCCGTAGGTGCGCGTCCGGGCGGCGGACGGTACTACGACAGCAACCCGAACGACCAGATATTGAAGTGTTTCGACTCCATGCGTTCCAGAAAGGCGCTGGGCGACCTGAAATGGATCAGCCTGTGGTGTCCAGAGGTGGAGACGTGGCCGCGTACGTTTGCCGCTCGCACGGCACAGGGGCTTTTGAACGAGGTGTTCGCGTCGCTTGCGCTTGGGATGGACTCCGTAAGCATGTTCATAATGGACGCCGCCAAGGAGGATGCTAGCTGGTATTCCGTCGCGCTGCTCAAGCCTCTTTCCGAGGAAAGGGCTTTCTTTGACCGCTATCTGAAGCACAACGCGGGAACGGTTCCCGCCGGCCTGGCGGACGAGACCGGCGCACGTTCCGAGTGGGAGCGCAACAACGTTTACAGGTTCGCCCTCATTGGCATTCCGGTTCTTACGGGACCGGGGAAGTCCTGCGGCAAGATTTTGAAGCCCGATCTCGTCGTTGACCCGTCTCGCCTGTCGTCGTCCGATCTGCTCGCGCTGCGCCTCAAGATGGATATGCGCTCCGGGAGAAAGCTTCCCGTTCTCGTTGAGACTCCGTCCATTGGCATCGTCGTTCCGCGTGTGGCTCCGGCCGGAGCGCTTAGGAGCGTGGCCATGTTGAATGCGCGTATCGACCTGCAGGGACCTGTCCGTTTGCGTCTGCGGAATGTTCCGGCGGCGTCCAGGTTCGCGTGGCACGAGATGCGCGGCAAAAGCGTCAATCTGCCCGTGTCGTTCGAGGGCACGGACTGCTTGGTGGAGATTCCCGGTCTTTCCGCCTGGAACTGGGGATGGCTGGAAACAGGAAAGGACCGGCCTCATCCGGACACGCCGGCCTACAAGGGGGTGGCGGAGCGTCCGGCGCTGCGGCTCGGCTGCCAGCTATGGGGCGTCAAGGACTTCTGGTTCGACAAGCCCGACAAGCTCGCGGCGTTCGCCGGGATTTTCCCGAAGGTGAGGGCGATGGGCTATGAAGGCGTGCAGTGCGGCGCGTTTCCGAGTGTCGACCAGGACGGACTTGAGAGGCTGCTCAAGGCGAACGGACTTTCCGTGGTGGACCAGCCCGTGTCGTTCGAGGACATTGAAGACGAGGCGCGGATGAAGAAGACGGTGGCGTACTGCAGACGCTTCGGCGTTGATTTCGTCTACATTCCGTGGCACGAGGCGAAGACGGCCGAAGGATGGCGCGAATTCTGCAGAAGGCTTGACGCAGCGGAGTCGCGGCTGGAGCCGTACGGAATCAAGGTCGGCTACCACCACCACATCCACGAGCTTTCGGGAAAGCTCGACGGAGAGTATCCGTGGGACATTCTCACCGCGTCGGACGGCGCACGTCTCGAGATGGACATCGGGCCTGTGCTGGAGGCGGGGCGCGTTCCGGCGGAGGAGATCGCGAAGATGCAGGGAAGGCTCCCCGGCGGAATCCACGCCAAGCCGGTCGGAGCCTCCGCTGCCGGCGCGCCGGGAGAGCGGCAGGACTGGCCGAAGATAGTCGCCGCGGCAGGACGGTCGGGCGTGAAGTGGCTCGTCGTCGAATGCGAGCAGCGAAAGGACACATACGAAGACATCGCTGCGAGCGCACGGCATCTGCGGCCGCTGGTGGCGCTCTACAACGAACTTCGCGGACGTTGATCGAACCGGATGTCCGACAATTCAACAAACATAAGGAGAATAGGATTTCGACAAGGTGCCGTTCGCCTTGCGCCAGGAAAGTGGATTGGAACCTGTCGCCTTGCGGAAGACGTTGCGGAAATGGGCGAGGGAACTGTAGCCGCTGCTCTCGGCAACTGCCGCCACTGGCAGTTGAGTGTCCGATAGCAGTTTCTTAGCAATGTGCATTCGCGCTTCCGTCAGTTCCTCGAGGATGGAGCGTCCGGTAGCTTGGCGGAAGCGAATCTCCGCGTTTCGCCGCGAGCATGGGAAACCGGCAATTATGTCCTTGACGGACTGACGTTCGCCTCCAGATTTCCAGATCCGGTCAAGGGCGTCCGCAACGTACGAATCCCTGTTCGGGAAACGTCTGGTTGAGCCTCGGCGGGCGATTCCGGATACTGCGAACATGGTCTCAGGCATTGTCTTTGACTGGCCCAGCAGCTTCCGGGCCAGCAGACGCGCGGCGAATCTGCCGCCCTGGCGAAAGTCTGGGCGGATGCTCGTCAGCGTAGGAGTCGTGTTTTCGCAGATTTCCTCGTTGTCGTCCACACTTATTACGGCGATGTCCTCGGGAACCGAAATGCCGGACAGGCGGCATACGGAGAGGGCGGCCTCGGCAACGGTGTCGCAGGCCGCAAACAAGCCGCAGGGCTTTGGCAACCCGGTGAGCCAGTGCTTGAGCGAGTTGTGGTTCTTGCCGCTGGACGAAAGGTCGAATGCGCCGAACGGCCTGCCGTTGAGCTGCATCGCGTCGGCGAATGCGTTCTTACGACGAAGGCTCCAGTTGCGTCCTTTCATGCCGAGGAAGGCGAAATTGTCGAACCCCATTGCCAGAAGCTCCCGTGCGGCGGCTTCGCCGGTCGCCTTTGCGTCATGGACGACACATGTGGCGTTTGGCGGCACGACAGACGAATCGCCGCCGATGTACACGACGGGTGTCCCGTCGAACGCGCGATGCGGGATGCTGTTCTTGTTCAGTCCGTTTCCGCTGGCTTCGACGATACACCCTACCGGCGACCAGAACTTAATGAGGTTGCGCACTGGAAACGGTGTGCCGGCGAATTTGATTTGTTGAATGTTCCAGTCGGTACTCCCTGCGAAATCGCGCACTCCGGCCATTATCTCTGTGCTTACATTGTCGGTTGATGTCAAAAACACTAAAACCACTTTCATGTGATGGATTATAACATATCAGGATGTCTTGCGCAATACAGTCATTAATTTCTGCGCAATACAGTCTTCATCTGATTGCGCAATTTGGTATAATGCAAATGACAAATGCAAAAGGAGAAGAATAAAATGAATGCAAAGGCATCAGCCAATGGTATGATCGTGCTTGCCGCCGCACTGACAGTTGCTGGGTGCGCCACCGCGCCGAAGGCTCCCATCGAGCCGCATCCGGACACGCCGGCATACAACTGGAAGCCGCTTTTCGCGAAAGACCTCTCGGACGCCGAGTTCGAGAAGGGCGCCTGGGCATGGGAAGGTGACGTTCTGCGGAGCATTCAGAACAAGCCTATCTGGACGAAGGCAGACTGGGAGAACTATGTGCTCGACTTCGAGTACATGATGGAGAAGGACGGCAACAGCGGCGTCTTCATCTACATCTCAAACCTCGACAAGTTCCCTAAATACAAGATCGAAGTGCAGCTTCTGGACGACGACAGCGAGAAGTTCAAGGGCAAGGAACTAGCCTATCATCAGTCTGGCTCACTCTACGGACGCGCCGCCGCGCTGGAGATCGCCTCTAAACCGGCGGGAGAGTGGAACAGGATGACGGTGTTCTGTCAGGGCAAGAACGTCCATGTGGTGCTGAACGGCAAGGCGGTTGTTGACGCGAACATCGATGACTGGAAGGATCCGCTTGTCAATCCCGATGGTACGCCGGTTCCGCCTTGGCACCGCGGCTTTCCGGCTCTTTCTACGATTCCGACAAAGGGACGTGTCGGATTTCAGGGTGTGCACGGAGATGCCGGCGTAAAGATCCGCAATCTTCGAATTGCACCGCTATACTGACGGCAAGGCACAAGGAGGAGATAATGAAGAAGACAATCAACCGCAGGACGTTCATAGGTGCAGGCACGGCGTTCGCGCTTGGCGGATGCCGGTCGTGGAAGGGGGGCTTCCCTGCCATCACGGCGGTGCGCAGCCCGAACGGGCTGCTGCGCCACGCCTCGATCGGGTGCGGCAACCGAGCGAGAGGCGACATCAAGGAAATCTGCACCCACAAGAAAATCGAGATGGCGGCGTTCTGCGATGTGGACGCGACCTATCTCGCCTGGGCCAAGGAGAAGTTCCCGAATGCGCGCTTCTACCGCGACTGGCGCGAGATGCTGGAGACAGAGAGCGACAGAATCGACTCCGTGCTGGTCGGTGCCCCAGACCATCACCATGTCGCGATGGCGACGGCAGCGATGAAACGTGGCAAGCACGTTTATCTCGAAAAGCCGATGGCGAAGACTATGCAGGAGGCTGCTTTTCTGCGTCAGACGGCGCTTGAGAACGGCGTAGTCACGCAGATGGGCACGCAGTACAACGCCTACGCTTCCGACCGCCAGACGGTTGCTGCGCTCAAGGCTGGTGTTCTCGGCCCTGTCGAACACGTCTATCTATTCTCGACGCGCAAGGGGATTTCGCGCCGTCGCCGTCTTGTGCCGAAGGCTGCCCCTGTGCCGGCGACGCTAGACTGGGATCTTTGGCTCGGCAGCGCGGCGGAGCGTCCCTACGCCGACTTCGTGTACCATCCGCTCATCTGGCGCATTTGGCGCGATCTCGGCAGCGGCTGGATCGGCGACATCGGCTGCCATCTCATCGCGGCTGCCTGGCAGGGAATGGAGCTTGGCATCGTCGCTCCGCGCGACGTCTGGGCCGAGACGCTTACTGATGCGGAGGACGGCGTCAAGGATCTGGTGTGGCCGACGTCGGCCCATATTGTCTGGAACTTTGACGGTGTCGCCTCTTCTGGCGGCAAGCCGTTCAGGTTTGAGTGGTTTGACGGCTGCAGCGACGCCGACAACCTCGCGCCCGCAAACTTCCGTCCGCCGGCCGAGCTTGCCGCGCTTTTCGCCGCTTCGCCCTTCAAGTCGCGTCCGTACGAAGGCAAGGCGGTAAAGTGCGCCAGGGGGTGGTTGCTTCAGCCGCACGGCGTGGAGAATGCATACGCAGTGGACTTCAAGGGCAACGCGGTGAAGCTCCCCGAAGTGGGTTCCGCGCCCACGCACTACCACGAGTTCGTCGATTGCTGCTTTGCAGGCAAGGCGGCAGCGACTGACTTCGCGTGGTCAACCTATATGCGCGAATGCGTGATTGCGGGTGAGATCGCCGAGCGTGTGGTCGGCAAGAAGCTTGCGTGGGATGCGAAGACCCGCCGTTTCGACAACGCTGAAGCAAATGCGTTTCTTACGCGCCAATACCGCAAGGGCTGGGAGATTCCGGGGTTGGGCTGACGAACAGGCAAGCAACTTCACATGTCCGACAAGAAAGAGAAAGACGAGTTCATCTGGGCGGCGCTGCTGCACCTCGGGATGAACATGTGGCATGACCAGAAGGCGCCGCTGAAACCCGTGCGCGACTACCTTTGGTTCGAGGAACCTGTGTGGCGCGACGTCACGCAGGCGATGCACGACGTAGGCATGAACATGATCGTCATCGACCTCGGCGAGGGCATGGAGTTCAAGAAGCATCCTGAACTGGCGGTGAAGGGCACTTGGCCGCAGGACAAGATGCGCCGCGAGCTGGACCGTCTGCGCGGTCTCGGGCTGGAGCCGATACCCAAGCTCAACTTCTCGTCCATTCACGATGCTTGGCTTGGCGAATACCAGTGGATGCTTTCGACGCCGGAGTACTATCGGGTCGTGGAGGACACCATTGGCGAGGCGATAGAGGTGTTCGGCAAGCCGCGATTCATGCATCTCGGCTGGGACGAGGAGGAGAACGGCGGACTTCAGGAGGAGTACGCGCTGCGGCTGGAGCGGCACGGCGACTTATGGTGGCATGATTTCCTCTTCACGCTCAAGAAGGTGGAGGAGCGTGGCGTAAGGCCGTGGGTGTGGCATGCGCGCGACTTCGACGAATGGACGTCCCGGTGCCCGAAGAACGTGTTGACCTCTCATGCCTACTATGGCCGGACGTTTGATTTCAACAAGCTTGACAAGGCGCGCTATCTGGAGCCGGAGAGAACCGCCAAATCCATCCGCCGGTACCAGGGGCTGGACAAGGCCGGCTACGACCAGATTCCGTGCGCGACGACCTGGGTTCCGTGGTACTACAAGGATTTCAACCTCAAGGGCAACGACGTAAACTTCCCGCTGACGGTGGCGCACTGCCGGAGCGTGATTTCGCCGGAGCGGCTCAAGGGCTTTCTGATGGCGCCGTGGATGCCGACCGACGCCAAGAACCGCGACATCCTTTTGCATTCGATCGACCTCGTCGGACAGTCGATGAAAATTTAAGTTGAACTTCAGCCGTCAACCAACCAGCAAAGGAGTTGAGCATATGAAGACGACAATGGCAAACGGAGGTAAGGCGGCGTTCTGCGCGGCACTTCTTGGTGCGGCGGCGAGCCTGTCTGCCTATGCAACGGTGAATGGTCCTGGCGTGGATATCACTGCATTCGTCCGAGAAGCTGGGCCTGACACTTACACGGTTCAGGCCGGAACTGGCACGACGGTATTGAATACCACTCCCATCTCAAACGCATTCAACGGCAGTGTGGACACAGATGCCAGCGAACGTGTTTTGCTTCAGAACTCTTCTGGCGGCCCGACGCCAGTTCGGGTTCTGTACTCCATTGCCGATTCGGTGTTCCAGGGGTATGATTTTGAGGTGTGCGCATTCACCTTGTACAGAGTGACGCGGGACTCCGCTCTTGAACGCAGCCCAACGGAGTTCAAGCTAGAGGGATGGGACGGCAAAGCATGGCAGCTCCTTTTTGAAACGGACGAGGCGCAGTCTTGGGATTGGGATACGTATTCACGCACCTACATGATCCCCACCGCAAATCGGGGCAGTTACCGAAAGTACCTTTTCACGATAACGGCAAACGGCGGTGACGGATGGTGGTCCGGTTTCCAGGAACTTGTGTTCCACGGCAACATTACGCCCGGTCTTGTCTGGAACGGTGCTAACGGTGCAAGATGGAATGCGACGGACGCGAATTGGCTTGATGGCTTAGGCGTGGCGACGAACTGGATTCCCGGGGCAAAGGCCATATTCGGCGAACGCGGTTCCACGTTAATTACAGTTGAGGGCACAAACGCGGCAGGCGGGATTGTCTTCTCTCCGACGAATGCATGCACGATCACGGGCGGTACGCTGGCAATGACGTATCCTGCTGCGATTCTTGCCGGTGATAGCGATGTGATCGCATCTGGACTTGGTGACGCTACGCCTGTGGATGCATATACAGGCTATGAGGATGCGAACGAGACTCAGCCGGCCTACCTCCCGGCCGATCCGGACAACACGAATCAGGGCGCATGGATATTGCTCTGGCGGAACCGGAAACTCTCGCGCATTACAGGTTTCACGGGTGCTGTGATACGTCAGGGCTCAAACAATAGGGCTGCGCAAGCCTACAATTACATTAAGGCCGACGATGGCGAGACAGCTTCCGTGCAGTTCCAGCACGAACTTTCCTATGATCCCAAGCCGATCATATGCGTGAAACTGCTACTTGCCCAGTGTGGCGCTGATGTGTACGGGCGTATTGCATATGCTAAGTATTCATATGTGGAGGGCAGAAGCCTCGGCGATGATTTCGACGCAAGCGGTCCAGGCGCGACCACGGTTAGTGACTACAATGTGAGTTCGTCAGGATATGGCCTTTTCGGCTTTAAACCTGTTGGCGGGGAGCTTTCGGCGGAACTGATTACGGTGTCTATCGGCGAAAGTACGGAGTATGCCTCGCCGCTTGGCAACAGGTATCTTCCGAAGAACACCACAAATACGATGACAGGTGATGCGGTGCTCTGCTTCCCCGGATGCAGGCTTGAGGATCTTGTCGGAATCGCCAGTTCCGATTTGAACTATAACGGCGCATTGAAACCTGCGTCAATCCACTATTTCACGAACAATGTGACAAGTCTCACTGTACAGGTTCAAGGCAACACATCTGATAATGGAAATGGTGCCCAATTGTGCGTGAAGGTTGAGTTCACAGAAGGTAATGGTGGCGTGTATGCCCGTGCTGTCTATGCAAAGTACGATTGGAACATCAAAACGGTACATGACTTCGACATCTCGTGGCAAGGTGAGATGGACATCTATGATGAAACGTACACAGGCAGCGGCGGGGCGTATGGCGTGAAGAATATCGTTGGCGTGTTCCGTGGGCATCGCGTAACATTCGGTGCGCCTGCCTTTGCGTTTGACCGCGAGATCACGGGCGACGGCACGGTGCGTTTTGCGCCGCTTTCTGGTTTGCAGACGGTGGCGGTGACGGGGGCGCGCACGCTGGACAGGGTTGTGTTCGGTGGCGCAACGACGTTCTCGTTCGCCGCGGGCGCGTCGCTTTCGGTCGGTTCCGCCGAGATTGAGGCCGCAGCTGCGGTGAATGTGTCTGGCGAGAACCTTCTGCGCATAGGCACGTCAAAGGGCCTCACCCGGGACGAGTGCGCGCACTTCACGGTGAACGGTTCCGCCGCCATGCAGGACGAGTACGGCTGGATCGTGCAGAAGCCTGGACTGTCGGTTATCATTCAATAGCACATTTAATCATGAATGAAAATGTTGATGCATGATATGTCGTTGTTTGCCGGCATATTCGCGGCACTGTCGGCGTTTGGAGTTTCGGACCATTCGATAGCGGAGTTCCCGCGTCTTGCAGGCGAGACGGATGACGCGCCGCGCTTCCAGCGTGCCGTCGACGCCTGCTACGGCGGCGGACTGCTCACCGTGCCGGGCGGCAACTACACGCTGGCGCGGACGGTGTTCGTGACGAATCTCTGCTCCGTCGAGATGAGCCCCGGCGCGCGCATCAAGGCCGTAGCCGAGATGGACTGGATGTTCAAGATCAACCAGATGTGGCAGTACAACCCGAAGACGGCGCCGAATGACGTGGAGCCGAACATCTACAATCTCACGTTTCGCGGCGGTACGCTCGATGCGGATGGCAAGGCGTCGTGTCTCGCCATCGACAACTACCGTCACTTCACCTTGGAGAATGCGACGTTCCTGAACGGACGGGTCTACGGCGTGGGCGTCGAGACGGAGGGAATGGGCTACGAGATGACCGCCCGCAACCTGTACTTCAAGACGCTTATGCCGGGGCTCGCGGGGAACACGGCGCTTTACACGAAAGGCGGCGACAGCCAGTATACGGACATCATCGTGGTCGATTACACGGTTGGCGTCCGCGTGCTGTACGGCGGCGCGAACCGCTTTACGCGGTGCCACATATGGGGTGGACCGATCAAGCCGCCAAAGCCGGGCGAACTTCCGGAAATGCTGAAGAACAGCGTGTGCTTCAAGAGCAACGGAACGGGCACCATCTTCCGCGACTGCTATGCCGACACGGGCGCAATCGGCTTCTGGATCAAGGGCGGAGACGCCCAGCTCTTCGGCTGTTACTACTACAACAACACGTGGTTCAAGCTGAAGGATGTGGCGGTGATCCGTCAGGACGGGGGCGTGCTTCGGTGCGACGGCAACAACTTTCTCGGGCAGACGCCGGAGACGAAGCTTTACGTCGGATCGCCGAAGGCGAAGGTATATTGGGGACCGAACAACGTTTTCACGGGGTTCAAGAGTTCCTCTCTTCCCGGTGTGACGCCTGCGACTTGCCAGGCCGATCCCGTTCCGCCGCCCGTCAGCATAGATGCCGGGCGGCAGCTGATGCTTGACGACGAGCTGTTCGAGGCAAATACGATGAAACGCGTATGGCACCGTCCCGTGCGCCATGAGAAACCTGTCTCGGCAAAGTCGCTTGCCGGCGGCGTGTGGTATGACGGCACGGCGCGCCGGTATGTCGGGTGGACTGATGACGGCTCGACGCGCATGGTTTCGGAGGACGGCGTTCAGTGGACGGCTGAGAAGAGTGGCGGATTGCTCGGCTATGACCGTGTGCGAGTGACGATTGACTACGACGCGCTTGACGGCAAGCCGTTTAAGGCGTTCGCCATAAAGAAGGGCGTAGGCTTTGTCACCGCCTCGGCGGACGGCATAAGCTGGGGCGAACCTGTCCGCGCCCTTGCTGGTGGCGATCTGGCGATGGCCTACTACAACCCGTTTACATGCCAGTGGGGATTTTCGCTCAGGAATACCGTCAAGAAGGGCGGTGCGATGGAGCAGGACTACCATGAGGCGGACAACTTCTTCTTCGGGGCGAAGGTCCGTCCACCCCGGCACGGAGGACGTGGGACGCCAGTGCCGACGCCGTGGGTGCGCGAGGCCAAGAAACTGCGCGGCAAGTCGTATCGTGACGTCGGGGAGTTCGCGTGCGTTCCGTATGAAGGCGTGCTGATCGGCATGGCGCAAGTGTTCGACAGAGAAAAGCAAGGTTCGGATCTATGGCTCGGCTTCGCGCGCAACCGCTGGCACTGGACTTTCCCGAAACCGACGGAAGGCGAGGCGTTCATCTCGCAGACACGGCGCGACGGCGACTGGAACGCCCGTTCGCTCGCGCCGAATCCTGGCGTATGCATTGTCTTGGACGACAAGCTGCGGTTCTACTGTTCTGGCGCAAGCAAGGCGACAGGTTTTGCGACGCTCCGTCGTGACGGGTTCTGTTCGGTGCAGGATGGTGAAATCCGCACGAAGCAACTTATGTTCTCTAAGGGCGACAGGCTGTGGGTGAACGTTGATGCGCGGCAAGGCGAACTGACCGTGCGCATGGAGGGGCAGGACGGCAAGTGCTTCGGAGAGAAGAAGATTTCAGGCAAGGACTCCACGCGATTGGAAGTCGGTGCGCTTGAAGCGAACAGGCCGTTCACGCTCGTGTTCGTCTCCACGGGCGGCGCGAAACTCTATTCCTTCTGGGCGAGCGGTGCGGACGGACGCTCCGGCGGCTATCTTGCCGGCGGCTCGCCAGGAAGCGCTTCATTGCGAGATACTGTAAAATAGTGGCTTTGATCTTTTCGCGCCGCGCTGGCGCTCCGGTTTTGGTATAATCTTGTCCGATGAAACGCTTTGACTACATAGGGCTTGGGTTCTGCTCGAACGACCACCTCGCGGTGCTGCCGTTCATACCAATGGACACCAAGGTTAAGATGCTCTCCCACGCCATCATGGGCGGCGGACCTGCCGCGAACTCGACGGCTGGCGCGGCGACGCTCGGCATGTCGGCGGCGTTCGCCGGCACCGTCGGCGACGATGCGGACGGGCGGATGATCCTTGCGGACTTTGCCGCGCAGGGCGTTGACACGTCGATGGTCAGGGTGCGCCCGGGCGCGACGAGCGCAATCGCCTATCTCTGGGTGGAGGAGAAGACAGGCAACCGCTCGTGCGCGTGGACCCGCGAAGGCCTGGACGAGCTGACTGCGGACGAGATAGACGCCGAGACGATATCCGCCGCGAAGGTGTTGCACCTCGACGGGCACAACGCGGCGGGCGCGATAGCGGCGGCTAAGGTCGCACGCGAGGCGGGTGTTCTCGTGAACTACGACGCCGGGACGCACCGCGACGGAATGCAGGAACTTCTGCCGCTCGCCGACCTGCTGATCTGCTCCGAGGAGTTCATACTGAAGCTTACGGGGCTCAAGGACGCCGAGGAGGCGGTGCGTCAGGTCTGGGCGAAGTACAGGCCGAAGGTGTGCGGCGCGACGATGGGCGTTCGCGGCTCCATGTGCTTTGACGGGAAGGACTTCGTGAAGTGTCCCGCGTTCAAGGTCGACAAGGTCGTCGACACGACCGGCTGCGGAGATCTCTTCCACACGGGCTTCGCCGTGCGCTGGCTGGAGACGCACGACCTGATGGAATGCCAGCGCTTCGGCGCGGCTGTCTCGGCCATCAAGTGCCGCGGGCTTTCGGGGCGTCCGCCGTCCGCGCCGACGCGCGCTGAGGTCGAAGCGTTCCTTTCCGCCCGCCCTGTCGCATAGGGACGTTCCCGGAGACTGTTCGCATATTAGATTGGCTCAAAGGGAACTCGTCTAGAAATAAACCTGCACAACTTGTCGGCGGTGGTTTTTGGGAAGGAGACATTCATGTCAAATGCGATTAAAGGAAAGAGATTGCCGATGGCACAAGTTGTAATGATTGTGCTGGTGATTCTAGAGGTTTTTATTATCAACATTGTCTCGCCCTTTATCTCTCGCGCGTATGCACATATATTTCATGGACAACCGATAATTCCGTTGACAGGCTTTGTAATCAATGTGTTTCCAATTGCTTTGTTGTTTCTTTTGCCTGTCATATTTGTATTGTTGTTTCGTTGTTTGGGAAATTTGATTGGAAGAAGTGTTTTTCTCTGTTTCGTCCTTGTGATGATTTGCGGACTTTATATATTTGGACTTGTCTTGCCTTTTTTTTATTATCCCATTGGGCTGCAGCGATGATGAAATCATCGTGAATGTGGGCTTGATGCGCAGAGGAGGTGAATATGGTTACGATAGGGATTCATATAATTATTATGTTGTTGGCTGTGACGTCTGGCATGTGGTTTGTGATGGGCGTTGATGGATTTTTGTTTGAGTGTTCGATTTTCCCGATACTTATTGGAGTGCCAGCGTTTCTTGTCGTGGATATTATATACCTTGTTGCGTGTGCCATTTTCAAGAACAGGGTTTTCATCGTAGTGTCATTGTTTGATCCTGTTGTGATGGTCGCATCTGTCGCCATATGGAGTTGCGTCGTCTATTATCATCCATTCCCAATGGCTGTCAAGGCGATGCCGAATCTAATAGAACCCGGGTTGCTTGCTGTGTTGTTCTGTATGTTTTATGCCATACGATGTTATTATGCCTTTAGGGGCAATGCGTGCAAGATGGACCAATGGAAGTTGATATCATTTGTGGCCATCCCTATTGTTGCCATATTGTCCGCGACCTTGTTCCCGACATTACAAGAGTAAAATCATGCTATATGACCCCACATAAGCATTAGCCATGAAAAGGACGCTCAACACGATAATCAACAGTTTATGGAACGAGATGAATGACGTTCCAAAAGGTTTTTTCATGCATGGCGCCTGGCGCGGCGTACGTCGAGGGGCTTGACCCCGAGATGCCGCTTCAGATGAAGGCCGAGGTGCGACGATCCGCAGAAGCCGCAGGCGCGGGCCACCTGATCGACGCTCATGGACGTGTTGGCGAGCAGCGACACGGCCTCCGTCCGCCGCAGGAATGCGAACTGCTCCTTTGGGGTGCGTCCGAGCGCGGCGAGCATCCGCATCTGCAGTGTGCGCAGAGAACAGCGCGCGGCGGCTGCGATGGACGCGCCGCCGACGGAGTCCCCGAGGTGCCGTCGCATGTAGGCCACGGCGCGCGACACGAACGGGTCCTCGATCTGGGAAATGTCGGTGGATTGCCGCGTCAGCACGCGAGTGTGGCACGTGCGCACGACAGGATCGTGATGACGCCCGTGGAGAAGGTCGTCGAGCGCCTTTGCGAACCGGTAGCCCGTCTCGGCGGCGTTCACCGGTATGGACGACAGCGTAGGCGAAGCCGTGGTGCAGAGTAGCTCGTCGTCATCGACCCCAAGGACCGCGATGCGGTCGGGAATCGACACTCCGGCGCGGTTGGCCAGCGATATGATCTGCTGCGCACGCTCGTCGTGCACGGCGAAAAGCGCCGTCCCTGAAGGAAGGTTTGCGAGCCAACGCGAGAGCCTTGCCGCCTCCTGCACGGGACTGCAAGGTGTTTTCGCGCCTGAATGCGGGAACACCTTGCATTTGAAGCCGTTCTTCGACAGGGTGGAGACGAAGCCCCTGCGCCGCGCTTCGCTCCAGGCGACGGGCTCAGAGGTTCCTACGTACGCGAAGCGGCGGTAGCCGCGCTCAAGGAAATACTCCGCGGCCGTGCGTCCTTCGGCCGTGTGGTCGTTGAAGAACGTGACCGAGCCGTCAGGGCGTGGAATTTTGTCCCACTTCGCCATTGTCGGCTCGTAAAGGACGATGGGTATCCCAGCGGAGAGGTATTTGCGCCTGTCGGCCGGGTTTACGATTGCGACGATGATGCCGTCGAATCCGTCCTTCAGCAATTCCGGCAGGTTGCTCCGCGAAACGTTGCCGAGCTCGAGCCTCGTCCTCCAGGCCGAAGCGCAGTTTTCGTGTGCGTACTTGAGTATGCCGCCGAGCATCTGGCGGTGGGTGTGGTCGAACTTGGAGAACGCCACGAGGATGTGCTTTGCCTGCGGAACGACGGCCATGCGCGTATTTTACCATAAGTCCGCTCGCAGTTGAACCGTGTCCGCAGTCTTTTTATGATTTATACGCATCTAAAACATAATAGATGCGCAAATGCCGGAATGCGTCCGCGCAGTATGCTACAATGCGCATTACAGAGGCAAACCATGCAGGAAGGCAATAAATGAACGAAAAGGAAATAGAAGAGTGCAAGGCGCTCGCCAAGAAAATCCGTCTTCACACTCTGAAAATGGTCTTCAACGGCAAGAGCGGACACATCGGCTCGATGCTTTCGACGGCGGACATCTATCCCGTCCTATACAAGAAGGTTCTCAAGGTAGACCCGAAGAATCCCAAGTGGCCGGAGCGCGACCGCTTCCTGCTCTCGAAGGGGCATGGCGGGGCTGCGCTGCTCGCATGTCTCGCCGAGTGCGGGTTCTTTCCGCTCGACTGGCTTGACCGCTACTACTGCGACGACGGCAAACTCTCCGGGCACATCTCGCACCACATTCCCGGCGTGGAGTTCTCGACCGGTTCGCTCGGACACGGGCTCCCTGTCGCGTGCGGAATGGCGATGGCGGCGAAGCGAGACGGCGCGAAGCACCGGATCATCGTGATGTCGTCCGACGGCGACCTGAACGAAGGCTCCACGTGGGAGGCGATCATGCTCGCCGGGCAGCACCACTACGACAACCTGACGATGCTCGTCGACTATAACCGCCTTCAGGCGCTGGGCTGTTCGAAGGACATCATCGACCTGGAACCGCTTGGGCCGAAGCTCGAGATCTTCGGGTGGAAGGCTATCGAGGCCGACGGACACGACCCCCAGGCCATTGAGAACGCGCTTTCGCAGCTGCCGCTGGAGCCGGGCAAGCCGTCCGCCGTCATCTTCCGCACCGTGAAGGGCAAGGGCGTCTCGTTCATGGAGAACGAATACAAGTGGCATTACGGCGGTCTCGTGGAGGAGCTGTATCTCAAGGCTAAGGCTGAAGTGGAGGCGATGCCCCCCTTCGCCAAGGCTACGGAGGGCAAGTAAAATGAGAAAGATATTCAACAAGGAGCTTCTCAAGATCGCGGCGGAACGCAAGAACATCTATATGATTCTCGCCGACATCGGCTATGGCGAGATCGAGCCGTTCGCGAACACGTTCCCCGACCGCTTCATCAACTGCGGCGTCGCCGAGCAGGAGATGACCGGCGTAGCTTGCGGAGTCGCGATGGAAGGCAATACTGCGATCACTTATTCCATTGCCAACTTCCCCACGCTGCGGTGCCTGGAGCAGATCCGCAACGACGTGTGCTATCATGACGCGGACGTCAAGATCGTCATCATCGGCGGGGGCGTCGCCTATGGCGAGCTCGGCATGAGCCACCATTCCACGGAGGACATCGCAATCATGCGCGCTCTCCCGAACATGGTGGTGCTGGTGCCGTCCGACGGCGCCGAGACGAAGGCCGCGACGCACGTCATGCTGGACTACAAGGGCCCGGTGTATTTCCGCTGCGGCTACAAGAACGAGCCGGACCTTCACGACGGCAAGGAGGTGACGGACTTCCGCATCGGCGGCAGTTCGCAGATCCGCGACGGAAAGGACGCTACGGTGTTCTTCGCCGGCACGATCGGCGTGGACGCGAAAAAGGCCGTGGAGGAGCTGGAGAAGGAGTCCGGCATCTCCTGCCGTCTCGTCTCTCTCTATTCGATAAAGCCTATCGACCGCGAGGCGATCGTCCGCGCAGCGAAGGAGACGGGCGCGATTGTCGTCGTGGAAGAGCACAACCTCTCCGGCGGAGTCGGCTCGGCGGTCGCCGAAGTGCTGATGGACGAGGGACTTTCCGGCGTGAAGTTCAAGCGCCTCGGCCTTCCTGACGTGTATGTCACGAAGATCGGCTGCCAGCGCTGGCTCTGCGAGGAGTACGGCATCGGCCCCACTGGAATCAAGGCCGCAGTCAGGGACGCATTGGGGAAGTAGAAGATGCCGGTTACGCGAAGATCGTTTCTGACGGGGGCGACGGCGTTCGCCGCCGCGCCATCGGTTCTTGCGCACAGTGACGTTGGCGTCCGCCTTCGGCTCGGCGTGCTGAGCGACATTCATGTAGGTTGCGCCGGTTGGGAGCAGTGGCATGAGTTCATGAGCTACAATGTCCATACGCTCGTGCGTGCGCTTAGGCATTTTCGGGATGCCGGGGTTGATGGAGTGGTAATCGCAGGGGATCTTGCGGACTACGGCATGATCTACGAGATGGAGGCCGTGGCGGAGGCGTGGCGGCACGTCTTTCCGGGCGACAGGCTTCCCGACGGACGTCGCGTGGAGCGGCTTTTCGTGACCGGCAACCACGACTGGGAGGGATTTCTCTACCGTGATTTCGGCAAGCGGCATTATCCCGATTCGGCCGCGCTGGCGAAGGCCGTCCTGCAGGGAAACATGAAGGAGTCCTGGGAACGGATATGGGGCGAGCCGTATCAGCCGGTCTGGACGAAGAGCGTAAAGGGCTATACGTTCGTCGGCGCGCACTGGGAGGGCTTCCCCTACACTGAGTATGGTAACATCTCCTTCGCCGGTGCGCCCGAGGCAATCCTTGCAGCCGGAGCCGCGGCTGATCCTGAAAAGCCGTTCTTCTACATTCAGCATCCTCTCCCGAAGGACACAAACTACGGCCCGAACGGATGGGGACACGACCGGGGCGACACCACTGCTGCGCTTTCGAAGTTCCCGAACGCCTTTGCGATCTCCGGCCATTCTCACTATTCCCTTACGGACGGCAATTCGCTGTGGCAGGGCGCGTTTACGTCGCTGTCGATGAGCTCGCTTCGCTACGGCAGCGCATTCATCGAGGATCTCCACCCCGATGCGTTCGAGGACACGAAATCATATGGACCGGGTGCCGCCGCTGCCAACGCACGGAAGATGTTGCCGCGCTCGTCGTTCATCGACGCCCGGCAAGGTTCGCTCCTTACGGTGTTCGACGACCGCATCGAGATCACGCGGCACGATTTTCTCTCCGACGAACCGCTTGCGGACGACTGGATTGTGCCGTGGTCGCCGGCGGAGAAGGGGAAGCCGTTCATGCCGAGCCGCCAGCGAGCTGCGGAGAAGCGACCGATGTTCGACGCGACGGCGACTGTCGAGGTGGACCGTTGCCGTCGGCAGAACCGGGCTGGCGAAAGCAAGGACGCCTTTGCAGTGAACTTCCCGTCCGCCACTGCCAAGACGGCTTCGAGGGCAATGTACTTCGAGGTGGCCGCCGTCGCAGACGGAAAGACATTCAAAATGAAGCGCGTGTCGGCCAAGGGCTTCAACCGCGCGCGCCGCCGCCAGTCGCTCTGCACCGAGTGCGTGTTCGCACTGGACGAACTGCCGCAGGCGGTTCCGTTCCGCTTTTCGGTGACGCCGGTCGCGGCGTTCGGTTCACGCGGAGATCCCATCCTTTCCGAAGTTATAAAGGTGTAGAATGACGATGCGGTTGGCTATAATTCCTGTGATGGCGGCGGGGTGGATTGCCGGAGCGTTCGGCGGTCCTGTCGTCAATCCGGGGTTCGAGGAGCCGGCGTCGGACGGCGCGGTCCTCGGCTGGAAGTGGGTGCGCGACGATTCCGTCGCGACAGTCTCAGTTGTTTCCGGCGAGGGTGTCGGCGGATCGCAGGCGCTTCTCATAGACAAGCGCTCGCCTGACAAGGAGTTTGTGGTGTGGCAGCGCATCAGGCTCGAGCCTGGCGGACACTACCGCGTCACGTGCCGTGTCCGTACGGAGGATTTCATCTGCCGCAACGTTGATCTCACCGGCACCAAGCTCGCCGTTCTCCATGTCATTGGCGGCAAGGCCGTGTCGCTGCCCGCGCAGAGCACGCGTACGGTGACGGAGACGTCCGGCGGATGGGCCCGCGCCGTCGGGCACATCGACCCTCCCGCCGATTCCGAGGGCGAAGTGGAACTTCGGCTGTGGATACACTTCTCCGTAACCGGAAAGTTCTACTACGACGACATAACCGTCGAGAAGCGCATCGATCCGCCAGTCCCCGAGCCGTCGCGCGCCGACGCATCGATTGTTGACGGACACAACCGGCTGATCGTTGACGGCAAGCCGTACCTTCCGCTAGGCTTCTACTCCGAGGCGTGGGACCCGTTCACCGTGTCGAATCTAGACCTCATAGCATCGGGACCTTACAACACGATCGTTCCTTATTCCTTCCCCGACCGCAGTCAGATGGACATGTGCGCCGCGCGCGGACTGAAGGTGCTCTACAACGCGAACGTCTACTACGGCACGCGCTGGGCCTTCGGCAAGGTGCGCAGCGAAGAGGAGGAGGAAGAATGGACGGCGAAGACGATCGCCGCGTTCAAAGATCATCCTGCGCTTCTCGGCTGGTACGTGAATGACGAGTTTAACATCGCGTTCCTAGACCGGCTCGTCGCCCGCAACAGGTTCGTGAAGTCGCTCGATCCGCGCCACGTCACGTGGGGAGTCCACATGGAGCCGCTCGATTCGCGCTGGTTCCTCGCCTGCCACGACGTGCTGGGGGTCGACCCGTATCCGATCAAGGGCAACGGCAAGGAGATGAAGCTTATGCGCTGCTACGAGCATCCGTCGGAGACTTTGCGGACGGTGGCGAACACGCGGGCGGTGTGGCAGGTGATCCAGGTGTTCGACTGGGGAATGTTCAGCACGGAATTGCTGAAGAAGGGGTCGCGTCCGCCGACTCGCGAAGAGATTTCCGCCATGACACAGCTTGCGATCGCGGGCGGAGCCAACGGCATCTTCTACCTTTCCATAACCTCCATCGAATCGCCGGTCAACGGCGCGAACTTCCATCGGCGCTGGGCGGACGTCCTGGCGGCGGCGAATGAGGTGAAGGCGAACGAGGCAACGATCCTCTCCCCGTCAGGTCCTGCCGTCTCGGACGTTTCGTCTGCAAGCCTGAAGGTGCGCACTTGGAACACAGGCGAACGGACGATTGCGCTCGTCGTCAACGGTTCCTATCAGCCCGTAGCAGGAACTGTTAGTTGCGCAGGATGCGAACCGCTTGAAGTAAATCTGGGCGCGCTTGCGCACGGCTATTACGTTCTTCAAAAGAAAATCACTAACCACTAAACGAGGAAACGACCATGAACATGAAAACAACGGCGTACGCGATGCTCATGTCCGTGCTTGCGGCGGTGACGGTACATGCGACGGACATATCCGTCGCCTATACGGCCGGCTCTGCAGGCGACAGCACTCTTGCGTTCACATACGTTGGCGGCGAGATTGCGACGGTTGTCGCGAATCCAGGTGCAGGCAACCGCGTTGTCGTGACAGGCGACGCCATGACGTTCGCGTCAGGCGCTACCATAACGGCGGTGAGCGGCGAGGTCGTTTTTAGGAACGCCGCCACCGGGCATGGCAGCCTCGCCATTGCTCCGCAGACGGACGATGCCGAGCTTACGTGGGGCGACGGTTCCAACACGCTTGACAAGGCGCCGAACTGGACGCTTCTCTTTGCAGGCAAAAATCTCGACGAGTACGAGCCGAAGACCGCGAAGGGGCCGACCGGATCGTCCAATCCGCCATCATCCTCAGCTCTCAAGTTCTATCGGTTTACGCGTTCCGGCAGCGGAGCATCGGCGACTCTTGCATTCCAGGCATCCAGTACGCATGGCGGACCAAATGATTCGCTCGGTTATTACATGAAAGTTGTGAAAGGCACGCTTCGTCAGACGGCGTCCGGCATCGAGGGGTCGGTTGAGTCGGCCTACCTCGTCTCTCACCTCCCCTACAACCGTGCAGGAGACGACATTGATTACATGATGGCGCATCCGTCAGACTATCCGTATGCGAAGATAAATCAACTTTCCGTTCCCAGCAACAAAAGCGGCTACGGCATCGGCATTCTGACGATGGTGCGCATTGTCGGCAAACCGTCCGTCCGGTTCGAGAACATTCTTTCCGATGCGGATGTCTCCGGCGGCACGCTTGCGCTCAATGTCGCGTCTGGCGTGTCGGTAGTCGCCGCAGGAGCGAATGGCGTCGCCGCAACGCCCTACGGCGGCGCTGTCACGGCAGCTAGCGGGAGCGAATTCGGCTTTACGGATCGCGCTGTTACGACAACCCGCGCCTTCAACCTCGGCGGCACGTTCAACGTCACACGCAAGACTGCATTTGGCGAAGATGCTTGTCGTGAGTATCTGGACGGCTATATGGTTTCAAACGTATGGCGCCATATTCCAGGAGCCCGTTCGCTTGAGGATCTTACAAATGCCGTTGGCGTAGCGGCGGGAGGAAACGTAGGGGGCAAGAATCGCGGCAAGCCAATGCGCCTTTACAATATCAAAATCGGCACTGGAGGCTTCACGGCAACTGGTCAGTTCCAGGTCGGCGACAACGGGCAGGACAAATACACGAGGTTCATTCGTGCGGAGTTCTCGACGACACAGGCCATGCACCAAGTCTCCATGCGGGTCGTCAGCGCCGGTTATTATGAGACCAGCACGGTGTATGTTGTAGGTTATGACCTTGATGCATTGCCGTCGGGTCGAATCAAAGGTGCAAACCTTGGAGCAGCGTGGGATACTTCTGGCACCGGATATGCAATTCTCAATGTCACGAACTACTTTGCATGTCCGGCGGTTGATCTCGTTGAACTCAGCACGTCCGCTAACAGTTTTGCAAACGGGGCGAAGGTCGTTGTGGGCGGGACGGAAAACGGGAACGTGAGACTTGTGCTCTCGAAAGCTGCCACGTCGCTTCCGACGAACGGCGTTCTGGAAATCAAGTCCGGAGGTTCGGCAATCTACGGGCAGATTGGAGCTGCGGCCAACACAGACTATGTGAACGGAACCTGTCCGATTAATGTTTATCCGGGCGGTGAACTCATTGATCGTGTGGAGACGATCTGCATTGGTTCGAAACAGGAGATTAATCTTTTGGGCGGCACGCTGCGGTGCGGGCGACGGTTGGCCTATGACGTAAACCGGCTTAGTGACGCGGGGACCTACGTGAACCTGTTGACGCTTTCGGACGGTGCGGCGGTGACCTCTCCCGTGCCGATCCGCATCGGTTACCAGCGTAGCGATCCGCGCTGGATGGTGCGAGGATCATCGCCGTCTTTTTGCAACGCGCCGCTCATTCTTATGAGTCAGTCAGAAACTGGTATGGACATGATGCCGTTCACGTTCAATGTGTGGGACGTGACGGACGACGATGCGGTGGACTTCACGCTAAACGGTACGCTTGGCAACAAGTATTCGAACAAGTACCTTCATGGTTATATCGTGAAGACCGGTTCCGGTACGATGCTCCTAAACGGTGGTGCGCCGACATATAAGATCAATTATCCGATCGAGATTCAGGGCGGCACATGGGCGCTCGGATCGTCTGGAGCGGCGCAGTCGTCAAGCACTACCGCTGGCTTCAAGCTTGCGGGCGGCAATCTGGCGGTCTCCGCCGGAGTCGCCTGCACCACCGGCGTTGGGCCTCTGACTGTGGCCGCCGCTGGAACGCTGAAGGTTGCGACTGGCGCGTCGATCGCATTCGCGGATTCGAGTGCAACGGAATGGACGTTGCCAACGGGCTCGCGTCTCGTCATTGATGCAGATCTTGGCAACGGCTCCACCGCCGTTCGTTTCGGCACAAGTGCGAACGGGCTGACCGAAGAGCAGATTCGCAGGATTCGCACGACGAATGGGGCGCGCGTAACGATTGATGCGAGCGGCTACCTCCATTCTTACGTGCCGGGAGTAATGCTGATGGTTCGCTGAACGTTTTCCGGATGCGGTCCAAGGCTCCAGAGCCAATCCTGACATTAGGCATCATCGGCGATCTCCACATGGGGACCCCTGGCGACGAGGTCGCCGTCCGGCAGTCTCTTGCCGCGTTGCGGGAGCATGGCGTTGCGGCGGTTGTCGTCTGTGGCGACATCGTCGGTGACGGCGTAACCGGTACGGATAGGTTCCGTCCGTTCGCACGCGCGTGGAATGCCGTGTTCCCTGCGGGCTGCGGAGTAGAGCGGCTCGTCGTCCTTGGCGAACGCGATCTTGCCGGCGAAGGCGAGGCATGGCGCACGGCGTTCGGCGAGGAGTATGCGCCGCGTGAAGTCAAGGAAGTCGACGGTTTCCGCTTCGTTCTCTGTCGCGAGCCGGACGGCGCGATAGGCGGTGTTCCTTGCGATGGCCGCCCGTGTTTCGTCGTACGACATTTCCCGTTGACTGAGGCGGACGGAAAGCTTCCGCCGGACGCCATAGCCGTAACCGGTCACACGTGTGCGCCGCTCACCGATCCGAGGACGATACGTCCCAACTGCGGCTGTGTGACTGTCGACGCCTCGTCGCTGTTGCACCTTCGGGCGCCCGGTGGACGTGAGAACGCGCTTGCAGGGGGCCTTCCGCCCGAAGCCGCCGAGTGGCGGCACATGCCGGACATTTCGCGCGAAGCCGGAAAGGCGCGCCACGGCATGGTCGTGCGGGCGAATTCCTGTGGCGTGACATTCAGTCGCCTCGATCTTGCGACAGGACGTGCGCTGGGCGAGGACGTTTTCGTTCCGCACGGTGCGGAAGGCGTATCCGCTCTGGAGTGTCGTGCGGCGGCGTGTCCTGCGCCTGAGTTTCCGGAAGACGCGGAGGTCTTCGTCGAGGAGGGGACGGGCAAGACCATGGCGGGCAAGATCGAGCGGCAGCTGACGGTGCGCTTCCCGACGGCGCGTGCGCCGTCACGGGCGTTCGACTACTCCGTCACTGTGCGCTATGCCGAGACTGACCTCATAAAGACCGCCGTGGAGAAGCGCGTCTATGCGTATGGCCTTTTCAGTCCGGAGGACGAGGCGATGGCATCGTGCGTGTTCGGATTTGACGAGCTGCCGTGGGACGTCGAGCTGGACTTCGAGGTTGTGCCGCGCACGGCGTTCGGCGGCGCGGGGAAGCCGCTCTGCGCAAAGGGATACATCGAATCTCCCGAAGCGAGGGCGAAGCGGCTGAAGAAGGAGCGCAAGGCCGCTTTGGAAAAGGCGGTGCGGACATGAGGGTCGATTTCACACGTCGCGGGTTCATAGGTTCGGCGGCGTCGCTTCTCGCAAGCGCGCCGGCGGACACCTACGCCCAGGCCGTCGGCGCGGGGTGTCCGCGCCTCGTCTTCGGACTCCTTAGCGACCTGCACATAAGGCCCCGCAGCGAGATGGAGCGCCTGATGCCCGGCAAGAAGGCGACGGACACCATCGAGACTGATCTTTTCGAGAAGGCGCTCGCTTACTATGACGAACGCGGAGTTGACGCGGTGGTGATTGCCGGAGACCTTGCTGACTGGGGCATGATCGGACAGTTCAAGATTGTCCTCGGCGCCTGGGAAAAGATTTTTCCGCACGGTCGTTCGCGCCGCGACGGACGCAAGGTGGAGCGGCTCGTCGTCTTCGGCAACCACGACTTCGAGGACTGGCGCAGCAAGCCGTGCAAGGCATGGTTCAACGGCGAGCTGCCGCCCGAAGAGGAGATATTCTTCCACGGCCTGGAAGCCAACTACGAGCGTCTTTTCTGCGAAAGGTACGAGCCGATCTGGCGCAAGGAGGTGAAGGGCTACACGTTCGTCGGGGCGCATTGGGGACGCTGGAAGGGGATTGACGCCGTCGAGCCGTACTTTGCGGAGGCAGGCGATTCCCTAAAGGGGGACAGGCCCTTCTTCTACGTCCAGCATCCGCAGCCGCGCAACACATGCCTCGGCGACTGGTGCTGGGGCGCGGACAGCGGACAGGCCACGCGCGCGCTTTCGCCGTATCCGAACGCCGTTGCGCTGTCTGGCCATTCCCACAAGTCGCTTGTAAATGAACGCAACGTCTGGCAGGGTGCGTTCACTTCTGTCGGGACGGGAACGCTGTCGCTGCTCGGGGTGGATGCCGGACGGGAGAACGCCGGGCATTTTGTCTCCAATCACCGCTCGGTGATGCGTGGCGTGCGCGGATACGTGGCGGGTGAAGGCATTCGTGCGGCACATGGGCAGCTTGTCAACGTCTACGACGGCTTCCTTGAGATTGAGCGGCGAGAGTTCGTACGCGGCGAGCCTGTCGGCGCGAACTGGGTGGTTCCGGTTCCGGCGGGAAAAGATGCGCCGTTCCGCTACGAGAGCCGCCAGAGGGCGGAGCGCGCGCCTGCGCCGTTCCCTGACGGCGCACAGGTGCGTGTGACGCACCTTGACGGACGGGTTCGCCTTGAGTTCCCGTCCGTGCGCGCGGTCGCAGGTGCGGCGCCCGCAGAGGATTACGAGATAGAGGCCGTCTACACGGAAGGCGAGGTCACGAGAACGCTCTTTACGCGCTACGTCTATGGTCCGGAGGCGCTGCGGCGTTCCGCCGCGGGCGGGGACGTGGTCGCGGAGTTTTCGTCCGACCTGTTCCCACCAGGAGGCGACGTGACCTTTCGCATTCGCGCCCACGCCGCGTTCGGCCATTTCAACGACGCGATTTCGTGCGTGAGCTGCGGTAGGTCAAAATTATGCTATAATGAAAACCATTTGAATCTCTGTTGCTCAGATGAGGAAAAAGAAGGATGCGCAACATGAAGTCACGCCCATTAGGAGTGTTTCTTGTGATTGCGGCCATGGCATCCGCCCTGGAGGCGAAGGATCCTGTGGTGGTTCTTCCTGCTGAAGCTCCGTCGGCTGTGCGTATCGCTGCCGATGAGTTTCAGAAATATTGGGGGCAGATTACGGGACGGCGGATAACGGTTACCGCGCGTCCGGCGAAGGATGCCGTCTGCGTGCGGATTGGATTCCCGTCGGACGACCCGCTGTTCGACGGGGAGACGGACGCTTACATCGTGAAAAGCGCCGGGGACGGCTTGGAGATCACAGGGAAAAATCCGCGCTCCGTTCTCTACGGCACGTACGAGTTCTTCCGCCAGCGCTGCGGCTGCCGCTGGTTCTGGGATGGCGACGTGGTGCCGAAGGCAGAACGGATAGACCTTTCAGGCGTGGACATACGCGAGAAGGCGCAGTTCCTCTATCGCGGATGCCAGTATTTCGCGCATCGGGGGCTCAAGCGTTTTCAGGCGGAGCATTGGGGATTTGAGGACTGGAAGAAGGAGATTGACTGGGCGCTCAAGAACCGTCTGAATCTCATCATGCTTCGCCTTGGCATCGAAGATCTTTTCCAACTGGCGTTTCCTGATGTCGTTCCCTATCCGGATCCGGACGTTACCGAGCCTGTAGACGCGAAGGAGGGATACAACTTGCGTACGCCGTTCTGGAGCCTGCAGTACCGCCATCTGCTGAGAAGGGCTGTGCTGGACTATGCGACCGAGCGCGGGCTCATGCATCCTGTCGAATTCGGAACGCTCACTCACTGGTTCTCCAGGACGCCCAGGACGTTTCTCGAAAAGGTCAGGCCAGAGCCGATGCCTCAGGCGAATGACAACTATGCCGAACCCTCTGGCGAGGTCTGGGATGTCAGGAAGAAGAAATGGTTCGACATGTACTGGCGCCTGACGGAGGCTTCGATTGTGAATTACGGATTTTCGGGGCTGATGTTCAATCCCGGTTTTGATGAAAGGGTCGTGTTCTCCAATAGAGAGGACAATGTCAAGTTAAAGATAGACGTTGTAAACACCTTCAACCGCGAGGCGGCGCGACGGTATCCTGACGCCAAGTTGCTTATGGAGGGGTGGGATTTCTATTTCACGTGGAAACCAGAGGAAGTTGCGCGTTTTGTGCGGGCGTCCGATCCTTCGCGCACGCTTGTCTTTGATTTCACGGCTGACGGCGGAATTGTCAGGTCCGGCCCGGAGATACCGCTTGACAACAACTTCTCGCGCTGGGGCATCACAAATTCATTCCCTTACGTGTTTGGATTCATGCTGGAGCTTAATGCCGGGAACGACATTCGCGGCAACTACGCCAAGATTCGCTACAGGGAGAAGGCGATTAGAGATGACCCCATGTGCAAGGGTTATGTCATATGGCCCGAGGCTTCGCACACCGACATCTTCGCCTGGCGCTACTTCACCGACAACTGCTGGCGACTTTCAGACAAGCCGACGGACGAGCTTCTCGCGGATTTCTGCCGCGATCGCTATGGTTCGCAGGCTTCGACCTTTGAGTCGCTGTGGAAGATGGTGCTGGCCTTTGGATATAAGGCAGGTTGGAGCCGCACGTTGGCTGGTCCCCTAGCACACGCCTACGCCTCGAAGCGAAACGATGTTGCGTATTGGCGTGACAATTCCAAGTTGACGGGTCCCATTCCTGCACGGGAGGTGTTTGCCCGTCTGGCCGAGTTGGACTGGACCGGCGATTTCGTGCGCCGTGACGCGATGGACCTTGCGCGGACGACTGCGGATCGGCTGGCCTTTGACGGGTTCTATGCGATGATGAGAACGTGGTTTGACGCCAAGGAAGGACGGGCGACGGCTAATGACGTGAAGGCTGCGGCAGATCATGAAGTCGCGCTTGTGGAGGCGATGGCCGATCTTCTGGCGCTCCATGAAGACTTCTCCATTACGGAAACGCTTGATTGGATGAATCGCGTGGAGAAAATTCGCAATCCGCAGGCGGAGCATCTGCTTTTCGAAAACGCAGCCTGTGAGTATTGCCGTTCGCACCATGCCGAATGGGCGCGCGGCTGGTATGCGCCACTCATGCGAGAAATCGCCGGGACGCTTGCCTCACAGTCGGAAAAAGGCGATTGCGCCGAACTTCCGGCGCCAACGGACTATCTTTCAAGGCTTCGTGCGATGGATCATCCGATAAGGAGTTTTGCACCTGTGGCGGAAGCCAGAACGCCTGCCCGCTGGCGGCAGGTCTGCGAAACGCTTGCGACTCTTGCAACTAGAGCGAGGGACGGGCAATGAACATGCAAAATCCAGCCATATGCTTGGGGGTGTGCCTGCTGACGTCTGCTGCATTTGCAGCGACAGCTTTGCTTCGGCTCCCGCCCTCGGGATCGGATGGGTTGGCGACAGAGGCGCTGCAGTCGGCGATTGATGATACGTCGGCGGCCGGGGGTGGCGTAGTTTCGGTTCCTCCCGGCACGTGGGTCACGGGACAGCTGCATCTTAAGAGCGGCGTGACGCTGGAGCTCCAGCGTGGAGCGACATTGCTCGGCAGCACGAACATACAGGATTATGTCCGTAGCGAACCCAGATGTTCGCTGATACTTGCGGAGGGTGTGCGCGATGTCGGATTGCGCGGTCATGGCACGTTGGATGGTCGCGGGGGGAGCTTTTCCCACGATCACCTGAGGCCTTATCTCGTGCGTTTCTCGTCCTGCACCAACGTGGCATGCGAAGACGTGTCGCTGCGTGCTGGCGGCGCCTGGACGATCTTCTGCCTCCGTTGCGACGGCGTCGTATATCGGCGGCTGAAGATATGGTCGCACGTCAACTACTGCAACGACGGCATGGACATCTCCTCTCGCAACGTACTTGTCGAGGATTGCGAGATCGACTCGGACGACGACGGCTTGGCGTTGAAGACGCCGGAACCGGACGTTGTCGTCGAGAACGTGGAGGTGCGCAACTGCCGCATCGCCTCAAGCTGCAACGCGATTCACCTTGGGACGGAGTCGTGGGGGACGTTTCGCAACGTCGACATCCACGACTGTCGGGTGCTCCCTCCCTCGGCCTGTCATCGGTTCGATTGGCGCAAGACGGCGCTGGGCGCAACCGAGGAGATGATAGGCCTTGCAGGCATTACGGTGATGTGCGTAGACGGCGAGGTCATGGAGAACGTGCGTCTCCGGAATCTCGAAATGAAGGGGCCGACGACCCCGGTCTTTGTCCGTTGCGATCGGCGGCATCCAGAACGCCCCGGCGTTCCGTCGAAGATGGACGGCGTGCTTATCGAAAACGTGCGCGTCGAAGCCGCAAGCCGTGTGGCAAGTTCAATTACTGGAGTTCCCGACTTGCGACCGAGAAACATCGTCATCCGCAACTTTGAGGTCGTAGCGCCGGGCGGCGGGACGATGGAGGACTGTGCGCTTCCGGTTCCGGAGTGCTATGGCGACCAGGGGCCTCCGACCAACTTGAAGTTTGACCACCAGGCACTGCCGGCCCACGGATTCTATGTCCGGCACACCGACGGGGTGCGCTTCGAGAACGTGCGGACGAAGTGCCGTTCCGGCGACGAGCGTCCGGCGATCGTCATCGACGATGCAGACGTGACGGTTGCGGATGATTCCGGACTGTCGTCGGGTGCGAACGGCCTGGGCAAGGTCCTCACGCTTACGGCGGCGAAACGGCATGAGCTTGAAGAGCGGTTGTGGAACTCCTATCTGCACGGGGCTGCGTATTATCGCGCAGCAACAGGTTTTAACGGAACGAAGCAGCCGCTTGTCGTTGTGCTTGGAACGACTGAAAAGGACCGGACGTATGCCTCCATGGTCATTGGCCAGGGCAAGCGCCGCGGGATATCCGTACTCATGCCGTTCGGACGTACGGTTGACTCAGTTCTGGAGTCGCTTTCATCAGTCACAAATGCGGAGGACGCCAGGCGAGTGTACTTGAAGGGGGATGGCGCTATGGCGTCTCTTGCGCTTGAACTGCTGGCTGCCGCTCCCGAGCGTTTTTTCGGAGCAAGTGTTGTTGCGCTTGAAAAAGACGTCAGTACGGATCTGAAGAACGTGCGTTGCAAGGCGGTTGACATTGTCATCGCCGCTGGCAATGCACGTCAGGCGAAGGCAGGCTTTTCGGCGTTCAATGCGTTGGCCTCCGAGAAAGATCGGGTTTCGGTCGATGACATCGATGAGACGGTGCGAACGGGAAAGATACCCGAACGAATTCGTTATCGAGGGCCGTCAGATCCGGACTTCCCATCGCCAAACCGCGTGCTAGCCTTCCGCCGCGAGTCCGCCAGAGTCCGGATTTCCGCAACGTCGAATCGTGATGTCGCAGCTTTTGACCCATCGTTCGGATGGATTATGCTGCAAGACGCAACCATGAAGTAGGGGTGACGAAGGTGACTGACGGCGATCTTTTTGATATAATCATGGCAGAACATCAAGCGATGTTCATGTCGCATGCTTGGAAATAGTCATAAACAGGAAATACGGGAGAAACGTGATGATACAGAAATTCGGTATGATGCTTGCCGCCGCTGCTGCGCTCTCGCTTGCGTCCGCAGATTCTACTTATAACTGGACTGGCGGGGATGCCACGTTAGGGGACGGTGTCGTCATCATTGTCTGCGAGGCAGGAACGGGGAACGTGACCTCCCTTGTCGCGAATGCGGCGGCAGGGGCTATTACCTTGACGGGCGTTCCAATGACTTTTGCCGACGGCGCGACTGTAACGATCGCCTCCACCGGGACGCTTTCCGTCGTGCAGAAGGCAACCGCCCTCGGGGCTCTCACCATCGCCCGTGGCGACGACGTGTACAAGGTCTGGACGGGAAACGCCCTCACGGAGCCGGAAGGGGCCTCCATGCCGCTTGTCTTCCCTGGGCTTTTGATGAATGACATTGATCTCGTCCGGATTGTTGCCACGTCGGGTGTGCCCGGCTCAGGACGCTACGATTACCTTAGCGGCCCAGACGTGAACAAGTTCTACACATTTAATCGTGTGACGGCTTCGGCCGTCTATTCCCTGCGCGTCCAGTTGCAGGAAAAGGAGGGAGGTCTCTATGCACGGTGCCGTACTGGCGTGCGCTCGCCGAGGTTCGGCCTTTATCCCAACGACGAGGGGAACTGGGCGACAGCGGGCCTTTGGGAATACTTCAGCAAGGCCACCAAGACGGCTCTGGGATGTGGGCTTTACGGCTATACTAATGATCCTCCCCAGTACGGTGGCATATTTATCGGCCGCATGTCTTCACTGGGGATCACCAAAATCGTCGCCCGCCGCAAAGGTGCGGGCGACGGCAAGGCGACCGTCCGCTTTGAGGGAGGTGCGACGTTTGGCGGCACCACGACTATCGCCGCCGGCGTGGAGACGGTGCTGGCCGTCTCTGAGGGTGATGGCGCGGCGACGCTCGCCAATGCTATTACCGGCGACGGCGACCTCACCTTCGTTCCGCAACCGACCACGATCGCCTATGCAGGCTCCACCTACAGGGAGGATTTCATCTCATCGACCAATTGGATTGTGATTGCGACCAACCGCTCGCTCTCCACGCTGACGGGTATCACGGGTTATATGCAGGGCAAAAACCACAACGCAACCGGCAACCCCTCCCTTTGCGGCACGTACGGCTACAGCTACAATGCGGTCACCGATACGGCCACCATGCAGTTCCAGTTCAATCGAAATCCTGGCGTGAAGGTGGTGAATGCAACGCTGCGACAGAGGGGGCCGAACATCGAGATTCACGGCGACAGTGCCGGATATGACGAGAACGCCAGCGACAGATATATGAAGGAACGGATAACGAGTACCGGTCTGAAGGTGTCTGAGCGGAGTGATTTGAGCCTTGGGTTTGTGGCGAACAACTATACGGACGGCTATGGCATCCGCAAGTTGACGGCTACGTTCGGCGGCACGACCGCGCGCGGGTATGCGACAGTCTCCGGCAACCTGACCACTCTTTACGGCGGCAAGATCACTGTGGATGGCAGCGATGGTCTGCCCGTGATGGTGACGATTGCGTCCCAAAATAGCCTTCCGACGGGTGGCGAGGCCCACGCCTGTACAAACGCGGAGCTTCGTCTCTATGCGCTTGACCTTAACAGCGACGCCGGCATTGCCAAAGGTTCCACCCGGCTTGTTGCCCATGAAGGCGGTCTTCTCCACCAAGCGCGTGGATGGCAGATCCGCAGTACGCAGGATGTCGTACTTGACGGCGGTACGCTGCAGGTCGATCATGTGGACGGATACATCCAGTTTCTCACGCTTTCGGGAGCCGTCGTGACCAACACTTTCCCCCGGTCTGCCTTTACCGAGCCTTTCCAGAACTGGCGGGTGGTCGGTACGAAGCCGTCGTTCATCCGTTCCGGCGTGAATATCTACGGTACTTCGTCTTATGCGCTGGCTGTCCAGACCAACCGCACATTTCATATCGACGTGGAGGATGTCACCGGCGATGATGCCGTGGACTGCACGGTCGCGCAGTTGCGTGGCGCGGCAGGACGCCGCGCTGACGACCGTGAACCGTATGCTTGGTTCATGTTCGAGAAGTGGGGTGCCGGCACGTTGGAGCTGACGGGGGACGGCAAGGAGGTGCGGATGCCGGCGACGATCGGCAACGGGACGTTCCGGTTTGGCGCGGGCAGTGCCATGACAAATGATTTCGTGCTGGCTGGCGGAAATCTTGCGGCGGCGACTGGTTCTTCCAATGCGCTTGGTGCGCTGACGGTGAACACGAACGCCACGCTGACGGTCGAGACGGGCGGACAGCTCGCGTTCGCGTCGTTCACGGCGGGTGCGGGCCTGTCCAGGAAGGCAATCACCATAGACGCGCCCCTTGATGGCAATCTTATCCGTTTCGGCACGGACGCCAGCGGGCTTGCACCGGAGCAACTTCGGTTCTTCCGCTGGAAGGACGGCGACCGCCTGTTGCGCGTGAGCATTGACGAGAATGGTTACCTGCATCCATTTGTCTCAGGCATGATATTCACGATATTGTAAATTTCCCCGGTTGGAAAAGGTTTGCGGTAAAATGACGACGAATGTTAAAATGGCTGTTGGCGCCGTGGTGCTGTGTGCCTGCGTGGCGCAGGCTTGGCAGGTTCCTTCGTGGGATGCGAGGATCACGGAGGCAGGGGCGATAAAGGAATGGTCTGACAAGCCATTGTGCGGGCACAAGGGCAAGACGTGGTGCGGGCACGTGCAGGGCATGTGCGTCTCTTCCAACGCGATGTACTTCTCGTTCCACACGCAGATACTCAAGACGGACTGGTATGGGCGCACCCTCGCGACGGTGGATACCGACCCGCACGGCGGTGACATCTGCATCTGGAACGGCCGTCTCTACACGGGTGACGTCTACCGCGCCAAGACGAAAGAGGAGAAGAACCACGCGCGAATCAGCGTGTACGACGCCGAGACGCTCGCTTCCATCGGACACTACCCCATCGAGGGATGGAACGGTGCGGCCGACGGCATCACGTGCCTTGACGGCGTGATCTATCTCGGCATGGGGCGTGTTGCTCCGCCCGGCAACAAATGCTGGTACGGGAAATTCGACGCCGAGACGCTCAAGCCAATCGGCAAGCCGTTCGTCGTTGACCACGGCTACGATTCCACGCACGGCTCGCAGAACTTGACGACGGACGGCACCTTTTTCTATTCGGCGCACTACTGCGAGGACGAGACGGCCAATACGCCGTGCTTCATCGTAATGGACCGCGACTTCAATGTCGTCGGTCGCCACATGTTCGGCTGGCGGCAGGGCATTGACGTGGTTCCGGGCGGCAAGGATGGGGCCGTGAGGTTCATATACTGCACCACCGTCAACTGGATGTCGTCCAAAGTCAAGCCAACGCTTCCTGTGATGGCGCTCGTCCAGTTTGCGGAACTGAAGAACGGCAAGATCACCGACATCACCCGTCACTGCATCTTCCCGAAGCCGCTCGACCGGTGATGCGCAATGCGGTTAGGAGGAACCATATGAAACATTCCTGTGCGTTTTTTGTGCTCATGGCCACGGCGTCAGCCCTGGCGGCGAAGGATCCTGTGGTGGCTGTTCCTGCCGACGCTCCGTCGGCCGTGCGCATCGCTGCCGATGAGTTTCAGAAATATTGGGGGCAGATTACGGGACGGCGGATAACGGTTACCGCGCGTCCGGCGAAGGATGCTGTCTGTGTGCGGATAGGATTCCCGTCGGACGATCCGCTGTTCGACGGGGAGACGGACGCCTACATTGTGAAAAGCGTCGGGGACGGCTTGGAGATCACAGGGAAAAATCCCCGCTCCGTTCTCTACGGCACGTACGAGTTCTTCCGCCAGCGCTGCGGCTGCCGCTGGTTCTGGGATGGCGACGTGGTGCCGAAGGCAGAACGGATAGACCTTTCAGGCGTGGACATACGCGAGAAGGCGCAGTTCCTCTACCGCGGATGCCAGTATTTCTCCCACCGCGGGCTCACGCGGTTCCATGCCGAGACGTGGGGCTGGGCGGACTGGCGCAGGGAGCTGGACTGGTGCGTCAAGAACCGCCTCAACCTGTTCATGCTTCATTTCGGAAAGGAGGATCTCTTCCAGCTGGCGTACCCGGACATCGTGCCCTACCCTGATCCGGCAGTCACCGAGCCGTGCGATGCCATGGGTGAATTCCTGCAGCAAGGGTACAATCAGCGCACGTCTTTCTGGAGCATGGAGTACAGGAACCTGCTGCGCCACTGCATTCTGGACTACGCGCGCGACAGGGGGATGATCCACCCGGAGAAGATCGGCCCCGCCACGCACTGGTTCTACCGCACGCCGCCGGAGTTCCTGAAGGCGAAGAAGCCGGAATTCACTCCGCAGGTGTACAAGAACTACTGTGAGCCGTCCGGTCTTGTATGGGACGTGCGCCAGCAGAAGTGGATCGACGAATACTGGAACCTCACCGAGGCCGCCGTGAAGGAGTACGGCGAGCCGGGCATGTTCTTCAACATGGGCTTCGACGAACGCACGGTGTACACCAACCGGGCGGACAACGTGGCGCTCAAGATCGACATCATGAAGCGCTACAACGACGAGTCGCACCGGCGTCGCCCTGACGCCCCCGTCATCATGGAAGGCTGGGATTTCTTCCTCACCTGGCAGCCAGACGAGGTGAAGCAGCTTCTCAAGGCGCTCGATCCCAGCTTTGCGATTGTCTGGGATTTCACGGCGGACGACGCCGTGGGCTTCGTGCACCGTCCCGGCATCCCGCTGCACAACGTATTCACCGGCTGGGGCGTGACGAACGCCTTCCCGTACTCCTTCGGCGTCACTCTCGCGCTCAACCGCGGCATGGACATCCGCGGACAGTACGAGACGATCCGCAAGCGCGAGAAGGCCATAGTTGGCGATCCGATGTGCAAGGCCTACATCATCTGGCCCGAGACGTCCCATTCCGACATCTTTGCCTGGCGGTACTTCACCGAGAACTGCTGGCGTCTCTCGCCGCAGCCGACAGACGCCATGCTGGATGACTTCTGTCGCGACCGCTATGGTGCGCAGGCGGCGGCGTTCGGGGCCGCCTGGCGAAAGGTCATGCCGATGTCGCAACTGTGGGACTGGATGCGCTGCTGTTCAGACATCGTTGGCTGGGATGCGCCGCGGCGCCTCAACGAATCAAAGCGCTGGCTGAAGACGAAGACGCCTGCCGTGATCGCTGATGCGCCAGCTGTCTTTGCTGCGCTCGCCAAAATCGACTGGAACGGCACGTTCGTGCGGCGCGATGCGCTCGACATCGCCCGTACGGCGTTCGACCGCTCCGTGTGGTTCGCCTATGAGGAGTTGCTGCGGACCTATCACTTGTCCGCCGCTGGACAGGCGACCGCCGCGGACGTCAAGGCGAAGGCCGACCGGTGCGTGGCGCTCGTGCGCCTTTTTGCAGAGACCCTTGAGCTGCATTCGGACTTCTCGCTTTCCGAGTCGATGGACCACATTGTGTCCGTGGAGAAAGTGCGCAATCCGGCATTCGAGCATGTGTTCTTCGAGAACTCGGCTTGCCGGTACTGCCTGTCGCACCAGGCAGAGTACGCCAAGGGGTGGTACGTGCCGTCTACCGAAGAGCTGGCGGCGCTTCTTGTGGCGCGTGCAGAGGCCGGGGATTTCTCGCCGCTTCCGCCGTTTCCCGACTATCGCGCCAAGTTGCGCGCTCTCCCGCACCCGATCCGCGCCTTTGCTCCCGATCCCTCGCGCCGTACCCCGGAGAACTTCCGGCGTCTCATGCTGACGGCGGCCGATGTTCTGGGACGCTAAACCTGAAGTGCCTGACATGCTGAAGTCTCCCGTTGACATTGCAATAGTTGTTGCGTTCCTGATGTCGGTCATCGGCATCGGGATCGCCGGGATGCGGCGTTCCTCGAAGAGCGCGGAGTCGTTCTTTCTTTCGGGACGCAGCATGCCGTGGTGGCTCCTGGGCGTGTCGATGGTCGCCTGCACGTTCTCGTGCGACACGCCGAACCTGATCACGGACATCGTCCGCAACCACGGCGTCTCCGGCAACTGGGTGTGGTGGGCGTTTCTCCTGACGGGCATGCTGACGGCATTCGTCTATGCGAAGCTGTGGCGCCGGTCGGGGTTGAACACGGACCTCGGCTTCTACGAACTGCGCTATTCGGGCAGGCCGGCCCGCATCCTGCGCGGCTTCCGCGCGCTATACCTCGGAGTGTTCTTCAACGCGGTGCTGATGGGGTCGTCGTCCATCGCGGCGGTTAAGATTGGCGCTGTGTTCTTCGGGCTTTCGCCGCTCGCTTCTCTCTTGATAGCAATGGCAATCGTCGGCCTGTACGCCGTCCTCGGCGGGCTTACCGGCTCCATCTGGGCCGACTTCTACCAGTACGTCGTTGCCATGACTGGAGCGTTGGCGGTCGCCTGGTTCGCCGTTGACATCTGCGGCGACGGCGGGTCTGGCGGTACCCTTGCGGGTCTCTTCTCGAACGCCGCCGTGAACGCTAAGCTGTCGCTTGTCCCGCCGACGTCCGGTCCAGGCTGGCGCTCCACGCTGATGACGGTCATGGTGCTGCCGCTTGCGGTGCAGTGGTGGGCGACGTGGTATCCAGGCGCGGAGCCGGGCGGCGGCGGCTTCGTCGCGCAACGCATGCTCGCCGCGAAGAACGAGCGCCATGCGGCGGGCGCGACGCTATTCTTCAATTTCCTGCACTACGCGCTCCGCACCTGGCCGTGGCTCGTTGTAGCCCTGGCGTCGCTTGTCGTGTTCCCCGACCTTGAATCGATGAGGCAGGCTTTTCCAGCCGTCACCGACCAATATCTCAAGCACGACCTCGCCTATCCGGCGATGGTGGCGATGCTGCCCAAGGGATGGCTCGGGCTTGTCGTAGCGTCGCTGCTCGCGGCATACATGTCAACGATCGCGACGCAGCTCAACTGGGGCGCGTCGTATGTGGTGCAGGACTTCTACATCCCGTTCGTAAACCCGAAGGCTTCGCCCAAGAGGCAAGTCCTCGTCGGACGGCTGACGATGGTGTCGCTCGCTGTGCTCGGAATTCTCGTGACGCTTGTGCTAGAGCACTCGAAAGGCGTTTTCGACCTGATGCTCCAGATCGGCGCAGGGACTGGACTCCTATATCTCCTCAGGTGGTTCTGGCGGCGAATCAACAGCTGGAGCGAGATAAGCGCGATGGTCGTTTCGTTCGCTGTTGCCTGCTTCTTCCAGTGGGGTGCGAGGCCGTTGGGCATTGAGGCATGGCTGGCTTCAGGCTGGCGGGCGGAGTGGTTTGACCTCACGGCGTGGAAGCTGCTGATCGGAGTCGCCGTTACAACGGCATGCTGGCTTGCAGTGACGTTTGCGACGCCGTGCGAGCCGGACGAGAAGATCGCGGCGTTCAGGGCGAAGGTATCAGGACCGAAGGGAGAGCTGGCGCAAGGGATACTTTGCGCGACGTTTGGGTGCGTGGCGGTCTGGAGCTGCCTCTTTGGTACGGGCTGGCTGCTGTACGGCTACGGAGGAAAGGCGGAGCTCGTCTGCCGGGGCTGGGTCGCACAGGGTATCGCCGCGGCAGCGGTTGTCGCGCTCCTGTGGCTTGTCGGAAGGAAAAATCTCAAGGAGGAAGCAAATGGGTAGGCTGGAGGGAAAGACTGCGCTCGTAACAGGCGGAGCGCAGGGCATCGGCTTTGAGGGCGCGAAGCTCTTTGCCTCGGAGGGTGCCAAGGTGTTCATTGCGGACATCAACGTTGAGAAGGGCGAGGCGGCGGCGAAAGCCATCGGCTGCGAATTCGTCCGTTGCGACGTGTCGAAGGCGGAGGATGTCCGGTCCGTCGTCGAAAGGTGCGGCACGGTGAATGTGCTCTACAACAACGCCGGCATATTCTGGACGGGGCACGACGGAAAGATCACCGACATCTCCGAAGAGGACTGGGATCGCGTAATCGCCATCAACCTGAAGAGCGTGTATCTCTTCACGAAATACGCGATTCCGACGATGATCAAGGCTGGCGGCGGATCGATCGTCAACACCGGCTCGTCTGCGGCGCAGATCGGCATCCCCGACTGCGACGCCTACACGGCGACGAAGGGTGCGATCGTGCAGCTCACTAAGTCGCTAGCCGTTGAGTACGGACGCTACGGCGTCCGCACGAACTGCATATCGCCGGCGGCAATCATGACGCCGATGATGCGCCAGTCGAACCCTGAGAACTCTTCGTTCGACGAAGAGCGGTTTCTCAAGTTGCGCACGCCGCTCCGCCGTTACGGCACGCCTGAGGAGATTGCAAAGATCGCGCTTTTCCTGGCGTCTGACGAATCGAGCTATCTCAACGGGGCGATCATCGTTGCTGACGGCGGCATAACCGTAAACGGCGACCTCTCGAAGATTGATACGGACTAGCCGGCCAGCCGCAGGCTTGTCGCTTTGCACGTCCAGCGGTGAAATGGTAAAATACTCATAACTGCAAAACACAAGGAGGCAACATGTTTAAGATCGGATACCTGCCGCTGAGCAAGGTCAACTGGACAAACGACACGCTTGAGGCCGCTCGCGCGGACGCAATCAAGTTCCTGGAGAAGCTCCCCGATGTGGAAGTCGTCGCCCCTGACCACATGCTCGCGCTTGAAGGTGAGGCGATCGAGGTTCTCGACCAGTGGGAGAAGGATAGGCCCGACCTGATCGTGGCGCACTTCCTCACGTTCTCGCTTGGCGTGGTGCCGCCTATGTTTGCGCAGCGCCTCAAGGTGCCGATCCTCCTCTGGTCCCAGCCCGAGCCCGACCCGAAGGGCGGGCGCCTGCAGAACAACTCGTTCTGCGCGGCGAACATGAACGCGCACCACATGTGGCGTCTTGGCATCCCGTACTTCTACGTCCATGCGCAGGCCGGGACGAAGGAGGCCGAGGATGGCCTCATGAAGCAGATACGCGTCGCCCAGGCGATGAAGGCGCTCGGGCGCATGCGCATCGGCCTCATTGGCGGACGCGTCCCCGGGTTCTTCACTAGCTGCGTGGACGAGATGATGCTGCGCCGCACGCTTGGGCCCGAAGTCAAGATCATTACCGAGCACGAGCTCTTTACCGTCGCGCAGAACCTGACCCCCGACGAGGTCGCGAAGGGCATGGCCATAATCGACGGCGACCTGAAGACACACCCGACGGACGGCCCCAGAGGGAACCAGAAGGAGAAGTCAGCCCGCCTCATCGCGGCGGTGATGAAGCTGAAGGAGAAGTTCTTCGTTGACACGTTTGCGATGCGCTGCTGGCCCGAAGTCATTCTCAACGAGTTCTATGGCATTGCGGTCTGCTCCACGCTTGGTCACCTCACGAACCACGGCTATCTCACAGCGTGCGAAGGCGACGTCTATGGCGCGGTGATGATGCGCATAGGCCAGATAATCTCGGGCGACCTTCCGTTCTTCTGCGACCTCATCATTTGCGAGGGCGACCACGGAACGGTGTGGCATTGCGGCGCGGCGCCGTGCGGGCTCTGCAAACAAGGTTATCAGCCCGAGCTGCACAGCTCCGCGACCGTCGAGGGCGGCGGGGTAAAGGGCTGCACGGGCGAGTTTCCGCTGAAGCCTGGGCGCGTCACGCTTGCCCGCCTTGGCGAGACACGCGACGGAAGGGGCTTCCGCATGCTCGTCTGCCCCGGCACGGGAATCGATACGGACCTCTTCGTGCGCGGCACTCCGCTCAACGTCAAGTTCGACGCCGGCTGCGAGGCCGTCCGCCGAGAGGTCATGGAGAACGGCTGGGAGCATCACTATGCGCTGATGTACGGCGACCGCGTGGAGGAGCTGACCGCTTTCTGCAGGAACATGAACATCGAGATGCATCTGGTGAAGTGACAGGCCATGTTTCGTAGAGTCCTCAGGCGGGCGAGAATTATGGTATAATAGAGTCCCGTTATGTGGAACTATTCGGAGAAGGTGATGGACCACTTCCGAAACCCTCGGAACGTGGGCAAGATAGAGAACCCTGACGGGACGGCGACGGTCGGTTCCCTCGCGTGCGGAGACGCGCTGCAGTTCCAGTTCCGGCTGGGCGAGGACGGCAGGATCGCCGAGGCGAAGTTCCAGACGTTCGGCTGCGCCAGCGCGATAGCGTCCAGCTCCGCGCTCACCGAGATGGTGATCGGCAAGACGCTTGAGGAGGCGAAGCGGATAACGAACAAGGACATCGCCGACTACCTTGGCGGGCTGCCGCCGCAGAAGATGCATTGCAGCGTCATGGGGCGCGAGGCGATGGAAGCGGCGATCAAGAACTACGAGACCGGCGAGAACGCCGACCGCAACCTGGAGGACACTACGCTCTGCACGTGCTACGGAGTCTCCGAAAACGAGGTCCGCCGCGTCATAACCGAGAACCAGCTGACGACCGTCGAGGAAGTCACGAACTTCACGAAGGCCGGAGGCGGCTGCGGCAAGTGCCGTCCGAAGATAGAGGCGATCCTGAAGGAGCTCGGGAGATGAAGGCCGGATTCGACAACGAAAAGTACCTGAAGGAACAGTCGGAAGAGATCCGCCGCCGTGCCGGCAAGTACGGCCGCCTCTATCTGGAGTTCGGCGGCAAGCTGATGAACGACTTCCATGCGGCGCGCTGCCTGCCTGGCTACGATCCGAACGTGAAGCTTCGTCTCCTTCAGACGCTGAAAGACCAGGCCGAGGTGATCCTCTGCCTCTTTGCCGGCGACATCGAGCGCAAGAAGATGCGCGCTGACTTCGGCATCTCCTACGCCGACGACGCGCTGAAGCTGATAGACGACCTCCGCAACCTCGGGCTTCTGGTGAGAGGCGTCGTCATAACGCGCTACCAGGAGCAGCACGCCGTCAAGCAGTTCCGCGCCAAGCTCGAGAGGCGCGGCGTCAGGGTCTACTACCACTACAAGACTGCGGGCTACCCGGCCGACGTGGACACGATCGTCTCTGACATGGGCTACGGCAAGAATGAGTACGTAAAGACCGAGAGGCCGATTGTCGTGGTCACTGCGCCGGGGCCAGGCTCCGGCAAGTTCGCCACGTGCCTCGCGCAGATCTATCACGAGTACCGCATGGGCAACTTTGCCGGTTACGCGAAGTTCGAGTCGTTCCCGGTGTGGAACCTGCCGCTCGACCATCCGCTCAACATCGCCTACGAGGCTGCGACCATCGACCTCAACGACAGGAACATGCTCGATCCGTACCACAAGGAGGCGTACGGCAAGGACACGGTCAACTACAACCGTGACGTGGACGCCTTTCCGCTTCTGGTGGCGATATGGCAGAAGATGACGAAGGGGGCGTGTCCGTATCGCTCCCCTACGGACATGGGCGTAAACCGCATAGGCTTCGGCATAATCGACGACGAAGTCGTTCGCAACGCCTCCAAGCAGGAGATAATTCGCAGGTTTCTCCGCTACCAGTGCGCGTTCGCAGAGGGCGCCACCGACCGCTCGATGGTGGATCGGGCAAAGGAGCTGATGGATTCGCTTGGGCTTCGCGCCGAGGACCGTGTCGTCGTCGAGGCGGCTCGGCGCACCGCCGAGGCGGCTCGCCTCCAAGGCAAGGGCAAGGCAGGCGGAACGATCGTGTCGGGCGCGGCAATCCAGCTGCGCGACGGGCGCATCGTGACCGGCAGGAACTCGGACGAGATGCATGCCGCCGCGGCGATGGTGATGAACGCGGTCAAGACGCTCGCCGGCATACCGGCGCAGATTCCGCTCATCGGGCCGAACGTCATACAGTCCATCGCCCACATGAAGCAGGACATACTGAAGGTCGGCTACACTTCTCTCAACCTTGACGAGGCGCTTATAGGCCTTGCGATATCTTCAACCACCAACCCTGCCGCGCAGATAGCGATGGAGAAGCTGAACGAGCTGCGCAGTTGCGAGGTGCACATGACGCACATGGTCACGCCGGGCGACGAGGCCGGCCTGAGGCGTCTCGGCTGCCGGTTCACTTCCGATCCGTACTATGCGTCAAACGCGCTCTTCATGGGCGAGAACTGACGCGGCCCCTGCGGCATCGCTGCGCGACATGAAGCGGATTCACCTGATCGGGATCGGCGGCGTGGGCATGGCCGGTCTCGCCGTATTGCTGAAGGCGCGCGGGCACGACGTGTCAGGCTGCGACCTTGCCGCAACGCCGCGCACGCGATGGCTGGAGAGCATGGGCGTCCGCGTCTCGGTCGGGCATGACGCCTCGCATGTCCGTGACGCAGACGAAGTGATAGTGACGCCAGCCGTTCCTGCGGATGAGCCGGAACGACTTGCGGCGCACAACGTTCGGATGCGTGGCGACGTCCTGGCCGAAATCGTATCGAACCATCCCGACTCAGTCGCTGTCTGCGGCTCCCACGGCAAGACTACTACTGCCACGTGGACGGCTCGACTCCTTAAAGCGCTCGGCGAAGACCCGTCATGGGCGATAGGCGGCGAGACGGGCGACTTTCCGGTGGCTGGCGTCGGGAAAGGCCCGCTCGTCGTCGAGGCCGACGAGTCGGACGGCACTTTGGCCCTTTACCACGCCGGCACGCTCGTTGTCACGAACTGCGAATACGACCATCCCGATCACTTCAAGTCCGAAAGCGAATATCGGGCGTGCTTTGACGCCGCTCGCCGCAATGCCCGCCAGGTCATCGAAACCCAGGGGCTGTCCCCTGCCAAGTTGGGGACAGGCCCCCAAAAACCCTTGCCAGACGCACTAAAACCGGGGTCTGTCCCCAGTCAAACCGGGGGACTGTCCCCAATTCTGGCGGTACTGGCGCCTCACAACAGGCAAAACGCGCTGCTGGCGGCTGAAGTCGCACTGCGGCGCGGACACCAGTTGGCGGACATAGCGGCTGCTCTGCCGTCCGTAGTGGCCGAACTCCCCGACAGGCGCTTCCAGCGCCTGTCCGAAGGCGTGTACACTGACTATGCGCACCACCCGACGGAGATGAGGTGCGCGGTGCAGATGGCGCGGCAGGCGTGCCGCGGCAGGCTGCGCGTCCTCTTCCAGCCGCACCGCTATTCGCGCACGAAGGCATTGCTTGCCGATTTCCCGTCCGCGCTGGAGGCTGCGGACGAAACGGTGCTTTGTCCGACATACCCGGCGTTCGAGCAGCCTGTCGAAGGCGGCGACATTGCGGACCTTTACGCCGTCTGCCGCGCAGCTGGGATGAACGTCAGGCTTGCCCGCAGCTGCGAGGAGGCCTGGACGCATGCGGTGCGCACGGCGAGGCCCGGCGACGTCACGCTTGTTCTTGGCGCGGGCGACATCATATCGAAGCTGCACGAGCTGCCGCCGAGGCGCGTATGGATCGGCGGGGGTTTCAACACGTGGAAAACCGACCTCGACCTTGGCATCGAGTTCTGCAAGACAGAAGGGTCGGCGGCCCGGCCCGGCTCGTCGCTTGGCATTCCGTGGATGGCCGGTATTCCTGGCACGGTCGGAGGCTGGGTGAAGATGAACGCCGGCGCGTTCGGACATTCGATTTCGGAGGTCGTCGCGCGAGTCAAGGTGGACGGCTCGTGGATTGCGGCAGGAGACTGCGGCTTTGCCTACAGGCATTCGAACCTTAACGGTGAGATACAGGACGTCGAATGGGACGAGGAGAAGTTGGCCGCGGCCTGGGCGCAGGGCAACGCGGCGGACTATCTTGCGCGGCGGCGGAAGTTCCCAGCGGGAACGTTCGGGAGCGTCTTCAAGAATCCGCCAGGCGATTTCGCGGGAAGGCTCTTGGAATCGGTAGGCGCGAAGGGGATGCGCGTCGGCGGCGCCTATGTCTGGGAAGGCCATGCAAACGTCATCGTGCGTGGCGAAGGCGCAACGCCATCGGACTTCATGGCTCTCGTGCGGCTCATGCGCAACCGCGTATTCTTCCGCCTTGGCGTCATGCTCGAGCCCGAAGTGGCTGAGATTATGTAATGAAGTGTGTGGCGTCGTAAATATGATATAATTTCAAATCAACATGAAAACGTACCGCATACTTGTCATCAACCCCGGGTCGACTTCGACGAAAGTTAGCCTCTTCGAGAATGAGGTGTCTTTATTTGAAAAAAGCCTCTTCCACGATGCGTCGGTTCTTCTTGCCTTTCCGCACGTGAACGATCAGGTGCCGTTCCGCAGGGGTGTGATCCTTGACATGCTCAAGGCTGAGAACGTGGATCCCGCGTCGATTGACGCGTTCGTCGGGCGTGGCGGCAGCGCCTGTACGCAGCCAGGCGGAATAACGGCGATAGACCAGAGGCTCTACGACGACACGGTTGCCGCAGTCGGCGGTTCGGAACACCCCGCCAAGCTTGGTGTCATGCTGGCGTTGACGTTTGCGCAGGAATACGGCCGCCCGGCGTACACGCTCAATCCGACGAATGTGGACGAATACGGCGACTACGCGCGGCTCACCGGCATCAAGGGCATCTACCGCGTATCGCATTCGCATGTCCTCAACCAGAAGGCCGTAGCCGAGCATCACGCCGCGAAGATCGGCCGAAGCTACGAGGACTGCAACTTCATCGTCGCTCACATCGACGGAGGCATAACCGTGTCCGCCCACGACCACGGGCGCATGGTGGACGGCAACATGGGCGCGGACGGCGAGGGCGCGTTTACGCCGACACGCATCGGCTCGGTGCCGGTGCTGCAGCTCCTTGACTACATCGAGGCGCGCTCCGTCGCCGACGTTCGCCTAAGGTGCTCGCGCGCGGGTGGATTCGTGGATCTCTTCGGCACGTCCAACTCCGACACGATCCACGCGCTGGTCGAGAAGGGCGACCGCAAGGCTTCGCTCGTGTGGAACACTATGATTTACCAGATATGCAAGATGATTGGCGAGATGTCGGCGGTCCTCTGCGGCAAGGTTGACGCGATTCTTCTTACAGGCGGGCTCGTGCGATTCGCTGACATCGTCGAGGGCATAAAGACGCGATGCGGTTTTATCGCGCCCGTCAGCGTATATCCCGGCGAGATGGAGCAGGAGGCCCTTGCGCTTCCCGCGCTCAAGGCGTTGCGCGGCGAGGTGCAGCCGCGCACCTACAGCGGACGGAACGTCTGGAACGGTTTCGGCGACATAGGGCTGTAGCCCAAGGAAAAGCGTCCGGCGCCAATTTGATGACGGTGCGCAATATGATATAATTGCAGCCTATCATGAAAGGGTCGTTTTCCTCTTCCGGTGACGGGTCTGTGGCGCGCAGGTATGCGTTTGCACGGGTCAGGCAGGTGTCGGCGATGCTGTTCGTCTACGCCATATTCTACGTGTGCCGTCTTGCTTTCTCGGCATCGAAGAAGGGCATGATCGAGCAAGGCGCGTACACGCCGGCAGAAATCGGCTACGTAGGCTCGGCAATGCTATTCGCTTACGCGATCGGCAAGATCATCAACGGGTTCATAGCAGACCACGTGAACGTCAAGAAGTACATCATGCTGGGGCTGTTCGTCTCTGCGCTGGCCAACCTGCTAGTCGGCTTCCATCTGCCAGCCCTGATGCTTGCAGTCGTGTGGTTCGTGAACGGCTTCGCGCAGTCGTCCGGGGCGCCGTGCTGCGTGGTGGCGCTGTCGCGCTGGTGGCCGAGGGAGAGGCGCGGCACGTACTACGGCATATGGAGCTGCTCCAATAACCTGGGCGAAGTGCTGGCCTATGTCATCTCGGCGGGGATTGTCGTATGGGTCGGGAAATGCTTCGGGCCCGACTTGGCGTGGCGGAGCTGTTTCTGGGGTGCCACAGCCTTCGCCCTGGTCGGCATCACCGCCGCATGGTTTTTCTTCGGCAACTCGCCGGAAGACGAAGGTCTGCCACCAGTGCCCGTGACCGAGAAGGACGCTGCCGTCGACACGTCCGGCGGACAACGGATTGCGCTTACGTCCTCTGCCGTGTGGCTGGTCGCGCTGGCAGGCGGATTCTTTGCCGCGAGCCGCTACGCCATCATCGACTGGGGAATGTTCTTCCTTCAGGTCAAGAAGGGCTACACGGAAGCCGGCGCGGCCACGATCATCTCCATCAATTCCATAGTCGGAGCCGTTTCGTCGGCTCTTTCCGGAATCGTGACCGACGTATTCTTCAAGTCGCGCAGGAAAGGCCTGGCGGTTGCGGCTGGACTCCTGAACATTGCCGCGCTCTCGCTCTTTATGCTCGTGCCCGGCTGCCACGTTTGGCTTGACGTGACGGCGATGGTCATGTTCGGTTTTGCGGTTGGGATCCTTCTTACCTTTCTCGGCGGCCTGATGGCAGTGGACTATGTGCCAAAATGCGCAGCCGGGGCGGCGCTTGGCATCGCAGGAATGGGCAGTTACATCGGCGCAGGGTTGCAGTCCGTAATTTCCGGCTACCTGATCGAACGTGCTGAGGACGGAACGGCGACGCTCCTCGGGCACACTTTTGCGGGCGGTTGGACGCTTGACTACCTTGCGGTGTTCTGGATCGCGATGGCGGTGCTTTCGGTCGTATGCGCCATGTTGGCCGGAGGCCGTAAAGGGTGATTGCGACATGAAAAAGACCATTTTGCTTTTGTCCGTTTTGCTTTCTGCCGCCCTGTTGCAGACGGGGTATGCCTCACCGGATAACGTTATTGCCGAAGCAACGTTGTCGCGAGCAGACTTCCGCATACGTGACCCTTTCGTGCTGGCTGAAGACGGCGTTTATTATCTTTACGAATCTAAGCCGTGGGACGGCGGTCGCGGCGTGTTCGTGCGTATCAGCACCGACCTGGAGCGTTGGACTGAAAAACGCCAGGTGATGCGTGTGGATGACGACCTGCCCGTCCGGAAGGTGTGGGCGCCGGAAGTCCACAAGTACGGCGGCGCCTACTACCTCTTTGTGACCCTGACGATGGAGAAGGGAGCTTATCCCGTTGCGACGATTGTCGAAGGGCGAGAGGACTTCATCGAGCCGCGCGGCACTTGGGTGTACAGGTCTAATAGTCCGACGGGACCGTTCGTCCCCGTGAAGAAGGGACCTGTTCCGCCGCAGGACTGGATGACGCTTGACGGCACTCTCTATGTTGAGGAGGGTCGACCTTACATGGTCTTCTGTCACGAATGGTGCCAGACGAAGGACGGGCGAATGTGCTACGCGCCGCTGTCGCCGGATTTCGCTTCGTTCACCGCTCCGCCGGTCACCATGTTCAAGGCGTCCGAGGCGATGGCTGGGGCGGGCGATGTCACTGATGGGCCGTTCCTTTACCGGTCGCCAAAGAACGGCGTGCTTTACATGATCTGGTCGAACACGGTGGAACGCAACGGCAAGAGAGACTACTGCGTGTTCGTGCGCAAGTCGTCCGGCGGCAAGCTTGCTGGGCCGTGGTCAGGGGACGAGCTTCTGTTCTCCGAAAACGGCGGTCACGGCATGATCTTCAAGACGTTCGACGGCCGCCTGATGCTGACGTTGCACCAGCCGAACTCCACGCCCGACGAACGCATGGCGCTTTTCGAGATCGAGGATACTGGCGCGACGCTGCGCATCAAGAACGGCGTCGAGCCGCTTGTCACGTGCGACGACTGGCGCGGGTGGTCGCATTCTGTCCAGACTGTGTCGGAGGTCGGACGAGACCTTGTCACTATTCGCATCTCGTCGCCGACGAACGCCGCGCCTCCGCAGTTCGGCGTTCAGCTCCGCGTGCCGGGCGCGGGCGTGCAGAACGTCTGGACGACAGATTTCCTTACGAGCGACGGACAGCATCTGTGGCCGCAACTCTGGTGGGAAGACCGGTCGACGTACGAATCGCAGCTTGCCGTGAACGTGCCCATTGCCGTCGGTTACAATTCCACCGGCGTCTCGCCTGTCGCGCTCGCCTGCTCCGAGGCTTCCAACCTTCTCAAGTTCGGGCTTTATGCCGACGACCGCACGTGCGAGATCGTCGGAAGGTGCGAGTTCTTCCTTCAGCCTGTCGCGGCGATGCGGGAGTATTCGGCGACCGTTCTTCTAGATAGGCGCGGACGCGATTTCGGCGAGACGGTCCGCACTTGTTCTGAATGGGTGGCGGCGCAAAACGGCTTCACGCCGGCAAGCGTTCCGGAAGCGGCGTATGAGCCGCTCTATTCCACATGGTACGCCTGGTTGCAGGACGTTCACGCCGAGGAGCTGGAGAAGGAGGCGCGCCTTGCCGCCGCGCTCGGAATGAAGACGATGATCCTTGACGACGGCTGGCACAAGGAAAAAAGCACTTCCTTCTTCTCGGCTACGGGCGACTGGATGCCTGTAACGTCCCGCTTTCCAGACTTCAAGGCGCATGTCGAAGCGGTGCATCGGGCGGGGCTGAAGTACATGCTGTGGCTGTCGGTTCCGTATGTCGGAGACGAATCGAAGGCATGGGAACGGTTCAAGGACAAGCTTCTTTATGTGCACGGGAAGAAGTCTCCGGGTCGCGTCGGAATACTCGACCCGCGGTTCCCCGAAGTGCGCGAGCACCTGATACGGACTTACGAGCGCGTTGTCGGCGAGTGGGGGTTCGACGGCGCCAAGCTGGACTTCATCGACCAGTTCAAGCTTGTCGGGGCCGATCCGGCGCTCAGGGACAACTACGCCGGGCGCGACTACCGGTCCGTTCCGGAAGCTGTGAACCGCCTTATGAAGGACGTGCTGGAGCGCTTGAAGCGCATCAGGCCGGACGTGCTCGTGGAGTTCCGTCAGGCATATATGGGACCGGCGATCCTGCAATACGGGAACATGATGCGAGCGGCGGACTGTCCCGCCGACCCCTGCGCCAACAGAAAGCGCATCTGCGACCTGCGGCTTACGTCAGGAAAGACGGCTGTCCATTCCGATATGCTCGTGTGGAGCCGCGACGAAGCGCCTGAAGGTGCGGCGCTTCCGATTCTGAACGCGCTTTTTTCGACCGTCCAGTATTCCATGGTGCTGGCAAAGCTGCCGCCAGCCCACGCAGAGGTGATTCGCCATTGGATCGGTTTCACGCGTTCGCACCGCGACGCGCTCCTGAAGGGGAAGTTCCGTCCGCACCATCCCGAGAGCGGCTACACCTGGATCGAGGGCGAGAGCGGGTCAGAACGGGTGGTGACTGTTCATTCGGCGGAGGTTTGCGTGCCTGTGGATGCAGCAGCGAAACCGTCGTATGTGGTGAACGCGACAGGAGGCGCTGGAGTGCTGGTGGAGCTTGCCGTTCCGTGCAAGGTCGAGCGGTTCGACGTCTTCGGCAAGCCGGACGGTACGTCCGAATGTTCCGCAGGTTTCCATCGCATTCCTGTCAAGGCGTCAGGCTATGCACGGCTTGCTGCGTTATGAGCCAGAGCGGAAAGGGGAAAATGGGAGAAGGAAAACTTCTGGCGCTGGTGTCGCTCGGCTGCGCGAAGAATGCCGTGGATCTGCAGGCGCGCGCTGGAAACTTCATTCGCCAAGGGTGGATCCTGTCGCCCGACCCTAACCGTGCGGACACGGTGATTGTCAACACTTGCGCTTTCATTGCCGCCGCGCGCGAGGAGGCCGAGGCGGAGATTCGCCGTGCCGTGGCGCTGAAGGCCAAGGGCAACTACCGTCGTGTGATCGTAGCGGGCTGCTATCCGCAGCGCTACCCCGGTGCAGCCGCGGCATTTCCAGGCGTTGACGAATGGCTCGGCGTGCCGAGCGGATGGGCCGAGCCTAAGGTGCCGGGATTGCGCCTTACCGGCAAGGCGTTCGCCTACCTTAAGATCGCAGAGGGCTGCTCCCACCGCTGCGCCTACTGCGCCATACCTTCAATACGCGGACGTTTCAGGTCGCGTCCCCTGCGTTCGATCCTGCGCGAGGCACGAGCGCTTGTGGCAAGCGGTTGTCGAGAACTCAACATTGTCGCGCAGGATCCGATGCTGTGGCGAGAGGGAAAGCTTCGCCTGCCCGACCTCCTGCGCCGGATAGACCGCATTCCCGGCGACTTCTGGGTGCGCGTGCTGTATTCATATCCTAACGAGATAACAGAGGACTTCATAGCCTGGATGCTGACCAGTCCGCATGCGGTGCGTTACATTGACGTGCCGATACAGCACACAGTGCCGGAGTTGCTTGTCCGCATGAACCGCCGTCACGCTGTCGACGCCTCTCGTGAGGCGGCGGGAGTCCTTCGCGAAGTCGTGCCGGGTGTTACCCTGCGCACGACCGTGATGACAGGATTCCCCGGCGAAACCGAGAAGCGGTTCCGCCAGATGTTGGCGGACTTGAGGCGCATGCAGTTTGACCATCTTGGCGCGTTTGCGTATTCGCCGGAGAAGGGGACCCCGGGGGCGGCGATGCGAGGGCGTCCGTCGGCGGCCGTTGCCCGCGAGCGCGAACGGCTTGTGATGGAGCAGCAGTCTGCCATGTGGAGGCTTAAGGCGAAGCGGCTCATTGGAGGCGTCTTCCGCGCGCTAGTGGTCGCGCCGGGTGTGGCGCGGCTTGAGTCTCAGGCGCCAGACGTCGACGGCGTCGTCTACCTTGACGGCGCGGCGTCGGCAGCGCCGGTAGGCGAGTTCGTCCAAGTGCGTCTAGTGCGCAGCCGTGGCTTCGACTTCGTGGCGGAGTAGTCGGAGCGCCAGAGAATATGCTATAATACGTTGACAATTTTAGAAAGGAAAACATAAAATGAAGGCACCCAAGAAGGGCATCAAGTGGGAAGAGCTCGGTTTTGGCTTTTCCGACGTAAACTGTCATCTTCGCATGACATGGAAGAACGGCAAGTGGTCAAAGCCCAAGTTCGTTAAGGAACCGTGGATTAGCATGCACATCGGCGCGGCCTGCCTGCACTACGGGCAGGAATGCTTCGAAGGCATCAAGGCGTTCCGGCAGGAGAACGGCAAGATCGTCATCTTCCGTCCCGACGAGAACGCGAAGCGCATGTTCAGGACAGCCCAGCGCACCTGCATGCCGCCGATTCCGGTCGATACGTTCCTTGACTGCTGCAGGGCAGTCGTGAAGAAGAACGCCGAGTACGTTCCGCCGTACGGCACTGGCGGGTCGATGTACCTGCGTCCGCTCTTGATCGGCACAGGACCTCAGATCGGCGTCGCGCCGGCAAAGAAATACACGTTCATGATCATGGTGATGCCTGTCGGCGCCTACTACAAGGGCGGCATCAAGCCTGTCCGCGCCGTAATCTTCGACGAATGGGATCGCGCCGCGCCGCACGGCATGGGCGACGTCAAGGTTGGCGGAAACTACGCTGCCGGAATCTTCGCCCACGAGAAGGCGAAGAAGGAGGGCTGGCCGGTCGAGCTCTACCTCGATGCCAAGACGCACAAGTACATCGAGGAGTTCGCGACGTCCAACTTCGCCGGAATCACGAAAGACGGTACATACGTCACGCCTGACTCCTGCTCGGTGCTTCCGTCCGTCACGAACATGTCCCTCAAGCAGTGCGCCAAGGATCTCGGCATCAAGGTGGAGTGCCGCCAGATTCCGTATTCGGAGCTCAAGAAGTTCAAGGCCGTCGCTGCGCTTGGCACCGCCGTAGTGATTACGCCCGTCTGGGAAATCACCCGTGGCAAGGAAGTCATAAAGATTTCCGATCCGGACGTCGTGCACCCGACGCTGCAGAAACTCTACGACACCGTCCAGGGCGTCCAGTACGGACGGCTTGCAGACAAGCACGGATGGTGCTTCGAAGTGAAATAGTAAGGCGGATACTCGAGGCCCGCGGCATCTCCGCCGCGGACCTCGAATCGTTTCTCAATCCGTCGCTTCGGGACCTTGCTCCGCCGGAGGACTTGCCGGGCTTGGTTGCTGCGGCAGACGTCGTGCTCGATGCCGTCGCTGCAAAGAAGAAGGTTGTAATCTTCGGCGACTACGACTGCGACGGGGTCTGCGCCACTGCGATTCTCGTCAAGACACTTTCGGCGCTCGGCGCAGACGTGGAGCCGTTCCTTCCCGACCGCCGTTCCGAGGGCTACGGCATGAGCGACGAAGCTGTGGCGCGCATGCTCCGCGAGTGTCCCGAAGTCGGACTTGTCATAACGGTAGACAACGGCATAAACTCTGTCCAACAGGTCGCAGACCTCCGCTCCCGCGGCATCGGCGTCGTGATAACCGACCACCATCTTCCGGGTGACGAATTGCCGGAGGCCGACGCCCTCGTAGACCCTAAGGTTGCCGCGCCGGAGGAGTTCTCGAACCTCTGCGGCGCAGGCGTCGCGTTCCTGCTGGCGAACCGGCTTGTCTCCGAATCCAAGCGCCGTGGCACATACGACGGACCTAGCATAGGTGGTGCGCTCCTAGTCCTGGCCGGGCTGGCCACGGTGACGGACCTCATGACGCTTCTCGGCCAGAACCGGATTCTCGTGGCAGAAGCGTTAAGGCGCTTCCCCGTCCTTGCGCCGGTCGGGCTTCGCGAACTTCATATTCGCGCCGCGCGCAGCGGCGGCGACCGCCTTACGTCCAAGGACTTCGCCTTCCTGCTGGGTCCGCGCATCAACGCGGCAGGACGCATGGCGTCCGGTATGGAGGCGCTTGAGCTGATCCTCTCTGACGACCGTGAGATCACGCGTGAACTGGCCCGGATTGTTGACGGCTACAACGTCATGCGCAAGTCCATTGAGCAGAAGATGACCGACGAGGCGATGAGCAAGATCGTGCCTGGCGCTCCTGCGCAGGTCATCGACCTGCCCGGGGGGCATCCGGGCGTTGTCGGCATAGTCGCAGCGCGCGTACTGGAGCATCTTGGCGACGAGGGACCGGTCTGCATAATTGCGGATGGACACGGCTCCGCCCGCGCACCGGACTGGCTTAACGTCCGCGAGGCTTTCGTCGCTTGCTCCGAGACGCTTTCCTCGTTCGGCGGCCATGCGGCAGCTGCTGGGTTTGCGGTTAAGGAAGGCCGGCTGGACGACTTCCGGCGGCTCCTTTGCGAGTACTGCGCTGCTCACCGTGGCGAGCGCGTTTCCACCGAGCGCGCGGTGGACGCCTGGGTCGACGCTTCGGACATCACGCTGGAGCTTGCCGACGATCTAACGTTGCTTGAACCGTTCGGCGAGGGAAACCAAGAGCCTGTGTTCGGGCTTCGTGACGTTTTCTTCTCAGACGTGAAACCGCTGGGAATCGACGGACGTCACCTGGCTGCTTCATTGCGCGGTTCCGGATTGCGACTGGTGTTCTGGAACAGGGGTGATCTTGTTGAGCCGCTTCGGGCCTCTGGCGCGTTGCCGCATACGATACGATTCCGCGTCGTCGCTTCCGGCTATGGCGAACGTCATGTTGAACTGCGCCTTGTTTCTGTAGACTGAAGGATTGAGTCAAATTAGGTCTTTGCCTGGAATTCGTGCGGGGACGCTGCAATCATATTTCGTGCCATATTTTAACACTTCTAATTTGGTACGAAATCGACTTTAAATCAATTTCGTGCCAAATCCATATTGACAAAGCGCAATAAAATATGCGATAACACCTTCAAACTTTCCAATTGGAGAATAAGCATGTTTCTGGGTCGTGAAAAAGAATTGGAGTCGCTTCGGCATTTGCTGCAAAAGCCGACATCTTCGCTTGTCGCGTGTCGCGGACGACGTCGAATCGGGAAATCCACAATCTGATTCTCGTTCTCTGCGGCAGTGTCAAGACGGACTGCAAATCGACCTTCTCATACAGACGTCTAGACTGGCGTACATAGTCGAGGTCAAGCGCCGTGTTCGCATCTGACGCGAGATTGAGCGTGAGATTTCCGACAAGGTGGCGGCCTACCCGAAACGCAGAGGCGTTTCCATTCGGACTGCGCTTGTGTACGAAGGCGAAATAGACGAAGCGGTCTCACGCAGCGGCGCATTCGACATTGTGTTGCCGTTCTCAAGGCTGCTCGGCATCGAGACTTAGTGCAAAGCGCTATGACTTTGCATTGCTGTTGCCGGTGACGTTAGTTCTTCGGTGCTTCTGCGACTTCGCTGCCGGTGCCGCGGATCTTGATGTGGATGCGCTTGCCGTCAAAAACTAAAACTGCTAAAAAGTCCATTTTTGCGTTATACTTAAAGATTTTTCTGCGAACATTGATAACGCAATACGGTTGACTTCCTTCGCGCGGATTTGCTACAATGTATGACATGAGGCATGGGAAAGCCATTCCGTTCAAGATCGACCGGAACAATCGGGCAAATCTGTCGACGCAGCTTGCCGACGGATTTCGTCGTGCCATCTTAACAGGCTATTACCGTCCCGGCGACCGTTTGCCGTCTTTTTCTGAGATAGCAATGGAGCTGGCAGTATCGATCCGTGCGCCGCGGGAAGCGATGAAGCGTCTCGTGGCTGAGAATCTGGTTCGGTCGCGGCCTCGCATCGGCTGCGAGGTGCTTTCGCATGGCGACCGCATTTGGAAGGGTCGTGTCATTTGCGCCGTACTTGCCGCTCTTGAAGGGTCTTTTTACTTTTCGATGATGATTGGTGCGCTGCGCAGGAGAATGGTCGCGAGCGGTTATTCTTTGATAACCGTGGCTGTGGATGCCGGGCAGAACGGCGAACTTGACTTTTCGCAACTGGATGCGCTGTGCGGCGAGAAGGTCGACTGCATCATCACGATCCATCCTTCTGACGCGCTTGCGGAGCATGTCGCATCGTATGGAGTGCCGGCGCTTGCATTCGTAGACATTCAGGCGGCGCCGGGCCTTGAGACGTTGCGACGCACGAACGTGTGCGCCGTGGAGCCCGTAGCGCACGCCATACGTAACGTAGGCGTCCGGCGGGTGTTGCTCGCGAACTATGCTGGGGGCCTGGCGGAGAGGAAGATGCTTGAGCAGTTCGGGCTGGAGGTCGAGTCCATTTCTGTCGAAGCGAACGGGCCGAATTTTCTCGAAGCGCTCAAGCGTCGGTCGATGGAAGCGCTCCTCGAGCGGTTTGCTCCGGGTCGTCCGTATCCCGACCTTGTGATCTTTACCGACGACCACGTTGCGTTCGGAGGCCTTCTTGGCCTTGCCCTGCGCGGTGTGAAAGTGCCGGAAGACGTCAGTGTCATAACTATGTCAAACCGAGGGTGTGCTCCAGTCTGGACGCATTCGCTTGCGCAGATCGAGGTAGATCCGATTTCGGACGGCGAAACGCTTGCCGATTATGCGGTAGCTAGGATCGAGTGCCGCCCTGCGCCAGCCGTCTCATGGCGCGTGCGCTTCATATCGGGAGAGTCGTTCCCATCTGTAGCAGGAGGGCAATTAGCAGAGGAACACAGGAGGAATATCAAATGATCATTTGTGCCATGGCAAGTCTTCTCGTTGCCGTAAGTGCTTTGCAGGCGGCGGAATGGAACTTCGCCGGAGGAATGCCCAAGGATTGCTCCTCGCGTCGCTTCACGCGTCTTGTTCCGGGCGAGGGTCTTGCTCCTGCGCAGATCGCAGACAGGAACTGTTCGCCGGCAGGCGTGACGGTTGCAGGTTTTGTTATGCCCGATACGTTCGAGTTCGAGGCCGAGTTCGTTCCATATGTCGACTGGACGAATTCCGCAGACCGAGCGGCGGCAGCCGCTGTGCCGCGGCAGCACATGCTGTGGGACACTATGGGCGTAAACTACCGGCCCAAAAGGAAAGACAAGGGCCTTCAAATTCTCTTTGACGAAAGGGACGGGTTCTGGAAGCCTGTGATATATGCAGGGTTCGGCGATGACACTTGCAGCCTCTCTGGTCCGCAGTTCAAACCGAAGAAGGGTGAGACGGTGCGGTTCTCGGTGCGCTACGGTTCGTTTGGCCGTGTAGAGTGGACCGTCAACGGCGAAAGCAAGAAAAGCCAGATGGAGAGATATGAGCCGATAGTTTCCAATCCGGGCGTCAGGCCGGTAATCGGAGATCGGCTTTTGTCCTGCTATGTGCCGTTTAACGGAATCATACGTAAGGTTGCAATCAGACCGTTGCAAGCCGAGCCGATCGCGGTGCGTCCGACAGGAAGGCAGGCGTTCGAGCGCGGAGAGGAGAACGCGATGCTTTGCATGAACGTAATCTGCGGCGCGACTGCCGGAGCAAAAAACGTTCAGGTTGTCGTTGAGCAGCGAGACCCCGCGACGGGTCGCACGTTCGGTTCGTCGAGCTTCTTGCTGAACGACGGGAATCTTTCGTTTTCCGTTCCCGTGGAAACGCGGCTCAGGCCGGGGCGCTACGAGATGGTGGCCACTGTCGTCGGACGCCTCAAGGACGGGAAGGAAGTGCGTGCGAAAGAATCGGTGGGAATCATTATCGGGCCGACGTTCGCCGACAGGATGCCTGTGGTGATGTGGGGCGGTGGTTCCGACAAGGACGTGCGCGACTTCGGCTTCACCCACGTGCTGCGCTACGACAGCTTCTCGACTACGAACATCACTCCGCTCCGCGCCCAGGGATTTGTCGGCATGTACGATCAGGCTTTGTCCGAGGGCCTGAGGGCCATGCATAGCGTCTCCGTTCGGTATCCGGCGGACGGCGAAGACCGCAAGCGGTTCTATCGCCAGTTGCGCGATGGGAAAGAGCCGACAAATCCGCGCGAGATCGAGCAGCCGGAGGTGTCGAACCCGGAACTGGTCAAGTACGCCCGCCGGATCGTCGCCGCCGAGAACGAGGCTGTCGGATACCATCCGGCGTTCGCCGGCGTCCTGCCGACGTCGGAGTTGCGCGACATGACGTTCCCGTCGTTCAATACCGAGCATCTTAGGTACAAGGCCGAGACCGGACGCGACGTGCCGCCGGAAGTACGCTTGAAAACAGCGAGCTTCAGCTTGGCGCAAAATCGTTTTCCCGACGGAGTGGTGCCGACGGACGACCCGCTCTACGCATACTACAAATGGTTCTGGGGCGGCGGCGACGGCTGGCCTGGCTACACTGGCGGAATTGCGGAAGAGTACCGCAAGGCCGCCGGGCGCTACGGCGACGGGAGCGACATGCAGCGCAAGCGTCCGTTCTTCAGCTTCTGGGACCCCGCCGTGAGGTGCCCGCCGAAATGGGGTTCCGGCGGCGACGTAGACGTACTCAACCAATGGGTGTACGCCGTGCCGGAACCGATGAACGTGGCAGGTCCTGCCGAGGAGATCATCACGATGGCGGCGGGACGTCCGGGACAATTGCCGATGATCATGACGCAGCTCATCTGCTACCGCGTGCAGATGGCACCGACGAACGTGACGGTTTCGCCGCCGCCCGCATGGGTGAAGCGCCGTCCGAACGCGTCCTTCCCGACGATTCCCGCAGACTCGCTGCAGGAGGCTGTGTGGTCTATGCTCGCAAAGCCCGTGAAGGGAATCATGTTCCACGGCTGGGGCACGATCTTCGAGACGGGTCACGAGACCGGCTACGTCTACACTTCGCCGGAGACCGCGGTGCGCATGAAGAGCCTTCTGCACGATACGGTCGCGCCGCTGGGGCCGACCTTGAAGGATCTTGGACGCGACGAACCGGAGGTGGCGGTCTTGGAGAGTTTCGTCACCGCCGCGTTCAGAGGCCCTGCATCGTGGGGGTGGCTCTCGCCGGCAATCACGTTCCTCCAGCGGGCACGGCTTGATCCACGCGTCGTCTACGAAGAGACGATAATGCGCGACGGCCTTGGAAAGACGAAGATCCTGTATGCGCCTCAGTGCGTATTCCTGTCCGCACCAGTAGTCGAGCGGATAAGGGTGTTCCAGGAGACGGGCGGCGTGCTTGTTGCGGACGAGAAGCTGCTTCCGGCGCTCAAGGCAGATGTCACGGTGCCTGTAATCGCGTATAAGAATCCGCCGAAGTCTGACCACACCGAAGACGTGGACGCCTCCGCCAAGACGTGGGTGAATGCGGCGGCGCGCAAGTTTACGGAAGGAATGAAGACCGAGATGCTGGCGAACGCCGATAACCTTCGCAAGACGCTAGCGGAACGTTACGCCTACGTGCCCAAGGCGGACAGCTCCAGTCCGGAGATCGTCGTCTATTCGCGGTCGTGGCGCAACACGCCGTATCTCTTTGCAATCAACGACAAGCGCACGTTCGGCGACTATGTCGGGCAATGGGGGCTGACGATGGAGAAGGGCCTTCCGTTCGAAGGCAACGTGACCATTGACGACCGCAATGGAAAGTTGCATGCCGCATACGAGCTTTCACGCGGCAGTGAGGTGAAGTTCAGCCGAACGACGGACGGACGCATTGAAGTGCCTCTTTCCTTCGAAACTAATGATGGACGACTTCTGATGTTCCTCGAGCGAAAGATAGCATCGGTGAATGTGGAGGTCGCGCCGGCTTGTCGCGAGCACTGGTGGTCGGTCCGAAAGACGCCATGCATAGCTCCCGGAGACAACATTTCCGTAAAGATGACCGTATGCGACGATACGGGGCGGCCAGTGCCTGCGCGGCTCCCGGTCGAGATTCGTGTGTTCGACGCGGCCGGCGCGGAGCTTGACGGTGCGGGCTTCGCCTGTGCGGAGGACGGCGTCTGCACGCTGACTGTCCGCACGAACGTGAACGACGCGCCGGGCGACTATCGTGTAGTCTGCAGGGACAGGGCCTCCGGCATAGTACAAGAAATGTCCGTAAGACGCTTGACAAAAAACGAAACCAAGGAGTAGACCATGAGAAAAGTCAATTGCATTGCGCGCGGCATCGTCTGCGGCTGCACGGCGTTTGTCGCCGTCAGCTTGCTGGCGCGCACTACGTACGTGTGGAATCCAAACGGAAGCGGCGGGTGGCAGTCGTCCAGCCAGTACGTAGGTGCCGGAGGCGCGGTGCCGACGGCACATGACGTCGTGCAGGTTCCGGAGAACGCGACTGTAACTGTCGGCACCGACGCAGACGCTGCATTCGTCAATACGCTCGACGGCGTTGAACTGACTGCGGCGTCCTCGACGTTCATCTTCAACCAGCCGTCTGACATACAGTGGCAGTGCGCCATCTTCGGACAAGGTGCGATCATCAAGCGCACGGCGGCGACGGTGGAGCTGATGGACAACACACAGACGGATCTTAACGAGCAGTTCGATCACGGATATTCCGCCTATTGCGCATGGAACGGCCTGTTTGTCGAGAACGGAACGCTAAAGCTGCCGCAGGATGCGTCAGCAACCTATTCGTTCGGCCCAGTCACGATGTCTGAAGATGCAACGTTGTTCCTCATGCCAAGCAGCAGAACCCAGATGGAGTCGCTTAATGGCTACGGCACTGTAACCAATACGGCTTCCACCGGAAACGGAGCGGAACTCCAGGTCGGCTACATGGGATTTGCCGGGCAGACGGTCAGCCATTTCTACGGCGAGCTTATGGGCGGCATCAAATGGTATTCGACAGGCACGGTCTATCTCCACGGCACGAACAGCCTTTTTGCCGGATGGACGTTCATGCACTGGGGACGCTATTCGGAAGGCGATGCCAAGCACGGGCATCTCTACCTGACGAAGTTTGGCCGTATTGGCGCCAGATCCTCAATCGGCGCGAATTTCAGAGCGGCAATCGAGTCGCGCATCGGAGGTTCCTTTCATTACCTTGGCGATGGCGAAGACACGACCAAGGCTTTCTCATGGACTCCCTATAGCGGGGCCGCAACGCCAATCATGGATGCCGGTGCGACGGGTGGAGTCACGTTTTCAGGTGCGTGGTCGCATGTAAACACAACAACCGAAGCCATGGGGTGCCTGCGACTGACTGGTAGCAACACCGTTCCATGCGTCGTCACGGGCAAGGTTTCCACGCCGTCCGATGTGACGACCTATTTCACAAAAGAAGGTTCCGGCACATGGCGTTTCGCCAACGACGCTAACGAACAGAAAGGCGCGATGGCAATCAAGGAAGGCACGTTCCAGTTCACGTCGATTGCCGAGGCGGGTTCGCCTTGTGCGCTTGGCCTTTCCACGCTTTTGCACGAGCCGTACATAGGTTCGCGCAACGATTCCCGTGCGGTGAACTATGCGTTTCTTCTTGGCGGCAACGGCACGTTCCCGACGTTTGAGTACATGGGCGGCACGGCATCCGCCTGCTCCACGCGTCCTCTGGCGCTCACAGGGACTGGCGGCAGGCTGGTTTCTTCCGGTGCAGGTTCGGAACTCAGGTTTGCTGGCATTTCTGCGTTCGATGCAGGGGAGAAGACGCTTGTCTTAGGCGGCGACTCCACTGGTTACAACATGGTTTCGAACATCACCTCCGGCAGCGCTTCCGTTGCCGTGGCAAAGGAAGGGTCCGGACGTTGGATTGTGAGCGGCGCAAATACGCTCTCCGGCAAGCTGGAGGTGCGCGGGGGCACGCTTGAACTCTGGGATCGCTACGCAGGCGAATCGTATACATGGTACCGGCTCGTCATTAAGAATACCCGAGCCGGAGGCAACGGTTATTCATACATTCCAGAGTTTGCACTTTATGATGCGAACGGAATGAACCGAGCGGCATCACTCAAACCTCATGAACCAGACGGCATGACCGTAACCGCCACCGTTGAATATCAGCCAATCGCAATCTCAGAGCTTGCGGCAGGCGAATCGTTCTTCTACAGCGCGACCGGTAACAATGTTTATCATTATACGTCATATAACAACGAGGGACTTGATAAGCTTTTCGACGGCAAGGCAAACGCTTGGCGCATGTGTGCCACTCCGTACAATGGAGGCCAGCCGAACGGAACGTCTGGACGGTACATCTATGTCGTGATGCGCCTCCCCGACGACACGCCGCCGATTCTGCGTTACGACATCAACATTGGGACGAAATCGGACGCGATTTCCATGATAGGCGTAGAAGCTAGCAAGGACGGAAGCACTTGGATCGATCTTACTGGTGACGTTTCCACTCCCCAATCGTCCGATTGGCTTTCGGGCGACGAGTTCGTAGCGGGGCATCCGCTCCGTCCCGGCGCCGGGCTTGCGCTAAACGTTCCCGCTGCGCCAGACGCCAATGGCGCGGCGATGCTGGACAACGTCACGTCGGTTCAGGTCGCGACTGGCGCGACGCTTGCCGTCAAGGGCGTAGCCAAGACGATCAGCGGCCTGACGGTCGACTGTTCTACGGGCGTGGGAACTCTGACGGGCATTGACTTTGCGGCGAACGGTACGCTAAATCTCGTCAACGTTCCTGACGACGTGACGGACTTTACGGTTCCGGCAGGTCTTGGCGATGTTTCTGCGGAGAGCCTGGCGAACCTCAATGCCTATTCGGTGACGCTGAACGGAAACAGGTCGTCGCGCTGGGACGTGGAAGTTACAGCCGACTGCATCCGCGCATCAAAGCGCGGCATGAGCCTGATAGTCCGCTGATGCGCAGGCTAGTCCGTTAGTTCTTCTGCGCTTCCGCGACTTCGCTGCCGGTGCCGCGGATCTTGATGTGGAGTTCGCGCAGCTGCTGCTCGGTCACGTAGTTCGGCGCGCCCATCAGGAGGTCCTGCGCCTTCTGGTTCATCGGGAAGGCAATCACTTCGCGGATGTTGGGCGTGTCGGTGAGCAGCATCACCATGCGGTCGACGCCGGGAGCGATGCCGCCGTGCGGCGGAGCCCCGAACTGGAACGCGCGATGCAGAGCGCCGAACTTCTTCTCCACGTCGTCCTTCGTGTAGCCGGCTATCTCGAACGCCTTGTACATGACCTCGACCTGGTGGTTGCGGATCGCGCCGGACGAAAGCTCGATGCCGTTGCAGACGACGTCGTACTGGTACGCCTCGATCGTCAGCGGATCCTTCGTGGTCAGCGCCTCCAGCCCGCCCTGCGGCATGGAGAACGGGTTGTGCGAGAAGATGATCTTGCCGGTCTCCGGGTCGCGCTCGAAGAACGGGAAGTCGACGATCCAGCAGAACTTGTAGCATTTCTTCTCGCGGACGTCGTTCGTCATGTGGTCGGCGATGTCGGTGCGCACGAGCCCTGAAAGCCTGTGGCACTCGTCCGTTGGCGCGGCCATGAAGAAGAGCGCATCGCCCGGCTCCATGCCGGAAAGCTTCTTCATCTCTTCGAGCTGCTCCGCCGAGAGGAACTTCGCGATCGGGCCCTTGAGTTCGCCTTCCTTGGTCCAGCTGATGTAGCCGAGGCCCTTGCCGCCGTTCTCCTTGACGAACGCCTCGCGCTTGTCGAACCACGTGCGCGTCTCGACGCCGACGATGCCTTTGACGAGAAGACCCTTGACGAGCCCTCCGTTAGCGACGCAGGCGGCGAACGCCTTGAAGTCGGCTTTCGCGAAGAAGTCCGACATGTCTATCCACTTTAGCGGATTGCGGAGGTCCGGCTTGTCGGTTCCGTAGGTCATCATCGCATCGCGGTACTTGATGCGCGGCCACGGCGCGGCGTTGCATTCCCAGTCGGAGAACTTCTTGAACGTCGCCGAGACCACGTCCTCGACGACGGCGAATATCTCGTCCTGCGTGACATACGACATCTCGATGTCCAGCTGGTAGAACTCGCCTGGCGAGCGGTCGGCGCGGGCGGCTTCGTCGCGGAAGCAAGGCGCGATCTGGAAGTACTTGTCGAAGCCCGAGACCATCAGCAGCTGCTTGAACATCTGCGGCGCCTGCGGAAGGGCGTAGAACATTCCGCGGTGGATCCGGCTCGGCACCAGGTAGTCGCGCGCGCCTTCGGGTGAGGATGCCGTCAGGATCGGCGTCTGGAACTCGTTGAAGCCTTTCTCCCACATCTTTTCGCGCAGGAAGCGGATCACCTGCGAGCGGAGGATGATGTTGTTGTGCAGCTTTTCGCGGCGCAGATCGAGGAAGCGGTACTGGAGCCTCACGTCCTCGCTTTCGTCCGCCTTTTCGTCCGGAATGTAGATTGGCGTCACCTTTGAGGCGGATTCCATCGTCAGCTCGTTGGCCTCTATCTCGATTTCGCCGGTCGGCAGTTCTGGGTTGATGGTGTCTGGCGTCCTCAGCTTCACTTCGCCGGTCACGGTGATCACGCTTTCGAGGTGGGCCTTCTCGACCAGGCCGAAGAAGCTGCGAGACGGGTGAACGACTATCTGGGTGAGGCCGTAGTGGTCGCGGAGGTCCACGAAGAGGATGCCGCCGTGGTCGCGCAGGCGGAACATCCAGCCTGACAGGCGGACGGTCTTGCCCGCGTCGGAGGCGCGGAGCTCGTTGCATGTGTGCGTGCGATAGGGATGCATTGTCTTTCTCCTGAAAATTTCCGCACATTATACCACAAACACGGGCGTTTGTGGGGCGGAACGCGAACGCCACGGCTGTCCGTCGGCCGCCGCCGACATGATCTTGACATTGCTCCATCGCGGCGGGGCTGCTCGCTCGGTGTCGCGCGCTCCGCGGCCGCGACGCCTTTCGCGCGTAGACAACAAACCTTGTTCAGCCTGCCATGCCTCGGCTCATGCCACTGGCTGCGGGCAATGTGACTCATACGGCTGCGGCGCTACGCGCGTTCACTCGCGACACCCCGTCGCTCCGTCGCCCGTAGCACATGGCGGTATGGGATATCATAGCCTTTCTGTGCATGTTGTGGAGCGCGCACCCCTTGGATGGACGCGGAGAGGCGGTGTCGCACTAGAGCACTTTCGCGGGTCCGATGGAATTTTGACCCCCGTGCGCACAGGCGAGCGCTTAGCGCGAGCGTCAAAATTCTGTCGGGGGCGCCCGCGAAATGCGGTTCGGGCGAGCACCGCCTCGCAGCGTCCCGCCCAAGGGCGCAGTTGCGCGATTCGCGGATGCGTTCATTTGCTATAATATACGAATCATGGACATCGCGAAGACACGGGCGATCACGCTCTTTGCCGGACATTACGGCAGCGGAAAGACGAACGTAGCCATCAACTACGCCCGTTGGCTGCGCCGTGCCGGAGAGGAGATCGCCGTCGCCGACCTTGACATCGTGAACCCGTACTTTCGCACGAAAGACTCGGCCAAAGAGCTGGCTGATGAGGGCATTCGCCTCGTGGTTTCGGATTACGCGAACACCAACGTCGACTTTCCGGCACTGCCCAAGGAGATATACTCACTCGTAGCGCCCCCGGAGGCCGGGGGCCGTTCCACCCGCGTCGTCATCGACGTGGGTGGCGACGACCGCGGCGCGCTGGCGCTCGGGCGGTACGTCGACGACATTCGCGCTGGCGGAGATTACGAGATGCTTGCGGTCCTTAACGCGAACAGGCCTCTCACCCGCACTCCGCAGGACGCGGTGGAAGTCCTCCGCGAGATTGAGTCCGCTTGCCGCCTGCCGTTCACCGGTCTTGTCAACAACACGAACCTCGGTCTTAGAACGACCCCAGAGGATGTCCTTGAGTCGTTTCCCTATGCTGAAGCGGTCGCCGCCGCGACGGGGCTGCCGATTCGCTTCACCTGCGCCGCCGCGCCAGTCGCCGCCGCATTGGAGGGGAAGGTGGAGAATCTCTTTACTCTCAACATCCAGCGGCTCTATTACATGACCGGCTAAGTCTCCAAAGTGCAGACGACGGTATTGACAGGCTGGGGGAAATCGGTATAATTTGTCAACGACAACTTGTAAAAAGTTCAGACGAAAGGAAGCCAAGCAATGACAAACGCAGTTCGTTTGGGAAATCCGGATGCGGTAAATCCACACGGCCGGTTTGACGAGTTGGAAGTTGCATCGGAGAAACCGAGGCGTAGATCTATACGCTGCAAAAGACTACTGACAACGATTGTGGCGTGCGGCGCGATGTTCGCCGCGATGCCGCTCATGGCCGCCAAGGAAAAGGTCGGCGGCTACACGTGGACCTACAAAATCATTGACGGCACGGCCGAGATTTCAGGCGTGTCGCCAGCGCTCGCGGGCGACATTGAGATTCCCTCCACGCTCGGCGGATATACGGTGACGTCCTTCTTCGAGGGGGCGTTTTCCGGCTGCAGCGAACTTACAAGTGTAAAGATTCCGAACGGCGTTACGTGCATCGGGGGCCTTGCGTTCCAGAATTGCAGCAGCCTTGCGAGCGTGGCGCTGCCGCCTGGCTTGAAGTCCATCCGCTACATTTCGTTCGAGGGTTGCAGCAGCCTTACAAGCGTGACGATTCCAGCCAGCGTGACGACCATCGAGAACGATGTGTTCCACGGCTGCACGGCCATGTCGGACGTATATTGCCATCCCGACCCAGCCGCGCTGACGTGGATCGAAGGAAGAAGCGATTTCATGAGCGGCAAGAAGACGAAGGTCCACGTGCCGGCGGCGAGGCTTTCGGCTTACAAGTCGAAGTTCGGCAACAAGATCCGCGCCACATTCGTCGGAGACCTCGACAGCATTTTCACGGTGACGTTCAACGCCAATGGCGGGGAGGTGGCGGAACTCGAGCGGACTGTGAAGAAGGACTATGCCGTCGGCACTCTGCCAAAGGCGACGAAGAAGGGCTACACGCTCAAGGGCTGGTACACCGCGAAGAGCGGCGGATCGCAGATAACGACCAAGACCAAGGTAACGAAGAACGTCACTTACTATGCGCAGTGGAAGGCGAACAAGTACATAATCAAGTTCAACAAGAACGGCGGCACAGGCACGATGGAGAAGCAGTCCGCCACGTACGGTAAGACCGTGACGCTCCGCGCCAACGCCTTCAAGAAGCGAGGTTACAAGTTCGCGGGCTGGGCGAAGACGAAGGACGGCAAGGTCGCCTATAAGAACAAGGCGAAGGTCAAGAATCTTACGACAGTAAATGGCAGGACCGTTACGCTGTACGCCGTGTGGAACAAGAAGGCGTCCAACGTCGAGTCGGCGGCAAAGTCTGCTAAGGCGGTCTCTGCCGCGGCGACGGTGCCGGCGTGGGCCGCAGGGGTTTTCTACGGCGGCGACGGTGAGTCGCTGACGGCAATCACTGTCTCCGCCTCCGGCGAGGTTAGCGGCAAGGTCTTCTTTGCCTCGGAAACGTGGACGATAGAGGGCACTACGGACGGCCAGCGCATCGAGGCGGTGATGACGGACGCAGCCGGCGGCAGCACGGCAATCAGCCTTGTCATTACGGAGCTTGATGACGGCCGTTGCCGCATCGAGTCCGAAGACGGCTTGACATGGGCAGAGAAGGGTTTATAGCCTGCGCGTCCCACTTGCGGAAACGGGGTCGGTTTGATAGACTATCGGCACAACGCCATGAAAACTTATCTCGCAATTGACATAGGCGCCTCAAGCGGACGGCACATGCTGGGCCGCGTAGAGGACGGGAAGATCGTGCTCGAAGAGGCATTCCGCTTCGAAAACTCGCAGGTGGTGCGCAACGGGCACGACTGCTGGGACATCGACGCGCTCGTGGATTCGGTCAAGGCCGGAATCGACGCCGCGATGGCGAAAAGCCAGATCGACTCCATCGGCATCGACACGTGGGGCGTGGACTTCGTCCTCCTCGACGAGAACGGCGAACGGTGCAGCGATGCCGTGGCATACCGCGACAGGCGCACCACGGGAGCGGACGTCGAGATCGAGCGCGACGTGATCTCCTTCGCCGACCTCTACGCCAGGGCCGGCATACAGAAGACGCCCTTCAACACGATCTACCAGCTGTGGGCGCTAAAGAAGGAGCACCCCGAGCAGCTGGAGAAGGCAGCGCGATTCCTGACGGTCCCGGAATACATCAACTACAGGCTGACAGGCAACATCGTGCACGAGTACACCGACTCCTCGACCACGTCTCTCCTTGACGCGGCGAAGAAGGACTGGGACTTCGACCTCATCGAGCGGCTCGGGCTGCCGCGGCGCATCTTCGGCAAGCTGGAGATGCCCGGGGCGACGGTCGGCAAATACAAGGGCGTGAAGGTAGTGCTGCCGGCCATGCACGACACTGGCAGCGCCTATCTGGCCGTGCCGGCGAGGGACGACCGCGCCGTCTACATCTCAAGCGGCACGTGGTCGCTTCTGGGGGTGGAGAACGACGCACCCGTCACGGGCAAGGCAGCGTTGCTAGCGAACTTCACGAACGAAGGCGGCGCATGGGGCCGTTACCGCTTTCTGAAGAACATAATGGGCCTGTGGATGATCCAGTCGATCAGGCGCGAGCTGAACGGGGAAACCTACGTGGAGGGTCGTGCTTCAGACGCGACGCGCGAAGCGCTGGCGCAGATACGCGACTACGAGAAGGGGAGGCGGTACTCGTTCGCCGACCTTGAGATGTCCGCGCGCGGCGCCTCCGACTACCAGGTTACGATTGACGTGAACGAGAGCAGGTTCTTGAACCCTGATTCGATGACGGGAGAGGTGATCAGCGCTGCGTCCGCAGAGGGACGTCCGCCGGCGACGGTGGGCGAACTGATGCAGTGCGTATACAAGTCGCTGGCGGAATGCTATGCCGACGCCATCAGGAACCTCTCCGAGATCACAGGCAAGGCGTACACGTCGGTTAACATCGTCGGCGGGGGATCGAAGGACCTCTATCTCAACGCGCTCACCGCCGATGCGACCGGCCTTGAGGTGTTTGCGGGGCCTACGGAGGGCACGGCGATCGGCAACCTGATCGTGCAGATGATCGTCGCCGGGGAGTTCAAGGACCTCGACGAGGCCCGCAAGGCGATAGTGCGTTAATTATTTAGGAAGGAAATATGGACAAGAAGCTTTACATCAATCCGCCGCTGGTAAACAGGGCCTATGACTGGAAAAACGGTCCGCAACCGAAGACCCGCAAGGCTCTCGACGCATTCTTCCGCTCGCCGGCGATACGCAAGGTGAAGCAGGCCATGTGCGAGATGGGCCGGCGCATCTACGCGCGCGGCTACACAGACGGCAACGGAGGAAACCTTTCGGTGCGCGTCGGCGAGGATCTCGTGCTTTGCAGCCCCACTCTCTGCTGCAAGGGCTATATGGAGGAGCGCGACATCTGCTTGGTGGACATGAACGCCGGGCAACTCTGCGGATACCGTCCGCGCACCTCCGAAGTGAAGGTGCACATCGCGATGATGAAGGCCGCCGGGTGGAGCGCGTGCATACACTGCCATCCTCCGCACTGCAACGCATTCCTCTTCGCCGGACAGGTTCCGCCGAACGGAATCAATCCGGAAGCCGACATCTTCTTGAGCCAGATTCCGCTTGCTCCCTATGCGACGCCCGGCTCCGACGAGGTGGCCGCATCAGTGGCGGAGGCCTCCAAGAAGTCGAACGTCGTCTTCATGGAGAACCACGGCATTGTTTGCGGTGCCAGGGATATTGAGGAAGCCGAATGGCTGGCCGAGAACGCCGACTCCTTCTGCCAGGTGCTGCTGCTCGCCGCAGGTCACGGCGCGAAGCTCAACCAGGTCGGCCCGAAGGGGATAAGGGACTTCCTGAGCATCCGCAAGGCGATGGGGCTGCCCGTCGACGAGAAGGCGCCGCTCTACAACACGCACAGGTTCAACGGATACAAGATGGGCGTGTCGTCCAAGTAGCGGGCGGATTCCGCGGCATGTCGTGACGAGTGGGACATTTTGTCGCGACATTTTGTCACAGTTTTGGGGTTGAAGGGCGTGCCGGCCCGGTTTTCGGTCGTTGGCACGCCTTTTGCTATTTTATGGGTGCCGCCGATGGTCGGCGGAGAAAGTAGAGAAGAAAGACATGGCAAAAGTACTTGGAATCGACCTTGGAACGACGAACAGCTGCATGGCCGTCATGGAGGGCGGCGAAGCTACGGTTATCCCCAACAAGGAGGGGGCTCGCACCACGCCTTCGATAGTGGCGTTCACGAAGACGGGCGAAATCCTTGTCGGGCAGGCGGCCAAGCGCCAGGCGGTGACAAACCCGAAGTCCACCATTTATTCCATCAAGCGTTTCATCGGCCGCCGGTTCGCGGAGATGACCGACGAGATCAAGATGGTTCCCTATGAGGTCGTGGCGGCGCCGAACGGCGATGCGGCGGTGAAGGTGAACGACAAGGTGTACACGGCGCAGGAGATTTCTGCGATGGTCTTGAGAAAGCTCAAGGAAGACGCGGAGGCGTTCCTTGGCGAAAAGATCACCGAGGCCGCTATCACGGCGCCGGCCTACTTCAACGACCAGCAGCGTCAGGCGACGAAAGACGCGGGCAAGATCGCCGGCCTTGACGTGAAGCGCATCGTTAACGAGCCCACGGCCGCGTCGCTTGCGTACGGCCTCGACAAGAAGAAGAACGAGAAGATCGCGGTCTACGACTTTGGCGGCGGCACGTTCGACATCTCGGTGCTGGACATCGGCGACGGCGTCTTCGAGGTGAAGGCGACGAACGGCGACACGCACCTCGGCGGCGACGACCTCGACCAGGCGATCATGAAGTGGATGATAGAAGACTTCAAGGCGCAGCAGGGCATCGACCTCTCGAACGACATGATGGCGCTGCAGCGGCTTAAGGAAGAGGCGGAGAAGGCCAAGTGCGCGCTCAGCTCGGCTACGACCTACGACATAAACCTGCCGTTCATAACGGCGGACGCGACGGGTCCGAAGCACCTGACGATGACGCTCACGAAGTCGAAGCTCGAGACTCTAACCACCGACCTCGTGAACCGCACGAGCGAGCCGTGCCGCAAGTGCATGGCCGACGCGGACCTTTCGACCGTAGACGAGGTGGTGCTCGTCGGCGGGCAGACGCGCATGCCACTCATCCAGGAGAAGGCGAGGTCGCTGTTCGGCAAGGAGCCGCACAA
>JAFRDO010000084.1 GCA_017403825.1 Kiritimatiellia bacterium
CCTCGCCATCAGAAAGCAGATCGTGAAACCGTGACGGAGATGCGCTCGCCGCCTTGAAATCGACCTCTGCATTATGGTATCACCGGCTGCATTCATATCCGGAAGGACCCTCCTGGCCACTGTCACCCCAACAACATATACAGATGGTCATGTCACAGCGCACGAAGTCTGTCAACGCAATCCGCGGCATGGCCAAGGCGAACGGGATCCGTCTGCCGGACAGCGACGCGGACTCCCTGCACAAGAAGCTGGCCGCCGTCGTCGACACGCTCCCCGGGAACCTGCAGATGCTGATCGGGCCCCAGATCGAGCTGCTGGAAAAGCTCTGCGCGACCCTCAAGGAATACGACAGGTCCATCTGCGACTACCGCAACGCGCACTTCAGAAAGGAATGCGACCTCCTGGAGACGATCCCGGGGGTGGGCCCGGTCAACGCCGCGGCGTTCGTCGCATTCACCGGAGAAGTCTCACGCTTCAGGCACGCGCGCGACGTTGGGCCGTACTACGGGCTGACGGCGGGACGAGACCAGTCGAGTTCGAAGGACGAGCCGAAGAAGATCACGAAGGAGGGGAATGCATTCGTGAGGCGTCTTCTGGTAAGCGCTGCGAATCTCATCATGCAGGGGCGCAGCCGGAACACCGAGCTGCAGCAGTTCGGACTTCGCGTATGGGGCAACCGCGGGAAAATCGCGAAGCGCAAGGCGAAGGTGGCTCTCGCGAGGAAGTTGGCTGTTACAATGGCGGCGATGCTGCGCAGCGGAACACCTTACAACGGAATCACAGAGGAGAATGCGAATGAAAATGCCAATGCATGATGCGCGACGACCCGTCCTGATACCGCGCGCCCCCCTCGTAGGCGCGCGCGGACGGACGGGCTCCCCGCCGCGCTGATGACAGAACAGGCCCAGGAACATACCAACCAAGGAAAGGAACGCTCGTCAAGAGCATGGCGCCTCAAGGCGCCCCGTGATTCCAAGACAGCTAAAACCCCGTCCCGATGACTGCGTTGCTTCACTGGCGAATCCACTCGGATAAGCGCGTTATACAGATGGCAGCTCGAAGACGGATCATAATGGGCAACGGTCGCAGGTCGGCCAGATTGCGGATATAAGTGTGGTTCAAATGGCGTCGAGGAACAAGGATGTCCGTCCTAGACGGACCCCTCTTGACAAAAGCCTCTCATATAAGTAAAACATATACGGAAGTGTCAGACCCTTTTACTTTTTGATGATGAAGCGCAACGACAAGAGGCTCGCCAAGTCGAAGTACATCTGGCTCAAAGGAATGGAGCACATGAGCGACGAGGCCATTGCGTGGCGGAAGGACTTGCTAAGGTGCGGCTTGGACACGGGCAGGGCGTTCGGACTCAAGGAGGCGTTCTCCTACTTTTGGAAGAGCCGCGACAGGCAGTTTGCAGAGGCGCATTTCAGGGTCTGGTTCGCGGAGGTGCTCAAGTCCGGGCTGAAGCCTATGATCAAGGTCGCCAAGACGCTGAAGAGGCGTCTGTACGGCCTGCTTGCGTGGTTCGACAGCAGGATCACGAACTCCGTCACGGAAGGATACAATGCGACGATCCAGGCGCTCAAGGCCGGGGCGAGGGGCTTCCGCAACTTCGACAACTTCCGGATCGTGATTCTCTTCTACTGCGGCAAGCTCGACATGCGCCCGGACTTCGTGCGCGTCGGCTCGGCTCTGTCGGCTCTGTAGGTTCAGAGGGGCATTCGCCTTCCGACACAAGCCGACAGACGAGTCGGCATTGACGACTGTTGCGCGAAACAGATCTCAGACGGCCAAACAGACTCGAACATGGGGTTGAAACAGGGTTCTGCGCAATCTCTACGCGGCGACCCGGCCTAATACCGCGCTCGCGCTTTGAGGGCGCGCGCGGCCGGCCGGGCACCCCGCCGCGCTTCCACTAAATTCCGAGTAGTCCCAAAATCAAAGGGATTCAGAGTCCGTCTGTGGCCTTTTCGGAGACGCCGAGCGTGAACCCCTCGTTGTAATTCTGCGGCGGCTGCGGCCTTCCGAGTCCGGCACCCTTCTTCATCAACGCCTTGAGCTCGTCGAGATGCGCGGAATAGACCTCGCGCGGCGTGCAGCCATACTTCACGCAGATCGCCGCCGCCATGCCGACGACCTCCCCCATCATGCCGGTCGTGCGCATGACGCGAACCGTGCCGAGCGCCGCATGCGTGACGGAGATGTTGCGCCCCGCCATGAAGAGGTTGCCCACGTTGCGGGAGTAGAGCGAGCGGTAGGGAATCGGACATGACTTCACCTTCTTGTGGACTGTCGCCGCGCGGTACGGCTCGCCCGCGTACCTGGTCGTGCTCGCATCCTTCGGGAAGTGCAGGTCAACGCTCCAGCTCGTGAGGCACGTTCCGTCGGGGAAAGGCGTCTCGTTGTCGACGTCGTTCTCGCTGAACACGACATCGCCAATCAGTCTGCGGCTTTCGCGGCGACCCGCGATTGACGCCACCCACGCAAGCCCGCAGTCCGCAAACCTGGCCTTCGTCTTCGGCGAGTTCTTGACGTGCGCCCAGTTCGAGTATGCCACAAGCATGCCGTAGTCGCGTATGCGCTCGGCGTCCACTATCGGATCGCGTCCGATGCCGGTCTCCCAGTCCCAGTCGCCGCGCATGGCCGCAGTCGCGTTCTCGTCGGAAAGAACAATCATCCATGGCTCCGCGGCGAACACGGAAACTCCCCTGCGCTCGGCGTACCACTGGATGCTGGAGCCCATCGTCATCATGTCGGACTTGGCGGGCGCGCTGGCCTCGCCCGTCTCGTCGCGCGACTCGCGCCCCATGCGGTAGTCCGCACCGGCCAGGTATCCGATCGTTCCGTCGCCGGTCGCGTCGACGAAATACGACGCCTTGACCGCTACGGCGTCGCCGGTGCGGACATCTACGGCGCGGACCGACTCGATCGCGTCGCCCTTCTTCGAAACAGCCATCGCCTTCGTGTTAAGAAGAAGCGTGATGTTCTTCTCGGCCTTCACGACGGCGAGTTTGCGGCCGTCCTCGTAAACGGACGCCTTCTGCGCGTTTCCACCCCTGGCGGGGCCTATCTCGGCCACAACGTCGCCGAGCCGCGGATACGGACCGAGATTCTGACGCCCGCCGAGATGCACGCGGACTTCGCTTGAATTGTTTCCGCCCAGGACCGGACGATCCTGGACAAGAACGGTCCTGAGACCGCCGCGGGCGGATGTAACAGCCGCGCAGATGCCCGCGACGCCACCGCCTATGACGGCAATGTCCGCCTCGATCACCCTGGCCTCCCCGTGCGCCGCCGCAGTCTCCTCGCACTCCTTCTCGCTCCACGTTCCGACCTTGACAACCGCGATCCTGTCGCAACGTCCGTCGAATCCCGTGAGGTCGTGGAGAGAGACAGTGTGTTCGCCCGCGGAAAGCGCAGCGTCGCCAAGCTTCACCCAGTGCCACTTTGCATCGCCGCTCGCGCCCCCTTCGTTCTGGAGAGCCTTTCCGTCGACAAGGACCTGGAAACGTCCAGCGGGCGCATCGCTCCACCATGCGGTCCAGTTCATCGTCCTGGCCCAGACCTCGTACTCTCCGTCCGCAGCGACTGAAAACGACGTCTTCGCATCATCGACCGGCCTGCCGATTCCGTGCGCCAGCAGATAGGGCGAGCCCATGGTCTCCATGAACTGCGAGTCAAGCGTCCAGCCGCCAAGCTCTTCGAACGCCTCTGTCTCAAGGACAACAGGCCCGGACTCCGCGGCACACGTCGCACAAGGTGCAATCGCCGCCATGACAAGCGCACTCAGCGCCGACGTAAGGTTGTTATGTGCTTTCATATTCATTTTTTGCAGCGACCCGCCTGAGCTTGCGCACAGAAGAGCGACCTCCTGCGCGGAGCTCGATGACATTCTCCCCCTCGGCAAGAGGCACGGCCTCCCAGCGAACGACCTTTACCGCGTCAGGAGTCTTCACACCGGCAACGCTGCCGTTGACGAGAAGCGTCACATCGCCGCAGCTGGAGAAGCCGACAACGGTTGCGGTCGCATTGGTCGTTTCCGACATCCTCTGCGAGCATACATGAAGCACGGACTCCTTCGACCAGTTCGCCTTGAAGAGATAGAAGACGTCCTTCTTCGTTGCACGGTCGCGCGTGACCAGTCCCTTGTCGTTGATTCCGTTCTTGCCGCCCTCGCGCCGAGCGTCCGCGGCGAAGTCGAACATCGCCCAGATGAACGAACCCCAGAGCCGTGGCTCTCCGCAGATCGTCATGTAGTCCGCCGCTAGAAGCTTTACCTGCGTCTCTTCGGGATGGACCGGGCCACCGGGATCAAGTCGTCCGGCGGGGAGCGGGTCGAGGTGCTCGAACGGATTCCCGCCCGCGCCGTATTCGGAGATGGCGAGCATCGCGCGTCCCGACGCCTTGAACCACCGGGATATGTCGTCGCTCATCGACGAGTCGCCGTACCAGCCGGGATAGGCGTTGAACGCAAGCTGATCGGGAATGTCGTTCAGCATCTTCTTCGGCTGCCTGTCGGAAGCGGCTACGACCGGACGCTTCGGGTCGAGCGCCTTGATGACGTCGCGCACTTCGGCAAGCATGCCCTCCATCCACCCTTCCTGCGCCCTGTCTGGCGGAACGTCGTTGTATATCTCGTTGAAGAGACTCCAGGCGAAAACGCACGGATGATTCCTCTTCTGCGCAACCATCTCGCGGACCTGCTGCACGAGGTTCGACCTGAACGCAGGCGAGTCCGTGAGCCAGTTTATCGCCGGCACCTCATTCCAGACGAGAATCCCCTTTTCGTCGCAGATGTCATATACATGGCGGCTCTGCGGATAGTGCGCGAGACGGACGGCGTCCGCGCCGACTTCTGCTATAAGCGCAAAGTCGCGGTCTTCGTCCTCGCGCGACGCAGCCCACCCCGAAAGCCCCGCGTCCTGATGGCGGTTGACGCCGCGCAGCTTGCGCTTCACTCCGTTGAGGTAGAAGCCGTCTTCGCGGAACTCCACCGTGCGGAACCCGAACCGCACGGAAACAGAATCGCCGCTCGCGATGCGGAAGGTCTCTTCGTAAAGTCGCGGATTCTCAGGCGACCACAGCTCGGGATTCTCAATCGTGATTTCGCGCTCCTCGTCAGGGCCGCCGAGAATGCGTATTTTCGCCTTGACCGTTCCGTTCGTGTTGACATCCAGCTCGACGCCGTACGCGCCGTCCGTAACCGGGTCGATGCACACTTGCGGTGTCTCGATCCACTCGACGCCGCGGTAGATTCCGCCGAAGAGCGTGTAGTCCGCTGAAAGCGGCGCGACATCGGCGTCCCAGCGGTTGTCGGCGACAACCTCGATGACGTTGTCCGCGGGACGAAGCAAGTCCGTAACCTCGAATGCAAACGCCGTGAACGCGCCGACATGTCTTCCCGCGAAACTTCCGTTTACATAGACGTCGGCCTTGCGGGAGACAGCCTCGAAGCGGACGAACTGCCGCATCCCGGGCATCGGGTCGGGAAGCCTGCGCGAATATCTTGCGGCCTTGCGGAGATATGAATCGGCGGAGATCGACATCCCCCTCTCCGGCGGCGGAGCGCCCTCCGGCGACCCGTCCGCACCATCCAGCGAATTCCACGTATGCGGAACGCAGACCTCCTCGCCGTCGCACAGCCAGCCAGGACCGGAAAGCGAAACCGTCCTTCGCGCCTGCGCTGACGACGCGACGGAAAAAAGCGCGGCTGCTAAAAGAAACTCGATTCTCATAACGCTCCTACCAGACGCCCTTCCTGCGCTTTTCGTACAGCGACTCGCCAAGCGCGCGGGCCGCGCGAGTCATCTCCGGATACGGACGGTCCACAACATCCACGAATCCTATTTCGTACGCCTCCCCGTCGCCGCGTCCGAGAAGCGGCTGGTCACGGTACTGGAACCAGTGGCACCCGACGATCAGCGGATGCTGCAGGCATCCTTCCACGAACCGGGTGAAGCTTCGCGCACGCTCGGCCTGGCTCCATACCGGCGCAAGTCCAGGCTTGAACATGCCGCGGTCGAAGCACCCGAAATGGAACTCGCCGACGAGGATGGGTTTCTCCGCCCCCGGATCGAACATCTTCCCGGAAAGGTTGAACACGGAATTGGCGTAGGCGTTCACCGTGACGACGTCGCAGTATCTCGCGGCGGTTCGCCACAGGATTCCGGCCTGGCGGAATCCGACGAAACGGCTGCCGAGATACATCTTGCCCGGCGCGGCACGGGCGATCTCATCGCGGCAGATGCGGAAATAAAGGTCGAGATACGGCGCCGCAGTCTCTGCCCCGACTTCGGGGATCCACTTCTGGAACTGCAGCTCGTTGTCCACGAAAAAGCCTATGCACATACTGTCCGTCGCCGCGCGCCGCAGCGATTCGTCGGATGCGAACCTCTCGCGTATCGCCTTTCTCATGTTCTCCTCGAAATCTGGCGCGGCGAAGTCGTATATGTGAAACCTTGGATGTCTTTTCACGCCGCGTGCCCGTTCCAGAACACAGGCGACATAAGGCTTCTTCCCCGTCATGCAGAGTTCCGGCGCGCTCCAGTTGCCTATCGTGTTGATTCCCCACGAATTGAACCGCTTCAGGACAAGGTTGAAATAGTCGCCCGAGAAGTCCTTCTTCCCGAATTTCTTCTCGAGGTTCCAGATTGTGAACGCCATCCTGCCGTCCGGCGGGACGTCCCCTTGATACCACTCAGGATGTCTGCTGCCGTCCGTTATGTCCGTCATGATGCGCACGACATCGATTCCGACGGAAAAGAACAAGTGCCCCTCGGGCGTGACAAGCCACCACTTCCCGTCATGCTTCGCCGTGCGGAAATGTCCCGTGGGCGCAAGCCTAGGCCCGTCTTTCCATCCTCCGAACCCATCCCATGCCGCAGGCGGCTCATGCAGCAGCTTAAGCTCAATCTTCAGGTCTTTGGCCAGGGCATCGTCGTCATGGATCTTGAACCTCCAGTCCTCGTGCGCAAACTGTCCGTACCTGTCCACGAACGGGATGTACTTCCCGGGATCCACCCGACGGGACTCGTCCGGCTCGCATTCGAGCCTGAGATTGGATATGCGCAGATCTGCAAGGTCTTCGACCTCGTCCTCGAACGGCCACTGCATCATGAACGCCACCGATGTGATGTGCGCCGTATCGATCACATACGGTCCGCGGGCATTCTCTGGAGCGCCGTATATGCGCGGATGCGTCAGCAGCAGCCGCATCGTGCCCTTCTCGCCCGGATTCAGCCCTATTCCGGTGTTGACGGAGCGGTTCTTCCTGTAGATGGCGGTGGCGTGATCTCCGGAATCGCCTGCGGCACCGCCTGCCGAGACATGCATGGTAAGGCGGGCCTGGCGTGTCCGCGAGAGATTCTCGACATCGACGGCCAGCCATTTTGCATGCGAAAAGTCCGCACCGTCCTGCGGCTTCCATTCAAGCCCTGTGCCCCATTCGGCGCTGGGGAAGCGCACACGGACGCAATTCGGGGCTTCGCGTTCGACCTGTGCCCTGCGTACGGCGGCGAAGCTGTCGAGCGAAATCGCCCCTGCACAATGCGCAATTGCGGCAATCACCGCCAGCATGGCCGTCGTTATCATCTGTCTCAATCCCCCTGCGACCTTGTATTATACATTGTTTCGCCTGTCGCGCGCGAGGCCTCCGTCAGCTTTCCGTACGGTCTGTCGCACACGTCAACGAATCCTATCTGGTAGTTTTCGCCGTCGCCGCGCCCGACAAGCGGCTGGTCGCGGTACTGGAACCAGTGCGACCCGACGAAAAGCGGATGCCTGAGCGCGCCCTCCACGACACGCCTGTAGTTTCTGGCGCGCTCGCACTGGTCGCCCACGGGGCACAGTCCCGCAGAGAACATGCCGCGGTGCATCGTGCCGAAGTGGAACTCTGAATGGAGAACAGGGCGGTCGAACTTCGGCGCGGCGTAATTGCCGTCGGTAAACACGGCGACACTGTTCACGTACGAGTTGACGGAAACAACGTCGCACCATTTGGCCGCGGCGTTCCACAGAGCATCCGGATTGCGAAGCCCCTTGAATCGGCACCCCAGATACAGCTTGCCCGGCGCAATGGCGTCTATGGCCTCCTTGCAAGCCTTGAAGTACGGCTCGTAGTATGCGCTGTCCGTCGGAAACGACAGCTCGTTGTCGATGAAGAATCCGATGCACATCGGGTCCGTCGCAGCCTTCGCAAGCGCAGAGCCCGCAGTCGAGAGCGCGTTGGAGACGGCCTCTCGCATCTTCGCGGGGAATGTCGCATCGAGCGTGTCGTAGAATCCGCTCTCAAGATACGGCAGAGAGTCGGGCTTCGACACGGCAGCAACAGCATACGGCTTGCGTCCGAGTTTCGTCAGCGCGCCGTCGGACCAGTTGCCTATCGTGTTGATTCCCCACGAGTCGAGCCTCTTGAGGACTAAGTCGTAGTAGTCGTCGTCGAAGCCGGACTTCCCGAACTTCTCTCGCAGGTTCCACGTCGTGAAGCTCATCGCCGAACGCGCGGCGCTTTCGTACCATTCGGGATGCGCATTGCCGTTCGCCGCGTCGCTCTCGATCTTTACGACGTTTATGCCGAGAGAGTAGAAGAGATGTCCTGACGGGGTAACGAGCCACCACTTGCCGTCCACTTTCTCCGTGCGGAAATGTCCAGTCGCCTCCAGCTGCGGGCCGTTCGCCCAGCCGCCGTATTCGTCCCATTCGCTGGGCGCGCCTTTCAGTGCGCTTCTCTCTTCGGCGAGGTCGGCGCGCAGCTCATCGTACGAATGGACCTTGTACTTCCACTCACCATGCGCGAACTGTCCGAACCTGTCGACGAAAGGGAGATACCTGGCCGCGGCCACATGTCGCGCGAAATCCGGGGATCCCGTCAGCCGCACGTTGGATACGCGACAATGGATCAGACCGGAAAACTGCCCTTCGTACGGCCACACGACGAGGAAGGCCACACTTGTTATGCTGTGGGTGTCCAGTGTCTTCACGCCCTTCGCCCCGGGCGGGTGCGAATATATGAAATCGTGCGGCAGGTGCAGCTTCACCGTAGCCTTCTCCCCGGGATCGACGGCAATGCCCGCATACGCATCTCCCGCCTCTCCCCTTATCTGAAGGCAGAGCCGTTGCTGATGGGATGCGAGACTCTCGACATCCGCAGCAAGATACCGCCCTCCCGAAAGATCGAACACCGTTCGTCCCTGAGGCGGAAGCAGGCGGAAGCCGGACGAATATTCGGCGCTTGAGCTGCGCAGCACGACAGAACCTCCAGGCTCGAAAGTCAACCGCCCGCTCTGGACCGCGACCACGCGATCACTGTCAAGCGACAGTTCATCCGGCGCGGCAAGCGCGCAGACAAGCAGCAAAGCGACTATGCCAGACATGCCGACATCGCAATGGTTCGACTGTAGATTCTACTTGAACAATATCGAGAAACCCGGGTTGCTCTGGCACTCGTAGCAGCCGATGTCGATTGTCCTGCCTGACAATCTGGGATTTCCTGCAAGATCGACTTCCGGCAAAAGGGCCAGGCCAGACACCGTCCCCCTGTTGTAGGCCCCTCCGGCAGGAGGAAGAGAGAAATCTCCGGCTGCATAGTTCACGAAAAGCAACGCAGGCGAACCTACGAGGAGATTGCCCTTGCTCTTGTCTCCAGAATCGGCTATCTGCGCATCGTCGGTAATGTTGTTGTGGTAGATGAAGTTGCTCCCGGAATCAAAGCCCAGCCTGACGGACGTGCATCTGCCCTTGTCCGTTTCATAGTTGCCGACGATTATGTTGTTGCGCAGTTTTCCGTGCCACGTCGTGCAGTGAAGCCCTGCCGAATCGTCGGAAAGCGACCCCTCGACGACGTTCGACACGATCGTGCAGTTTTCGATGGCGGTATTGTCGTTGCTGCCTCCGAAACGGATTCCGGCAGAACCGGCCTTGGCATCTCCGCTTGTGACATAGCGGTTGTACGCTATGAGGCAGTTCGAGACGCGTGCGTTCTTCGCACCGTATGCGACATATACCGCGCCGCCGGCATAGTTGCCGCTGGACGAAGTGCCCTGAACGACGTTGTTCGTTATTACGCAATGGGTGAGCACGGCTCCATCGCCGACAGCCACGCCTGCGCCTGCTCCGTTTCTGCCGTCAGGCGCGATTATCCCGCCTCGGATGACGCAATTCGAGACGACTCCGGCACGGAGGTTCAGGTTGCCTCCGAACTGGTCTCCGGAATATCCGGACACCCGACCGCCCTCTATCGTTATGTTCTCGACCCTCCCCGCGGCGTTGTTCACCTCCATCGTGCGGTGGTGCCATGAGTCAGCGGTCAGGGACGTATTGCGGACAATCGTCGCTTCCGGCGCAGCACCGGTGCCGCGAATGGCTATCGCCTTGGTAAAGGCTATCTGATCGCTCGTCTCGTGGACACCAGGCCCGAGAAGAATGGTGTAGCCGTCTTGCGCAGCCTCTATCGCGGCAGCCAGGCTGCCGTAGCCTGTTTCAGCCGTGTCGTACGGGAACGTCCCGGCGCCATTGCCAGGCGTTACGCAGATGGAGGACGAGGCGACGCGGACGTATCCGTTGTATGTCATCGTTGCGGATTCCTCTTCGCAATCGTTGGTGGCCACGATGGTCACGTTGTAGATGCCAGGAGTCATATAGGTATGGGAGATGCTTCCGGCTCTGGTGATTTCCTCCGTGCCGTCGCCAAAATCGTATGTAAACACAAGGTCGTCCGGCGAAGCCGAATTCTCCGCAGAATGCTCGAAAGTCACCACGGACGGGGCATAGACCGGAACATAGTTCAAGTTGTCAATGTTGTCTATGTGCACGACCAGGTCGGCCTTCTGGAACTCGTAGCAGCCTATGTCAATCTTCCCGCTCAGGCGCGGGTTGCCGTCCAGGTCGGTCGCCGACGCCGCAATGCTGCGGGGATCGTCGCCTCCCGCGTCGATCAGCGACAATCCGGCAGCAGGATGGTAGTCGCCGTTTGCATAGTCGGCAAAAGCGCTGTCGTCGGCGAGAAGAACCACTGTCGGGAAGGAACTTGGCGAGAACCGGCTGCCGCTCTCGGTGAGCGCATTGTTCAGGAACTCGGCCGAAGCCCCGGTCTGCTCGTTCCCCTTCCAGTCGTTGTTCGACCCGCTGTTGGTATTGCCGTAGATGACACTGTTGAACACGTGCTGGCTGTTGTTCCATGCCCACACACCGTACTTGTCGTTGTTGACGATGGTGCAGCTGTAGAGATAGCAGGATCCGTTCAGGAGAACGCCGCCGCATTCGCTGCCATCGATCAGACAGTCCTCGACGACTGCGGAAGAACTGCCGATGTAAAGGCTGCCACCCTCATACGCGGCGTTTACACCTCCATAAAGATGGCAGCGCGACATCTTCTGCGCATTGTCCATATGGACATTCGCCCCCTTCTTCTCCCCGCTCGCCGCCGTGTTCGTTCCATTGGAGATTATGCAGTCCTCCATCACGCCGGAGCCCCCCTGCATTTTCACGTTTCCGCCATCGCCACCGGCGCGGCCGCCTGTTATCGTGCATCTGGACACCAGAGGAGACGGAGACGTCCCTTCATGAACAAAGAGGTTGCCGCCGTTATTGGTGGATGTTCCGCCGGAAATCGTGCACCCTGACAAAGTTCCCTTGTAGATATAGACGTTTCCGCCGATGTTGTCGCTTACGCCGTCACGGATGATGCAGTCGCGGACGGTTCCGTTGTCGATGTAAACATTGGCGCCGCGCTTGGTGGCATGTCCGCCGTATATCTCGCAATTTATGACCAGCGCGTCCGCCTCTTTCAAGTACAGGTTGCCTCCCTCAAGATGGGCAGAGCCGTTCTTAGCCGTGCCGTCGCGAACGACGCAGTCGACGAGCGTGCCGCCGACCATGTATATCGTGCCGCCTGTAGCGACCTTGGAAGCAGTATTGCCGATAAACGTAATGTTCGTCGCAAGGGAGCCTGATTCCATCTTGAGCGTCCTGTAGTTGGAGTCACTAAGGTTTCCCGCCCTGATGACGACGTCTGCGCGCGTAGCGCCTGTTCCAACAAGATTCGCCTTTAGGTCAGGGCCGTTTGCCGTCGTCGTCGCGTATTCGCCGGCCTCGACATATATGTTGTCGCCTGCGACTGCGGTGGAGACCGCCTTGTCGATCGTAGCGAATGGCGATTCGGACGAGCCGTCATTGCTGTCGTTGCCGGTGGTGGCGACGTAGTAGTCGGTTGCGTATGCGCCGACGGCGGCGAGTGTGAGAGCGAGGAGGGGCAGGGCTTTTTTGGTGGCAATCATGGCTTTTCTCCTTGTTGATGCTTGTAGTATATCAAAATACCATCCTCCTCCTATAACCTAAACCGCACCAAAAAACAAACTAAAACCGCACTTTGCGCTTGCCTTTCCGCCACAGATAATGGTACAATTCCCAGCAGATGGGCACCGTTCTCTTCATAACCGACCTGCACTCCGGTTCCCGCATACCGGAACTTGCAGGGGCCCGCGAGGTCGCGACCGGGTTTGGATGGCATGTGGAGGAGATCGAAGTACAGCGGCTCAAGTATCCCATCAAGGCCGTTCTGAACTACTGGAAGCCGATAGGTTGCATCCTGGAGGGGTCTTCCAACCTGCTGCCGCCGCGCCGGTCGTTCTCACGCCTCCCCATCGTGCACATCGACCCGAACGACAGAACGCACGATGACGAAAGCATCTTCGCCGTGGAGAACGACGACTCCGCCATCGCCGAACTCGCCCACCGCGAGCTTTCGCGCACGGACTGCGAGAACTTCGCCTTCGTAGGATGGAGCCGCCGCGTCCGCTGGAGCCGCAGGCGCGAAGACCGGTTCAAGGCGATACTCGCCGCAACCGGACACGTCTGCCACACGCTTGAGGATCCGTGGACGTTCGGGAACAAAAACGACTTCATGACACGCCTCAAGCCGTTCATGGAGTCACTTCCGAAGCCTTGCGGAATATTCGCGGCGAACGACGACATCGCCGCCGTGATACTCGGCGTATGCCGCGACATGGCGCTCTCCGTTCCCGGAGATGTCGTCGTGGTCGGGGTGGACGACGACCCTGCGGTCTGCGACAACCTGCACCCGTCGCTTTCGAGCGTGCATCCCGACTTCCGCGGCGCAGGCCGGCTCGCCGTGAAGCTGCTCGCAAAGCGCATCCGCGGCGGCAGTGCGCCGGAGCGCATCGAATACACGCCGCTCGGCGTTACCTCCCGCCTGTCCACGCGCCGGCTCGCCTTCGTCGGCAAGCGAATCGCCGACGCTCTCGACCTCATAAGACGCGAGGCGTGCTCGGGACTGAAGGCCTCGGGCGTCGTCAAGGCGATGGACGTCACCGAGCGGCTCGCGGAAACACGCTTCAAGAACGCCGTAGGACATCGCATCACGGAGGAGATCGCGAACGTCCGCCTCGAGCACGTGCTGAAGCTTCTCAGAAATCCCAAACAGGGAATCGCGCCGATAGCAAACATGTGCGGATGGGATTCCGAAGCCTATCTCAAGCGGCTCTTCAAGAAGCGTTTCGGAATGACCATGCGTGAATGGCGCGACGCGAACATGGAGACGTCGGCATGAACACGATGCTGTCCCTCCAGCGGCTCGCGCTACCGCTCACATTCGCGCAGCTGGCCTTTGCCGCAAATACGTTCGTCACCAGCCTGTTCCTCTCCCGATCGTCCACAACCGCCCTTCACGCCTCCCTTCCGGGCTCGATGCTCGCGGTCGCAGTCTCGTCCCTTGCAATTTCGACTCTCGGCTACTCCGGAACAGTGTTCGCGGACAGGCACGGATCCGGCGACACCCCCGGCGCGCTCGCCGTGTTCCGCTCCGCCCTCGTCCTGGCCGCGCTGTCAATTCCATACTTTGTACTGGCGGCTCCGGCAGGACACGCCATCCTGGGCGCGTTCAACTCCGCCCCGGAGGTCCTTGCGGCGGAATCCGCCTACTACGACATTCTTCTCGTGAACGGATACTTCACCATGCTTGCGGCGGTGCTCGGAGGATACTTCACCGGACAGGGCAGAACGCGCTTCGTCGGAGCCGTGACGGTATTCGGCTTTCTAGTCAACATGGCGATAGCGCCGATATTCATCAACGGACGCTTCGGCGTGCCGACGAGCGGGATAAGCGGCGCCGGATGGTCCGCCACCGTCTCGCACATCGTTCCCTGCGTCATTCTCGCGGCCGCGATCCGCCTCCGTCCGCTCAAATGCAGCGCG
>JAFRDO010000085.1 GCA_017403825.1 Kiritimatiellia bacterium
ACCGAACGGCAGCGCCCGCCCCGGAGGCGGTGACGCTTGCCGCCACAGGTTAAACGCAACCCTGGCAGTTCAAATGCAACCCCCTGAGACTACGGCGCATTTAACCTTGCCACAGTTGCATTTACTCTGTCCGGTGACCCAGAAAATTCAAAACAGCACAACTCGCGACCTTGCCTCTCCTTCCGTGGAAAGGGCAGTCCTGTCCTCTACTTATACTGCCACCGCGCGGCAGAATCTCACGCGGGATTTCTACGGTGCATTTCGCGACCCTACCCTCAGCCCATTCCGTGCCGCACAAGGGTGCGTTTCCGTGCACTGGCATTTTGAAAGGGGGCTGGGTTGTCGCGAGGTCCCCGCCTGACTTTACGGGAGGCCAAGGAGTTGGCGGAACGGAATAATCGCATCAAAATAGCCATCTGACGCCACAAGCGGAGAGAGATGACCGTCATAGACGAGTGCCGTTTTGTATGACATGCCGTCAGGACGAGACACCGCTTTCACTTTGCGTTCAACATCAGTCTCAATCTCGCGAGCTATCTCCCTTTTGCGCTTCACTTCCACAAACCAGAGCGAACGTCTTGTCTGCAACATAAGATCCACCTGCACACCAGGCCTACTCCGCGCACTCTTCGTCGCATTGCGGCGATAGGGGCCGGCAGCTGTTATCAATGTGTTGGTCATGTGCATGTATGGAAGAAGCATCCTGTAGTTGTTCACCACCAGATTTTCAAATGCCAGACCCATCACCGCATCAATTCCTTCAAGTTCGGACAGGGAGGAAAAGAGAAACGCGCCTGCGTCTATCACTTCCCTATAGGGCTCAATGAACTTGAGATAGAAACGTGTATAGTTGTCTCTTAGACGAAAGCGACGCTCTCGCAGCAATTCGCCGGTCTCCGGGTTGCGCGAACATTCCTCATCCAGAAAGCCAGACTCCCGAAGCATTGCCAATGCAGAGGATATATCCCCCCCCGTATCCACACCGAGCACCTTTGCGACATGAGCCCCACTCTTGGGACCGTCGACAAAAGTGCGCAGCACCCTCGCGGCAAACTTGTTCTTGGCAGTTACAACATCATTGAACATATCGCCAAACTCCATGCGCAGCAGGCTCTGAGGCGCAAAACATAGCCGTCGAATATTCTCCGCCGCCGACAGCGAAGGATTTATCTCCTCGAGATACCTGGGGATGCCGCCTGTTACGGAAAGAACGTCAATTATTTCGCGAACATCGATCCTGGCAGCCTTCTCCCCCCAGAACTTGACGCATTCCGCCAGCGGCAACTCCGGCACAACCATATCAAGGGAACGACGACCAACGTATGCGCTGTTTCCGATTATGTTCCGCGTAATCCAGTGTGACACGCTGCCGCACAGCACGAGAATCAACTTAGGATGCCTTTTGAACACATCATCCCACGCGCTTTTCAACACCTCGGGAAACGACATGGAATAATGGCCCATCCAGGATATTTCGTCCAAAAGGACTACTGATCTGCGCCGGTCGTCAATGCACTTCCCCAGTCTGGCGAAGGCCTCATACCAATTTGCTGGAATCGCGACCCGGCCCTTTACCTGTGCTTCAAGCTTGGCGGCGAAAAAAGCTCGTTCGTCCTCATCCGTCAACCCCTCCTTGGGACGCAATCCGTCCAACTTGATGAACGATGCACCAGAACGACGTGCGAATTCTTCAATCAAAGTGGACTTGCCGACTCGACGGCGCCCGCGGCATGTAACAAGCGATGACACGCGCTTTGCCCAAAGTTCATCCAGCTGGGCGATAAGATCCTGTCTTCCGAAGAATATTTCCTTGTCTTTCATGCAACACCTCCACTCGGCTATTCTGCATTTTGCATAATAGGCGAGTTTTCATGGCGTATTATACCTCATTCACAGGCGAATGGTCAACTCGCCTAATCTGCATTTTGCAATTTAGGCGAGCTTGTCCTTGCCCTCAGCCCATTCCGTGCCGCACAAGGGTGCGTTTCTGTGCATTCCGTGGTCAAAACCACTGAGGTAATTAAACCACGGAATACACAGAATACACGGAATCGAAATTGCGGGGCTTCTCACTTTTTGATGCGAGCCAGGCGGTCTTTCGCCAAGTCCTGAAAGTACTCCAAGGTCGCATTCTCGACGATGTATCCCAGCGCGGCACGATCCGTCATCTTCTCGATGATCTTGATTGGCTCGCCGATATCGCCTGAAAAATCCGCCGTAATCCGTGCAAGATATTTTGCCGAAAGCATCTGCGAAGGATTTTGCAGCTTTTCGTAAGCCTCCGTTCGGATCTCGGAGTCTGGATCCGTTGCGGCAAGCCGTTCGAGAGTCCGCTTGTTCCCGCACCGTATCGCCGCCCGGCGGAAACGCGGCAGCGGATTGGCTCCACACGACTCAAGCGACAGCACACCACGCTCAACGCAAATCTCCCGTGCAAGGGCGGCAAACTCCTCGTCATCCGAATCCGTGAAGCTCTGCAGCATCTTTTCACCTTGAAGGACGGCGTCCGGACTGCCCGATTGCAGCAGACTGAGAGCCGCACAATGCAGGACGGTGTTCGTCTCGTTCTCAAAACCGCTAGTCGCCACTAAACGCATCCCGGCATCGGCCCCGCCAGTCCTCCTCACGGCATCTTCCAGCTGCATGGCCGACAATGGTCCCATGATCACACCTGCGTCGTGAAACGAGAACACGGGAATGGTCATGGTCTCTGGATGCTCCAGCTGTACTGGTTCATTGGAGGAGAAATCGTATCGCTTTGTCGCGGCAAATGGCGTATAGAGCAAGCCCTCTTGGACAATTGCCCCCAACTGACGTCCCGTCAGCCCGTGCACAGACAGCCAATAGCCATATCCAACGGCACCTGGATCGTCTTTCCCCGGCGGACACCACACGAAATCAAATGGCACCCCTCCAGGCGACAATATCCTCAAGGCCGTGCCGGCGGCAGGGTCCTCGCGCAGCGTCAGCGAAAATCGCCGCTCACCCTTCCAGCCATGGAGCCCTCCTCCTTCTTTCGCAGAATACATCTTGCCGTTCCTCCACGCCACGGCACGGAGCCATTTGTACGAACGGATTTTCCCACGCTCGTCTGCTTCATCTAATCGATATGGCATCTCTATCTGCTTGTCGTCAAGAAACCACCGCACATCCTTCGTTTCTGCCCCGTTCAGCATCGCCGAGGCGAAAAGGATTGGTGCCGCCGGTTCCGGCTGCGACTCTTCCTTCGCCTGATGTGTCACGTATGGGGGCTGGGCAAATGGAACGAGCAAGCGTCTCAACACAAAGCCGATCACGGCAATGAAACTGATGCAGGCAACGGCCAAGGCCATTTTCAAAAACAGATTGCGCCATCGTATAGCCCGGGCGAACGCGGCGACGGATGGGTAACGACGGGTGGGAATGGACGACGTGGCGCGTTCGATGATCCGCGCCCAGGTGCGCGGCGGCTTGCCAGCGAAGCAATGATCGGCAAGAACGCCAAGCGCATGGACGTCAGCTGCAAACGACACTTCGCCGCGCTCCATCTGCTCGGGGGCGCCATAGCCGGGAGTGCCGACGCCATGGGAAGTTGAGAGTTGGGAGTTGAGAGTTAAGAGTTGGGAATTGAGAGTAGCATTCGCCACGTCATCAGCCGCCTTGACAAGCCCCAAATCGGCCAATACAGGTTCTGTGGACGACCGCCAGAGTATGTTGCCAGGCTTGATGTCGCGGTGGACAAGTCCCCGAGCATGGAGTTCCGCAACTGCGTCGCAGACTTTCAGCACGAACTTCGCAACGGCTTTGTCGCCAGTAGGCAGGTCGTCAGGCTCCAGCAGCTCCATGGCAATGTACGGCCAGCCGTTTGCTTCGCCATCTGCGAAGAACTTCGGAAATGAAGTGGACTTCAATTCCGAGAGCATCTTCGCCTCTCGGGCAAACCGAACCCTGGCGCGCTCCTCATCGCGCACAAGCACCTTCACGGCGGCTGGCGTGCCGAGCGTGACGTGTTCCGCGCAATAGACCTCTCCGTTTCCGCCGCGCCCGATAAACGCCGTCACGCGCCAGTCGCCGAAGGCCGTCCCC
>JAFRDO010000086.1 GCA_017403825.1 Kiritimatiellia bacterium
ACCTCGCCGACAAACAGGCAATACGCTTTCACTTCATCTGTCGCCTGCATTTCGTCTCTCCCTCATTGCAAGCTTCGACCCTTTTCCATGCGCCTCACGCCCCGTCGAAGCGCGCAAAGGCTCAGTTTGCAAGGTTCTCACGGGGTCCCCAAAGATCCGCTGTTGTGAGCTCGCGAGGTGTTCGCCGCCGCAGTGTGCGTCCGTGTCAAAGACTACGCGAAAAGCAGATAGGAGGTACTCCTTCCCGAAGACTCAAGCTTGGACCGCTTTGCAGAGGTCGTTGATTTGCGTATGACGAGCGGGGCGTCAAGAAGAATTTGGCGCGGTGGAATAGAGGGAGTGCGGATCCGCTCGATTAGGGCTGTCACTGCGGCGCGGCCTATTTCGCGGCAGGGCTGGCGAATCGTGGTAAGCGGAGGATTGGAAAGTGCCGCAAGACGCACGTCGTCCACTCCGGCGACCAAGCAGTCGCGCGGGACTTTGATCTTCAAGGAAGAGAGACGTTTCAGCAGCGAGATTGCCGTGATGTCGTTTCCGCAGATGATGGCGTCCGGAGGGTTCCGCGAAGCGAACAGACGGCGTAATGTCTTCATGTCATCACAATCGGCGATGCACACGTTTGAGGATGTCCAGGAAAGGCCGGCGTCGAGGACGGATAGTTTTACGCCCTGCACGCGCATCTTGATTGTCGGAGCCGAGCACGGCAACGCGCAGAAGCAGATACGTCTTGCGCCCTGTTTGAGCATATGGCAGGCAAGACGATAGCCTATCTGCACGTTGTCGAGGCCGATTACATCAAATTCGCTTCTATTTGGCGGTTCCACAATGTCTCTGTCGAGAAGCACGACGGGAATGTGGTTTGCTGAAAGAATCATGATTATTTCCCGTGATACGCTTTCTGGGTCGTTCGTGCGCTCGATCGGCTCCAGAAAAACGCCAGCTACATGCTGCTCGACGTATTCATGCGCCAGCGCAATTGCGCGGCTTTCTCTGATTTTCGGATCTGGCGAAGAAGAAGAGCCGAACAGGAGCGAGTAGCAGTTTTCACGGGCGGCTTCTGAAATCGCCGCGCAGATTGGAGGGGATATCTCGCCACCTGCAATGCTGGGGATTATCAACCCGAGACGTCCTGTCATGTTTCGCGCCGTTGTGCTGAGGAACGTTCCTGCACCGTTTCGTGTTTCGATGAAACCGCTTTCTTTCAAACGTGAAAGCGCGAGGCGCAGGGTGTTCCGTGAAGTCTTAAAGCGTCGCCTAAGACTCTCTTCGCTAGGAAATTTCTCTTGTTCTGCGAACTTTCCGTCAAGAATCTCTTGCCGCAGCGTCTCAAATATTGTCTGTTGCATGCTTTCCATGCCTTGAATTATATCATATTATGCGAAGGGACATCGCGCACTCATCGACTAAGCGGTACATACGGCTTTCAAGAAGGTAGCCAGATAAACGGTAGGGTGGTACTTGATAGCAAAGATTTGAGATAATATGCGCGTTTTCAAAACTGCCGTTTTCAAAACGGTCGTTTCCAAAAGGAGGAGAAGATGAAGTTTGTTGGAAGAGAAGAAGAAGTGGAAATGCTTCGCAAGTGGAGGGATGTTTCCGCCGAAGAGGCGCAGTTTGTCGTCATTACAGGGCGTCGGCGTGTCGGCAAGACGGCGCTTTTACGCAACGCGCTTGACGATGGAGTGATTCCGTATGTTCATCTGCCAATTACTCGGCAAAGCGAGAGGATGCTTTGTCGGGAACTTCAGGTGGAAGTGGAGCAGATTCTCAATCTTGGAATTCTCGGCACATGCGAGACATTTTTGGAGTTGTTTCGAATAATCATGAAGGCGTCGCAGACGAGCCGGTTTACCGTTGTCCTCGACGAGTTTTAGGAGTTTGACAGGATCAACAATGCCGTATTCAGCCAAGTCGCCGCAGTCTGGGATGAATATCATGTATCATCGAAAATCAACCTTGTGGTGTGCGGAAGCATAAACAGATTGATGAACAAGATATTCTTCAACGACGGGGAACCGCTGTATGGACGCAACACGGCGAGTTTTACGCTCAAGCCGTTCAAGGTCTCCCTGCTGAAGCAGATACTGTCCGAGTTGAAGCCCAACTATACGCCGGAAGACCTGCTTGCCCTGTGGACGGTGACGGGCGGCGTGGCACGTTATGTTAATATGATGACAGGCGCCAAGGCACTTACCAGGAAGCAGATGGTCAACGCCATCTTCTCGCCGGGTTCGTCGTATCTGCCAGAGGGTCGTGCCATCCTAGCCGAGGAGTTCGGTCCGGACTACGGCATCTACTTCACGATTCTCTCGGCCATAGCCTCTGGAGCGACGACGACTGCGGAACTGAAGAATCTGACAGGGGTGGACGTCAATGGCTATCTTACCAAGCTTGAAGAGCAGTATCAACTGGTGTCGAAGAAGCAGCCCGTCTTCGGCAAGCCGACGGGCAAGAACTGCCATTACCAGATCGACGACTGCTTTTTCCGATTCTGGTTCCGCTTTGTGTTCAGGTACAGGGGCTACATCTAGCTTGAGCGGTACGACCAGCTGCGCGAAATTGCACTGCGGGATTTCGATGTGTTCAGCGGCTACGCGCTCGAGCGATACTTCCACTGGAAGTTCGCCGAGACGACGTCATATGCCAAGATGGGGGCGTGGTGGGATCGCAAGGGCGCCGAGGAGATCGACCTCGTGTGCGAAGACGAGCTTGGCGGTGAGATCGCGTTCTATGCGATCAAGCGCGATCCAGAGCGTTTCAGCGACGCGAAGCTACAGGCGAAGATAGAGGCGTTCTTCAGCAAGAATCCCGAAAAGCGCAGTCTCAGGCACAAGTCCGGCCTGCTCTCGCTCGCAGACATGTAGCGTCCGCGCCACAATCCCCCAAGCGGTACATACGGCTTTTTGAGGCCGATGTGGAAATCATGTCCATGAGATATGGTATGATATTCACGCCGAAATGAAAGACAAGGTCATGAGGGGTCGTATTTTCAAAGAACGTCGTGTCGCGTTCGTGGTGTTCGCGTTCGCGTCAATGGCGTCATATGTGGCATGTGCCGCTGAGTTGACTGTTGAATTCGCCGAAGGTATCGGTTCTGTCAAGCCCGTCCATTCGGTTGGGCAAGGACCATTGCTGGGCAAGTCGGATTTTTCCATGTTTAGATATC
>JAFRDO010000013.1 GCA_017403825.1 Kiritimatiellia bacterium
ACCGAACGGCAGCGCCCGCCCCGGAGGCGGTGACGCTTGCCGCCACAGGTTAAACGCAACCCTGGCAGTTCAAATGCAACCCCCTGAGACTACGGCGCATTTAACCTTGCCACAGTTGCATTTACTCTGTCCGGTGACCAATTTTTTCAAATGTCATTCCGTCTTTGCCGCTGATGGCGGACGATCGTTCATGGAGGAGCGTCCATCCACCGACGGCAGCTGCGCATCATGAAGCGCAAAAGCCCTGTTCAGCTCCGGTGAAACGTCTTCCGACCAAGCGAGCGTGCAACCGCGAAACGAGACATTGTCGGCCTGCTGGATGCGAAAGGCGCCGTTGCGGCCGCAGGCGAGCAAACCAGACTCGTTGTCGTCGGGAATCTCGCCGGGCGCGCGCACGACCCTGAACGAACAGCCGGTGAAAACGACGTCCCGGGCGCGCGTGTCGCCATTGCCCGCAACAATGCACGGCGCAAAGAATTCGGCGTCGATGCGATCAAAGCGGATGTTCTCGAGTTTCGCCCGGGAGCCCGGGTAGCCGGCGCCGACGAGCACGGCTTCGGCGACATCTCTGATCTTGATGCGCTCGAAGGAGACGTCAGAGATATCCACGCCCTTCACCGCCATATTGCCTTTGGTCTTGACGTAGCAGCACTGCACATGGAGCCCTCGCCCGGCACGCTCTATCGTCATGTCCGACACGCGCACATTGCGGATCGTGCCGTCCCCCACCCCCACGCGCACGCCGTCCGCCGACACGCGGCAGACGATGTTCGATACGCGGATGTTCTCGCACACCTTCGTCTTGTCCTTCAGATACGACGGCACCCCGCGGATGGCGATCGCATCGTCGCCGGTCGTGATGTCGCAGTCGCCGATCCTGACGTTCCGGCAGGAATCGACATCGAAACCGTCGGTGTTCATGTTGCGGAGACCGTTTCGCACGGTAACGCCGCCCACCGTCACGTTTTCGCATCCATGGAAAAGACAGCTCCAGCAGCTCATGTCGCGGAAGGTCACGTCACGCACGATCACGTCCGCGCACTCCACAAACACGATCTCCTGCCCCGGACGTCCCATCTCCTTGCGCGGACCCCGCACCGGACAGTAGCCGTCGCGCCAGCAAACCTTGCCATAGCGGAACGGCTTGCTGTCGAAAAAGGCGCGCCCGTTTCCGTCTATGGCGCCGCGCCCCGTGATGGACACGTTCCGCCGCTCTATAGCAAGGATCAGGTGCTTCGCGCTCCAGCCCTCACGCGGACTGCAGAAGTTCTGCGGATAGGCGTCCGGCGCGTTGTAGTCGGCAAGATCCGGGCTGCCGAGAAGGGTCGCCCCTTCCTGCAGATGAAGTTCCGTGCCGTCGCCAAGAAAAATAGTGCCGATCAGGTAGGTCCCGGGCGGCACGACAACACGGCCGCCCGCCTTGGCGCAGGCATCAAGCGCCCGCTGGATGGCGGCCGTGTCCTTCGCCGCACCGTCACCCTTCGCACCAAAATCCCGCACGTCGAACGTCGCCGCCGTGCATGCGGCGCATGCGCCCGCAAGGGCGAGAAACATCAACCTTCCCGCATGTCTATCCATTGCCACGTCGCAAACCGCTCGCTTCACCTGCACCGTTCAAGCCCATTCCTCTGCGCCTCAACATCACCTCACACCCTGATGAATATCTTCTTCCTGTAAAGCCAATACATCGCAAGCCAGCCGATGACTGCGGCGCCCGCGATTATAACAGGCTCAGACCACGCCGACGGCACCATGTTCGAAAAGCCGAGAAGGAACCGGCGGGACGTGTACTTCAAGTCGAAGAGGCGGTGGAACATGTAGATGGTGATGGAGTTCATGCCAATCACGCGGAACACGAAGCTCCACGCCACATGGCCCTTCACGTCGATGAGCCAATGGAAGAGCGCAAGAAAAGCCGTGGCGATGGAACCCGCCACGAGAATGTACGTGGGATTCCAGCTCGGCTTAACGCACGGGCAGCCGGTGAGCATCGCAAGGCCGCCGCCCGCGCCGAGCGCCAGCGCGAAGAGCGCCAGCAGGCCGGACTTCTTCGACGGCGACCAGCCCTCATGCTTCAAGATCAGGCCGCAATACATTCCCAGAAACGCAGACGAGATGCAGCCTATCCCGGCGAACAGCCCCTGCTTGCGCACGTCCTGGAAATCGCCACCGAACAGCGCGGCAAGCCCGTCCATGAACCAGTTGTCGAAAATCCGCGTGACGGCTACCTCGCGCGGCGCCCACGGGTCGACACCCGGCGGGTTCACGATGAGCGGCACCACCAGCCCGACAATCCAGTACGCAACGAAAATCCCGACCGATATCCAGATCACCGTACGCAGCCGCTTGCAGAAGAGCAGCGTCGCCGCCGCCACCGCCCAGCCTAAGCCAACGCGCCCGAGAACAGAGTTGTAGAGGCAATTCGCAAAGTCGAACTTGAAGATGTTGTCGTAAAGAAGGCCCAGCGCGACGAGAATCAAAAAGCGCTTGACGATACGCCAGAATATCTGGCGGTTTGTAAAGCCTTTCGCCCGCTGGCTCGCCAACGAGAACGGCCAGCTTGCGCCCGCGAGGAACACGAACGTCGGGAAAACGAGGTCGATGATGTGCAGCCCCTCCCAATCCACATGCTGCATCTGAGCGGCCATCGCCGCACCGAAATCGTTGTTCAGCGCCGCTCCTGCCCCAATCAGAAACTTGTCAACGCCGGCAATCCACATCATGTCGAATCCGCGCAACGCATCTATTGACAAAATCCTCTTCTTCTCTTCCATTTAACTGCTCCTATTTTCCGCTTGTGCGTTCGTATTATAACATAATTTTATGGCTAAAAAGTGCCACGTAAAGCACTATTGCGGCAATCGTTGCCGCCGCTACAGCCACCGCGAGCGCCAACAACGCCTTTGTGCGGAATCGCTTGCGCCTTAGGCCCTTGACGAACGCCTGTATTTCCTCGTCCTTGGTGTCGAACGTCATCGCGTCACCGCCGCAATCCGCCAGGGGAACATTGTACGAGAATGGCTCATCGTCGCCAGACGCCGCCAGGTTGCAGCCATGCGCAACGGGTTCGGGGACATCGTAGCCGAGACGTCGCAGCGTCGCCAGCAGCTCTCCAGGCGACTTCATGCGGTCTTCAACGCGCTTCGCGCACATCAGCATGAGGACCGCCGAAAGCTTTACCGAAACTTTGGAGTTGAAGGTGCGAACGTCTGGGATCGGGTCGGCGGAAAGCAGCTCCAGCACAATCCTCTCTGTGGACTTGCTCGCATACGGACTGCGCCCGCACAACATCTCGTAGAACACTACGCCGAGGCTGTAGACGTCTGATCGCGTGTCCACCGTGCTTGAATCGGCCGCCTGCTCCGGAGACATGTACCCCGGAGTGCCGAAAACCGTATTCGCCATGGTCTTGACGGAATCGATCTCCCGGCTCACCTTCGCCACGCCGAGGTCTATCAGCTTCACGGCACCGTCGGACGTCAGTATTATGTTCTCCGGCTTGACGTCCCTGTGGACCACGCCGAGGGCCCCGGCCGCGTCGAGCGCACTAGCGACCTGCCCGATTATGCGCACGGCCTCCTTGTCGTCCATCGCGCCGCCGAGCGCAATCGCCTCGCGGAGGGTGCCGCCCTGCACGTAGTCCATCACAATGTAGTAGAGGCCGTGCCCATCGTCGTATCCGGCGTCGTGCACCGCGACGAGAGTCGGATGATGCAATCTCGACGCCAGCTTCGCCTCTCTTACGAAACGCTTTACGTACTCCGGGTTGCCGTCGGCAACCGCCGGATCAAGCACTTTCAGCGCAAACGGCGTGTCCATGACTTCGTGCCGCACCTTGTACACCGCCCCATAGCTGCCCTTGCCTATGCGCCGCTCGACGATATACCCGCGAAACCGCTCTCCTTCCGTCATTTCAACCTCCCCTTGGACTTCCCGGACGCATGCCTTATCGCCCGTGCAGATTCACCAGCGGCAACGGGCCAGGCCTTGGGAAGCCTGCCGGAATCGCCCGCCCAGCCCTTGGCGTCTTTTGGCACGATGGTCACCAACGACGGATTCGCGCCTTTGTAGATGTCTTCGCCAAGCCTCTTCTCGTCCTGATCCTTGAGTTCAGGGGCGTCCCCCGCGAACGACACGGTTTTCAGCGAAATGCAATTCTGGAAGACCTCGGCGCCCAATTGTCTGAGCGCGCCCGGAAACTCGACCGACTGGAGTTGGCTGCATCCGGTAAACGCGTGGTGGCCAACGCGCCGGAGAGATTTGCCGAGCGAGATGCTTTTGAGCATTGGACAGTTCTCAAATACGCCATCGCCGATATCCTCCACCGTGTCCGGCAGGATGATCGATTCCAAACGGCCGGCATGGTTGAAGATCGCCCAGTCGTCAAGAGACTTGAGTCGCGAAGGCAGAGCGACCGACTTCAACGACGGCGTGTTCCCAAACGCCCAACTGCACAGGATGGCATCTTTGCCCTTGAATCTTACGGTCTCAAGCAACGGACATTCGTTAAACGCGCAATATCCAACGCACTGCACCGTCTCGGGAATCACGATGTTCCTAATCTTGCACCTCTGGAACGCGGAATCGTAGATGTCTTCGATTCCTGCAGGGAAAGCATACGCCTTTCTCGACCTCGGGCAGAACGCCACGGCTCTGCGTATTTTGTCATAAAGGACCCCGTCCTTGACCACGAACGTCAGATTGTCAGGGCTGACGCTTACCTTGTTCAGGCTCTCACAGAACTTAAACACACCTCCTTCGAGCAGTCTCACGTTCTTGAGGGCTATTCGCCTAAGCCTAGTGTCGTGAAGCGCCTCGATTCCTAAATGTTCGAGCGATTCGGGAATGGTCATCTCCGAAAGCCTTTTGCAGTTGAAGAACGCCGACTGCCCCACAGACCGAACACCCTCCGGAACAACCACGCTTTCGATGTCATTGCATTCCCTAAAGCAGTTGGAAGCCAGTTTCCCAATTTGCAGGCCGTCGAGCATGGAAGGTATCACGAGCCGCCCCTTGGGACGGGGTGTCAATGCAACATCGGTTCCATTGCCTATCTGGGCGATACCGTCCTTGACAATGACTGTCCATGTTCCAACATCCGTTTTGACCTTTTTCATGCAGTCCGGCCCTGCGTGGGGCGCCGGGACGCCGCCGCTTTCGACCAAGAGTCCGCAGTCGAAATACTGGCAATTCCAGTTGTTGCGCACCTCTGCGCAAAATACGTTTTCGCCTTTCCTCAACGCCTTGTTGAAACGCCTTGCCGGGATTTCGAACGGCTGACAGTCGGAATTCGAGTCATTGGCAGTCATCATGAGACGCCCATTGAGCCAGATCGTCACGTCGTCGTCGTGATAGGCATCAACAACCGCACGGGAGACATCACCGCCATTCCATGTAAAGCGTTTCCTGAGAAAAATGGCCTTCGTGTCCCACTCCGTGTTTAGACGCGCCCTGGAGAGCTGCACGTTTCTTTCCCTCCGCCCAAACCCGCCCGGTGCGCGTTTCCACCCCGAATCGTCGAAATGCGGTTCTTTCCATCCCTTCTCCTCGTCGAATGAATAGGCCCAAGCGGCAGGCGAACGGTCGAGACGCGGAAACAGGACGAATTGCTTCGCGCCGTTTCCGTCCGACGGCATTGTCTTGGCGTTCCGCATTTTATCAAGTCTGCTTCTGTAGCCTTGTTCCGTCGTGGCGGCTCCGCTCCATGAAAATCGCGTGTCGCATGGCGTCCAAGCTCCGGAATAAAGCCACCACCAGCAAAACCAGAGTCGTTCAAGATGGCATGGATCGCCTCTTGCCTCCTTGATTGTTACGTCAAGGTCAGACGAGAGGATGACGCAAGCGTTGTCATAGACGCCGAAGTGACGCGCTTCTTTTCCATGACCAACATCCTTCAAGATGTCAGCGGGAATCCATCCGCTTCCCTCGACGTAGAATTCCGGACATAGAATGACGTTTCCGTCCGGCATTTTCCCGAAAAGCGTCCTTGCCGGGATTCCGGCGGAACGCAGGAGACTCACGAACACGGACACAAGCGCCACATCGTCACCACTCTTCCGATTGATCGTCTCGGATATGTCCGTGCCATGCCCTGAACGCACGAATCCGTCAGAGACAATGGAATATGCGCGGTATGCATAGTCCACATGGTCGTTTCCGACGGACTGCAGAATCTCGTCGCGCCGGGCGACGATCCACGGATGCGTGAGCGATATTCGCACGGTCTTCGGGTCTTCCGTGCGCCAATCCCTCGTAAACGTCTTGTATTCGAACGTAGACGTGTCGTATGGAACTGCGCCGTCTATCTTTGAGAAGTCGACTTTGATCTTGTTGCACAAGACGTTGAAGTCGCAGGCAATGTCCACGTCAATCAGATGGCATCCCTTGTCGAAGACACGCATGTATACGTCTCCCGTCTCGGGCAGCTTGTCAAAGAGGTCGTCATTCGGGACGCCGCCGTACCAACGAACGGTTTGATATTTGTTTGTCTGCGGATAATACGAACAGAGGACCCGACTGACGTTCCCGTCGCCCGTAGTGGACGATTCCAGCGTCATGTGTATGTCGAATGTCTCGCTCGGGGCGATGGTGATCCATCCAGGTGCGGGCTCCGAGCCGTGATGTCGATCACGCCGCTCAAATGGGCTTGTTCGGCTGGCCGCATCGCCTGATTCTACCGACACTCCTGCCGCATGCGGCGCAGACCGTGGAATGGGCCGCGTATGCCTGCTTGACTTTTCGCGAACTACATCCCGCACGATGACATTTGTGACGACCTTGATCCGTTCCACATCGTTTGTGAAAACCATGCTCGCCGGGGGCGATGACCGTCTGTTCGCAATGGCATGCCAGCTAAACGCCACGGCAGCGGCAAAGAACAGCACACCGCCGACAACGGCCGTCGCAAGGAACCGCCGCCGAGCCTCTCGCGCCTCCACATCGGCGATGCGCGGCGGCTTCCTGGGCAAGACGAGCTTTCCCTCCGCAGCCTTCTGCAGCAGCCGCGCGGCATCGACGGACGTAGCGGGACGGTCGTCGGGCTTGGGCGCGCACATTAGCGAAAGCACGTGCGCCACGGCGGCGGAAGTTTCGGGGCGCATCGTCCGTATGTCCGGCAAAGGCTCTCCCTTTATGGCCTTCGCGAGAAGCTCGACGGACGTGCTGCCGCTGTTCGGACGCTTTCCGGACAGCATCTCGTAGAGGACGACACCGAGGGAGTAGATGTCGGAGCGGGTGTCGATGTTGTGCGAGTCGATGAGCTGTTCCGGCGACATGTAGGCGGGCGTGCCGATGATCATGCCCGTCGTCGTGACCATCGTGCTGCGGTCGTCGCCGAACTTCGCGACCCCGAGGTCGGCGAGCTTCGACGTCCCGTCCGCCGTGAACATGATGTTGTCCGGCTTCACGTCACGGTGAACGAGCCCTCCTTTGTGCGCGACGTCAAGGGCGGCGGCGACATGCATCGTTATCTTCACCGCCTCGCCGATGGGAATCGAGCCTCGCTCCCTGATCCTGTCCGCCAGCGTGCCGCCGGGAATGTACTCCATTATGATGTAGCAAAGCCCAGTGTCGGGATCCTCGCCAACGTCGTACACGGAGACGAGGTTCCTGTGGCGGATGTTCATCGCGAACTCGGCCTCGCGAGCAAACCTGACGCGCAGGTCGTGCGACATCTTGCCGCGGTGCATGATCTTGACGGCAAACGATGCGCCTTCCGGCGAGCGCATGAGATACACCGCTCCCATGCTGCCCTTGCCCAGCAACCTCTCGACGGCGTAATCGCCGAACCGGTCACCGGGATTTAGCGGCGATGTGTCGTCAGTGTCTGCCATTGGCCGAATTATACCAAAAGCGTTATTTCATCGCAATCCCGTGTGCAACGTTGCATCTGATTGTCTGCACTCCCATTCCTAAGACCAATTGCCAAGGATCACATGCCAAGTGCTTTGTTTCGCATTTCCTCGTAACGGTTCTTCAGTTTCTCACGACGCACCTTGAACTCATTAAGCCGTTTTTCATACACTGCTCTTGCCGCCTCCGATACAACCTTGGAAATTACGTCTTCAAGTGCGGCGATTGACACATTTACCGTACTCTCCATTTCACCAACGACCTCCCATTCTTTCAGCGGCCACTTGCCATAGCCGGAAACATACCCCTCATGATAGGATCTAACCGCCTTCTCAAACCTCGTCAACGCAAGTTTCGCGTCCGAAGCCGCTCTCACAGCAAGCATCTTGTTCATCTCTGACGCGATCTTTGCAATTGCTTTCTTGTTGGTGGAAATCTTGGTCTCAGTCAACCTTTTAACAGCGTCTGGATCTGTATTCGCGGCCTTTTGGAGAAGACTTCCCATAGGCACGCCCCAAGAGAAGAAAAAGGAATTACAATTCTCATCAAACGCATATGCTATCGCAGATGTCCGCTTCCTTCCATTCGCAACACCGGTAGCTTTCGGCCATTTGATGTCACTTGTGAGTTCGTTGAGGTATTCCACGTATGCGGATGGGCCGCCAGCGCGATATCCAGAATGGCGAGCGACCTCCTTGCCTTCCGGATCGACAATCACCACGGTCGGAAAGCCCCGCACGCCATACGTCTCCTTCAGTCCGTTATTCTGCTTTTCGGCAAGCGACGACAATATGGACTTGTCCCGAGGGCTGTCAATCATAGTGAGCACAAACTTCTTCGACGCCTCTTTCACAAACCGCTTGTCCGCAAACACCTCTTCGTCCATCTTTCTGCACCAGCCGCACCAGTCACTGCCTGAAAAGTCCATGAGTATAAGCTTGCCTTCCATCGCCGCCTGCGTCTTAGCGGCCTTGAAGTCCTCAATCCAACCATTTGCGACACTTTTCGACACTCTCGGAGCGCCAGCAATAGAGCATGTCGCAAAAGCACCAACTATCATAATCGATATTTGCTTCATTCTCATATACATCTCTCCCTCTTTCACCTGCCAAATTCAGAACCTGAAGTTCAGGAGCCAGCGCACGTAGATCGCCGGCTTGGAGGAAGCGTAGTAATCGCCGGGATTGAACAGCTCGAAGCATGCGCTTCCAAACACCTCGCACCTGTCCATGCCATGCGCGTTGGGAGGCGCAAGGCGAATCGGAAAGAAGTAGTTGATGCGGGAAAGCACCCCTTTGAACGACGAATCGCCGCCGCCGAGTTCGTCCTTCGCAGGCGCGAATACCGGACCGGAATACGCTTCCACGCGGTGCATTCGCCCGAAATCAAGTCCCACCAGGCCGTTCAGCCAAAGCATGTTCGTCCAGTACCTGAGGCCCGGATGAGATCCGTTGGCGAAAATCTCGCTCGGGACCGAAACGCGCCGCCACAACGGATCCCAGGCCGTATCGGAATCGTCCGCGTCAAGGCGGTGCCGGTCGCCGCTCATGAACCACACGCCCGCATGTCCGTACGGGCTCGCCTTGAAGTTCCACGGACACTCACGGCGGTAGACGACGTCCATATACGCCATAGTGCCGCCGGCGAAGCGTCCGTTGGTGCGCCACCCGGCCTGCTGCGCACCCTCAAGGTCGAGCGAGAGCGTCTCGGTTAACTGCGGCCTCACGTTCACGCCAAGCGTAGCGATTCGCTTGCCGGGCTGACGTTCGCCCTTCCGCTCGTAGGAACGGTCGCCTTTCAGTATCGTATAGGCCTTGAACGGCATCGCCCCGCCGACGGTGTCGCTCAAGATTGCGCCGGCACCGAACTGGTCCATATCCGGCGAATCTGACGACGTGAGGCGGTTCAAGGAACGATGCCTGGCCCGACTGAGCCCCATGCTCATCGTGTTGCGGGCGCAGTCGTAGAGGCCGAAGAGGTCAAGGCTTCTCTGTTCGTCGAAATGGAGCCTGAACCTGGCCATGTCGGAATACGTGGAGATCGAACTGTCGCCCGGCGTGCCGTCAAGCATCAGCCTGTCGAGCCCCAACACGGAATGCCGGTTCTCGGTCATGTTCTGTCGTCCGATCCGAAAGTCCATGAAGCCGTCCCAGACTCCCGTCCCGTCAAGATAAAGGTTGTTCAGGTAGAGGATGTCAGGCAGGCGATAGGCCCGTTCCTTGTACGGCAAGGTCACGCCCTCCAAGTATTGGATGAACGAATGTCCGAGGCCGAGGACCGCCGTATATTCACGCCACTTCGCGTTAACCCACGGATAGGAATCCACACGGATTCCTTGCGTGTTCGCCTTGCGCACCTTGTTGACCGGCACGGCGTCGCCGCCGTTCGGAAGACCGGGAGCGTTCCTTACGCATGTCTCGCGGATGCGGGAATGTATGCCGGCGTCAAACTCCACCGACGCGTCTGGAAAAGCTGTCTGCGCGATGCAGCTTGCAGCGATGGTCGCAAGGATTCGCCCGTGCGATGCAACCGTCTGCCGCCTTCCGCCTGCTTTCGCTCGCCATCGGTGCGGCATCGCGCTCAGAGAGTCGGCAGACCGTGGGAACTCTCACTCAGATGTCGACTTCGACATCGACCTCGGCGGTCTTCTTGGACTCTTCCGACTCTTCCTGCTCTGTGATGGCCTTGGCGGCCTTCGTCTGCATGGTAGGCAGATAGCGGTAGTAGACCATGAGCTGGAGAGCGCACAGGCACGTAGTCATCGTATCGCCGCCGCCTTTGCACGTCTCGTCGGCAACCCACTTCCAGTAGCCGATCTTGCGCGGCTTGCCGTCCGGACCTGCGATAGTATCGGGAAGCGTTACGATCGTCCGCGGATACAGCGCCTTCATGGCCATGTTCCAGTCCTGCCAGGTCTTTATGTTCGCAGGCGTAGCGCCCTGGCACATGCCGGCCTGGTACTTGCACTGGGCCGCATAGTAGCAGTAGTACTGCGGGTTCCCAGCAGGCAGGGCCTCGGTGAGCTTCTTGCCTTTTTCGCCTGTGAACGAAGGCTTCCACTGACGCATGGTCTCAAGTGCATCCTTGACCTCCTTCTCGTTCATGTAGCCGAGAAGCTGCATGGCAAGGCAGCCGGTAGCCGTCAGACCCGTCGGACCGCCGCCTGCGGTATAGTTGAAGCCGCCGTTGCGGAAGTTGCGCGTCTTAAGGCACTTGATCGCCTTCTTGATGCACTCATCCAAGCCCTTCGGGTGCATTCCGGCCATCTTGCCGGCCTTCAGCGCCTGGAGCGCCCAGCCTGCAAAGGACATGTCGTCACGGGTCGAGGCCTTGTTGATGCCGTAGTCCCAGCCTCCTGTGGGGCCTTGGTTGTCTACGATGCGCTGGAGCGTCTGCTCGGCCACGACCTTGGTATTCGGGTTGCGAGTCATGCCGTACGCTTCGCAGAGCGCATACGTCGCGATAAGGGTCGCGTACTCGTTCCCGTCCGTTCCCTTGAATGTAACGACTTCCTTACCCGTCTTGTCTTTCTTCTTGGACAGGGAGTCGATCAGGAACTGCATCGCCTTCTGCACCGTCGGACCGAACTCCTTGGATGCCGGCGTCTCGCCGTGCGCGAGAAAGGCGAGAATCGCAAGACCCGTGTTCGACACGGGCGCCGGCGACCAGCTCCCGTTGGCGTTCTGCGTCTTCTTGAGCCACCTGAGGGCCTTCAGCACAGCGCCTTCGGTCTGAGCGTCTCCGTATAGGCCGCCGCCGGCCGTGTACTTACCGATCGAGCCGGGGTTACGCGAACCGGTCATAGACCTCATCGTTATGGGCGACTTGATGAGCGCCACGGAATCCTGGGTCGCAGGCTTCACCGAGACCGGCTCATTGGGAGTCGGCGTAGGGGTTGACACGTCAACCTCGGAGATGTTCGGCGTGTCCACCTGAACGTCCACGACCTCCTCGGGCGGAGTCTGCTCCTCGATCTCATCGGGGTCCTGCTGCTCTTCCAGGTCCGCCTCGTCCTCCTGGGCGCGGGCGATGTCAACCTGTATCGTCTCGCCGTTCTGCCCCGTAACGGCGGTGACGACGATGAGTATCAGCACGCCGAGCGTCGGCAGGACGATCGCGCAGAGCGGCGCGATCAGCCGCTGGAGCTCAATCACCGCCAGCTTGTATTCAGGCGACGAACGCGGACGCCCCAGGCCGCGGAACATGTCGGCAAGGCGGCGGAAGATGCCGCGTTCCTCGAATGCCGCGTCGATCTCGGCCTTGTGTATCTCGAAAAGCTCCTCGGCCGACAGCGGCGCCTCTTCGGCCGTCTCGTCCCATTCACTGCTCTCGTCGGACATTGTCTTCGGCTCCTTGTTCCCTACAGCGTGAATATGCTGACGCTGAAGAGCTGATTGCGGTAGCAGATGTCAAGCGCGTCGACGAGGGCCTTGTGCGGTGAATCCTCGGCGCACTTGATGATGATAGGCGTCTTCTTCGACGTCCGGGCGACGTCGCGAAGGTACTGGTCGAGCTCCGAACGGCGCACGGGGCGCTTGTTGTAAACCAGCAGGCCGTTCGCGTCAGGTCCGCGGCCGATCTCGATCGTGACCGTCGTGTCGGACTCGTTCGTGCTCTGCCCGGAAGCCGGCGCGGGCCGGTTCGCGTTGAGCTTGGAGAAGATGTCCTCCTGCTTGATCGTCACGACGAAGAAGATGATGAGCTCGAACACGACGTCGATCATCGGCGTCATGTCGAGGGTGGGATTCTCCTGGGGCTTGCGCGCCATGTCAGTTCCCCCTTCTCTTCAGGGCCGCCAGGCGCTTGCGGCCCGGTTGGCCCGGCTTCGAGGTCTTGTCCTCCTGGACGGCCACGAAGGATATCTTCCATAACCCTGCGGCGGTGCAGGCGTTCATCACCCGAGCGACGGCGTAGTGCGGCACGGCGTAGTCCGCCCGGATAAGCACCGGGAACTCGCCGACGCGATTCATCTTCTCCTTCACGCGGCGACCGATCTCCTCAGGCGTGATCTCGCGGTCTCCCATGGAGATGCGGGGCTTGCCCTTCCTGAGGCCGATGTCGATCATCATGTGCGTCGGCGGCAGTTCCTCGGGCGTCAGCACGATGCCGTGCTTGCCGTCCTCAAGCTCGATCGTCTCATCCTTGCGCTGGGCCTCCACCAGCGTCACGACGAAGAAGATGATGAGCTCGAACACGACGTCGATCATCGGCGTCATGTCGAGGGCGGGGTTATGCTGTGTCTTCTGCGCCATGAGCTCGCCCCCTCAGGCGGGAAGCCCTGCGGCCTCGCCCTCCGCACCGGGCTCGACGGAGACGTTCCGCAGCCCGTTCAGGATCTCCATGGTCATCGCCGTCATCTTGAGGATGAGGCGGTTGGCCTTGTTGCGGAGAGAATAGAAGATGGTTATCGAGGGAATGGACACGATAAGGCCGCCGGCAGTCGTCCAGAGCGCCTGGCCGATTGAGCTGGCGAGCGCGGACGCGTCGCCTGCGCCGCCCGAAGCGAGAGCCTGGAACGTCAGGATCATGCCTTGCACGGTGCCGAGCAGTCCGAGCGACGGGCCGAGGTTGCCGCACACGGAAATCCAGTTAAGCCGCTGCTGTATCTTCTCCTGCTCCAGGTCGGACGCCGCCGTGACGGCCTCCTGTATCGCCTCGAAGCCTTCCTCGATGTGCTGAAACGCCGCCATGACGATGTTTGACATCGCGGCGGGATTCTGCTGGCAGACCTCCATCGCCTTTACGACGTCGCCCTCGCCCATCGCGGCCTGCACGCCGTCAAGGAGCTTCTTGGGCATGAGCTTGTCGGGCTTGATGAGAATCGCCGAGTCGATGGAGAAGTAGATCGCAAGCGCACCGTCGGCAAAGAGCGCGAACCAGAGGATCATGCCCACGATGCCGGAGCCGAAGACGATGTCGTAGAAGCCTCCCCCGGACTTCTTTGTGACGGCCGCGTTGGCCTCGACCTTGTTGCCTTCGGCATCGGTCAGCTCCTGTCCCAGCGACTGGAGCGCGGCCATCGGCGCGACGCAGGTTCCCACGAGAACCGACGCCGCAAGAAGTGACTTCCTGATCTTGTTCATTTGGTTGTTTTCCTTTTGGTTAGATTTTTGGTTGAATCTTCTGCAGGTTTCCTTGTGTCTTCGACTGCCTTCCCCGGCAATCGGTCAAATTCATTTCAGATCGCCTTCGCCGACGCCTTCAGCTGCTCCGCCCGAGACGACTGGCCGAGCTTGTCGAAGCACTGGGCGGCCTTGAGGCACGCCTCGCTGCGCTCGCGGGCGCAGGCCGCGTCCTGATACATCAGGACGACCCTGAGGTAGCCGTCGCGCAGCGCGCGGCGCAGCTCGTCGGGCTTGTCGTTCGACGCGGCGACGATTATGTCGCCGCGCATGACGAGCGCCGCGGCCGATGCCGCGCGGTCGGAGGACGACGCCGCCTTCTTCAGAAGGCCCTCCAGCTGCTCGCGCTTGCCGAGCTTCAGCAGGGCCTGCCAGTAGGCGGCGGCAAGATCCCCGGAATATGCCGCCGACTTGTCCTCGGCGATGATCGGCTGGCATGCGTCATAAGCCTTCTGCGCGTTGCCGGCGGCAAGGTAGGCGAGCGCGAGGTAGCGTCCCGCCGGCTTGTCCCACTTCAGCATCCTGTAGTCGGAGACGATCTTCGTCAGCGGCGCGATTGCCGCGGCTCCCTGGCCTTCGTCAACCATCTGCGCGGCCTTCTTGAATCCCGCCGGCTCGGGAATGTCAAGCCCCGTCACGTCCGCAAGCTTGAACTCCTTCGTGACCTTGCCCTTCTCGACCACGTACTTCTTGTCGCGGGCGTGCCACTTGATGTCGCCGGCGAAAGTCTCGGCCTCTGTCGAGATCGAGCCTTGAATGGCGAACGTCTCAGCAGCGGCCAGCGCTGCGAACGTCAGGATAATCGTCTTCTTCATCTTTCGTTACTCCTTGAAACTCGTTTCGGGCCGTCAGTTCGCGGAGGTCGCCGGCAGGTCGGCCTTCGCCTTGTTCATGCAGTTCTCGATCTCGGTCCTGGACTTGCCGTTCGGGAACAGGTCGAGGTACTCCTTCCCGTACTTCATCACGCGGTCGGCCTGTTCGGCACCGAGCTGGGAGAAGAGCGGGATCATCGTAGAATACGCGCGCTCCAGGTTGGCGACGTCGCCCGGATCCATCTTGTCGATCGGATGCTCCGCGTCGGCGCCGTGCGCCTGCAGGAACACCTGGAACGTCGAAGCCGCACGGCCGCAGGTCTCCTTCGCCTCCTCCTTCAGCCCCATCGCCTCCTCGGCCTTCATGCGCCTCACCAGCACGTCGCCGGAAAGCAAGTCAAGCTGGTTCTGCTCCCAGAGCGGCTTCTTGGCCCAGTACTGGCGGACCTTCTTCAGCGCGCCGATCGCCGCGCCGAAGTACTTGCCGCGCATCGTGGCGTCCTTCTCCGTACGGCCTTGCTCCGAGGCGACCTCGACGAGCATGAAGTTCGCGTCAGCCGCAATGGCCATCTTTGACATCTTCGGATCGTTCAGGAACCGGTCCAGCGACTCGCGGGCTTCCGCGAGCAGGCCCTGCCGCCATGCGCACTTCGCCTGGCCCAGCCGGGCGCGCGCCACCGTTACAGGCGTGTTCGTGCCGGCCATGCGGATCGTCTTCTCGAACGCCTGGTTCGCCAGGTCCCAGTTCTTCGCCTCGATGAGCGCCTCGCCGGCGCTCAGGAACTGGACCGGCTTGTAGGCGCCGTCCGTGCTCAGCATCTCGGCGTAGATGTCGGCGCCCTCCTTCTTAAGCCCCATCTCGATGAGGCTCTTCGCAAGGCGCGGCTTCGCGTTCTTCGCCTCGTCGGAATCGGGGAAAGTCTTTGACAGGCGGTCAAGCGCGTCTTTCGACTTCGCCATGTCGTCGAGCGCCGTGTAGATCGTGCCGAGCTTCACGTAGGCGCTCTTGGCGTACTGCCCCTCGGGATATTCCTTAAGATACGCCTCGTAGCTGTCGGCCGCGCGCTTGCGGTACGCCGGCAGGTTCTTCTCGGGACGGCTCATGCGGCTCCAGCACTCGCCGACCATGAAGAGCGCCGCCTCGCGCAGCTCGCGGTACTTCCCGGCGTCCTCCTTGCTTGTCGTCGGGTCCTTGAGCGCGGCATCCGCCGCCGCCGTGAAGCTGGAGAACGTCTTGACGGCACGGACGATCTGAGCCGTCCCCTGCCGCTCGGCGGCCTCCACCGCCTCCGGAGCCTCGTTCGTCGAGGCGGAGGCAAGGATGTCGAGCCCGTCGCGCTGGTACATCTGCGCCAGCTTGAACTGCGCCTGAAGCCTTCTCACCGGAACCGTCTCTGCGTCAAGGTACTTCGTCATGTACTCGATCTCGCCAGCCTTGTCGCCGAGCTTGCCGCTGCAAACGCTCAGCTGCAGAAGAGCCGCAGCGTAAGATGGCGAGTTCGTGTAGACGGTCGCAATGACGCCCCAGTATCTCGCGGCGTCTTCGTACCTCTCGGCCTTCTGCAGCTCGGACGCCCGGGCGGCGGCCACGTTCGGAGCCATGCTGTGACTGCGGTAGTTGTCGAGGAACATCATGTACAGCCTGTCCCCCGCCGCCTCGTTCTTGTAGTCTATCTCCTTCTTCGCGAGCCTGACCACCGCGTCGCCGGCCGAAGTCATCATCAGCTTCTGCTTCGAGCCCGCAAAGCGCTCGGCGAGGTAGCCCTCGACCGCGTCCGCATCAAGCCGGCAATCCGCCGACTTCGCCTCGATCTTGGCGTTCTTCGCCTCTATCGAGAGATCTACGAGCGCAGACGCGACCCTCTCGATAGCGGATATGGACTCCTGAACCTCGGGATACCTTGCGAGCACCGCCAGATACGCCTCGACTGCACCGGCGTAGTCGCTCGCCGCGAACTTCTCGTTCGCATCCTTGAACTGCGCGGCACGTACCTTCGCGATCTGCTCGGGCGTCACCTTCGTCTTGATCTTCGCGTTATACTGCTTCTCCGCGAACGCCTTTATCTCCTCCGAAAGGTCGCCGGCGGCAGGCGCCCATGCGTTCGTCTCGTAGTTGAGGAACACGCTGACCGCCATGTTGTAGGCGCCCTTCGAGCCAATGCGCTTGCCGTTCTTGCCCTTGGGCCCGAACATGAGATCCTTTATCTTGTCGTCGTCGCGCTTCGCCTTCTTCGCCTCAGCCTGCGCCTCGTCCCACTGCATCTTGGCCTGCAAGTACATGCACTCGGGAAGCGGGGACTCCCTCAGGAGGCCGGCGTTCGCCGGGTCGGACTCCACGGCCGCCACGATCTGGTCGTGAATCTCCTGCAGCTGAGGCTTGTACTCGTCGATGATCTCGGACGCCCTCGCGACGTTGCCCCTCATATGCGCGATGTGGGCCTTCATGGAGACGCCGCGCCCGAAGTAAAGCGGCTGCTTCTCGTTGAGCCAGAGAAGCTTGTCCACTATCTTCTCGGCCGCAGCAAGCTTCTCCGCACGCTGCTTGCCGGCCTTGGCGGGATCAAGGCTCTCGGCGACCTTCAAGTAGAGGTTCACGGTCTCGCACGCGAGGGAGCACCATTCGTTTTCGCCTTCCTTGAGCTGCGAAAGAAGCGCCGCGTAGCGGGGAATCGCCTTCTCGTACTGCTTGTCCTGCGCAAGCAGCCAGCCGTATGTGTAGCACGCCGCCATGTAGAACTGGCGGATGTCGGCCGGCGGCTTCGGGAACGCATTGAAGAACTCGCTGTAAATCTTCATGCACTCCGCCTTCTGCCCGCGGGCGAAGTAGTTGTTCGCCACCTCAAGGCGCGCCGCCCAGTACTTCGTCGACTTCCTGTCGGGAAGCGAGGCGATCTTCTTCTCGGCCTCCTCGAACTTGCCGAGCGCCAGCATGCTGCGGATCTCAAGCGCGAACAGCCGCGCCTCGGATTCCGGCCACTTCTTCTTCGTCTCCTCGATGACCGGCGCCGCAATGTCGGGATACGCGTTGTTGACAAGCGCCTCGATGTATCTCATCTCGGTCTCTAGCTCGGGGTTCTCCTTCGGCAGGTCGGCGGACGCCTCCTCCTCGGCGGAGGAGACGCGCGCCGACGACACGGCCGCGAGAACTAAAAGGACTGTTAGCATCTGCCTCATGGTGACGGGAATTATACTAAATCCGCCGTGCGGATGCAACCCGGCTGGCTCAGTAAAACACCTTCCAGAGGAAGAGTCCGCGCGCGGGCGCCGTCTCAACCCGCGCCGTGCGCGGCGTCTTCCCGCGCAGGAGCGAACGGACGGCTGACGGCGCCTCGCGTCCCTTGCCGACGGCAATGAGGAAACCGACCATGGAGCGCACCTGCTTGTAGAGGAAACCGTCGCCGCGGACCACGAAGACATACCTGGGCCCAGTCCGCCGGATCTCAAACGAGAAAATCCTCCTCACCGTCGACTCCAGCTCGCGGTTCGGGTTCGCCGCGAACGCCACGAAGTCATGACGCCCGACGAAATGCGCCGCCGCCTTCCGCATGGCCTCCAGGTCAAGCGGACGGTGGCAGAACGTCCAGTACGGGGCAAGATGCGGCGGCAAGATGTCCGCCTGGTAAAGCTGGTACCGATACTCCTTCCCCTTCGCCGACAGCCGGGCGTCAAAGCTGTCCCTCGCATACGACGCGCGCATCACCCGTATCGCGTCCGGCAGCCGCGCGTTCATCGCACGGACCAGGTTCTTCGGGGGAATCGGCTTGGTCAGGCGGAAGTGCGCGACAAAACCCCTGGCATGCACGCCGGCGTCAGTCCGCGACGAGCCGAACACGCGCACGGGTGCGCCCTCCAGCCAAGCGAGAGCCTCCTCGACTACCTGCTGGATGCCGACCGCATTGGACTGGAACTGCCAGCCCGAATAGCCGGTGCCGTCGTAGGCGATGACGACGCGGTATTTCCGCCCGTCCGCCGATTGAGCCCTAGAATCCGCATCCATAGAAGTGGGATTATACCAAAAAATGCGGAAGATGATATAATACGCGGCATGGAGAAATTCGAACTTGAGCCTGCGCTGAAGGACGAAATCCGCGCCCGCGTCATGGGCGACGGATTCGTCAAGATAGTCCAGTCCGTTCGGCGGAACGGACGGTCGTTCCGGATTTCGCTACGCCCGGTCGTGATCGGCGGAGCGCGGAAGATTCAGGCGGAGATGACGGACGACGGACACGTCCAGGTCAAGAACCTTGACGCACACGGCGTGACGACCGGGCTTGAGGAGATCCTGGATCAGAAAGGCGCCAGGGACCTGCACCTCATCACGGCGCGCGGCGACCTGCACGTCCGCGTGACGAAGAAAGGCCACGTCCTCGTGTCACGCTCCGCAGAGACGGAACGGGAGGTCGTCGCCATGCCGCACGACCGAATCAAGCGCACTCCGCTGACAAGCTTCGACGCTACGGCCCTTCTCCGGGCAACGGGCCTGGCGGACGGCGACGGAAAAATCCGGGCCTCGATGAGAGGCAAGTACGACCAGGTCAACGAGTTCCTGAAGGCCGTCGGAGAACTCATGGGCGACGCAAAGGCGGAGGACGGCCGGACGTTCACCGTCGTTGACTGCGGCTGCGGCAAGGCTTATCTCACCGTCGCGCTCTACCATTACCTCGTCCAGGTGCGGAAGATGCCATCCGTGCGAGTCGTGGGGATCGACCGCCGCGCCGACGTGGTGGAGTCCGCGCGGAAGATCGCCTCGCAGCTCGACATTGACGGGCAGGTGACGTTCGTCGAGGCCGATCTCTCGGACGTCGGGCTTGCGGACGTTACGGACGGAGAGCGCGTCGACATGGTGATCTCCCTTCACGCCTGCGATACGGCTACGGATGAGGCGTTGGCAAAGGGCGTCGAATGGAAGGCACGGTACGTCCTCGCGGCCCCATGCTGCCAGCACGAGCTGCAGAAGGCACTGTCCGGCGGGTGCGGTGCAGGGGATTTTGCAGGGCTCATGCGGCAGCCGATACTGCGCGAACGCCTTTGCGACATCCTGACCGACTCTTTCCGGGCGATGATCATGCGGGTGCTCGGCTTTCGGACTCGCGTGGTGGAGTTCGTCGACGGCGAGGCGACGGCACGGAACATCATGCTGAAGTGCGAATATGGCGTCAAGCCCGGGCAGGCAGCCCCTGTCGGAGAGTACCTGGCCCTGCGCGACTACTGGAAGGTGACGCCGTGGCTCGAGACGCGGCTTTCAACCCTGCTGGAGAAGCACCTGTCGCGCTATTCCTGACCAGGCCCTTGCATAACTTCGCGGCGGGGCATTGCCAAACGGACGGTAAATCGTATATAATACGCAACCGTTTGACGGGGCGTTGCACAGCCTGGTAGTGCGTCTGCTTTGGGAGCAGAATGTCGGAGGTTCAAATCCTCTCGCCCCGACCATCTAAAACCCCAATTTTAACCCAATAGAATCAAAGGGGTTCGTGATAGCGCACGAAGATGACTTGGATCGCGGTCATGTTGTTCGTCAATTGCCTCAATATCTGACAGCGAAAAAACCAGTGTGAGAACAGGCGTCAGGTGAAATTATTTTGCTTGACGGGTTCTTATAGAATATGCGGCGGCAAAAGGACAAACAGTATGAAAAACAGAAAACAGATGATAGATGATGAAAGAGGTTATTTCTTCGGCTTTGCCCGGGGAACTTACGGCGAGGTGTTGAGCGAACTCGGGAAGACCAAGGTAAATTCGTGGCGGACGAGTTCAATCCCACTCGCGGAATTTTGGCAACCAACCAATCTCGGCAGAATCGGCGGGCTCCTCGCGAAACACCTTCCCGACTTCAACCCTGTCTGCGCGCTAAAGTTCTTCGAGTTTCCTACGGACGCGCTCTCAGATGGAGAGAGGATAGGCCGTCCGTCGATGACGGATATCATGATCCTTGAAGCCGGCGTCCAGATCGCTGTTGAGGGCAAGATGACGGAGTATGTATATTACTCTGACAAAACGGTGCGGGAATGGATGAACGAGGGAGCGTCTTCGGCAGGCATTCTTCTTCGCCATCGCATACACAGGGCGTGGTTGTGCTACATCCACAACGCAGGCTGCACATGTCTTTCCGGCCTTGCGGAGTTCTCTTCAAACTGCATGGATGTTTCCTACCAGTTCCTCCATCGTACGGCATCTGCCTGCAACAAGGCAGGGGTCAAGGACGGCACGATTCCTGTACTAATATATCAGCTCTTTTATGATGCAAAGGATTTCGAACATGTCGCGAAGATGGAAGCATACAAGGAGAGTCTGCGTGGCTGGGCCAGCGCGTTGAAGCTGCAGAACATGAAGTTTCTCATAATCGCAACGCCTGTCACGAACATGGTCGAGGCAAAAGAGAAGTTCGGCTCGATGCATGGCGAGATATTCGACGCCATGCGCGACAACGACATCTACAAGTTTGACTTCGATGCAACGACCGTTGAAGCGGTGATTGACACGGACAAGGAGGTTCGCTGACATGAATGACTATGTGCCTCTTAATGTTCGCTCTACATATTCTATCGGTGATTCCATCTGCCAGATACCACGGCTTGTCCGCGAGGCGAGAGAGATGGCTTTCCCTGCAATGGCTCTCGTCAAGATGAAACATTGGCTCGCGACGCTCAAGCCAAAATGCCTTGATGACCTTGTGGCCATGAACGCGCTCTACCGTCCTGGGCCGATGGAGTACGTTCCAACGTTCGTTTGCCGCAAAAGAGGCGAGGAGCCAGTTGCCTACGACCACCCTCTCATGGAAGAGGAACTGCGTGAGACATACGGCGTGACTGTCTATCAAGAGCAAATCATGATGCTCTCGCGGCGGCTGGCTGGCTTCACACGCAGCGAGTCGGATAAACTGCGTAAGGCAATGGCAAAGAAACGGCTCGATATAATGGAGGAACTTAAGACCAAGTTCATCGAAGGATGCCTTGCCAATCAGGAGTTTCGCGTTGGCAAGTGGAAGAACGAGGGCGAAGCTCGCAGTCTCATCGACAAGATATGGAACGATTGGCGTGCATTTGCATCGTATGCGTTCAACAAGTCACACGCAGTCTGCTATGCCTGGCTTGCCCATCAGACTGCCTACCTCAAGGCGCACTATCCGACGGAGTTTGCAAAGGCATTTGGCGTCGGGAACCCCTAAGTAGAGAAATCCGAGATTTTGGTATAATAATGTGCGTGCGCGGCAGACCTAAAAAGGACAGGACGGAGGCGGAGCGGCACGATTTCAGGCTGGAATCGTCAAGGATAGCCCATGCAAAGAGAAGACGCGAAGCGTGGCATAAGAAGCATGCCGCGCCTTCGCGTACATCTTCCAAGCCGCCGCCAACGCTGGATGAATTACGCGAAGCCTATCGGCGACGCGGCGAATCCTGCGAGGCGATGATTCGGCTCGGCTCGATGCTTGGGGACGTCGAGGCGGCGTACTACGTAGGATACATGTTCGAGAAATATGACAACAGCGGTACGGATGCTTCTTACTTCATCGATGAAGTCGATGCGCCTTGGCAAACGGGGATTCGCGGGTTTCTCAAAGGCGCACCCGATCTGCTTGCAAAGTACAAGACGCTCATGCGTTACAAGAAACTGTCCGCCGACTTCCGTGAGGCGATAGAGCTTTACGACCCCAATCCCGCATCGCTCGTATTCGACGATGTAGATGAGACATGGCTTCTGCCCGTGCGGAAAAAAGCAATGGCGTTGTTGAATGGCTGTGACATATCGTTTCGTGAGCTGGCGAAGAGGATTGCGGATTTTGGACAACAACCGGGGCTTCGCCCCGAACCCCGCCATGATGCACAATATGCACATGCGATGGCCAAGCGTGGAATTGGCGCGGTAGAGGGGGTACGGGGGATGTGTCCTCCGGTCGATGTCAAAGTAGTTTAGCCTTATGAAACTGCAATTCGACAAGAGCGGGCGGCGATTCTTCTTTCTCACTTTTTGCGTGAGAGGGAGAAAGGCCGTGCTGTCGCGCATCGCGAAGAAGACGGGGCGCGACGGCAGACCAAGTTACACGGTTGAGTTGCTGCCGGCCGGCGATGCCATGGCCGCCTTATGGCGCGGCATCCACGCCAAATGGCCTTTCCTGACGGCGAGCAATTTCATCATCATGCCCGATCATCTGCATTTGCTTTTGATAGTAGATCACAGCAAGGCGCAGGAATTCGACATTCTCGATTGGTTTCAGCATTTCAGGCGGGAGGGCGAGGATTTGGTCGCGCCTTTGATTGGCGAGAAGGCTCCGCTGGTGTGGGAGGATCATTTCTGGCTGCTGCTCGTAAACGCCGAAAGACCGCTGGCGGCCGTTCGCAAGTATATCAAGATGAACCCGGCGCGGAAGATGTGGAAGACGCTCAATCCGGACCGTTTTGTCCGCAGGGGCGGGTTGCGCCATGATGTTCTCGATCCGTCGCTTTCATGGACGGCTATCGGTGACTTGACGCTTCTGACCTCGCCTTTCATGTTCCCCGTTCGGCTGACCCGCAAGATGACAGTTGAGCAGCATCTGCCGGATATAGAACGGATGGTTGAGAAGGCTCGCCGCGGAATGCTGCCTGTATGCGGCTTTCTTTCGCCTGGCGAGAAAGAGCTGGAGCGGCGCTTGCGGGAGGAGCCGTTCGCTCGGTGGATCAAGACTGTCGCGCACGGTCTTCCGCAACGATTCGATCCGACGGTCGAGGATTCGCGATTCCTCGCCGACGGACGCCAGTTGATTCTAAGTTCGTTTCCAAGCGACGTGCCGGTCTTCCCAGTGAACTACGACAACTGCCACCTGATGAACGCCCGCAACGAGGCGTTGTGTCTAAGGGCGACAGGGGAATGGGAAGGGTAGGGTTTTGTGTCTCCCGCAGAGTGCGCAGAGAACGCAGAGAAAGAAAGAGACAAAAGAAAGGATGAAAAATGAGTAACAGAAAATATGACAGTTCAAAAATACGCGTCGAACCTGTCTTTTCTTACATTGATGGAAAAAGAGAAGGATGGCCAACCTTTCTGCAATGGCTTGCTAAAAAGAAGTTTCCAGGACGATTTTCACCTGCATTCGCAAAGTATTCGGAACTGGAGGTGTTTTACTCCGGCAATGGAGGTGGCGAATTGGCTATTGCCCCGAATGAAAATCTACTGGATTTTCTTGTTTTCAAAGATGAAGGGATTGCGACATTGAGAGAGGATCAGAAGGAAAGATTGAGGGTAAAAAGAAAGTCAGAATTAAGTGCAACCGAAAAAGCACGGTTAGAATTGTTTTCCGAAAAGACACGTGAAAAGCAGCGGATGCGGGCAAAGATTGGTGGTCGGTTTCTGAGGGAATTCTTGTTTGAGGGAATAGACTATCCTGATGTTGTTATTGTAACGAATAGTATAGTTCTCATTATTGAAGGCAAACTGACAGAAACTCATCTTACAACGCTGACAACATGGCTAGAGGGAAGGGATCAGATGATTCGACATCTTGATTCGGCTATGGCATGTAAAGCGTTGAAAGGACATCCCTTCTTTGAGCGTAAAGTCTTTGGAATGTATGTTGTAGGGAATGGGATTGATGTAGATGGTCATCTCACAAAAGGTTATGATGAATCGATAAAGATGTCTGGGCGGCATCCGCATTATAAAATGGAGAATTATACCTATCTTGGTCATGAAGAGTATTGGAGGAGGGCGTTACCGCAATATGTTGACGATGAGAATAGCATTAAGGAGATTGCGGAACGTTTCTTAGGTTACGTCACTTGGAACGAGATAGGAAGGTTGTTTGGAGGAATACAAGTACCATTAGACACTGACAATCGGACTAAAATAACTCTTGGCGACAAATAATCTCTGCGTTCTCTGCGGGAGAATTCCGCTAGTAAGGCATGATGGATTTTGACCATCTGATCAAATCTTGACCACCAGCAAACCCTGAAATCGCATGATTTCGAGGCTTGTAATTGTTGGCATTGGAAGTGCTATTTGGATTGACGTATGAGAATGAAAGATCACACAACAAAACCACAATGCGATTGCCGGGGCAGGCGGATAGAGAAAATGCCCTTGGTTGAAATGAAGGATGCTCTCGATAACGGTGGGCGGGTGACATTGCTCATTCGCCATGCGGAGCGCCCGCCGCTCGATCCGAATGACAAGACGTTCGGGGCGAGCCTCTCCCTTACAGAGAACGGATGGCGCTGGGCGCGGAACTTTGGGCTGATGCTGGCGAACAACCTTTTGCCAAAGTCGGTCGCATTTTATGCGGGTGAGACGTTTCGCACCCTCCAGACGGCGTGCGCAATGGCGATGGGGCTTGATCTTGTCGGCACGGGACAGACCATCGAACGGAAGGTGCGCCTCGCCGATTTTCTCGGCAGCGACTCGCCGTTCTTTGGGTCGGTTGAAAAGCGGATGGCACTTGCCGCCGAAGGAAACTACCATGATCGGCTAAACGATTACTTTCGCTCCGGAAAGCAGCACGGTTTCAAATCGCTCAAACGCGCCGCAAAGCAGATGGAGCGTCGGTTAGACGATTTGCACGAGAAATACTGGCCGCTTGTGGTTGCTGTGACGCACGATATCAACGTTGCAGCCTTTCTCGCGGCACGTGGCGTTGTCGATTCATTCTCCAACGAGACGTGGCCGGACTATCTGGATGCTGCGGTCATAATCAAGCATGGTAGGGACGTGACAAAATATGTGTACTTCCAATGGCATCAGGACATGGGAACTATAACCCTGTAATGGAGAATCAGAAAGACGAAGAAGACGGGTATGCGGCGGACTTCTCCAGACGCTCAAGTATGCAGAAGATTTTGTGCGCCTCCTGCCGCTGAAACCAAACGAAATCAAGCTTTTGCAGGTGCTATCGTCTCGTGGGGAACTCGGCGCTGCGGATTTGCGCAAGGCGACATCATTGCAAAAAATCCATTATTGCCTTTTAACGGGAAAGTCGAAATACGTGTCGGGATATGGCTCGTCTTTCAACGTGAAGTGCCACCATTCTTCATTGATCGGCTTGAAGCCGTGAGCGGTCATGATTTCACGCAGAATCATTCGGTTAGCGAACTGCCTGTCCGTCACGCCGCGCCAGTCGGGATGCGACTCTTTGCCGAACCAGTCGAACGTGCCGCCCATGTCGACTTCCTTGCCGGACTTCATGTCGAAGAGCGTCAAGTCCACCGTGCTGCCACGGCTGTGGCCGGAGCGTTCAGCGATGTAGCCCTGCGCGAACAGGACGGACTTGTCGAGGTCGGGATAGAAATACTGCTTCATCCTCGTGTCAGACGTGTCCTTTGCCCAGCGCATGAAATGCGCGACCGCCCGCTGCGGTCTGTAGGCATCGTAGATTTTCAGACGGTATCCGCGACGTACCGCCTCGTCGCTCGCTGCCTTGAGCGACGAGGCTGCCTCCTTCGACAGGATGGCACACGGATCTTCGTATCCGTCAATTCGATCTCCGATGAAGTTGTAGGTCGAGTAGTACCTTAGCTCGAGAATTGCGTCCGGCACGGCTTCGGCAAGCATGACGAAGCCGTCTGGATTTACGCCTGTGCGAAAGTTCGCGCAACCGGCAAGAAGCACGGCAAATGCAAAAGCTGTAGTCTTTGCAGTTATCTTCATGTCTTGTCCCCTGTGGCTCCTTATCTTCGCTATCGACATTGTTTGTGTTTTCCAAAGACATGTATATTATACCAAAACGGCCTGTCTGAACGCCGTTGCAACAGCAGCCGCCAAAATTGTCGGGGTGTAACGAGACTTTTATGCAGGGTTAATGAGGTGAAGGGCGGAATCATGCCGCGCAGTCGACCTGTGGAAGATCCTTGACGAGGTGGTTGAAGAACTCGTCCAGCCGGTTTGACTTGTAGAGCGTGCGCAGCGGGA
>JAFRDO010000087.1 GCA_017403825.1 Kiritimatiellia bacterium
AGGGGTTGGGGGTTAGGGGTTAGTGATTAGGGGTTGATCAAGAGTGTCTTGCAATGGAAGCATTCGTGGTTCAGTATGCGCGCGAAAGCTGCAGCGCCGTCCGCCATCGGAACGCGCGCCGTGACGAGGTCCTTCAGGTTCAGGTCCTTCCCGACGTGCGCCAACACCTCCCGCCAGTCCGGGTCGGGCACCGAGTTCCAGTTGCCGCGCATCGTCAACTCCTTGCGCAGCACGGACGAAAAGAGCTGCTTCGGCAGCGTCCAGTCGTCGGCAGGGTTGCCGATGAAGGACAGCACGCCCTTTCGCGCACAGCAGGAGACGGCCATCGTGCGCGTCGCCGACACTCCGCACGCCTCGACCACGACGTCGCATTCCGGCAGAGCTCGCTCCCCGGCTCCGCCCGTATCCACCGCCTCGAACCCAAAGCGCCGCGCGAAGTCCAGCTTCGCCGGATCCACATCGCATACTGCAATCTCTCCTGCACCGCGAATGCGCAGCCACTGCGCGGCGATGAGTCCGATCGGCCCGCCACCGATCACCATCGCGCGCGCGCCCTTCTCCAACGGGAAGCCGTGCGTCCCGTGATAGGCGACGGCGGCCGGTTCCGTCATCGCCGCCTCTTCGGGCGTGACGCCGTCCGGCACGGGAATGATGTGGGATTCCGGCACATACAGCTCTTCCGCGAACGCCCCGTCCCGTCGCGACCCGAAATAGTCGTAATGCTCGCACAGCTGGATAAAGCCCTTCACGCATGCCGCGCACTTGCCGCACGGCAGAAGCGGATAGACGGCGGCGAGCGTGCCGGGCACATACTTCCCGCCTTTGGGTGCTTCCTCGACCACCGCCGAGAACTCATGCCCCATCACGAGCGGATAATGGTATGCTCCGCTATTGAAGCCACGCCCGAGGTCGCTGCCGCAGATTCCTGCTGCAGCGATCCTCATCCTGTACCAGCCGTCGACGGCGCGCAGCTCATGCTCCCGCCAGACGAGCTTCCCGTTTTCCTCAAGCACCAACGCATTCATTTTTCTTCTGCCGTCATTATGCCAAAAAGCGCTCGTTACCTAGCCCAACGAATCAGATGATTACATTTACACCGTAGCCCGGGAAATGTCCGTCGGCAGTGACTACGGTAAAGCCATTTAGGAGCGCCGTCGCAATGATGAAGCGGTCTGCCGGATCCTTGTGGTGTTCAGGAAGTGCAGAAGCCTTGAACATGATTGTCGTATCAAGTGGTGCAATGTCAAGCGCATACCGATCAACCACGGCATCGAAAAGATCCTGGGGCTCCATAGGCAACTTCAATTTGCCTTGCCTGTGCTTCTGCCCAATCTCCCACGCAGAAATGGGACTTACGAAAACGCAATCAGCCGACGATATGGCCTTCCGTGCCCGTTCGGAAAGGCTGTCGTCGCCTGTTGCAAGCCAGATGAATGCACATGTATCAAGCAACAATCTATGCATCATGCGTTCTCCCACTCGTCAGCCTCGTCCGCGAACCAATCACCGGAGAACTTTACCTTGCCGGCCAATTCCGGCATTGGAGAAACATCACGATTCCTCTTTATCGGCACAATCTTTGCAATTGGATGTCCATAGCGCACAATCATAATTGTGGCAAGATTGTTCTCAACGTTCGCAAGAACGCTGGAGAAATTGGCTTTCGCCTCGTTTACATTCATCAAAGTCGGCATTACAGTTCCCCTTTTGTTAAAACGCGGAAATTATACCATATTCAGACCAACAAGGTCAACACTCGCCCACCCGCGACGTGACGCGGCACCCCGCCAAGATGCGGCACCCCGTCAATCACATCCCAGAGGATTTCCCCGAAAGCAACGATGTCAAAGCGTTCATTCATTTTCTGCCCTTACGTATTTCATCCGCAACGTCAAAAGCACATACGGATAATCCGTCGTGAAGTGGTCAAAGCCAATGTCCCAGAGTTTCCGATAGACATCACGGTTGTCACCGCTCGTCCATGTGGTTTGGAAATCTACATGTCGGCAAGTGACAGTGCAAGGAGCTTTGGCTTGACCCTTTGCCATTTGCCTGTCGCCCGCTGGAAAACCGCAAACTTGTCTGCAACACAACCAAGGTCGATTTTTCTGCCCTGTCTCTTGACTTCGCAAATGGCGTATTCTCCTGTCAGCTCGTTCTCGGCAACCATGTCCAGCTCGTTCTCGCCCTTTCTATCCCACCACGAGCCGATACGCGTCCATTGCCCCGATTCGGCGAACTTACGCCTAAAGTACTCTTCCAGCGCAAGACCGCTGAAAACGGGATAGTCCCTCCTTATTATTTCGCGCAACTGCTCGTAGCCCTTGAGTTCGAGTATGTAGCTGTAGCGGCACATGAACCTGAACCAAAACACGAGAAAACGGTCATTGAGCTCGTATCTCGCCGTCTTTGCTGCGGTTCTGGCGAAAATCGGCTGATGCCTGCGGATAAGGGCATAGTCGTTCTCGAGACGCGCGAGATATCCTCCTATCTGGCGGCCGACCGTCTGCTCTATCTCGTTTCTCGACGTCTTGCCGCGAGCAATGGCGCAGAGAATCGAGAAGTAGACGCCGTATTCCTTGTCGAACTCCTCGACAAGAACCGCCCGCCCCTCGTCGAGAAAAAGCGAGTTCGCCCGAACGATCTCCTTTATCATGGATTCACGCGTCCAGCTTTTGGAGTCGATCAGCAGCTCCACATACTTTGCGACGCCGCCGGTAAACGTCCACAGAGCCAGCAAGTCCTCCGGCCTGTACCCCGGATGGTAGGCCGCCATTATCTCCTTCAGCACATCGGTGGCAAACGGCTCCACCACCATGAAGGCCGTCTCTCTTCCGTACAGTGCCGCACGGCGATTGCGGAAGAGCCCGACCATAAGAGTGTTCACGCTGCCCGTCACGATCAAGTTCATGCGCGCCTTCCCCTTGTGAAGGTCCCACAGCTTCTGAATCGACGAGAACACACCGACGTTTATCTTTCGGAATTCCTGAAACTCGTCGATCACGACATTCAGATGGCGACTGGCGGCAAGCTTCATCAGCGCGCCGAATATGTCTTCGAATCTCTCCGGCGCACCAAGCAGCACGTCTCCAAGCTTCTCGTTGACTTCCCTCGCGAACGTCTCACAAAGGTCCTTCTCGCTTTTCCTCTCGACGAAGAGATAGACGTACGTCTCGCCTTCCAGCGACTTCATTACCAAAGACGTCTTGCCGACCCGCCTGCGGCCAGTCACAACGGTGAACTGCGCAACGTCTTCGCTGCGCTTGCGAATCTCCCTCAAGTCGGCAAGTTCGGACGCCCTGTCGAAAAACCTCATTACTCCAACCTTTCTTTAGCAACCACGGTTACTGTAACCACAGTTGCGGTATTATATCGTATTGGGCGCAGATCCGTCAACCCCGTCCTCTCCTGGGGCTGTCGTTGAACGATTCAGCCTTGCGCCGCTCGACAGTTGCGCATTCTCTTGCCAATCAGCCAACGACGACGCGACGCGCCTGGGGACGCGAAAGCACCGCAGCGTAAAGGAAGAGGTAGAGGAAGAGCGCGATGGTGAGGTAGTAGCTGTTGAGAATGCCGACCTTGTCGGCCAAAAGGCCCTGCAATGGCAGAAGCATGCCGCCGCAGACCATCGTCATGAATATGCCGGAAGCAATCTCGACACTGTTCCCAAGCCCCTCTACCGCAAGGTTGAATATGCTGGACCACATGATCGAAGTCGCGAATCCGCAAAGCGCCGCGAATATCATCGACTTCGGAACGGTCATCGAGAACACCCTGACCAACTCGTACGGAACGTTTATCGCCATCGCCAGCAGCGCGACCCCGAGCAGCGAGCAGCATATCATCATAGTCCTGGCAGAAACCTTCGAGCCGACGATTCCCCCTATCCCACACCCAACCGCCATTGCCAGCCAGTAGCCCGAGACAACCGTTCCCGCGACCGCAGGACCGACCTCCTTTATCGGGCTCATGTACAGGTTCGCCATGTTTGGAATTCCGGACTCTATGACCTCGTAAAGGAAGACCGCCAGCACCCCGAACGCCAGGTTGCGGTACCGCATCGCGTCCTTCACCGCCGCGAACACGCTCTCCGCCGGCGCACCAGCCGCTTCCAGCCCAGGCTCAGGAATCTTCACGAACCAGACGACCGTGAAGGCCGTAAGATAGATGGCCATCGCCGTCACCAGCATCGGCGCGACGTCCATGACCTTGGCCGTCTCGATATCGCCGCCGACCAGAAGTCCGGTCAGGAGCGGAGCCAGCATTCCGCCGATAATGTTCAGCGTGCAGCCGATGAGGATCAGCTGGTTCCCCTTCTTGCCGCCGCCGCCCAGCACGTTCAGCATAGGATTCACGACAAGGTTGAGAAGACACGCCGAGACCCCCGACACGAACGCCCCGAAGACATAGACGGGAAACGAGGCGACTATCCCCGACACGAGCTGCACGCCCATTCCCGCGAACGCCACGCCAGTGGCGAAAAGCGCGGTGAACCTGTAGCCGCGCCGCTTCAGGATCAGTCCCCCGGGAATGCCAAAGAACAGGAACCCCAGGAACATCGCCGCCGCACCGAACTGCGAGGCGGTCACGGAAGCGCCGAACTGGTTCTTTACGACCACCCCCATGGAGCCCGCGAAGTTCACGATGAACTGAATCATCGTGAACAGCATGAGCATCGTGGCTATGGCAAGCTTCATGGCGCTTCCTCCGTCAACTGCCTCACTGCCGGTAGAGCTCGCGGGCCAGCTCACGCGTGGCCTCGACCATCTCCGGGTGCGGATTGTCGGTAACGTCCATCACGCCGTTGCCGAAGTCCTCGCCGTCCATCCAGCCGGTGAGCGGCATGTCGTGCCAGAAGAACCAGTGCGCGCCGACGAGATGCTCGTCCCTGATGGCGTAGCGCACGTAAGCCTTGTACTTCTCGATGCGCTCCTTCATGTCCCGACATGGCACAAGTCCCGCATTCATGGTGCCGCGGTCAAGCGAGCCGAAGTGGAACTCACCGATGATCACTGGCTTGTCAACGACGCCGTCATCAGGCCGCGGCGTGTAAGGAAGTTCGCTGTAGCTGTTGTAGCTCACCACGTCGCAGTGCCGGGTTGCGGCGCGGACTGCGTCGGGAAACCCCTTGCAGAAACGGCAGCCCAGATAGAGGCGCCCGGGCGCGACGGTTTCGACAGCTTTCTTGACGGTGCTGAAATACCGTTCGGCGATATCGGCGGCGAAAGCCTTGACATCTTCAAGCGTCGCGTCCTTGAACGTGGCGTCCGGCCCGTGCGCCGCCTTAATGCGGCGCAGGTACTCGATCCTCGCAGGCTGGTCTTCCGGGGAATCGACCGCCGCCTTGGCCAGATCCTCGCCGATGCCGTTCCAGCCGGTGCCCCAGTGGAGTTCGTTCTCGACGAACCAGCCGATGCACCACGGATCGGTGCGCGACTTCGCGATGCGCGTCGTGTATGCGCGCTTGAGCACGTTCGACTCGAAATCGGGCGCGAACACGTCCGGGAACTTGCGCCAGACGCCCTTCTTGTCCCCTTCGATCTTGCGCACGCCATCAAGATTGAAATTGTCGAAATAGGGCGTGCGGCTCATCGCCATGATTTCGGGATCGGACCAGTTGCCCATCGAAGTAAAGCCCCATGCCCTCATGCGGCGGTGCTGGCGGTCGTTGAACGTCGCCTTCCAGTCCGCGCCATAGATCCGCTTCTGGTTCGCCATCGCAAAGTCAAACTGCGAAACCAGGCCCTTCCCCTGGTAGAAGCACTTCTTAAGCCACTGATGCTGCCCCTTGAACCAGCAGTCACCGAACAGCGGATCCTCCTTCACAGGCAGCCACGAGAAGAACTTCTCGCGACCCGTGACCGCCGTCCTACCCTGAAGCCGCACGTAGCAGCAGCCGAGCGAGAAGAAGATGTGCCCGTCAGGATCAACAAGCCACCAGCGTCCGTTCCACTTCTCGGTGCGGAACATTCCAGTCGCCTTCAGCTGCGGACCCGCACCCCAGCCGCCGAACCGGTCGACGCCGGGAATCGGCGACTCCGGATGGGCGATAAGTTCATCTTCCTCCGCTTTCGCAGCCGCCCTCAGCTCTCTGACCGAATGCACCTTCCCAGGCCACTCCGCGTGGGCGAACTGTCCGAACGCATCCACGAACGGAAAGAAGTCATCGTCGATCTTCAGCTCCAAATCAGGCTGCTCGCCATCCACCCAAACGCGCTTTACGTCGAACTGCGCCGGCAACTCCTGAGGCATGCTGAAGACGATGACGGAAATGATGCTGCCGCTTTTGTCAAGGCAGTCGGGACGGAATTCCGAGTCATACCCCATCATGCCGGGAAGTCCCTTGCTTCCGGGCGCCAGCGTATAGCACTTGCGGTTACATTGCGCTTTGATGACCGTGCCTTCGCCCGGACCAAGGCTGAACTTCACGTTCGCGAACCGTTTTGGCGTGCCCTTGGCGATGCCGTGCGCAATGAAGTCCAGCGCCCTGTCCGTCCGGTTAGACACTTCCGCAAACCAGACGTCATAGCGGTTCAGCGCGAACGGCTCCGAAAAAACAAAGTTAACGCCACTGAACTTGTGTCTGGGCGCAACATCGACCACAGCCGCGCCGTCCTCCATGCGCACCTTCGCGCCGTCGTATCCTTCGGGTTTCGTGTCCGCCGCCGGGAAAAGCGCCTGCGCGGCAATAAGAGCGAATGAAACGCAGTTCATCTTGCTTAGTCCTTTCCTTCTCTCACTTGCATATCTCGACAAGCATGTCGGTGAAATGACCAAGGTCGGAGACCTCGCACCACTCACAGTCCGAATGGCCTCCGTCGAGGTTCATTGCCAGACAGGAGATCGACCCCTTGAATCCGCTGAACCAGCGCATGTCGTTGGCGCCGCGCCCGTTCTCCGGCGCGCATGAGCGATCCGGATAGTACTTCTTGGTAATTTCGCAGATGCGCAGGAACACCGGCGACTTGGGGTCGCCGCACGCCGCAGGCGTTCCGCGTATGAGCTCCGTCTTGAGACCGGTGATCTTCTCAATCAGCGCACGCTCCGTCTCAAGGCCGTTCTCCTCTTCGGTGAACCGCACGTTCACAGTCATGGAAGCTTCCCCGGGTATGCGGTTCTGGGACTCGCCCCCGCTGAACATCGTGACCGACGCGCAGTTCTTCCTCTCGCCCGGTTCGCGCTTCGGATAGCCGTCACGCAACTTGATCGCGGCCTCCGCAAGCGTATAGATCGGATTCTCGCATTTTTCAGGGAACGAGGCATGCCCGGCCTTGCCGTACGCCGTCACCTTGTAGTACGAGCACCCCATGCAGGAATACTGTATCTTGTCCTTCTTCGTGCCGGAGTCCAGCACGATTATCGCCTTCTTCGGGAAGCCGTAGCCTTGGTCAAGGACAGACCTCGTGGTCGAGCCGCCGATTTCCTCGTTGGACGCGAAGATGCAGCCGACTGACGCCTTGCCGTTCAAGGCGACAAGCGCCTTCGCTCCGCAGAATGCGTTGGCCTTCGTGTCGCATGCGCCTCTGGCATAAAGCCGATTCCCTTTGAGCTTCGGCTTGAACATCTCCGGAGACGATGCCGCCACGACGTCGAGATGGGTGACGAGCGCATAGTCCGGATTCTTCAGCTCGGGAACCGTCGCCGCGTAGAGGACCTTGCGTCCGTCGGCCTCGGGAGCATAGAGAACCTTGCACCATACGCCTCTGGATTCCAGGTACGACCTCATCCATTCAATGGAGCGGTCGCATTCGCACACGTCAGTCGAAACGCTCGGTATCGCCAACAGATCCGAAAGGAGCTTCACGTCATCGTCACCAGCCTTTTTCGACGCCTCCGTGCCCGGCTGCGGCCCGACGGCGGCTTCGACGATCTTCCTGTGCGAGGCCTTCAGAACTTCCTTGTCGAACTTGAAAACCCTGCGGTCGTATGTGAGAAGTCCGTTCACCTCGCGCTCGACGTCGGTTGTTTGCGTGTAGATGGAGCCGCCCATGCCCGCAGCCGCAAACTCCGCAACTTTGTCCATGTAATCAAGGTAGCGACGCTCCAGCACTTTCGGATCGCTGGCTTCGATATAGCCGTAGTTCTTGTCGTTGACGTCCCAAAGATGATCCTTCACCTTAAGCGCGATGCCTCCGAACTCGCCAAGGAACGATATCCGGCGGTCATTGACCGGCGGCATCACCGGCTCGGGATAGTGGTGATAATCGACAAAGTCCGCCGCTTCGCACGCTTCGGACGGCCTGTGGGCGGTCGGCTTCTTCTTGCCGCGCCAATGCCCAAGCTGCGCCTCGTAAACGCAATTCCCGCCCTCGTAGTCGTTCCAGCCCGAAGGTCCGTTCACCAGCCTGGTCGGGTCGTAACGCTTCGTCCAGTCAAGCGTGGAATGGGTAAGGAACTCGCGGGGCTGCCCCCACGCCTCGTTGTAGGGAATCCACACGCCTATCGAAACTACGTTCATCAGGTGATCCATCACACGCTTCCAATCGCGGCGGTAGAAGCCATAGCGGACGGTGTCCGTGCCGTGCCCGCCCGGTATGTCGTGGCGGTCCTCTGGGAAGTCGCACGGCATATCCTGCAGAAGCAGCAACCCGAGCTTGTCGCAGAGGTAGTAGTAGCGCAGCGGCTCGATCTTGATGTGCTTGCGCATCGAATTGAAGCCGTACTCCTTCAACGCCATGATATCGAACTCCATCGCCTCGTCCGACGGCGGAGTGAGAAGCCCGTCCGGCCACCAGCCCTGGTCGAGCGTACCGAGGATGTAGTACGGCCTGTTGTTCAAGAAGAACCGCAGCACGCCCTTCGCATCCCTGCGCTTCTCGAACTTGCGCATGCCAAAGTAACCCTTTACCGAATCGCTGCCGCATTTGGCGGTGAAGTCGTAGAGATTAGGCGCCTCAGGACTCCACAGGCGGAACCCCGCCGGCATCTTTACGGTTATGGCGTCACGGCCACGCACCGGCTCGCACCCGTCCACCGTCACTTCAATCTCGGCAGACCGCGAACCTGCGATGTCAAAATCGAACCTGACAGTTCCGTTGTCGACATCGGGCGTCACCTTGTACGAGCGGACGTAGGTTTCGGGCACGTTCTCCGTCCAAACGGAGCCGACGATGCCGGAGCTCCTTGTGTAGAAACAGCTCTGCGGCTTGTGGATCTGCTTGCCGGTCGAGCCGTACGCCCCAAGCTCGGTCGGGTCCCACACGCAGACGGTCAGCTCGTTCTCGCCATCCTCGACGATGCCGGTGATGTCTGCGACGATAGGCACGTTTGCGCTTTCGTGCGGAACGTCGACTTCATTGTGTCCCACGAATACCTGAGCGCGGAAGTCGACTGCGTCAAGATGCAGGATGACACGCTCTCCCGGACGCTTCGCCGCCGTGAAGGCCCTGCGGTACCAGAGGTACTCGTCGGCTTCCATCAGGCGTCCGACGCCGGAAAGCGGCGACTCTATCGCGAACGGCACGAGTATCTTCTTCGCCTGCCACTCGGCCGGCATCGCCGCAGTGTCATCCACCTTCGTGACCTGCCAGCTCCACTCGCCGTTAAGGCATTGCCAGTTCGAGCGCACCATCTGCGGACGCGGATACTCGCGCCAGGCGTTCTCCGCCGTAACCTTCTCTCCGAACGGCGTCATCATCGCCGCCAATACGATTGCTGTAAACATTATCCTCCTTCTATTTTATGCTATGATTCCGTACCCTGCTGCTTTTTCAGCGTGTTGTATATTATAGCACAAATGCCCCTGCCGCGGGATGTGGCACGCCGCGCCTTTACCGGTCACAGCGCACGATCTCAATCCTATCAAGATAGGCAAACTTTACGACAGGATGATTCTTGAACCCCCTGTTGCCGAATCCACCAAGGCGAAAGATGATTTGCTGACTTGGCGTAGGCGTCCAAGGAGCATCCATCTCATACCATTGATAGTCTCCTGACGGATCGCCATTGGTGAATTTCCGCACCGGTGCGCCGCCAAGCTCCAGATCGATGCGCTCGGCACAGAATGCCCAAATGTCCTTGGGCGCGTCAGTCTTGCGCTCGACCTTGAGCCGGAAACGCAACTTGTATCTGGCATCAGGATCACAGTGGACGGAATCAAGGCGAAGCTTGAGCTGAGACGATATCGCCGCATCCGAAAACCGCACTGCCGCGCCATTCATGGCATTTGAATCCTGCACTACCTTCAATGCTCCGCCGTCAGAGGCAAACGCCAGCGAATCCGCCTCCACCACAACTGAATCCGACGCCTTGACCGACATGGGATCAAGCGCTGCCAGATAACGTATGCGGCGCTCGGCATGGAGAGCCTCCTCCTCCTGCCCTGGCATTTTCTTCTTGCGTCCGGCAAGGATTGGATCATCGTCAAGTGCCTTGACGATGCGCCTTGCGGCCTGCTGAAGCTCGGCAAAACGCGCAGAGCGCACATATTCCGGGTGGGCCGTGCATTCATATTGGGCGCCCCAGTTGGATCGCATGATGCGCGTATAGTCGGTCGCGTTGAGCGCCCATTCCACGTTTCGCTCGCGGGCGGCATCGCCCTTCACCGCTTCGGCCGCCTGATGCCACCAGCCGGCGGCACGCTCGAAAAACTCGGTGGGGAGAGACGGCGAATTGAACGTGCCCCACATCTTGATCGGCTCCTTCTCTTCATCACGTGGCAGCGCATGAAGCTCCTCAAAGTATCTTCTGGCCCATGGCGCACCAGCACCGTAGAAACCGGTGAAGAACCGATCAAGTAGCGGTTCGAGCGGCTGTTCGGGATTCCATAACAGATGCCCGATGAGCCACTGCTTCAGTTCCGACAGGTCGCCATGCGTGCCCTGATTGCCCTCCTCAAGACAGTAGTTCACCCCAATGTCATGAAATAGACGTATATCGCCGGCAATGGCCTTCACGTCCGGGAAGGCATGCCAGATGAACCTGAAATTGCAGGTATAGTCCCATGTGGCGAGGCGATTGGCAATCCTTCTCCATTTCGAGAGGTTCTCCACAAACTCGACATTCTTGGCGTAACGGCTTTCCGCCAAAGGCTTTGAATGGTCACATGCATCAGTGCAGAACTGTATCATGACGTTCTCGCGCGGCTTGATGTGTCTGGGAGGAACCAGCGTGTACCGATAGGCAAGCGTCTGTATCCACACGTCAGGATACTTCTTCGCCACTTCGGCGGCTATGGCGTTCACAAAAGCAAGCACGGACCCCATAGGCGAACCTTCCCTCTCGTCGATTGCGCGGCAATTCTCGCATTGGCACGGATCGCGCCAGTCCATCTGGCTCACCCCATAGTATTTTATTGCAGGATAGCCCGCCGCTATGCGCTTGAGCACAAATTCCGCGGAAAGCCGGACCACATCAGGATTCGACAGACAAAGCTGGCCCTGTTTGCCGTTGCGACTTGCGACCCTCCTGCCGCCAACTTCGCTATAGTATTCGGGATGATCCCTAAAATACTTTTCCGGAGGCAGAATGTTGAAGAACGAATGTGCGATCTTCAGTACAGGGTCAAACGCCAAATAGGGACCTCCATGCCGTTCCACGTAGAGATCGCGGCAGAAGAATCCGTCTATCTTCAGCTTGGCCGCGAAATCAGGGTTTCGCAAAACGTCGCGCCAAGTCGTATCCCGTCCGACGAACGCCGGCTTCTGCGTCACGTCAAACCCATTGGTCACAGAAAGCAGACCCCGCTCCGGCACGATCTCGAAGTCCGGAGCAAGCCACTCGCAGTCGAATTGATTCTCCAAAAGGTCATATACGCCAAACAACACTCCGCGATCGTCCCCGCCCCGGACAATGAGCCGCCCGTCGCGCACGACCGTACGGAACGAACCGTGCGGCAAGGCTCCGCTTTCACCAAGCACGGCGGTTGCAATGGACGTCTCGCCAAGCGCAACCGCATATCCTTTGACTGCAACAGGCTCAGATACGACCTCAAGACGTACGCCTGTCATTTTCTCCACATACTTGACAAGTTCCGAAGCGGCGTTCGTAATGCATGGCGAAGGAGATGCCGGCACAACGACCATGCAACCATACGACTTCCCCCGTTCGGCAATCACGAACGGCTTTTCTGCAAGCTGTCGCGCGCATCCCGCTGCTGCCACAGCCGTCATCATGGCAAAAGACACGACGACTGCCAACAGCTTGACTATCGCAATTCTTTTCGAATTGAGAGTCAAAATCACCTGATGATAACCTCCATGCCGAAACTACGGTACCGTAGCCAACCGGCGTCATCCAGTATCGCGCGCTTGCCGTTGAGTCGAATCGAACAGATCTGGCGTTCCGAGAGACCGTTCTTCGTCGTGCCGAACCGAACGGCACCCAGAAGATCACCAACCGAGTTCGTAGGGATCGTCACATCCAGCTGGGCGTTGGCATTCCACGCAACGGAAGACTGGTCGTAGCAGGTGAAGCATGACCCTTCCTCGAGCATAATTCCCGAATTGGCTGTGAGCGTGACCTTGCCCAGGCCGTTGCTCGTGTTCGCTGCCGCCGCAAACGTTCCACCGCACAGCACGATCGGCGGCGGCGGATCATCGGGATTATAACCAGCGTTGGTAGTGGGAAGGGTGGTTTCGTAGCCGCGCCAGATGTTGGAGGCTCCAAGCTTGAACGTGCCGCCTTCGATCAACGTATCGGCAGGAACCGTGCAATTACCCTTGACCAGCATCGTTCCATGCCCGACCTTGCGCAGGACGTTCGTACGGTACGATGCAGTGCCCGTGTACATCCCAATTCCTTTGGTGCAGACGAAATCGGCGTCAAAGTCACCTAGTTTCGCCACGTTGAACGTATTGGTCACCGTCACATTCGAAGGGCCGTAAAACTGAAGCATGACATCGTTGGTGGAAGGCGTTTCGCCACTTACATACCAAATCGCGCCCGGGACTGTCCGCCCGATGCGCAGGTACTTGCCGGAGTTGGAGCTTACGCTTTTGATAAGCGCGCCATTGCGGAGAGTCAGCAAAGGGATGTCCGACCCCGTATCCCAATCGTACGGTTCGTCCACGCTCAGCTGCAACTTGCCGCCATTCAGCGAAACCATCGATGTGTGACCGAACACATGCATCTTTGCCTGTTGCAGAATGCCGCCTTTCTCGACCTCAAAGTCGCACTTGCCTGACTTCAATCCGGTTCCGTTAACGCCTTGTGCGTTCAGTTTCAGTATGCCGTTCTCGGTCACTCTCACCCGCCCGTTGTAAAGATGGCTGTTGGATGTGTAGCTGGTCGGAAGGGCGTCCGTGTGGTCGATCTGCAACATCATCGGATATCCGTCGATCCCCTTCACAGTGAAACTGGCGGTTGTCTTGTATTCGCTCGTAAGGGAAATGCGGTTGGTGACGGCGGGCGATGACGTAGGCTTTGTGGTCGCAAAGAGGAACGTGCCGCTGCCGCTGCCGCCTGTCGGGATCCAATTAAATCCCGTCACGGAACCATCAAGCAAGGCAAGGGTTCCGCCTGATGGCTGCGGATAAGTTCGCGAGGCTACACCTTTGGAGACATCGGCCACCTCGATGCCTGTACTCGGATACACGGTCGGCGAACCAGTGAACTTCACATTCCCCTCGAATCTTACCTTAAAGAGCGGTGTGATACGGTTGAGGCTGACGGTGTTGATGCCGTAGCCGTTGTTAAGGTTGCCCGTCGTGCGGATCGGCATATCCACCTTCTCCGTACCGTCCCAAAGCGTATCGACGTCAAAGCCTCTTTCGACCGGGGCAGAGGCGTCAGAATACACGGCGTAGGCCCCTAATATGCGCATCTTGATGTCATTCCCAACCTGCTTCAGCTCCGCCTTAAGCACCTTCACGTACTTGCGAGAACCGGAATCGGTCAATACCGTCTGGTACTGGAAAGTGATACGTCCCGGTTCGCGCACGATCTGATGGGGGAACATCGTGTTCTTGCTGCTCCAGGACGGGATCGACTTCCCGGTCTCGTCGTTGGAATCCTGAAGTGTCTCGACTGGCTCGTAGTCATCAACGTTGGCATTGGCAAAAATTGTGGTATAGTCGGTGCCGACAAAAGTGTTGTACCCATGCCAAGTCGTGCTTCCTCTTGGGCAATATGTATAGACCGTACGGCACGATGCGTCGTTCTGGAATACGAGCGTGCCGGACGTGGCATTCGTGATGGTGGCGATCTTGTCCGAATTCGAGTCCGTGAAGAATATCTTGTCGCCGGTGAAGATGAACCTGTCGCCAGCGGCAGAGTTGATCGTCATCTTCTTGATCTTGTTCTCACTCGTGTACTGGAGCGTGATCTTTCCGTCCAGTATGCTGGTGGGATAGGTGCCGTTGAACGAGTTCGTGTCCCAGTTGTAGGTGTACTCGGCCGCATCAGCCAAACCACAGACAACCACCGCCGTAAGGATTACCAATAGCTTCTTCATAGGACTGTTCCCCTGTTTATGTGTTCATTATTATACCAAACCGATTCAGTGCGCCGCAAGCCGGTGCGCTGCCGCCCGTTCTCACAGCCCGCCGCCCCCTTCTCTTTCGAAATCCACACGCACCCGTGCCCGGGTCCAAGTCGGCCCCATGTCAAGATGAAGCCGTTTTCCCTGGCGAGCGCCGTGCGCTCCCGCGACGTGCAGCGTCGAAAGCTTCCGCGCGGAATCAACGCAAAGCACGACGGCCCCTGCTCCCTGCACCTCAAACGACACTCCTCCATCGTCGCCACTGAGACCATCAACGATCGCCGACGGAACATCAAAACCCACGGCGACCGATTCGGCCAACAGCACATGCCGCATATGCCCCTCGACGACCTCTGTCGAAAAGTTCAATCCGGGCGTTTTCACTTTCAGATGCTTCACGTTCCCGTCGGACGTCCAATCCGTATTGAGGAAAACCAATCTGCGAAACTTGCCGCACTCGTACAGATGCCAATCCACGTCCGTCACGTCGCCGGCGACGGAAATGTACGACAGAGAATCACCAGCCGCCTTTTCGCAGACATGGCGGTTAAAGGCCGAAAGCGCCGGATTGCCCCAGTAGTCGCCGACGGTCAGCGTCCAGACGCGCCCTTCGCCAATGCAATTCTCCACAAGAACCGGACGCCCCAACTGATCCTTGGCGAGTGGACGGGCAGAAAACAGCGTCGTGTCAAGCGCGGGTACGCCAGCAGACAGCTCGAAAGTCTTGCCGAGGCATTCCACCGACCGAATCTTCTCAAGAGAGGCGTCTTCGCGTATTTTCACACCGCAGAGATCCGACAAGTCGCCGTTCCTAAGAAAGTCAAAGCCTCTCTTGCGAACCAGGAAATCACGGGTGACGCGCTGCGAACACTGCGCCGCGCTCAGAACGAGGTGTCCTCCCCTCCTGACGTATTCGACGAGATTCCCGTAAATGGCCTCGGTCATCGTATTCCAGCCAGGCAGCACAAGGAGCGAATAGGAGGAAAGCGTCTTCAGGTCGGCCGTTGCCGGGGTCAGATCCACCTGTCCGAACGGAGTGCCGGAATAGAAGAGCCTGATTTCACGGGGATCCTGCAGGACAGGATACAGCCATACGCCCGGCATGAACGTGTCAAGCATTTTCCATCCGTCTTCTGGAGTATCGAAGTCCCAACCGGCCGTCTCGGGGCCGAACTTGCCCCAGAACTTGGATCGCTTGACCGTTGGCGAAGCCTGAAGCCCTCCAATCACAAAATCGTAGTTGCCCTGAAGAAACCCTGTTTTCACCACTTCCCGTCCAAGCTCAATTGCGTTGCCGTAGTGATAAATGTCCTGGTAGATTGTACGATATTGCGCAGGTATGGAGTCGGAATAGGCATAGACCGTGTCGTGGTTGTAGCGGAGAGCCACCTCCTCGTCGTAAATGACCTGAGCTCCATTCAGCCAAGCCAGACTTGAGAGGATGAAAAGGCGTCTGACATGATCCTGGTCAAGAGGTGCGCGGGTGACATGGTTGGCGAAATGACAGCCCCATGGCGCACCGCCATACGTCTTGGACGCTCCTCGGGCCGCTGACAGCATCAGTGAAACGTGCGATGCAGGAACCTCGCTCAGCACCATCTTCACGCCCGCACCGTAATCGAGGTGCTGAACGGCCACGGCCTGCCCGACGACATCCCACTTCTTCATCCGCCTTTGATAGGCCTGCTGGCATTCCGGAAGCGTACGCCCCTCGCGGTCAGGATCCGGCTCGCCCCAGCCGTAGGCAAGGTTGCTCTGCTCGTGGCCATGTACACCGAGGAAATGCCCCGTCGGCAACGCCTTGAGAGAAGCGAGCAGATTGGCCATCTCAACGGGACCCGTTCCGTAGCCGCCGTCAATGGTGGCGACGAAACCGTATTTTGCGACCTTCTCGCTCCACCGTCTGCTGACTTCGGGTGTCACCTGTGCGGAGCGTTCGCGGAATACGACAAAATCCCCCCACTGCTCGTCATGCATCGAATCGAGAAAGGCATCTGTGTCGCCGTTCTGCGGCGTCAAAAGGTCTGTTTCCGTGCCGACATGGAACCGCTTCTCCGCAGGCAGCGGAGGAAGTGCCGCGAGCCGCGGACGCAAGGTCGGCACCTCTGCGCCGACATACACGCGGTGCAGCAGGAGCTGTACATCCCCCGATGTCTTGCGAATGGCAAACTCATTGCCGTCGCAAGCCAGCTCTGCCCAGGGAACATCCATGTAAATGTCCTCGAGCTTCGGCAGGTTCATCCGCGTCGTGAAAAGATAAGAGAAGTCACGACGGACATTGCCGACGGAAACCGAGAAGGAAATCGGAGCGTCCTGCATGCACGGTCCCTTGTAGTCCATCACCGCCGTCAGTTGCAGACGAATCTTGCAACGTCCGTCCACAGGTTTCGCCGTTGGATTGTACAGGGAAAATCCGACACGGCACTCTCCGTTAGAACCGACGACGGCACAGTACATGCTGTGATAGCGTGCCTTGGCGCTGTCTGCAAAGTCGTCCGGCACAAGCAATGCGCCGGCTTCCCCTTTCTCGTCAAGCGACTCCTCGAACGAACGGCGAGAGACTCGCATTCGGGCATCTTGACCCAGATACACTTCAACAGGAACTCCTGAATACTTGCCCCCAAGACGGAAACGGATGTGTTCACGCTCAATAAGCTCACCCATGCGAAACTTGATGGCACCGGATGCAAGGCAAAGCGACACCCTGCTGTCTGCATCGCCCTTGACCGCGAAGCGAATGCCCTCGAGAGAAAATGCCGCGCCGGGGACAACCTTCGAACGCCATGACAGCGGCTGCTCAATTGGCGACACTGCGCCGTCGCCATAAAGGCGCTCGGAACTCTCAATGTGCTGAGTCCAGCGGCAACGAGAATATCCGAGCCGGTCGAGATACAGAATCGACCCTCCATCTACGGACAGCGATCCGTCATAGGACAATGGCTCCGTACTGTGCGGAACGTAAGTGCAGCTTCGTCCCCACGTCACGCTGACGACAGATGTCACGCAACAGTCACCGGCCGACCCGAACGACGGCACAGCCACCGACAGGGCAATCGCAAGCATCCCGGCATACAATCGTTGCATAACGGCGCGATTATATCAAAACAGCTTTTTGGCATCAACGGCAAACATCATTGACACCTCAGCCTGTGGCGCTCTATATACTCGTCCTGCCAGCGTTTCGAGAGCGAGACGAACCGTGCCGAAAAGCCGCATACGCGCACGATGAGATCCTGATGGCGCTCCGGATGCTTCTGTGCGTCGACAAGCTCCTCGACAGACTGGCAGTTGGGCTGGAGAAGGTGAGCGCGCTTTTCCGCAAACACGCGGAAGACCGCAGCGAAGAGCGTCGGGGTCATGCCCAGCTTTTCGAACGTCAGGTTGGCGTTGGAGGCGTAGAGCAGCTCGTGCGGGATGGTGCCGATGGCGTTCATGACAGCCGTCACGCCCTCTTTGCAACGGTACTCGCTCGGCGCGAATCCCTGCGCCAGCCGGTCGCCGTCACGCCGCCCGTCGGGCGTGGCCTTCGTGTTCTTGCCCCAGAGCAGGAACTCGCGGTAAACCCACGCCGCCAGCACAAACGGTGAACCATGCTCGTTACTGAGTCCGTCAAGGTCTTGCGCCACGGTCTCGAACAGCCAGCGCATGAGACCGTTCGACTCCGGCGAGTTGTCACCCCAGTACGGCGCGTCGAGGGCGCGCAATCGCAATTCCTCTCCGCGCGGCCCCTTCCAGTTCGACCGCACGGCGTCGAGGAATTCGGACAGCGTGGCGGTCTTGTCCCTGAAGCAGACCTTGTCGATCGCGCAGAGGGAATCGACCACGTTCGCCGTGAACGCGAGCGTCATCACACGCGGGTGGAACCGCGTCCCGCCGTCGGTCGTGTCGCGTCGGCGTTCGAGGCATCCATCCAGACAGGCCGAATAGGCCGGATGGGGAAACACATGGGCCGCCGACCGGCCGTAGCGCGTGTAGTCGGAAACCGTGCCGCGGAAGAACCTCAGGAAGTTCGCCATGAAAATGTGCTTGACCTCTTCGAACGATTTCGCACCGTCGATGGGATCAAGCTTGACATCGGCCTTGCGCTCGGCCTCGGAGTCACGGTAAATCGTCGCCTCCAGCACGCGCAAAGGCGACATGTAGTTCGCCGCATCCGTATCCGTCATGGAGTCGACAGCCGGATCCCAGCACCCGCAGCACACATAGTCCCTGGCCCTCTCAAGCGGAATGCCGTGCCGCACGAACACTGGAACCGTGATGTCGTCGTTGAACATCGAGAACACGCAATGCCCCTTGGCAATCATACCGCCAATCATGGCCAGATACTCCTCTGGCGACCGCTTGCCGAACCTCACGTGCAGCTTCGGGAAGACGCAGTCGCAGCCGATGTGCGTATCGAGAAACATCCGCGTCAACTCGTTCCAGACCGACTTGCCCTCAGCATCGCAACCGCCGAGCGTCACAGGCATCTCCGCCTCCTGATCGGAGTAGGAGTCGATCATGCGATGTGTGTCAAGATGGCAATCCGCAACAATCATCCACCGTGCCACGAGGTCGCGCGCCTCGTCTTCCGTGATCGTACCGTTCTTGAGATCCTGTCGGTAGAGGTCGATCAGCCAGGCGTCCGGCCGTCCCAGCGCATAACTGGCAAGGCCGTCCACGTACGACGGAATCTCCCGCATGAACCAGAGGAAATTCAATCCCTCGAAGAACGTGCGCGGCGGTTCCCACGGACAGCGCCGCGCGCTCTCAACGATCCGCACCAACCACTTCCGTTCGCGTTCGGGACGCCCGCCCTCTGCAAGGCGTTTCTCGGCAGCCTCAGCGAATTTGAGCTGAAGCGCATGGATGGTGTCAAGACCATCCAGCGCCGTCTCAAGCCACTTGCGTCCGAGCGGATCGTCCTTCGGACACGCTGCGAGTGCCGCCGCCGTATCCTCTCGCACACCCTTGAATCCCTTCGTGAAGACCGTATGAAACGCCGGGACGTGGTGCATGTCGTCCACAAGCGGCCCGCAGCAGAGCGAGTAGCGCTGGCGGTGCCGTTCACGTTGCCGCGCAAATGCCTCGTCCGGGACAAGCCCCTTCTCGTGGTAGAAGCGACGGCAGAGGTTGTTTGCCTCGCGCGCGGGCATAATGCCCATCACCCATCCGCCGTTTACGCCGGCCTCGAAGTAAAACGGGGACTCGGAGAAAAGGAACGGACGGAAGTGATTCCGCATCGCACGGTAGGATTCGCGGCGGATGTCAAGTGCATCGTATTCGGGGTGCGCCGCCGCATAAGCCCGCAAGTCCGCACGGATTGCACGGTCGCTTTCATCGAAGGCCGGATCCTTGCACTTGCCGTGACACTCGTCGGGGTAAAACGCACGCAGCTGCTTCCTGAGCGCCGCGTAATCCAACGCTCGGAACGGATTCGCCGCCTGTTCGGCGGCATTAAGTCGCACCGCAACGGCAGCGCTAAAAAGCATAGCATTGCCAATGAATCTTTTTCTTGTCAGTTCCATTTCCCGTTTCTTTGTGCCGTAAGGCGTCAAGTCGGGGTTTTTATCTTTCTGCTTTCAGCCGCGCATAGACATCGTAGGCACTGCGGCAGGCGATTCCGCCCTTCGGCAGATGCCGCACGCTCGCGCCCCACGAATACACCTTGCCGCCCTTCGCGGCGTACGCTGCGATAGCTTCGTTCACCTCCGGCGGGAACATCTCGTAGCTGAGCTGCCAGTCCGCGCCGTCGGGTATGACGAGCGCGTCGAACGCATCCAGCGCGCCGCCGCACATCTCGTCACGCTCGTCGGTATGGACGTCGATGTCCGGGTCCGCGTCCATCTCAGTCAGGAACCTCGCGCATTCCTTCCCTGCGACCGGCCAGGAATAGTAATAGACTTTCTTCGCCCCGGGATTAACCTTCGGCTCGGGGAATGTGACCTCGTGGCCCGTCGCGTAGCGGAAAAGCCCCTTGACGAGCGCGTCCGCGCTGTGACGGAACTCAGGATGGCAAGCGGTCGCGGCTATGCGCCCCTTGCCAAACATGCCGCCGATGCAGGAAACGTTCCCGTCCATGTGCGCGCCCCAGCCTTCGTTCGTTACGTTCCGTCCGTAAAGCCCCCACGTCTCGATCTTCGCGTCAGGATGCGCTTCATTGCGGCGGAACATGATTGGGCCTCCGCTATACCAGACATCGAACTCGCCCTTCTCCATTCCGAGCGCCTTCGCGCCTTCGCCGGTAAGCCGCATCGAAGTCATCGCGTCTCCAGAATACGCCCCGTAGCGCGAATAGGGAACCAGGCTTGCGCCACTGGCGATGCGATATTCGTCGTCAAGCAACAGGACGCATCCCGCGCAGATGCCGATGAAGCTCCCACCGCGCCGCAGAAACGCCTTGAGGTTCTCGATCCCCTCCGGACCGAAGTCGCCGACGATAACCCACGCCGAACCGCCCGGCACCACCAGAAGGTCAAGTCCGTTCAGCGCGCCGTTTCGGATATCCTCGCCGTCGACAAGCGTCAAGTCCAGCTCCGGCGAACGTGCGACATAGCGAATAAGCTCCGTAGAGGAAAGCCCCATAGAGCCGACTCCGGCGAACACGCCAGCGCGGACGGGACGAGAAGATTTCCAGACCTGATCTTTGAGAGTTGAGAGTTGAGATTTTGGAGTTATGAGTTCCGGGTTGCGGGTTCCGGGTTGCGGACACCACCATACTGCGCATTCACCAGTATCGGGGTTTGCAACAGCATCCAGTTCCGGCGACGAATCAAGTCCGATAAAGCGTCCGTCCTCGCGCGGCTTCATGCCGTAGCTCAAAAGGCGATCCACCGTCATCGGCACCTGACGGCGGCGAAGCTGCTTGACCGCATTCGGCGAAAGAACCCGCGTTCCGTCCTCTGCCACGCCGTTGTCGGCCAGCATCTTGAAGAACACATAGACGTCGTGGATAGTGGGGGAGTTGGGGAGTTGTGAGTTGGGAGTTGGGGAGTTGTGAGCTGGCAAGCCGAGAGGTTTCCAGAAACGCTCGGAGAGAAGATCGTCAACCTTCTTGCCGGTGATCTTCTCGATGCACGGCTCCACGATATCGGTGACAAAGTACGGTCCTGCCGGATCGGTCATCGCCTCGCGAAGCGTCAGCGACTTGAAGCCGGGGAGATAGTTGGCCACCGGCTGATCTGGATCGAGAACGTCCTCATCCTGCAGCTGGGCGAAGAGACAGCCGACCGCGGCGACCCTAAGCGCCGGATTGTCGATCTTCGTCTCCAAGGAGCCGACGGACTTCTCCGTAACCTTCCCGTTGTGGTCGCGCACAATCGAAATATAGGCGACATCCTCCGCAACAGCCGCCCACGCCAACATCATCAAAACAGAAACCGCAATCGTCTTGCTCATGGGGAATCTACGGCAGGAGCTTGAAGTTCGGCATGTAGCTGGACGTACGCCAGCCGCGGAACACCTCCGCGTACTTGCAGTCGTACTGCAGCCCGTGGAACGCGGCTCGGATGCGCATGCTTTCGGCGAACCGGTCGTTGCCGAATTCGGCCATCCAGGGGAACTGGCTCTTGTGGCATCCGAGCGCCCTGACCTTCGTCTCGAACTCGTCCGTGATATCGACGGCAACCTCCGGAACGAAGCCGATGCTGCGTCCAGTCTCCCACATGAACACCGACGGACGCTTCTTGCACGGTTTCTCGTTGGACTGCTGGTTGATGCCGGGCATGGAGATGATCATGCTGCGCACAAGATGCGAAGTCATCTTGTGGTCGGGGCTTTCGTCGGTGTCCGAGTGCGTAAATACGATATCCGGCTCGGCCCAGCGCAACGCGTCCAGAACCTGTGTGCGCGTCTCGTTGGTGTCGAGAAGGCGTTCGTCGTCGTTGCGCAGGAACCTCACCTTTGCGCCGTAGAACTTCGCCGCCTCGAGCGCCTCTTTCTCCCGCGTTTCGCCGATGAGCTTCGTGTCGGTCATCACGTTCGAGCCGGTGTTGCCGCTCGTCGTGTACGCGATGAAGATGTTGTGGCCCGCCTTCATGTACTTGAGCAGCGTGCCGCCCACGTTCAGATCGACGTCGTCCGGATGCGCGGCGACGGCGAGGATGTTCATCTTCTTCGCCGGTGCTTCCGCCATCGCCCCCATCGTGCCCATTATTCCGGCTGCGACACACGCCGCAATCGCCATTCGTCTTGCTGTTTTCATTTTGACGTTTTCCTTTTACGTTGAAATGGATTTCCTTCACTGGCGGTACAGTTCGCGGGCGAGCTCGCGCGTCGCCTCGATCATCTCGGGATGCGGATTGTCGGTGACGTCCATAACGCCGGTGCAGTAGTTTTCGCCGTCCAGCCAGCCGGTGAGCGGCATGTCGTGCCAGTGGAACCAATGGGTGCCGACGATGCGCTCGTCCTTGATGGCATAGCGCACGTACCTCTTGTACTTCTCCATGCGCTCTTTCATGTCGCGGCAAGGCTGAAGCCCGGCGTTCAAGGCGCCGCGGTCGAGCGAGCCGAAGTGGAACTCGCCGATGATCACGGGCTTGTCAACGACGCCGTCGGCAGGGCGCGGCGCAATGGGCAGCTCGTCGTAGATGTTGTAGCTGACAACGTCGCAGTGCCGCGTCGCGGCGCGAATCGCGTCCGGGTACCCCTTGCAGAAACGGCAGCCCAGATAGAGACGTCCGGGCGCGACTGTTTCGACCGCCTTCTTGACGGTGCTGAAATACCGTTCGGCAATATCGGCGGTAAAAGCCCGGACGTCTTCAGGTGTCGCATCCTTGAACGCAGCGTCCGGCCCGTGCGCGGCGCGGATGCGGCGCAGGTACTCGATTCGCGCCGGCTGGTCTTCGGGAGAATCGACCACAGACTTTGCCAGATCTTCACCGATGCCTTTCCAGCCGGTTCCCCAGTGCAGCTCGTTTTCCACGAACCAGCCGATGCACCACGGATCGGTACGCGACTTCTTCCTGACCGCCGTAGAGGCGCGCTTGATCACATTAGACTCGAAATCAGGCGCATAGACGTCAGGGAACTTGCGCCACACGCTCTTCATGTCGCCTGCGATCCTGCGTACGCCGTCGAGATTGAAATAGTCGAAGTACGGCGTACGGCTCATGGCCATGATGTCGGGATCGGACCAGTTGCCCATCGACGTGAAGCCCCACGACCTCATGCGACGGTGCTGGCGCTCGTTGAACTTCGCCTTCCAGTCCGCTCCATGGAGCCGTATCTGGTTTGCCATCGCGAAGTCGAACTGCGTCACCAAACCCTTGCCCTGGTAGAAGCACCTGCTCTGCCACTTAAGCTCTCCCTTGGACCAGCAGTCGCTGAACAGCGGATCCTCCTTGTCCGGCAGCCACGCGAAGAAGTACTCGCGATCCATCACGGGCGTCTGGGTCCGAAGCCGCACATAGCAGCAGCCAAGCGAGAAGAAGATGTGCCCGTCGGGATCGACAAGCCACCAGCGTCCGTTCCACTTCTCAGTGCGGAACTTCCCCGTCGCCTTCAGCTGCGGCCCCGCCCCCCATCCGCCGAAGCGGTCTGCACCGGGAATCGGCGACTCTGGATGAGCGGCAAGTTCCGCCTCCTCCGCCTTAGCCGCCACCTTCATCTCCTCGAGCGAATGGGCCTTCCCCGGCCATTCCGCGTGGGCGAACTGTCCGAACTCATCGACAAACGGAAAGAAGGCGTCGTCTATCTTCACCGTCATGCCAGGTCGCTCGCCATCGACCCACAAGCGCTTCACGTCGAACTGCGCCGGCGATTCCTCAAACGTCCTGAAGATGATGATGGAAAGGATGCTGTCGCTTTTGTCGAGGTTGTCGGCGCGGAATTCTTGATCGTATCCGTTCACGCCGGGAAGTCCCTTGCTTCCGGGCGCCACCGTGTAGCTCTTGCGGTTGCAGGGCGCCTTGACGACCTTGCTCTCGCCCGGGGCGAGGCTGAATTTCACGTTCGCGAACCGCTTGGACGTACCCTTGGCGATGCCGTGCGCGATGAAGTCCAGCGTCCGGTCGGTCCGGTTGGAGACTTCCGCGCACCAGACGTCGTAGCGGTTCAGCGCAAACGGCGCGGGAAATACGAAGTTCACGCCGCTGAACTTGTGGTTGGCGGCGACATCGACGACGGCCGCGCCGTCCTCAACGCGCACCTTCGCGCCATCGTAGCCCTCGGGTTTCGTATCCGCCGCAGGGAAAAGCATCTGCGTGACGGCAAAAATCGAGGCTAGAAAGCAGTTCATTTCACTCCTTTGTCCCTGTGTCGTATAAAATCATCACCGCGATCAAAGTCGCGGTGATGATTTTCATGCGGGTTATCTGATGACAATCGCAGTGCCGGTCTTGTTGCACTTGGCAACAACCGCAAACCAGCCGAGGTTGTACACGCCGGACACCGGATACAAGGTGCCGCTGATGCGGTAGCCGTTGGATTCCGCTTCCGCAGCTGAGTAGCCGGTTACGCGCTTCCAGCTCGTGCCGTCATACTGATAAAGGCGTATCTGAAGCCCCTCGGGATAGTTCCCGTTCCCGTCCTTGAGACCGAAAAGCCTCCACTGGTCATAGCGGATGGTCGTTTCCGCGGTGGTGAAGTCGCGCCGTGACGCATTCGCATAATTCTGCGCAATGCAGCCGCGCCATACGCCAAGGCGAAGACTTTCCTCACCGTCTTCGACAAGCCCAGCCGGAATGTCTGTACGGTCAGGGGCATATAGCTCTACGAAAAGACAGCGAGCCGACGTCAGCTCAATGCCTGACGAGTCCGTGGGGATGATTCTCATCGAGTTGACATACTTTGGAACCGTACTAGCGGCAAGTCTTGCATAATCTCCTACAAACCGCGGCCTGGAGTTTACGCCAGTATCTTTATTATATTCTCCAGGATCCCTGGCAGGATAGCAAAGACGCCCTTTGTTGATTGCATACCAGCCGTTCGTTCCTGAAACATTGAGATTGGAGCGGCCCTCATTCGCGTGTCCCGAGATGCGAGCAAAAGTACGAAGGTCTAGGTCGCGCTCCACTCCTTCGCCATCCGCTGTGACCGAGCCGCCGCGGACGTCTATGCGGCTCCAGAGCGTCCTGGACGAATCTCCCTGGTTGGTGACACAACCGTAGCCGACAAGTCGACTGGTACAAGCCACATTGACGTTATTGTTGGTACTTCCGAGAACGAGACCGCCACGAATGCCGAGGCCGATCGCGCCGCCACGCAAACGGATCGTCGCATCTCCAGATTTCATAGAGTCCCGGGCGACGTTGATTCTATTGGTGTCCCACGCATCGTCGCGAAGCCCGAACCAGACGTTGTCCGCTATCTCCAACTCCGCATGGTTGTACGAATTTGAACCGACGTAAGCGTTCTGGAGATCGCAAACCTTGGCATTGCCGGAAACCTTCATCCGCGTCGTGCCGGCGCCGGTGGAAGTATGACCGACGTTCAAGACAAGCAGATTGACGTTCGAGACGACCGCATTGTCGTACACTTCAAACGAGTTGTCAGTCGTGCTGTTGCCGAGATATAACAACGAAAGATCGCTGAGCTTCGCATTGTCATAAAGCGCAATCCTCGCCGTTGCATTTCTGTTTATGGCGGCAATGAGTGACTTGCCCCCGCGAGAAAGCGAAGCATTGTTCGTAATTACGAGTTCGCCGATCGAGTGGATAGTATTGTTCCAATCGTTTCGCGCCAACGCAAACGAACCGCCGGGGAAAACCGTCTCGGTGTCCCCGGCAAGCTCAAGATAACCTTTGCCGCGATACCCTACATACACGGAACCCACAATGGACAGATTCCCGGCTGAATGACAAAGACACCCCTCGGAATAGTCTTCGCGGGCAATTAGACAATCGCCCCCTATGGTCAAGTTGCCGGTGTTCTCCACCCTTCCAACATTGTTCGTACGGTAACCGATCAGCGCATCGCTGGCCACAGAAAGTGTTCCCGAATTCGTAATGATCGAAACGATATCGCCTTGTTCAACCACATTCGTCCAGACACCAAGTTGGAGTTTCCCTGTGCCTGTAATGCTCACAGTACCTTTGTTGTCCAGCAGGGATGTTCCGCCCCTCTGATGTCCCATATAAACGGTATTGGCGGCTGTAAAGCTCGACTCGGGATCCGCGATAATAAGCTTGGCGTCGAAGACATGCGGTTGACTGCTGTCCGTGCTGGTGTTGTGAAGACCAATATACGTATTGGACTTGGCCACAAGCGTTCCTCCGTTCTGCAAGGTCAAGATGCCTGGGCTTTTCTGGCCAATGTATGCCACGTCATAAGCCGTCAACGATCCTCCGTCTATCGTCAGCTTCATCGGGCGTGAATTCGTGTTGCTGTTGGCAAGATAAAATTTTTTGACCTCAGCGTCGGTGCCTGAATTGATAAATATACCATCCGTGCTATTTCTAATCAGAGTGGCGGTAATCCATGTAAGATCGCTTTTTGTAGGCAGGCTCGTGACGTAGGAACCTCCCGACTTCCAATCTGTTGTTGCCCAGTCATAACGAGAAGCGCTCTTGCGTGGTATAAACTCAAAATCCGCGAACGCGCCCATTGCCGCCGCGAGAGCCGCGAACACACTCAGTATCGTTTTCATTTTCATTGTCGTCCCCTTGGTTTTATATAAATATTATCCATTCTACGGATGCTATTATACCACACTTCCCCGCTCCCCCGCAAGCCATCAGCCAACGGTTTTCACTTGCCGGCATTGACGGCGACAAACGAATACGGCGGCAGTACGGCAGGCAGTTCGCACTCCTCCCACGTGCGCGTTCCGTCTGTAATGCGGCACGATGCAATGCCGCGTCCGCCAAGGTCCAGGGAAAGCGGCTGCGCGTCCTTGCCGAAGTTCACGATCATCGCCGCAATGCCATTGTCTCCCTTCGCCGCCGCGACCCAGACCTTCGCGGCGTCGCTAGTCGCCAAGACGGCCTTGCCCGCCTTGCGCAGTTCGTTGAACGCCATGAACGCATAGTACGCCTTGTGCGGCTTGTATGTGAGCGGATTGAAGAGCGGACTGTAGTTGCCGACGCCGCACCGCGCGTCATAGATGGCGGCCGAATCCACCGGCCCGTTCTGGAGCCCGACCAGCACCGCCGCGACCTCCGCCGCCTGCTGCGCCGTACCGAGCTTGTCGTGATTCGGCGCGGGCAGCCATTCGTTGAAGCAGGTCTCCAGCCCGACGTATCCGGCTTTGTCCAGGCTGCTGCGCACGTAGGCCGTCTGCTCCATCATCTGCTCGACGCCAGAATAACTGTGGTAGGAGAAGAAGTCGATGGGGCATTCGTGCTCCTTGATGTACTTCAGGAACGCATGGAAGCAGTCGAACTGGAATTTCGCGCGGGGGTTCTTGTCCTTGCGGTTGATCCAAGTTACGCCGCAGCTCGCGAAGCCTCCGATCTTGAGGTGCGGGAACTTCGCCTTAAGATGCTTGGACGAGACGTCATAGAGACGACAGTATTCCTCGAACGTGCCGTGCCACATCTCGTTCTTCTCGATTGTCTCCCAGTTCTCCGGCTCGTTCCAGATTTCCCAGTAGGTGATCTTGTGCTTGAATCCGTTAGCCCAACCCTCGGTGTAGTGGCGTATCACGTGTTCGCATATCCTCGCCCACTTTGCGAAATCCTTAGGCGGGTCTATGCGGTAGCGCCTGACCGTCGCGTAGTTCTCAATCGTCACTCCAAGGCGGAAGAACGGCTCAACGCCGTGTTCGACAAGCGCGTTGATCAGCAGGTCGGTGAACGCGAAATCGTAGTTCTTCGGGTCGTTCTCGTCCGCATCGAAATCGCGGAACAGGTTCGGGATGTCCACAAACACGTTGCGCCCGAACATCCCTCCTACGTCATGAAGGCGCGAAAACGGGATTCCGGCATCCTTCAGGTACTTGAACATCGGATAGTTCCTGAACCCGACGGTGGGTGGCTGTCCGACGCCATTAACAGGCTTGACAATTCCAACCTCCTTGTCCGGATCGACCTTCACTTCTACAGCCAAACCAACCAGCGCGACAAGTGCCGCAGACGTGCAAAACATGATTTTCTTCATCTGGAATGTCCCCTTCTTTGTTCCTGCATTTGTTTTTATGATACCACAAAAGCATCCTAGCGGCAACGGGAAAGTGCCGAAAGCGGGCGAACCACGAACGACACGAATCCAGCCGCCGTGACGCGCGCAGCGATGCGCTCCGCAGACTGCTCGTCGTCAGCAAAGCCGAACGCGGTAGCGCCGGAGCCGCTCATCATCACCTTCTCGGCGCCTGCGTCGGAAAGTGTGCCGATTGCCGCCGCGATTTCCGGGTGGAGCTCGCATGCCGCCTCCTGAAGCCCGTTGGCAAGGTTCTTCACAGTCCCGTCACCAGGACGGCACCTCGCATACACCTCTGCCGTCGAAGAGCGGACCTGCGGATTGACAAGAACGATGAAATCGCCAATTCCGAGCGGAGCGACTTCTACGTCGCCGAGAACCCGGACTCTCTCGCCACGCCCTTCCATAAGGACCGGATGTCGAAAATGCTGCGCCAGCACAAGCGACGGGACGTCGCTTCCGACGCCAGCCCCGATCACTGCCAGCTCCATCGGCGTCTTTCCGAGGCCCCACATCTCGTTCAGCGCAAGGAGCGTAGCCGCGGCGTCCGCGCTGCCTCCTCCAAGGCCTCCGCCCTCGGGGATGCGCTTCTCAGTCTTAATGGAAACACCGCCGCGCGCGCCGTAGGCAAGGAGAGCCTTGGCCGCCCTTGCGGTGAGATCGTCATCGCCATACGGACCGTCAGAGACGACAACTCCCTCCGCCGCGTCGGCAAGCGTCAAAGTGTCGGAAAGCGATATCGGCAAAACGACGGAGCGTATGTCATGGTAGCCGTCATCGCGGACGCCCAGTACCTCGAGCGTCAGGTTGACCTTGGCGTATGCCGAAACGGTCACTGGCGCAAGTCGCGGATCGCCGCGTTGACGTTTGCGAAGAGCGTCGCAAGCTTCGCCGTCGGCACGGTGGAGAACGCGATGCGCAGGAGACCAGAGAGAACGATCGTTCCGGTTGAATACTTCTCGACCAGCAGACGGCGCACTTTCTCCGCATCGACGCCGACAGGCCGCACGCACATGAAGTAGCCCGAGTTGAACGGCATCGCCTCGAAGTTCTCCGCATACTCCGGATGACGCCGCAGGATGCGGCGAATCTCGGCGTACCGCCGACGCAGCACGGCGTACTTCTGCCGCTTCTGCGCGGCATAATCCGCGTCGGCATAGGCCGCAACCGCAAGATGCTGTCCTATCGACGAGACGTTGGAGACAGAGCTGCGCACGTTCCCCGCCGCCTTGGCCTCCAGCGCCTTGAGCTGGGCCTCGCTGGCCCCCTTGAAGGCGAACGAGATGAAACCGACGCGAAGGCCCCACACGTAGTCCTCCTTCGTCGTGCCGTCAAGCTTCACGGCAAGCACGTTCTCGTCAAGCGTCGCAAACTCGGCGAAGAGCGATTCCCCGTGGACGCCCTTTTCGTAGACGAGGCCGAAATAGGCGTCGTCCAGGAGCACCACGACGCGCTTGCCGCGCCGCGCCGCCGCCTTGACCGCCGCGACGATGCGCTTCGCGTCGCCGACAGTGGCGGTGTAGCCCGTCGGGTTGTTCGGAAAGTTGAGTATCAGGACCTTCTTCGCGCCCGGCGCAAGCAGTGCGGCCTTCATGGCGTCCGCGTCAAATGCGCCGCGGCGGAACGTGTTGAAGTGGCGCACGCGGCAGCCTACCGCATCGCGAAAGATCAGCTCGTAGTTATCCCAGAAGAGATCCGGCACGACAAGCTCGTCGGACGGGCCTGCGAACAGCTCGGCGGCGACCCGCAGCCCGTGCGTGAGCGCACCGGTCACGACGGGATTTGAGAACGTCACGCCGCGTAAAGACGGGTTCTTCTTGAACTCCATCGCCCGCCATGCCTCGCGCAGCGCGGGCAGCCCGTAGCTGCCGGCGTACAGGAACGCCTTCTTGCCGAGGCCGATCCTGCCGGAGAAGCAGTCCATCACAAGCGGCGAACAGTCCTCCTCGAAAGCCATGCCTATCGTGGCGTTGATGGCGCACTTCCTGGCCTCCGCGCCCTGCCCGAGTATGCCGCCGCTCGGAAAGTACATTCTCCGTCCAGCGGCGGAAAGGAAGGCGACCGCCGGACCAAGCGCCCTGTTCAACTCCCTTGCAAGCCTGTCCATAGCCTTGATCCCGAACCTTTCACAACAACGGCTTGGACAAGTCGTCTATCATGTTCTTCCACTCCGTCTCGCGCTTGAGCTTTGAGAACCGCTCCTGAAGCCGCGGGTAGTCGACGCGGTTGCGGTACAGCTCTTCGCACAGCACCTCGTTGAGGTAGACCAGCCCCGCTGCGCGGACGGCCGAGCGGAAGGCAGCCAGGTTTTCCGAGCGTCGCTGGAGCTCCGGCAGCTTCTCAAGAAGCATGAACGCGCTGCGGGCGTCGCCTGACACGCGCGAATAGCTGTCGCCGAAGCAGATAAAACCGCCGTTGCGGAGAATGCTGTCGATCTCGGTGCGTACGGCGTTTATACGCGCCGTCAGGGCCCTTGTCGTGGCATTGGTGACGAATTCGCCATCTAGCGAATAGGATACCGACACCTTAGGCTTTGCCGGCGCAGACGGACGCTGATACGAATACGGCGAAGCACGCTTCTTCGGCTTCGGGTCGTCGTCAAAGAGGTCGTCCAGCGAGCTGTCATCGAAGTCGTCGTACACGTCTGCAACCGGCGCAGGCGCGGGCGCGGGCGCCGCAGGCGTCTCCGTCTTGACTACCTTTACGCCCTTCTGCGTCTTAAGGAACTCGTTCCAGTTTACGATTTGCCCGGTAACGGGCGTGGAGTTTATGCGGATGCCGTTGCCCCAGCGCTCCACCACATAGGGAGGCTCGATGTACTTGCCCTCGACGAACACCACGCCTTTCGAGAACGATCCGCCCTTAGTGCAGCCCAAGGCTTTCACGCTTGCCTTAGGTATCTCTGGCATGGCAAACGCCGCGGCCGAAACCACAGCTGCAATGGCCAAAGCCCAGACTCTCATGACTCCTGTTCCTTTCGATTCTCGTTCATATTAAAAGATCCCGCATTGCCGTAGCACAGAACCCCCGGAACCCGTCGTTCCAAAGTCGGGGCTGACGCCCCATCCTCAAATGTCGGTCGAAGAAATATCTGCTGAATCCGCGTGCAACACAGGACCTACGCTCCAAGTCTCACCCCTCCCTCACCTCGATTCCGGCGGTTGCCTTGAGGGCTTCGACAATCCGCCGAAAGGCCGTTCCGACCTCGTCGTCAGTCAGCGTCTTCTCGGAGCTGCGGAACTCCAGAGAGTACGCCCGCGACTCCTTGAATATGTCAAACAGCTCAATCCGCGACAGCTCCTTGCCGCCGTTCTTCCGTATGACGCGCACGATGGCGTCGTTAGTCACTCCAGGAGCGACCCGCAGGGCTATGTCGCGGCGCACGCACGGGAACTGCGGCGGCGCAGACACCCGACCCACGGCGGCGGTGTTCTTCAGCAGCGGTTCAAGCTCAAGCTCGCACAGCGCCATCTGGGCCGTCAGCCGGTACGGATGGCGCAGCCGCGCGCTCACGGCGCCAAGGACGCCCACGGGCCTGCCGTTCAGCTTCACCTGAAGCGACGCGCCCTTAGCGAATGCCGGGAAGTCGTACGCGACGAACTCGATGCGGCCAGCATGCAGACGCAAGACAAGCTCCTCAACCGCACCCTTCAGCCACAGCACCGCCTCCTCCTCGGACACAGCTGCCCTTCTGCGCAGGACCTCGCGTCCGACCGGACCGAAGAAGCCCATCGAAAGCTTCGCGCGCTCCGTCGGCGATCCGTCGGCGCTGCGGCCGAACACCTTGCCCATCTCGAACAGCAAGGCGGAATCGAGCTGGTGCGCGGCATTGCGCCCCAGCGACGCGTAGAGCTGCGGAAGGAGACTGTCTCGCATCACGCCGTATTCCGCCGAGACCGGGTCGGGAATAGGAAGCCGCGCGGCGCGCGTCTCGGGACGCGGGTCGAAGTCGTCCAGCTCCCTGGCGCTCAGGAACGAATAGTGCATCGCCTCGGAAAAACCGAGAGCAAGGCACGTCTCGCGCACCTTGCACTTCGCACGGAAAGGCGCATCGTCCAGGTCCGAGACGCTGGGCGCGGAAGGCATCGTGTCGGGTATGTTGTCCAGCCCGTAGATACGGGCGATCTCCTCCACGAGGTCGGCCTCCATCGTGAGGTCCCAGCGCCAGGAAGGTATGCGGAACGCAACCGATTCGGAAGCGGCAAAGTGGTTTGAGCCGGCCTCAACCGGCTTGATGCCGAGCCAACCGAGAACGAACACCATCGCGTCGTTGCCGATATTGATGCCGATAAGCTGACGCGCCCTCGCGAAGTCGAGCGTCACGTCGGCGTTGAGGGGACGCTGCCTGCTGTCGACGTCGACGAGGCCCCGCGCGACCTTGGCCGCGCCGTACTTCTGCAGAAGATGCGCCGCGCGGCGGGACGCGAAATCCGCCAAGTCCTTGTCGACGCCGCGAATGTAGCGGTAGCTCGACTCGCTGGCAAGCCCCAAGCGGGTGGACGTCTCCTTTATGCCGACAGGCTCGAACAACGCGCTTTCCAGCATTACCGAAGTCGTCCCGGGCGCAATGCCGGAATCCTCCCCGCCCATCACTCCGGCCACGGCATTCGGCTTTTCCGCGTCGCAGATCATCAGCATCGACGGGTCCAGCTTCCTCTCGACGCCGTCCAGCGTCTTCATCGTCTCGCCAGGCTTCGCGTTGCGCACCACGATCGTGCGGTCCTTGAGCTTCGTGTAGTCGAACGCGTGAAGCGGCTGGCCGAGCTCCAGCATCACGTAGTTCGTCACGTCGACGGCCAGACCCAGCGACCGTACCCCGCAAAGCTCGAGACGCTTCGCCATCAGCTCCGGCGACGGGGCGTCCGGAGTCATCTCGGTGATGACGCGCGCCGTGTAGCGCAGGCACTTCTCCGGCGCCTCCACGACGACCTTCACCTCGTCGCCAGCATCAACGTCCGTCTCGGCGAAGTCGACAGGCGGCAGCGTAACCTGACGGTGCAGGATCGCGCCGAACTCCCGCGCAATGCCGATTATCGAAAGCGCGTCCGGACGGTTCCACGTGACCTCGATGTCGAACACCGTCTCAGGCTTTTCGCCTGCGACGACGTCGCGCACAAAGGAGCCGACCTTCGTCTCGGGAGGGAACTCAATTATGCCGGCGGCCCCCTCGCCTATCTGAAGCTCCTTCTCGGAGCAGCACATTCCGAAAGACTCGACGCCGCGAAGCTTGCTCTTCTTGATCTTGAACCCGCCCTCCGGCACTACGGCGCCTATCTTCGCGAACGCGGTCTTAATTCCCGTGCGCACGTTCGGCGCGCCGCACACGACCTGATACTCCTCCGCACCGTCCGTCACGCGGCAGACGTGCAGATGGTCGCTGTCGGGGTGAGGCTCGCACGCCGTCACCTCCACAACCACGAAGAAATCGGAAAGCGGAACGCCGCCGACCGTCTCGACGGCCTCCACCTGTAGCCCCGCCCGCGTCAGCTTCTCCGCAAGCTCGGCCACAGGAAGGTCGTCGACCTTCACATAATCATTCAGCCACGACAGGGGCAGTTTCATCTTTCGCTTCCTCTTTCACTTCCTCTACCGCCGCCACGGCCTGCACCGGCTCCTTCTCCTCAACCGGAGCCTCAGCCTTTTCCTCGACCTTCCCTTCGGGCTTTTCCTCCGCCTTCCCCTCGGGCTTCTTGGTGCGCTTCTTCCACTGCGGCCCATACTTGGGGAACTTCTCGACCATCGAATAGACACCGTTGGTGAACGCTACGGCGTGACCGGTGGTGACAAGCCAGTTCAGGTGCTTCTCGAAGTCAGACCCCTGCGGGAACTCGCTCTTGTCGCAGCACGGATGGCTGGAGACGAATTCCGCGGCCGCGGCAAGCTCGGGGATGGCGTGGGCGGAGTCGAACTCACGGTACTCCACGTTTGTCACGAACTCCGGACCGCGCGCATCGTTCGCCCGGAAGAACTTCATCTTGCGGTGATGGAACGCGCCGCGAAGCGCGTAGCACATGGCGTACGGCGCCCGCCTCTCGGCCTCCAGCGCGTTGCGCACGGCAGCCTGCAGCGACCTCACCGGACTCTTCAGCGCGACGTCCGCCGTAATCATGAGGTTCTTCGGGGCGGACAGCAGCGACGCCAGTATCGTCCTCTTCAGCTCGCCTTCCGCCTGTTCGCGCGTAAGGCCCTGAGCCCCTTCCGCCGCGCCCTTGGCGAAGAACAGCGTCTTCTTCGTCGCGCCCTTGCGCCATTCCTCGATAGCTTCCGCGTCGCGCACCATCTCTATGCGGGCGCGGTACTGGTCCTCGGGCATGTCGGGATAGCGCGTGCGGATCATCTCGCGAACGACCGAGTTGAACTCGTGCACGTTCGGCGGCCCGAGCAGCACGCCCGACAGGCCGCACTTCGCGACACAGGTGAAGTTACCCTTAGGAGGCTCGCAGTCAACCTCCTTCGCGTCGTAATAGTCGGCCAGGTGCGCGCTCAGCACGTGAGCGACCACGTCGCCCTCCTCCAGCGCGGCACAGCCACATGCCTTGCACTGGTGGAAAGAGGGCGGCGCGGACGAATCGGCGCGAGGCGTTATCTTCGCCAGCACCGACATCGGGTTATCGAGGAAGAAGTACGCGAGATCCTTCAGCTTGTAGGCGTGAATGTCCTGCTGGATACGGCGGATGATCGCGCCAAGTGCCTTAGTCTCCGGCAGCAGCTTCACTTCGACGTCGAGCGGACGCTCGCGCGGAACAAACGGCTTGCGGTCCCCAAACGGCTTGCGATCCCCGAAGGACCGGCGGTCGCCGAACGACTTGCGGTCGCCGCCTGACTGCCTGCGGTCGCCGAACGGCCGCTGGCCCTTGCCGGAATCACGGCCGCGCCCGTCCTCCACGGACGGGCGGACCTTGCCTACGCTCACGCCAGCCGACTTCCGCGCCCAGTCGGGCGTGAAGTCGATGGACCCCAAGTCAAGCATGCCGCTGTTCTCTTCGCTCATAACCCGTATATTATACCATTATCTGCCGCGCAACCGCGTCAGTCTGCCACGTAGGCGATCTTGAGGCCCTTCATGGAGATGTTCATCTCCATCGCCTCGTTCATCTTGGCAAGCGGATACTTGTGGGTGATGAGCTTCGTGATCGGAAGCTTGCGCTCCTTCGCCTCCTTGAGGAAGTCAAACGCCTGCACCCAGTCCTTCGCCTGGTACGTCCAGCTGCCGCACGCCTTGACCTGCTTGTTGCACATGTCGAGGTGCGGGCTGTACGTCGTGTCGCCGTTGTTGGTGAAGAAGCCGAGCTCGCAGAACGAGCCGCCGCGGCGGATGTACTTCCACGCGACGGACGCCGCCTTGGGCGAGCCTGTGCACTGGAAGACCATCTCGGCGCCCTTGCCCTCGGTCAGCTCCATCACCTTCTCGATCGCGCCGGGCTTGAGCCCGTTCACCGTGTACTTCGCGCCGAGCTTCTTCGCGAACGCAAGGCGCTTGTCGTCGCCGTCGCACGCGATGATGTTGCGGACGCCGAGGCAGCGGACCATCGCCAGCAGCAGGAGCCCGATCGGGCCGCAGCCCTGCACGAGCACGTAGCTGTTGAACTGGAAGTTGAATATCTGCTTCGCCTGCTCCACGGCGTGCACGATGACGGCCGCCGGCTCGATCAGGATGCGCAGGTCGCGGTCCATGTCGCTCACGTTGAACACGACGCCGCCCTTGTTCACCTTCATGTACTCGCCGAACCAGCCGTTCAGGTAGTGCTTCGGGCCGGGCAGGAGACCGAAGATCTCGCCGCCGTTGCAGAGCTCCATGATCTCAGGATGGAACTTGCAAGTGTCGCACTTGCCGCAGGGCTTCAGGCCGGTCACGATCTTGTCGCCGACCTTAAGCGGCTTGCCCGTGAAGTCGGTCTTGACGTTCTTGCCGAGCGCGACGATCTCGCCCGTGCCTTCGTGGCCGAGCTGGACCGGGCAGTACTTGAAGGGATCGCCCTTGTACTCGTGCACGTCGGTGCCGCAGACGCCGCAGCCCTCGACCTTGACGAGGATCTCGTCCGGCCCGATCGCCGGAATCGCGACCTCCTTGATTTCCATCTTCTTCGGCTCGACCAGAACCGACACCTTGCATTTCTTCGGAATCGCCATTTTTCTTTCCTTTCTTGCTTTGCCAAGGCATGCGCCGCAGGGGCTCCGTCACCCCGCCGGCGCCGCATGTCCCTGACTCGTCGTAGTATATCAGAAATACGCGCGGACTGTAAAGTGTCGCGGGTTTTACCCTAGGAACGGGCGAAACGGCGGTCGAGTTCGCGCGTGGACGTGAAGATCATGACCAGCTTGCCGCGCGGACAGACGTATGGCATGCGGCAAGCACAAAGATCCTCGACAAGACGCACCGCACCCTCCTCGGTGAGCGCCGGCGACGAACCGGCGAACGACCGCGCTATCGACTTCGCTATCAGTTCCTCGCGCCAGCGGCCTCCACGGCGGCTGCCGCCGTCGGCCAGGTCGCGCGCAATCGTCGACAGTATCGACGCCGGCTGAACCGACCCGACAAGCTGCGGCACCGCATCAACCTTGAACGTGTCGCGCCCGAACTCCTCCAGCTGAAAGCCCATCGCCCTGATTGTTTCCAGCGATGCGCGGACGCGTGCAAAGTCTACCGGACCGAGCTGGACCGTCTCCGGAATAAGCAGCGTCTGCACCGTAGGCGTCCGTTCGCCCGCGCACATGAGCCGCTCGTAGGCGATGCGCTCGCGGGCCGCATGCGGATTTATCGTCACTATGCCAGCGTCCGTCTCGATAAGCAAGTAGCCCGATGCGCTCTGGGCAAGGTAGCGAAACCACCGCCAGGGGCGTGAACGCGGCGAATCAGGCTCAATTGCGAACTCCACCGGCAATGGAGCTGGCGCTGGCTGCGGCGGCAACGACGGTGTCGCCGACGCGCCTTCCTCGCGCTTCTCCGGTTCCTCACATCTCTCGCTCTCACGATCTTCGCGTCCCTCACTCTCACGACTCTCGCGTCCATCAAGTCGCTCTTGCCCTAAAGGTTCTTCGCGTCTCTCAAGCCCCCCTGCCACAACCGGCCCTGCGCCGCCGATGCCGGACAGCGCTGCGCCAAGCGCGGCAACGAGCGCGTTCCTCACCGCACCACCGTCGCGGAACCTCACCTCGCGCTTCGTCGGATGCACGTTCACGTCCACGCAGGACGGGGGGAGGTCGATGAAGAGAATGGCCGCCGGACGCCTGTCGCCAGCCTGCCTGGGACAGACCTCGCGCAGCGCGTATGCAATGACCGGGGCCGTGGCGGGACGTCCGTTCACGAACACGTACTGGTCGTGACGCAAGGGCGCGGAACGCCCGGGTCTCTCGATGTAACCGGAAATGCGGATCTGGCCGGACTCGCCGGACACGGTCAGGAGTCCCTCCAGGAAGTCGGCGCCAAAAAGGTCCCTTACCCGATCGGCCCTCGATGCCGACGGCGCAAGACGATAAAGCTCCCGTCCGTCGACCGAAAGGGAGAAACCGATGTCCGGGTGGGCCAGGGCGTGGACGGCGAACACGGACCTTACGTGTCCCTCCTCGGTGGCGTAGGCCCGGAGGAACTTGCGCCGGGCGGGCACGTTGCAGAAGAGGTCCCTCACCTCGACGAGCGTTCCCGGCGGGCACCCGGCGGAGCGCACTTCGGCAAGCGTGCCGGCGTTGACCTGGATGCGAGTGCATTCGTCGGAGTCGGCGCGCCGCGTCGTAAGCGTAAAGCGCGAGACCGACGCTATCGACGGAATTGCTTCGCCACGAAAACCGAGCGTGTCTATCGCCTCGATGTCGGTCACGTCACGAATCTTGGACGTCGCCTGGCGTTCCAGCGAAAGGACGGCGTCGTCGCGAGTCATTCCGCAGCCGTCATCCTGCACTGAGACCAGGCGGCGGCCGCCTTGCACGACGGACACCGCAATACGTCCGGCGCCGGCGTCGATCGCGTTCTCCACAAGTTCCTTGACTACCGACGACGGACGCTCCACTACCTCGCCGGCCGCAATCTTGTTGGCCACGTGGAGCGGCAACACCCGCACATGTCCGTCGCGCTTAGAAGTCAAGGCTCAGATTCTTTCGGATAAACGTCGGAATGTCCAGGTCCTCGTCGCGCCAGACCGTCGGCTCCGCGTTCTTGAAGCGTCCGCGGCCCGACGGGCCGACGCCCAGCACCCCTTTCGGTGCACGCCGACGGCGGCTGCCCATGACCGAGTCGGACGCCGGCTCCCCTCCTTCTGCACGTGTGCCGGCCTCGAACAGCATCACGACCACGGAAAGCCTGCCTGAGAACGTCGCCTCGTCGTTCACGGTCGCCAGGTCGAAGGAAAGGCCTCCGAAGGCGTTGCGCACGCCGTCGGCGACCGTGCCGACCTCGCTCAAGAGCAGATCGTCGCCTGCGAGTATGCCGCAGAGGGCGGACTTGACCGGGCCGGACGATGCCGCTAGCATCTCCGAGCGCATCAGACGGTCCACGGCCTCAGCCGCGCGTCCGGGGCCCTGAACGGTCACGGCGGCAAAGCGCCCGCGTCCGGCGCCGGCCAGCAGATGGCGCAGGCGCTCGGTGTCCAGGCGTATGTAGCCGGGCTTCTCGACGAGACGCCAGAAGAGCGTCACGCCGCTGGCAACGGTATCGACCGCACGGCGCAAAGCGTCCGCCATGTTGTCGGTGTCGCCGATCAGCTTGTCCAGCGGCAGGAAGAACGTGGCGTTGGCCGCATCCTCTATCATCGTCATGACGCCGCGGGAGTTGCGCTGCCGGTCGTCGCCCTCGAAGACGAACGGCGTGGTGGCGAACACCACGGACGGTATGCCGTGCGCGGCAAGGTGCTTCGCGGCTTCAAGCGTGGCGCCGCCGCCGGTACCGCCACCGAGAGCGGTAACTATGACGGCCAACCGGACGTCCTCAAGGTGGTCGTCAATCATTCGTATCGAGACCTCGGCCGCCAGCCGCCCGGCGACGATGTTGCCGCCAGCCCCGCGGCCCGACAGCCTGTCGCCGCCGATGAGCACGAAGTCTCCGCCCGCCTCGCCGGACGTTGCATCGGTATCCACCAGCACGCACCTGATGTCCTCTCCGAAGGCCCTTCCCACGCCGCGGGCGATGGCGCAGCCTGCAGTGCCGATGCCGATCAGAAGCATTGGGGAGTCGCTTTTCATCTGCTGAAGAACCTCCCGAGAAGTCCGTCAAGTATCGACTTCTCCTCGTAGTTGCGGTGAGCGTACAGCAATGCGCCGGCGATTGCAGCGTAAGACGGCGCGAACGGCTCGTCTTCAAGTCCGTCCACGTGTATCGGCCGCCCCGGGCGCACGCTCGCGCCGAACGCCTGCTCGGCGAGGGCCTCGATGTTGCGCATGCGGGCTCCGCCGCCCACGAGAACGACGCCGGCATGCAGGCGGTGAATGAGATCCAGTTCCTCCAGCCTTTCGCGGATTACCGTGAAGAGCTCCAGCAGACGGGCGTTGACGACGACGTTGAGCGCCCGCCGCGAAATCGTCCGGTTGTCCAGCAGCGTGTTCTCGCCTGGATCGACCCTGACGCGGGCGGACGCGCCGTCGTCGCCGCCGACCGTCGCGCTGGCCTCGCGGATCTTCAGGCCCTCGGCCTGTGTGTTCGTCGTCTGGAACGCATGGGCGATGTCGTTGGTGACGTGGTCGCCGCCGACGCCTATCACCTCCATCGCGGCAAGGTACCCGTCGGAATACACGGCATAGCCGGTGGAGCCTCCGCCGAGGTCAATGAGGAGCACCCCGTTCTTCCGCTCGTGGTCCTCAAGAACCGCCTCAGCGGCGCACGTCGTCGCGAAAAGCGGGTCCCGTATCTCTAGATGGGCCGCATCGGCCGCGGTCCGTGCGTCCTGGATGCGGTTGCGGTCTCCGTGAACGTGCAGCGTGTTCAGGCGCAGCAGCCGCCCTGCCATGCCCTTGGGCGATGGTATGCCGCCCATGCTGTCCAGCACGTAGTCCTGCTCCACGATGTCCAGCAGCTCGCGGTCGCGCGACGTCGGCATCGAGTGCGCGGCGCGAATGGCCGCCTCCATGTCCTCGGCGGTGACGCGCGCGCCTTCGACCTGCACGGGAGCCGAGAACGGATCGGCCCGCACGTGCTGCCCCGAGACGACCAGGAAAGCGTTACCGATGGTGATCTTCGCTCCGGACGCCTCCTGCTTGCGCTCGATCTCGCGCAGGACGGAACGGATGGACTGCGTCGCGTCCTGAATGTTCAGGATCTGGCTCTTGCGGACGCCGGCAGACGGCGTCTCGGCATGGCAGGTAACCTTGAGACGGCCGCCCGTCTCGGCCTCGCCGATGGCGAGAACCGTCCGGGTGGTTCCAAGCTCAAGCGCCGCGTAGATGTTGTTCATGGCTTCAGTTCGTCCGTTCGGGGTCGGCGAATATGCGGTGGGGCAAGGTGGCGTTCCAGAGCCGGACCTGGCCGGCCGCTCCGCTGCGGATTGCCTTCAGGAGTTCCGTCAGACGGCAGGAAAGATCCTCGGCGGCATGGGGCGCCCGATCGTCATCCATGCCTTCCCATGCGATCTTAACCTTTGCATAGTTGGCGCCGAGCGTCGCAAGCAGGTAATCGGGACGGGAGATGTCCACGTCCTGCACTCCCAGCTCCAGGAACTGCGGCTCGCGGCACGTCACGATCAGCCGAAGCGCAGCCTGCGCGCGCCCAGTCAGCCGGTGCCCGATTGCCGTCCCTGGCGGCGCCGGCTCGACGATCGTCGGCAGCAGCATCGTGCCGCGCATGCAGGGAAAGACAACTCCCTCGGCGTCGACAACCCTGCCGGTCAGCCCGCGGCGTCCGCGCAGGCCCATCTTCGCTATCGGGGTGCGCTCCTCGGCAACAACCACGACCTTGTTCGGCAGACGGCGGGAGACAGAGACGGACTTCAGCGTGGGAATCCGCCGCAAGACCTCCTCGCGCTTCTTCGCGAAGTCGATGAGAGCGATGTTAGCTCCGACACGAAGGCCGAGGTTCTCCGCCAGCACGTCCGCCTTAACCATCTTCCCGGACGTGATCGAGACCTGCTCCGCCATGTCGGTGATGACGCACTGCTCCAGGTAGATGTCGCGCAGCTTGCCGAAGCCGAGCAGCGCCGCGGCCAGCAGCGCAAGAACCATGACGAGCGCCACGACCAGCGCCGGACCGCGCAGACGGCTCCCCGACTCTATCTTGTTCGCCTTCATGTCCGGTCGGTGGCTGCGGACTGGAGAATCCGGTCGCATACGCCCGCAAACGTAAGGCCCGTGTGCATGCCCGCCTTCGGCACGAGCGAGTGCGCGGTGAACCCTGGAGAAGTGTTGAGCTCCAGCACATAGCAGCGGCCGAGCGGAGAAACGCGGAAGTCCACGCGCGTCACGCCCCTGCAGCCGACCGCACGGTAAGCGTCGATGGCTATCTGGCGCAGCTTCTTCGCAAGGTCGCCTTCCTCTAGAAACGGATAGCGAGTCTCGTTCGAGACGTATTTCTCATCGTAGCCGTACCAGCCGCCGGGAGCGACTATCTCAAGGACCGGCCACGCCTCGCCGTCGACAACGGCCACAGTGAACTCGCGCCCGGGCACGAACTCCTCGACAAGCACCGGCCTCTCGCTGCCCTGCGCCGAGAACGCGAGATCCAACGCTCTGTTCCACTCCTCGGGACGAGAAACCTTGCTGATGCCTACGGACGAGCCGTCGCACGGGGGCTTGACCACGACAGGCAGCGGCAGCGGGCTCACCGCAGCGTCCGGCTCGGCAAGCCCCCACGCGGCCGTCGGGACGTTCTTCATCTCCAGCACCATCTTCGTCTTCACCTTGTCCATCGCAATCTGCGAGGCAAGCACCCCTGGGCCGGTGTAAGGTATGTTCAGCTCGTTAAGCGCGGCCTGCACGCCGCCGTTCTCGCCCCAGCCGCCATGCAGCGCGATGTAGACGGCGTCCACGTCCTTCGGCATCGCATCGAGGCTCTCCTCGTCCAGCACGACGGGCACGACATCGTAGGTGCCCAGCGACGAAAGCGCGCGAACGACGTTCTCTCCGGACTGGACGGACACGTCGCGTTCGCTCGACACGCCGCCCATCAATACTGCAATTCGCTTCATCCCCCGCATTATACCAAAAAACTGCGGCGCTGCCGGGACTCGCCCGACAGCGCCTTGGTCGCTCAAACGTCAGTTGGCCTCGGCGATCAGCGGGCCGGCGAGTTCCTTCAGGAAGAACAGGCGCCCGGGAAGCGTCGGTATCCAGCTGGACGTGATCCAGCGCGTAGGCCCGTAGCGGAGCGTCATCCACAGCGACATTCCCTGCCACTGCATTCCGCGTCCGAACGTTCCGTCGGCGCCGCCGATCGCGTAGTCGGCCTGGAACATGAGTCCGGGCCCCATCGTGTTGGCGCGGCACGGCACGAGCGTCGTGCGACTCTTGAACGACGTCTGCGCGTTCTGCTCGATCGTGAGCGGGTGAAGCTGCACCGCGATGCGGTAAGGCTGCTTCTTCCACTCGGCGTCGGTCTTGAACTCAGCGCCGATCGTCGGCTCCCAGAACGCGATGTGGCACATGCGGCCGATGCCGTAGACGAGGACGAGCTTGGCGCCTTCCTTCTTGAGCGCGGCGATCTTCGCCGGATACGTGGGCAGGTTCTTCTTGGTCGCGAAGTTGCGGTGGTCCTTCGGCACCGTCAGCTTGCCGAGCGGCTTGTAGAACGCCTGCTCCATCGCATACTGGAACGACGCGTCGCCGACGAGCGTGTTGCCCTTGCCGTCGGCCCACTCGTCCATGTTGAAGCACCACACGTGCTTGCAGTCGACGTTCCACTCCTTCAGGAAGTAGACGGCCCACTTGTACATGCCCATCGGGCCGACCGGCAGGATGAACGCAATCTTCTTGCCGGCGTCCTTGGCCTTCTTGATCTCGCTCGCGATCTCGTGGCCCATCTTGACCTCGAACTCGACGAGATTGTCGCACTGGACCGGCTCGAACGCCTTGTTCCAGAACTTCTGCGGCTTGCAGACGTCAGCCGGCTTGTTGGCGCAGCATCTGTCGATCTTCTTCATGTCCCAGCCCTTCGGGTAGAAACCCTCGAGGAGGGAGCCTTTCACTGTCGAAGCAAAATCCATGGTTGGATTGTCCTTTCTTTTTTTGTGATGCGGTTATTATAGCACAACCTTACCAAAATTGCCATTGCCCGGTGTGAATCACCCAGAGCCCGAGCACGAGGTTTGTCGTGACGTGCGCGACGATCGCCGCGCCCAGCCCACGCCGCAGGCAAAGAAGGCCGTACGCGACTCCGGCGACAGCCCCGACAAGCCAGCGGTCGTGCTCTACGGCAAAGAGGCCGACCATCCACCAGAACCCCGCGAAGTCCATAAGCCACCGACGGAAGAAAAGCTCCTCCGCCACGGCTATGACGAACGCGCTGCCGGCAAGGCGAACCGCCAGGAGGACCGTACCGGTCTCGGCGATGGACTGCGTGCCGCCCTCGCCGACTATGAAGAAGCGCCGGTACAATTCCCAGCCGAACTGCTCCGGCAATATCCAGACTGCGAACACTGCAAGCCCGACAGGCACACCCCACTTCAGCGACTTCAAAATGCCGCGGCAACCGCCTGCAACCCAAGCGTACAGCGTCGGCACGAGCAACGCCGCCGTCGCTGCGGAGCGCACCGCGTAGCCGGACGCTGTCGCCGGCAACGCCACCATCAGCACCATCCACGCCGCATACGGCGCGATCAGCCAGAATGCCTTCGTCATGACGGCAGCCATGCGATCGGTGCGACGCCGTGCGCGACAAGATAGGCGTTCGCCCGCGAGAACGGACGAGACCCGAAAAATCCTCTGAAAGCAGAAAGCGGCGACGGGTGAGGCGATTCTATCACGCAGTGCCGCGAACGGTCTATGAACGCGCCCTTGCGCTGCGCCGACGCCCCCCACAGCAGAAAGACAAGATGTTCGCGCCCTTCGGCAAGCGCCCGCACCGCCGCGTCGGTGAACGTCTCCCAGCCGCGGCCCTGGTGAGAGGCGGCGCGGTGCGCGGCGACTGTCAGCGTTGCGTTCAAGAGCAGCACGCCCTGGTCCGCCCAGCTCATAAGGTCCGGTATCGCACAGCCCGCGCCGCCGATGTCCGATTCAAGTTCCTTCGCTATGTTCACCAGCGAAGGCGGGGTCTGCACGTCCGGCGGCACGTAGAAAGCAAGCCCCTGCGCCTGGCCTGGCTCGTGGTACGGGTCCTGTCCGAGAATCACGACCTTCACCTTGTCGAACGGAGTGCGGTCGAATGCGTTGAAGATCAGCTTTGCCGGCGGATAGCACCGCCCGGACGCATAGGCTCCGCGCACGAAATCGGCAAGCTCTGCAAAATAGGGCTTGTCGAATTCTGCGGCAAGCACACGCTTCCAGCTTTCCTCAATGCGCACTTCCTTCTTCATCGGTCTCCCTCCATGCCGCGTATTATACCACATTGTCCCTGCCGGGCGGTTGCGGCATGTGGCCGTTTTTGGTAGAATCCGGTCATCATCTCATGCGCGATGCGAATCGCGGCGGCAGAACACGAAAGAGGACGGCAAAAATGGAAACCTTATACGAAAAGAACCCTTACGGCGGCAAGGGCACGATGACCATTGAAAAACTGCTCGGTCCCGAGCAGCTGAAAGACAAGTGCGGGCTCTTCGCCCGCGTCACGCTGCCGCCCGGCGCGGTGCTCGGATTCCACGAACACCACGGCAACGGCGAGGGCTACTTCATTCTCTCCGGCAGCGGCGCCTACGACGACAACGGCGTCACGCGCACCGTCAAGGCCGGCGACGTCACATGGACGCCCGACGGCTCCGGGCACGGGCTGAGCAACGAGGCCGGAAGCGAGGACCTCGTCTTCATGGCCCTCATAATCAACAGCTGACCTTGGCGCAAGCGCGTCGCGTCACGCCAGCTCGCGCGAGCGGGCTGCTGCGGCGGCAAGCGTGTCGGCAACGATCTTCTTGAACGCCGGCTTCGCGAGCTTTTTCATGCCGGCGGCGGTCGTTCCGCCCTTGGTGCATACGCCGTCAATGAACGGCCTGAGCGCCATGCCGCTTTCGCGCAGGAACTTCGCCGTGCCGTACATCGTCTGCTCCGCAAGAAGACGGGCGACGTCGGGCTTGAGTCCGAGCTTCATGCCGCCTTCGGCCATCGCCTCCTCCATGTACGCGAAATAGGCCGGACCCGAACCCGAGAGAGCCGTCACGGCGTCAAAGTCGCGCTCCTTCAGCACCACCGTCGCGCCGGCGCCGCCGAGAATCGCCTCTACCGCCGCGACTGCAGACTTCGGCGTCTTCGGCGTCGCGCAGATCGCGCACATGCCGGCGTTCGCCCGCAGCGCGAGGTTCGGCATGACGCGCACGAGACCGGGCTTTGCGCCAAACGCAGAACGCAACCGCGCGAGCGTCTTCCCGGCCACGATGGAGACCAGCGTCTGCCCCTGCTTCAGGAGCGGCTTCACCTCCGCGGCCACGCCGTCAACGTCCTGCGGCTTGACCGCAAGGAACAGCAGCGTCGCCTTCTTCGCGACTTCCTTCACGTCGCCAGTGGTGGCGACGCCGTATTTCGCCGCCAGTTCCGCCGCACGGTCCGGCAGCCGTTCCGCCATTATGACAGAACGCTTGTCCGAAATCGCCGATAGAATCCCCTCGGCCATCTTGCCGGCACCGAAAAATCCGATTTTCATTATGCTGTCTCCTCTTTACCCTTTACGTCCGTTGAACACGGTCAAAGCCGACCTATCGGGTGGCCCTGACCTTGAAGAAGCCGTTGGTGGGATTGGTTGCGCTCTCGCTCGTCCACGTCGTCTGGCCTTCGCCTGCCACGCATGTGCCGGACAACAGCGTCTCCGCGTCTCCGAGCTTCTCCATGCCATAGACGTGATAGACTTCGGAGAGCTCCTTGTCGTCGCGGACACCGTTGAACGTTAACCGGAGGCGCCTGTCGGTAAGGAGCGTGATTGCGATAAGCTTGAACGGCTCGTCCTTCGACAGGTCGATGCCCGCCGCAAACGCATCGCCGAGCGTGTAGCCGAGCGCCGACAGGTTAGGCTTCACGTTCGCGGGAAACACCAGGTTCGGGTCACGTCCAAGGCCGAGCGCATCAAGCCATGTGACGGGAACGCCGTCGATGTAGGCCGGCTCCGCCACGTCCTCGATCGAAAGCATTATGTCGTCGAGCTTGCACATGCCGGTCGCGACAAGCGCCGTGACGCAGCGCTTCTCGCCGATATCCAGAAGCTCGTACCAGCTGCCGCCCGTCGTAAGGTCCGTAGGCGAGGCATATCCGGACGCCGTCAGGCATTCCGTGCCGTTCAGCTTTACCTGCGCGAACGCCCTGCCACCGCTGTTGGACGAATAGTCGAACGTCAGCGTAACGCGCACCCAGTCATCGTTCTCGTACGTCGTGCTGGAGAGTTCCACCCAGCCCGCAGAGCCGCCTGGCTTTGTGCACTTGACGCACATCACGCCGTTGCTGTTGCACGCGACAATCAGCTTGTTGCCCGCAGCCGGCCCAGGCACCGCAATGTCATTGCCGGGCGGCGCATGGCGCACCGCCACCATGAAATCGAGCGTCTGCAGAGCGTTCGTCTCGACTTGAGGATACGTGCGCGTCAGGTCGCCGTCCACCGACAGCACCTTCGTGTGCGCCTCGCGGTCCATCGGATAGCCGGCGGCCGGCGTATACGTCTCCGTTATGACCTCGGCGTCCTCTCCCGACCAGCCGGAGATGTCGCTGCCCTGCGTTCCGACGGCATACGCCTCGAACGAGTCGTTCGCAAGCAGCGACGAGACAGCCGCACTCGTCGCAACGGCCCACGTCAGCGTACCGTCTCCGCCGACCGTAAACGCTGCAGTCGCGCCGCTGCCGGACGCCGGCGACTGGTTGGCCATCGCCCAAAGCACCGTCGCCACAGTATCGCCGTTGTTGGTGTAGGCATTAGCGGTAATGCCGGGCCCGGCAAGCTCGACCGACACCTGCGACCCGTTAAGATAGCGGTAGTTGTTGCCCTTGACGGACGCCGTGTATCCAGCCGGCTCCTCGAAGTTAAGCGTCCGCACGTTCAAGCCCGAGAGGACAAGCGGCTGGATGGAAGAACTGGAGTTTCCATCGCCTGAATCCGTCACCATGAGCAGACTTATGCTGGTGTCCGAAAGACGCTTGCCGAAGCAGATGCCCTCATAGTTGTTGAAACCCACTGCTCCGCTGTCATACAGAAGCGTCTTCTGGATGCTGACAACCGGTGCTTCCTTGAGCGACGGATAGTCCTTGATGTCCGTGACCATGTCGAAATTGGACACGCGGTATATGGCATAATAGAAGTCAGCGTCAAGCTTGGCCCAGAAATCGCTTCCATCTGTCGGGCTGCTCAATTCACGCTCCAAAACAAGAAGCGAGCCATCCGGCAATGCACAGAGATCGGAGACGCCGCGCCGGCTACTGCCGCCAAGCGCATATCTGTTGTGCCACTTTTCCGTCGTGTACGGGTACATGGCGGCAAGCTGGAATTTGTCATTTACGGTTTGCCGGACGTACTTCACGAGACGCACCGTGGTCGAGTTCGTATAGGACGAGCGGGAACCATCAACCGTCAACGCCTCCTCGTTCGCCGTCCACAGCGTCAACCCGTCGCCACTGATGGTCAGGGATTCAAAGCCGTAGTTGCCGTTGATTTGCTTCATGACATTCGGAATGTCCAAAGCCTGAATGATGGCGCCAGTTGCAGGGTTGTATTCCTTGATCGTCTTCCCCGATTCTTCCGCCACCCAGATGTTACCCGTCGCAGGATCATATGCAACACCTTCAAGATCTGAAGTGCCAGACAGGCGAATGGCCTGGTTCGTTGCCACGGTCGAGAACGAATTGACCGTAAGGCCGTTGTCGGAAACGGCAATCGTGCAGGGATAGAGACCGATCTCGCTGCCATTGTCACACACGGAATAGTAGCTGTTCCCGCCGACATACGTGATGGCGCTCAACCCGCGCGGGTAAGTGCTTCTTGACTTTTGTGTTCCCTTGGTTATCGAAATGTCGGCCGCTGCCGTGAACGCCAAGCCAACAACCATCAACGCGACGGCTGCGTAGCCGACGCCCGAACCAACTCTGTCTTTGTTCATATGCTGCATGCCTTTCATTGCAAGACCTAAACCGCTATGTATTATACCATAAATTCCGTCTGCCGAAACAATTCGGCGACGGGGCGCAGGTCCTTCTGTCATCGCGTTCACCGCGCCTGTCCGAGGCCTACGAGCCTCAACGGATTGTCGTGCCCTATCTTCCGAAGCTCGGCCTCCGAAAGACCGGTCCGTTCGCGGAGAATCTCCATGCACCGCGCAAGCGGCGTCGTCGCGCCGACGAGACAGTTGCGCGACGGGTTCCACAGCAGCCCGTTCGGCTCAAGCCTCGCGTGCGCCCCGCACACCTCGTACTCGCCCGGCGGCAGCCCGGCCGGATACTGCGCGTCGGAGACGGCGACCAGCCTGTCCGCCGGAACCGCCCGAGCGTAAAGCCTGAGCATCGTGTCCGGCAGATGGTGCCCGTCGGGTATGAACATGACGGACGCCCTGTCCTCGACAAGCGCAGAATAGATTATGTTGTCGTGGCGGTTCACCTCGTTGGGAATGCCGTTGCCAAGATGCGTGAACGACTTCGCGCCCGCCGCGATGCACGGCTCAAGATCCGCCGGGGAAGTCGCAAGCTGGTGGCCGAGCGAAACGGTCACGCCCGAAGACGACACGGCGCGGACGAAGTCCGGCATGCCCGGGACCTCTGCCGCGACGTTCACCATGCGCACAAGGCCCTCCGCCGCGTCCTGGAAACGGCCGAAGAGCGCGAGATCCGGCAGCCGCACCCATTCGACCGGATGCGTTCCCACCGCACCAGGCTTCGACGATATGAACGGCCCTTCAAGGAAGAAGCCGATGACGTTACTTTCGCAGACGGCGTACCGGCGCCGCGCCTCGACGACGGTACGCATTGCGCCGATCACCGTCTCGGGATCGCCGGTGACGAACGTCGGCATGTAACCGACGGTTCCGTCCGCCTCAAGCCGCTCCGTCACGGCCTTCACCGCCTCGACAGTGAGTCCGGGCGCGTTGAAGTCAATCCCCGCGTAACCGTTGACCTGAAGATCCACCCAGCCTTCGGACTTCACATCAGCCCCTTGAAGTAATCGCGTGACTCGTCGATCCACTGCGGATTGTCGGGGAAGGCGTTAGCCAACTCCAGCCCGAGACATCCGTCATAGCCGATCGACCTGAGCGCATCGAAGATTCCGTCGTAGTCGAATGAGCGTCCGGACGGATTTACGCCCGACGATCCGTTGCTCTTGTCAGAGATGCAGCGCACATGCCCGTCAAAGATGCGCGCGGCGTACTTGACCGCTATGTCGCGGCAGTCGAGCCCGTCGGCGTACGTGTAGGCCCAATCGACGCAGAACCCCATGCGCGGCGACAGGTCGCGGATAAGCTCAAACGTCTCGGGAACGGCTGGATAGAGCGACGGCGCACCGGTCTTGGGGTTGCGCCCGTGGTTGTGGATCGCGAAGCGAAGTCCGTACTCGTCCGCCAGACGCGAACAGACCTCGCACAGCGCACGGTCGCTGCAGCAATCCTTCCACTTAGGCCCCGTCTTCTTTCCCGGCACGCCGACGATCAGCGGCACACCCAGCGCCGCCGCATAGTCGAAGCGTCTCTTCGCCTCGTCAGGAGAATATATCGAGATCGGTCCGACGCCATACGGCGTAACGCCATGTTCCGCGCACTTGCGCCTGAACTCGGCTATCTGGGCCGGCGACGCATCGAACGGAAGGTGGAAATCCTTCACGCACAGGTGCGTGAACCCATGCGCCTCGCAGAACGCGAGAGCCGCATCGGTTGAGAACGAGCGAAGCGTATAGCCCGCCATCGCGAGCTTGAACTTCGTCCGCCCGCCGCCACGCAGCAGGTCCGCACACCCGCCGACGGCGAGCGATGCCGCGCCGGACGACGATCCGACGATGAATTCGCGTCTTGTCATGCCTTGCCCTCCAGTCTCTGAAAGAATCCGTCGACGACCTTGCGCGACTCCGGCCCGTCCGGCAGGAGACACGCCGCAACTGCCATGGAAACCATTGTCGCCGCCGCCGTAAGCGAAAACGACCATATCATCTCTCGCAGGAACGGCCATTTCGCCCCGGCCGAGAAAAGCGCGAGGCCGACCGCGATCCCTCCGACAAGCCCCGCCATGCCGGCGCGGCGCGGAAGACTGCGCACGAAAAGCCCTCCCAGCATCGGAATCGCTATCGGCGGCAGGAAAACGCCGAAGACCTTGTTTGACAGGTTAAAGAGATCGTCCGCGCCCTGCGCGTATTGCATGACGAACGTGAGCGCCACGACGAGTCCGCCGACGAGGATGGTGGCGATCCGCGCCGCAGCCATTCGAGCTCTAGGCGACGGCTTCTTCGCGAACTTGAGATATATCTCGTTGGTGACGACCGCCGCCGCCGCGTTGAAGTTGCCGGCGAGCGAACTCATTGTTGCCGAGAACATCGCCGCGATCACCATGCCGATCATTCCGACCGGCAGAACAGCGCGGCAAAGCGTCGCGTAGACGGCGTTCATCGCCCCGGCATCGTTCAGGTCGAGCGGCGGCAGGAAGACGCGCGCCGCCATCGCCGGAAAGAAGAACAGCGGCGGACCGATGAAGAGAAGCGTCGCGACAAGATACGCCATTTTCTTCGCGTCGCGCTCGCTCTTCGTCGAGTAGTACCGCTGCACAAGCGACCAGTTTGTCGAAAGCGTAGAACCGACGGCGCAGAAGAACACAAGCATGTAGACCCACGTGTACTGCCCCGCCGTGAAGCGGAAGAATCCTTCTGGGGCGCGCGAAAAGAACACCTCAAATCCGTGCACAAGGCCCGCGCCGCCGTCGAGCGCGGCGAGCCGTCCGAGGCAGAGGAACGGCAGCGTCAGCACGACGGCGACGATGACGAGGAACTGTATGAAGTCGCACGCAAGCGTTGCCTTCAACCCGCCAAGGAACGTGTAGGCGACGATGATCACGCCGGAGATGCAGATCGACCAGAAGAGCGGGAAGCCCATCCCCGCGCCGACGACAGTTCCGATCGCAAGAAGCTTGAGGGCATTGTCCAGCAGCTGCATCGGGAGGCCCAGCACGGCAAGCGTCGAGCACATTCCTGGCGTGTAGCGTTCGGCGATGTAGTCGATCGGCGAACCTGTAGCCGCGCGCCGCCAGCGGACCGCAAGGAACCACGCGCCCAGAAGAACGGCCGGCACGGAAAGCCAGCTCACCGTGACGGGGACCCACCCGAACTTGTAGGCGAGCGCGGAATACATTACGAACGCTAGCGCCGAGAAGCTGTTCATGTAGAACGATACGCCCGAAAGCCACCACGGAACTGTCTTGTCGCTGCCGAAGAACTGGTCGGACGTCATTGCGCGGCGGGCGTAATGCAGGCCAACTCCAATCATCACGGCGAAGAAAGCCGCGATGACAACATAGTCGATGACTGAAATGCCATTTGTCATTGCCCACATATTATACTATAAAGGCCGTCTGCCATCAAACATCTGCCTCGCACTTCGTCTAATGGGCGCAGTCGAATAAGATCCTTGTCTTTGACGAAATCCACCGCTATTCAAAATGGAAGACGTTCCTAAAGGGGTTCTTCGACATATACGAAAATATCGTAAAAGTATTCGCCACTGGTTCTGCGAGAATGGACGTTTACAAGCGTGGAGGCGACAGCATGATGGGGCGTTACTTCCCATATCGAGTGCATCCCTTTTCCGTCGCGGAACTGGTTGATCCGTCGCTCCCCGATGAAAATGCCATCATACGCAAGCCGCGAGAAATCAAAGAGAGCGAATGGAACGCGCTCTGGGAGTTCGGTGGCTTTCCAGAGCCGTTCTTCAATCGCCAGAAAAGATTTCTGCGCAAATGGCGCTCGTTGAGAACGGAGCAGTTGCTGACACAAGACATCAGGAACCTAACCAAGAGTCTTGAACTTGACCAGATAGAAATTCTTGCGTCCATACTTGCCAACCGTTCTGGCGAACAGCTGGTCATGGCATCCATCGCAAATGAATTGACAGCCAGCGAACCGACGGTGAAGAAATGGATTGCCGTGCTGAAGTCGCTGTACTACGGTTTCACCGTTCAACCGCACTTCAAAAACATCGCGAAGTCAATACGCAAGACTCCCAAGTGGTATCTGCGCGACTGGTCGGGGTTGGACGATCCCGGAAAGAGGGCGGAAACATTCGTAGCATGCCATCTGCTCAAAGCCGTGGAGTGCTGGACAGATCTCGGATTTGGCGACTTCGATCTTCTCTATTTGCGCGACAGGAACAAGAGGGAAGTCGATTTCGTCGTCACGCGGGACAAGAAGCCTTGGTTCCTTGTCGAGGTCAAGAAATCTGACGAGCGGATATCCGAGAACCTTGCCTACTTTCAGGCGGCTACAGGGGCAGAACATGCATTCCAAGTCGTACTTGAACGGGATTACGAGAACATGGACTGCTTTAAATTCGATGCGCCTACTGTCGTATCGGCCAAGACATTCTTAAGCCAGCTGGCATAGCTCCTGCCATCATGGTTTAGGACGATTCTAAACGATTGTTTAGAATCGTCCTAAAGGATGTCGCAAATGCGCAGTGGTTCTGACAGCAAAAGAGGCCACGGTCTAACCTGTCGCTATGGACGAGACAATTCTTCCCGTCCGACAAGGAAATCAATCACGTTTACCACGCGAATCCCGTTTCGGTCTGCAACAAAAACATCGTCAAGCGTCAGTACATACCTAGGATAGCTGTCTTCAATGGCGGCAAATGCCGCCGTCTCCTGCAGGAACTTCTCTTTGGTGGCAATGGTGACGGCAACCTGAATATACCTGATGATTCCGTCTGTGCCCTTGACAACGAAATCAACCTCCTTGTCGGCGACCTTCCCCGTCGCTACCTTGTATCTGCGACGCAGCAACTCAAGATAGACCGTGTTTTCAAGGAGCTGTTGCACCTCGATGTCCGGATTGTTGAGGATATAGTACTTGAACCCGAAGTCCGTTAAATAGTACTTGTTGATCAGTTTCAGCATTTCCCCGCCTTTGACATCGAAGCGGTCAGCCTTGTAGAGAAAATAGCAGTCCGCAAGAATGTCGAGATACGAGGACACCGTGTTTGCGCTGACCTTGACACCGTTTGCGTTCAACCTGTCTGCCATTCTCTTCGGAGAAGTCAGGGATGACATGTTGTCGGCCATGTATTTGAGAATCTGCCCAACAAGCATCCTTCCGCCTTCCTTGTTGCGCTTCAACACGTCCTTTTCCAGTATCGTACGATAGACGGACTCGACATATTCCCTTTGCTCAGGCGAGCCAATCCTGAATGCAAAAGATTCCGGAAGCGCCCCGTAGGTAAGATAGTCCATGAACCTTCGCCGTTCGTTCGCATCGCCTGTTTTTCCGCCCACCGCGCTTGTCATCTCGGCAAAAGAGAACGGCAGCACGTTGATCTCGACATACCTTCCAGTCAGCACTGTCGCGATTTCTGACGAGAAAAGGTTTGCCGTAGAGCCCGTCACATAGAGATCCACGCCTTTCTTCACGTAAAGGCTGTCCAAAACCTCCTCGTATCGTTCCACCTTCTGGATTTCGTCGAGAAAGATGTACGTCGTCTTTCCCTTTGCCAATTTGCCCTTCAGGAATCCGTGAAGTTTCTTTGCGTCGCGCAACGGCTCGTTCTCCAATTCCTCGAAATTGAGCATTACGATCCGTGACGCCGGCACGCCCTTTCGCCTAAGCGATCTGGCGAACATCTGGAGTATCGTGGACTTGCCGACGCGGCGCATGCCGGTCAGGACCTTTATGAGCGGCCTGTCCTTGAACTGTTCCAGCCATTCTATGTAGTGCGCCCTTGCAATCTTCCTTTTCATCGTTCGGCTCCCCTGTTTCTTGCCGCCTATTATACCATATTTTCCGCTCTGTGAATTTGAGAACTTTTCAGATTTTCAGAAAAGTTCTCAAATTCACGCGCTCGCAGTTTCGCGATTTTCGCCATAGTGCCGACTGGTTTCGGATCGACACCCGTGATGATGGCCATCCCGTTTTCAAGTCTGTAGGAGAACTTGTATTTTACAACCTTCGCTTCGTCGAACAGTCTGTAAAGCCGCGCAGCTATTTCCTTCTTTGGAACCCCGGCGAGCGCTGCCTCGATCATGTTCGTGACGCTTTGCGGCGGCATGTCAGAAATCGCCGCCTCCAGTGCATTCATCGTCTCGACAGCTTTCTCAAGGTTGCCATCCTTCACATAGAGGACGAATGCGCCCTTCATCAGCAGCAGTTTCGCCGCGTCCGTGTCGGCCTCGTCGGCCAGCTTCATCGCCGCGGCAGCGACTTCGGAGCGAGTCTTCTTGCCTGACTCAAGCGCCGCCCGCTCTGGCGCCAGCAGCTTTTGGACAACCGGCTCCGCCTGCTTCGTTTACTCCTCTGTCGGCATCGCCGTCAGTTGGATAGCCACGCAGGCCAACGCAATTGCACACGCCAATTTCGCTTTCATTTTGCCTCCTTGTTCACTGACATTATACGCACGACATCGGCAAATCTCCCACGGAAAAATCATTTTTTGCTACGGTCGCAGCGCACCGACTGGACACACTATGATGCCGTCTTGTCGCTGATAGGCGAAATCCCCGGTCGCTGTGACAACCATCTTGAATGCGACCTCCTTCTGCCGCGACGTGTCGATTATGCCAGAGAGTTCATTGAGCGTCCTGGCTCCCTCCTCGATGAGAGACTCTCCACCAAGCTTTATCTCGACAAGTCCGCTCGTACCATTCCTCAGGTGCACGACCGCATCACACTCCAGTCCGTTGCGATCCAGATAATGGCTGACATCCCCATTCAACGCGGCTGCATACACCCTCAGGTCACGCACCACCATGGCCTCGAAAAACATCCCGTAAGTGCGGATGTCGTTCATCAAGTCTTCAGGCCCAAGACCAAGTGCCGCAGTGGCAATCGAAGGATCGGAAAAATATCGCGTTGGCGACATGCGGATGGCGGCCCTGGATCGCAGTGCCGGGCACCAAGCCTCGGCATCCTCGACTACGAATATCTTTCGCAAGGCATTAATGTAGGACGACACCGTATCGTCGTCAGGACCGTTTGCATCGCCTGTCGACATGTCCTTGCGTATGTTCACTATGGTGGACTGCGTTCCCTGCAGCCTGGCATACGACTTGAGCAACAGCCGTGCGCGCCTTGGGTCGCGCGAGATGCCATCGACACGCGATATGTCGGAGTTCACGACTGCATCCACATATTCAAATGCGCGGTCAAGCGCCGTTTCTCCGTCTTGACTGACAGCCTGTGGCCATCCGCCGCGGCAGACAAGATACGCCATATCCTTCAACGATCTAGCGATGGCCTCGCCCGCCTTGAGTTTTTCCCCGTTGAATAGAGCACCAAGAGAAACCGTTCCCGCCGATTCGCCAGATTCCCACAAGGACATTGGAAGCATCCGTACACGCACAATCCTCCCTGTTCCGGAATGAACAATGTCCTTCTTCCCGCTCCGTTCCTTCTTGTCGTCTGGAGGAACAGCCGAACCTGTCAGGATATAATGCCCCCAACCTGATGAGTGGTCTACATCGTAGCGAATCGCATCCCAAAATTTCGGTGCATCCTGCCATTCATCAATGAGGCGAGGTTGTTCGCCTTTCATCAATTCCGTTATGTCAACTTCGGCTTGAACACGATAACGGTCACGCCGAACTGGATCGGCCATGTAAAGAGCACTTTTGGCATGTTGCTCGCAGGTGGTTGTCTTACCGCACCATTTTGGACCTTCCACAAGGATTGCTCCTGCTCCAGAAAGCTTACGCTCCAAAATTGCGTCCAAAATGCGTTTTTTATAGACTTCACCGTTTTTCATGCCGCTTATTATAGCACATCCTACCCATGGGAGTCAATGCCATTCGGTGGATTGACATGATTTCATTCGGTGAATTGACATATTCTCGTTCGGTGAATTGACATATCGCATTCGGTGATTTCTCCCAAATTCATTCGGTGATTTCGCCAACCCAATGTCCTCATTCCATCCAGTGCCGCTAAAAATGCGCAATTCGCCGTAAATATGCCGTTTGATCAGTTCTTTCATCGTTTTCGTCTCTGCATATTCAACAATTGCTGTTGAATTTGCGGACATTATAGTATATAAACTCGCCGATTGTCAATCAGGCGTGGATGCGTTGGCCGCAATGGCGTTCGGGAGTTTGTGGGCATTTCGTTCGGGAGTTTGTGGCTATTTTGTTCGGTAGTTTATTGGTGTTTAGCGCACAGCGCAAACAAATCTCCCGCTGGAAATTAGATTCTTTTTAATCGCAGAGTTCGCAGAATTGGCGTCCGATTCCGATTGTCGTCGCCCCCGCGCCTATTGTCAGATAGATTGACGCTACATTTGCCTTCCTGTAGTGCGCGGGCAACAATCGGAATCGTCCGCAGCAAAACAAAGGCCATGTAGCCATCCATGGCTGGGAAAAGGCCTTCAACCTTTGAATGGATCAAAGCCTTCGTCGGCGTTTTTTATTGGTGGATGTAGTCGACGACAGAGGCAAGCTCCGCGAACCATTGGAGGACGCAGTCCTCGTCGAGTTCCGCCGTGTTGACGTCCGAGAGCGTATGCGGCCTGCCGTTCTCGGACAAGACAAGCTCCATCACGAAATACGGCGTTCCGGTAGCTTCGTCGAAGTTCAAGTCGAAGACGCGCACGAGGTGCGGGTCATGGAGGCGCGCGAGCACCTTGCCTTCGGTCAGGAACTTGTTTTTCAGGATATCTACATGCCCACCCTCAAGCGTAAACGCCTTCAGCGCATAGCGGACGCCGAGCTGTTCATGCTCGACTTCATACACTGCGCCCATGCCGCCTTGTCCGAGAAGGCGGACAATCCGGTATGAGGCGATTTTCTGTCCCGGTTCAAACGTCATAAAGAGAACCTATTCCCACATCTCACCTGAGGTTGCGGCAAAACAACTGGAATTAGGCGCCGTCTACGAAAGAAGCAACGCCGAGGGAGGATCGAGGAACATCGCGCAGTCTGGGTGGAGCTGAAGGAACGACGACGGAAGCATGTTCGTGACGGGGCCTTCCAGCGCCCCCTTAACGGCCTCCGCCTTGCGCTCGTCGGGACACGTGCAGACGATTGCACGCGACCACATGATCTGCTTCATAGTCATGCTGAACGCATGGGTGGGAACGTTGTCCTTCGTCGCGAACCAGCCCTCGCCGACCTGCTGCATGCGGCACTTGTCGTCCAGCGGCACGACCTTGTACGCGCGTTCGCAGTCGATGTCGGCAGGCGGGTCGTTGAACGCGAGATGGCCGTTCTCGCCAATCCCGACACAGGCTACGTCGATAGGCGCAACGCGGATAAGCGCCTCCAGCCTGTCGATCTCGGCCTCCGGATCAGCCGCCTCGCCGTTCACCTCGTTGAACGCCTTCATCGGCTGCGGGGTCTTGGAGACGAAACGCTCGCGCATGTAGCCACGGAACGATGCCTTGTGCGTCACTGGCAGGCCGACGTACTCGTCGAGATGGAAGCCCGTCACTTTCGTCCAGTCTATCCCCGGCTCCTTCACAAGCGCGGCAAGAAACTCGAACTGGCTCGCGCCTGTCGCGACGATTATCCGCGCCTCGCCGCGCAACGCTATCGCCTCCCGTATCTTGTCTGCGGCGGCCTTGGCCGCAGCAGCAGCCATGTCCGCCTTGTCTTTTCCGATATAGACCGTCATATGTTTTCTCCTTTCACATTTAGTTTTCTCGCCGTTACCACGGCATCGATTCAAGCCGCCTGATGTATTCGTCCTGCTCCACGCGCGGAATGTCGTTCCAGCGTATGTTCCAGCCCGCCACGCGCACCTGCAGGTTCTCGTACTTCTCGGGATGCCTCTGCGCGTCGCGCAGAGTCTCGGGCGAGACGACGTTGATGTTGAGCGCGACGCCCCCGCCCGCGAAGAACCGCTCTGCGAGAACGCGAAATGCCCGAAGCCCCTTTTCGCCAGCGACGGTGGAAGGATGAATCATCACGTCGTAGATGCTGCCGCACGGGAAGTTCTCCGGCGCAACCGCCCCATAGCTCCTGATCGAGCCGGTGATGCCCTCCGTCTCCGCGCCAACGCTCGGCGCCATGTTCTTCGAGAAGTGGTCGCCCGCCTTGCGCCCGTCCGGCGTGGCGCCGGTCATCTGTCCGCCGCGGATGAAGCCGCGCGAGTTCAGCCCGTAGCAGACGAACACGCCGCCGCGCCCGTTGGGCTTCCCGACGAAGCGCGACGTGAAGCCCTCGATCACCTCCCTTGCGAGCGCATCCGCCTCCGCGTTTCCGCACCCCCATTTCAGCTTCGAGTTCTTCATCCTGAGACGCAACTCCTCGTTCCCCTTCCAGTCCTCCGCAAGAATCTTGCCAAGTTCCGCAAGCGAGACCGCTCCCTTGTCGTACACGAACTCCTTTACCGCGAGAAGCGAATCGACCGCAGTCGCGAAACCGCATTCGGATATGGCCGTGAAGTTGTACTTGTAGCCGAGCGAAAATGCGTCAACCCCCTTCTCCAGCGCTGAGCCGACGGCAAGCGAGAGCACGAGAGCGGGATTCACCTCGGCAAGATGGCGCTCGCTATCGCGGAGAAGCTCGACGGTCCTGTCGGTGTTTGCGTGAAGGATGCGGAAGTATTCGCGCTTGAAGTCGTCGAACGTCGCGGCAGTGAAATTCCCTTTTGCGGCGTTAGACATGATTTCCGTCACAGGCTGCGGCAGATAGACGTCCGTCGCGCTCGTGCAGTTGCCCTTGCCGCGCGGCAGGTACTCGAAGCAGCCCCAGATCAGCAGATCGCGGCACTCCTCGTCCGTCAGCCCCACCGGCTTCATAGACCGCGCCATGCTCTCTTCGCCCATCAGGCAGAGCGGCGCGTGCTTGCGCAGCATGTCGAGCGCTTTCCGCCATATTTCGTCCGGCGTGTTCTTCGCCATCTTCAGCTGGAACTTCGGCGTAGGCAGAGCAGTCTTTTCCACGACGTCGAGGATGACGAGCGAGAGCGAATTGTACGCGCTAGTGCCGTCACTGTTCGTGCCGCCGAGATAGATAGGGTGGCCCCAGTAGTTGTCGATGGACCCGAACTGCCAGATGAAATGACGGAAGTCTTCGCGGAACTCGGCCTCTGTGGTGCGGCCCGTCGCGAGGTCTGCCTGGTAATACGGCCACCAGCGCACGTCAATGTTGTCCAGCGTACGCACCTGGAAGTAGTTGAGCGGCTCGGAGAGGATGAAATACACCATCGTGAACTCCATCACGTCGAACACCGTCTGTGGCGGACCGACGCGCAGACGCTCCAACGAAGCGATCTCCTTGCGCATCCAAGGCGTCGCGGCATCGGGGTGCGCCTTCGCCGTCGCAATCAAGCGGTCGAGGAAGCGCATCGTCGCGGCGGCGGCGCGTTTCTCGGCGCGGTAGAACGGCGTGTCCTGCGAGTAGGAATCGACGCGCGCCTTCATGCCTGGGAAGCCGAGCTTCAGGATGTCCGCCCAGTCGGGCGCGGAGTGGTCGAAGTCCTTGCCGATAGAGGCGCGCCCCTCCTTCCGCATCTGCGCGACCTTCTCCCGCAGGCCTGGAAAATACTTGTCGTCAACCGCGGCCGCGTGCTCCCACAGAATGGCCTTCATCGGACGGCGATGGCGGTCCCAAGCGGAAATGGCCGGAAAGCCATCGTACTTCGAGAACCCGATGGCGACGTTGTCGACCAGGAAGTCGAAGCAGCGTGCCGCGACGTCATACCAGTCCTCCCTGCCGTCCTTCCAGCCCGATTCGTCCGCGATTCTCTTCACGCCAGCGCGGAGCGCATCGTTGTCCATGCCTGTCGCAGGATCGGCGAGGTTCGTGCGCCACTTCCACTTGAGGTACGCCGCCTCGTCGGCGATTGCCGCCGGACGCTTCTCCATGCGCGTCGTGTACTGGTGCCCGCCATCGTTCATCGGCACGCCGCCATCAGGTATCTCCACCCCCGTAGAGAGAACAACCGCCAAGAGCGGACCTATGACATTCAGCGGCATGACTTACACGTTCGCAGGCGGTGGCAGCTTGCCGAGATTGACATCGGCGTCCATAAGATTGCAGCGACGCTCCTCTTTCCACGCGCCGCGCGTGAAGTCCGGGAAGTCGAACGCCTTGGATCGGTTGCGCGCGGAGCGTTCGGAAAGCTCGCTCGTCGCGCACCAGGCGGCCAGGTCGTAGACGTCCGCATCGAGAGGCAACCCGTTCATAAGGCAGTACGCCCACCTGAGGTCCATCAGGAAGTCCATGCCGCCGTGTCCTCCGACCTTCTTCGCCATCTCGCCGGCCGCCTTGTAGAGCGGATGCATGTACTCCTTCCTGATCCGCGCCGTCTCCGCATCGTTGAACGCGTGCCCGTCGACATACTTCGTCGGCGGTTTCGCCTCAAGGAAGATGTCCAGTTTCGGCCAGGCGCGGAATACGCCCTTTGTTCCGGCGACGAGATTGACACGCGAATAGGGCCGCGGACTCGTCACGTCATGCTGGAGAACTATCGTGCGCCCCTTCGCCGTGCGGATCGTCGTCACGTTCATGTCGGCCATGGCGAAGCGGATCGCGCGGCGCGGATCGCCCTCCGGCAGCGTGGCGGCGGCGTACGCCTCGTAGCCGCGCTGCACTCCGTCTACCGACACGAGGTAGTCGAAGCGGTCGCCCCGGTTGATTCCCATATCGAACGCGATCGGCCCGAGTCCGTGCGTGCTGTACTGGTTGCCGGAATGCTCGACGTTCCAGCGTCTGCGCCACGCCTCCCACTGGCTGTCGTTGAATATCTGCCAGCGGCGGTCGTGTATGTAGGCGCCTTCGCCGTGCAAGAGCTCGCCCAGCATGCCGAGCGCGCAGAGGTTGAGCGCAAGCAGCTCGGTCTCGCCATAGCAGCAGTTCTCAAGCTGCATGCAGTGGCGTTTGGTCTTCTCGGCCGTCTCCACGAGTTCCCAGCACTCGTCGATGAACATGGCGCTAGGGACCTCTATGAAGACATGCTTGCCGGCCTTCATGGCATAGGCAGCAATCGGCGCGTGCAGGTGCCACGGCGTCGCATTGTAAACGACGTCGATGCCGTCCCAGTCGCAAAGGCCCTTCCAGGCGTCCTCCGCCGTGCCGAATGCGCGCGGCTTGCGGCCCGACTCCTTTTCAACGTCGGCCACGGCCTTGTCGAGGAACCATTTGCGCACGTCGCACACCGCCGCGACTTCAACGCCCGGCACCTTCGGCAGGCGCCGCGCCGCGCCGTTGCCGCGCGAGCCGCAGCCGACGATTCCCACGCGAATACACTTGAGCGGAGCAACCGCAAAATTCCGCATCGGCGCACCGCCGCACATGTCATGTTCCGAGCATTTCGCCGCCGAGACGGCTGAAACGCCCGCTGCCGAAACGCTTGCCAAGAACTCTCTTCTGCTCGTTTTCATCATTTCAACTTCTCACGTCGGCCTGACGATTGAAACGCCCTTTTCCACTGTGCATGTATTATACACTATTTGAGCCGAACCTTGTACCGTTTCGCGGTTCAATGAAATTCTTCCTCAAAGCAGACAAGCGACTGGGGATCCAAAGTGACGGAACATACGTCATTGGAGACGACATATTCCGGAACGGGCTCGTTCCCGATATGCCTGGTCTGGATGCGTCCGTCTTTATGCGACAGGCGGAAGCGGACGGCCTGCTGGCTATCGGAAACATTGGCTACGAAAGTCGCGCGACGCGTTCCGCCGACATCACGCCAGACCGCACCCAGAACTGCAGGATATTCCACCATGTTCAGAGGAGTCTTCTTTGTCCCCCGCGTTGGGTGGTGGGCGTACGTTACAGTCGGCGGCGGATCAATCGGACGGAACTCGTCTTCCAGATGTCCGTATGCGAGATAATCCAATGACGACTCCCGCAGTCGCGCGATGCGACGAATCACGTCTGCCTGCGCCGCGAGAGAACGCTTGGCGGGATCGGGATGGAAGAGCCTATGGTCGTTCCATGTTCCAGTCGTGCATCCCCAAAGCGCATATCTCACCTGACAGGCAAACATCGCCTCCGGCGAATCGTCCGCCTCCTGCTCGATGCAGAAATAAGTCGTATATCCGGAATAGACTGCAGGATAGAACGGCACGTCAGTCGCCTCCGGGGCACGTCCGACGATCAACGCGCCGTCGATGAGATCCATCCATGCCTCGCACGGCCCCTCGCTCGTAATCGGAACGCCTGCCGCCGCAAACTTTTCCTTTATCGGCGTGAACGCTTCGCGATAGCCGCTCGTCCACCAAGCGCCGCCGCCTGCAGGATGCGAATGGCCTCTTGAATAGCAAGTGCGCCATTGCGCACAATTGACCTGGTCGTAATAGATTGCGTTGGCGCCAAGTCCGTCAACGACCTCTGCGCCAATGTCAAAAAGCTTCTTCTGCCATCTTGGCGCCGTAGGACACATGACCGCGAATTCTGCCGTATATTTCTCGGCACGGACATTCCCATTCTCGTCATGACAGGCATCTGCCTCGACTGACGGGAACGACGGAAGCGCACGATCCCACAATCTGCCGTTCACGTATGGCATGACTAGAATGCCGCGTTCGCAGGCATCGCGGAACAGCTCCTTGATCTTCGGTCGCGGAGTCAGGTCCGGATAGCAGGTGTCGAATCCCTCGTTTTCCCAGCAATACCACCTGAGGCCGATCTTCATGTCCGGAAACGCGGCGCGAAAAAGCTTGTGGAATGTTCCGTCGGCGGCGACGGAGCGCCCCCAAACGGCTACTTCGGCAAGCGCTTTCGGATAGTCCGTCCGTTTCGCGATCGGACCCTTGGCCGCCCATTTCTGGTTCAACGCCCATGCGCGGTAGATTCGCGCAGCATCCCACCAGTCGCCGTCATAGCACTGCGTGACGACCTTGAATCCCGGTCCTCTCGCGTCACGTCCAGGAACATCCGCGTTCGCAAGAGGCGTCTGAAACTGAAGTGTGCCGTCCGGCAGATAGATCAGCGACTTGATGAGCATCTCGCCGTCATGCGCGGCGACGTAAAGCCCCGCGCGACCTTGCTGGATCGCGGTCACCATCGGAAACCATGCAGGAGAGCCGAAACCGCGCAACCGCAATTTCACGGGATCGCAGTTGGGCACGAACTTTGCGCCTAGATTCATCGTCGGGATGAGCACATCATCCACGCCAGGACGCAGCACTTTCGCAAGAACCGGATACCAAGTCTCAACCGGCACCCAATTGGTGCTGCGATTCTCTATCGAGAGGGTCCATTCCGCAGCCGCCCCTGCGAGCTTGACTCGCGCCCTGACATCTGCGACGCCCTTCTCGCCGGGCAAATCAAGCCCTTCCCAAACAAACACCTTCTCGTTCTCGCCGTCAACAACCCGCTTGTCGGCGCACGGCGCGAGGTTGTTCACCCGGATCGTCTCGGTGGTGCCTGCGTCAGTCCGCCAGCGGAACCCGAGAGACCAGAAACCGCCACAGTCGGAATCCGCACTGCCGCTTACGAAACGCGCGCCTCCGGCCTTGTTATTGACAATGCCGCCAATCGCAAAGCCATGGGCGGCATCCGCAAAATGCAGCTGCATCTCCGGATTTTCAAGCGTTACGGCACTTACGTGGAAAGCGCAAACTGCTATTGCCAGTCCGGCAATCACTTTGATTCCTTCTTCTGCTCGGCAAGAACCTTTTCTTTCCTTGACTTCAGCTCTTGCTGATGCTTGATCACTTCCGGATCGACCGGATAATCAAGCGCGCACCGCAAGTTTTCGCTCTCCATGTTCAGCGTACGGCGCTGGTCCATGAAGTCGTGCGGCAGGATCCCGTCCAACACCAGGTTGGCGATCTTCGGTCCGTCCGCCGTCATCGTCACCCACATGATGTGATCCACTTCACCATATTCCACGCCCAGCAGCTTTTCGCGTTTCTTCATGTCCAGACCTGCTACGCCGCCTCCGCCGCAACCGCCGGCGACCGAAAGGACGTAATAATCGTGTCCGTGGCGACGCGCGTGGATGTACGTATGCCAGTCTCCGGCGAACACCGTATACTTGCGCTTGACTAGATTGGCGAGCTCGAAATCGAGCCACTCCTTCGTCGTCCATACGGCCGGCTGATGCATGAAGACGAACATCCAGCGGACATCGCGGCTTTTCTCAAGCACGTCCTTGAACCACGCATACTGCTCAGGGGAGATGTGCCTGTGCTTCGAGCCGACGCGCACATGGTCGATCGTGTTGAGCGCGACGAAAAGGCACCCCTTGTATACGAACGAATAATATTCAGGGCCCCGTAGTTCGTCCCAGACCTTCGTCGAGATCTCATTCGCCTTGGAGACATCGGTCCTGGGATGGTTCGGGTGAATGTACGACGGCGCGATATCGTGGTTGCCCACTACGTAAAAGAACGGCGGGACGATCTTTGCAAGGAGCGAGTCCATCTCCTTGTGCTGCTTTCGCACGGACTGTTCGTTGAACCAGCCGTAGGGGATAAGATCGCCCACGGACATGACAAACGACGGCCGAAGGAGATTCACGGCATTGATCGCATTCGTGAACCCTCCGCGAAACTCCTTTCCGTTCGAATCGGCACCCTGACGATCAGGAATGATGGCAAAGCTGAATTCCTCCGGATCGTCCAGATAGTTCAAGTGCGTGTACGGCTTGCCGCGTTCGGCGAATGACGTCGCCGCAACCAATGCGAAAGACAGAGTGATTATGCGCTTCATTGATCCATCCTCCACTGCTTAGTGTATCAACAGCATCAGGCCAGGCACGCTGCAAGAGAAACCAGAGAGCAACGCCACGCCGTCTCCCGAATAGGAGAACCCGAAAGCAAGATCCGTATTGGAGAGCTTGAACGTAAAGTCGGGCGATCCGGCGACAAACTCGACCGTCTGTGAGCACCCGGAATCCTCGTTGACGAACAGGCCTGTCAGCTTCCCGGCCCCAGACACGTTCGCCGGAACGTCATACGTGCCCCTTCGGGGAGTCGCAGGCCATTCTCCGGACAACATTTCGCCGTCTACCAATCTGACGGCGCCATCCCGCAGCACGACGCCGGGAGACGCCTTTGTCACGGAAACGCCCCCTCCTATCGCCCTTGCGTAATCGCCGCGCCAATCGTACTCGAAGCATCCGATGTCCACCGTGCCGTTATAGATGCGCTGGCCGCCGTCCGCATCCTTCCGTCCGCCGATGTCCAGCACATAGTCATTGGCACCGCAGTCGATCACAGGCGAATCCGCAAACGGCCGGCCGTCAGCCGAAAGCATCATTTCTGCGGCGGACAGCTTGCGCGTTGTCATGCTGTCCCAATCCGACTCGTCGCCGTAGTTGGAAAGGCCGGCTAGGAACACGCAGTTCGTGGCCGGGATCCGATCCCCCGCCTGTACGCCGCCCATGATGACAGAGTTGAGCACGCCGCGCTTGTATTGGTTATAGTTGTAGATGAAGTAGGTGGACGGTCCGCCCGTGTCTTCGCCGATGTTACGGTCTGTAAGCGTGCAGCCCCTGATCCCGTACGGATAGCGCACCACCGCACATCCCGAGGCGCTTTTGCCGCGATTGCGGTCTACGAGGCAGTTCACCATTTCAGAAAGGAAAGTGGCCGTCCCGTCCTCTGAAGCATAGTTGTCGACGATGCGGCAGTTTACAAGCGAAGCGCCGAAGGCCGCGCCGCCGCGGCATGCCCAATTGTTGGAAATTATGCAGTCCTGAACGAGCGGACGCTTGCTCGAATACGACGGCACGGGGGCAATCACACCACCGCCAAGATACGGTTCTTTCTGCCCCGAACTTGTTGCATAGGCTGCGCTTCCGCCGGTCAGAGTGAACCCTATTATTTTGGCGCCGTGCGTCAGGTTCACGCACCGGAGGGGATTGGCCCCGAACCTGACGCTTCCCGAAGTGGGCTCCAGATTGCCCATGATGACGGTCTGCTCGGCTCCCCCGTCGCCAACAAGGGTTATGCCTTCGTCGATGCACGCGCGCACCCGCGTAGTGCGCTGGTCGTTGTTGCCGTAATATTTCTGCTCCATGTCGCCTTCTGCATAGACGCCCGGGGCCGCATGGACGCAGTCGCCGGCGAGAAGCGCAGCATGGGACAATGCCTTTGCCAACGTGCGGAACGGCGTCTCGGGCGTGAATCCGTCGTTGGTGTCGTCGCCGACATTCACATCTGCATTCACGTACCAGTTCGTGGAAAACACCGCCTCGATCCGCACGGTTCCGGCCTGACCCTCCGGCGGCGGCTCGTACGTCCACTGCGTCGCTCCCATTGCCACACCGTTGGCAGAAATATCGACGGCGTGGCGCGTCCCGTCGGCAACCTCGATTTCAAGAGACTCGCCCTGATCCACGACATTGGTGCCAGCGCAGGTTATCTGCCCGGCCGCACCGGGAGCCACCACGACCACCGCGCTGACTGGATTCTGCAAGGCACCGGCCATCGGCTTGCCGTTCGCGAAGAACATCGGCTTTCCGTTGAAATCGCTCGAGTAGAACGTCCAGTAGTCCGCAGGCATCTCGCCGCACCTCTGCGCGGCCGAGGACGACAACACGCGGTAATCGCCCTTTTCTCCGTCAACGAACTCCGGATCGGAAATGGCATTGTCAGACGATGGTAAATATTGAGTATAGGACTGGAAGCCAAAGATGCAGCAGCCGCTCCAATAATACGCATGGTTCTTTGTCATCGCAGGCCCGCCAAATGCGATTGAGTTTACAGAAGTGATCCAGTCCGCGCCCCAGGCGCTGTACGTCGCGTTGCCGACGCCGGTGCAATGATAGGTGTATGAACCCGACCCGATCTGCTTGCAGTCGACAGGACTGTCAAACACACAGCAATGCAGAATGGCGTCCTTCGCTCCATCCACATGGCAATCGACAATGCGCGTACGGAAAACTGACGTTGCATAGACTGGCCCTCCACGCACGGCCGAGCAATTCGTGATAACGCAGTCTGCTATTACAGGATTGTATTGACCGTAGACTCCTCCAGCAAACGTGCCGGTATAAGTCGCAGTTGATCCATTGTTCCAGACGCAGCGGCCCTCGTCCAGTGTGAAGCCCTGAATTGCGCCACCGCTCACATACGCGCAACGCATGGCCGCCTTTCCCCGGCCGTCGTCACCGTGGTCATCGCTCGTCAAGTCGAGTTTTCCCTTGATGATCGACCTGCCCGCGCCGGCTCCCTTCAAGCGGACGTGTTTAGCGAACGAAACGCGATTCGAGCAGTACGCCTCCCATGCGCCGCCTTCCGCATACGTGCCTTCCGCGGCAAAGACCACTGCGCCGACCGTTTTTCCTCCGACCTGCGTCTCAGCCGCCGTCACGGCCTTCTGAAGCGTCCTGAAGGGATTCTCCCGCGTGCCGCGCTTCTCGTCCGCCTCAGGCTCGTCCCGGCCCGTCTGCGGATTCACCCAGTATGCGAACGAGGTCAGCGCCAGCGTATTGGTGGCGATGGTTCCTGCAGGCGGCGGCATCACCCAGAACTTCTCGTCCATGTCAGGGACCCGCTTGCCGCCGCCCGTCGCGCCTGCTATGGTGTAATTGTAAAGATACCGGCCCTCGGCCAATTCCGGCTGCACATGCCACTGCACTGGGTATTCGACGGCGAATGCGTAGCCGTTGTTCGCAAAAGACTTTGACGCGCCGTCAAGAATGCGCACGGGCCTCGTAAAGAGCATGGCTCCACCCGCAGGCGCAACGGTCTGCTGGCAAGCGCCGGCGGCAATGGATCCGGTGCGGGCGACCGCGTTGCCGTAGAAGTCGACATAGGGGTCGATCTCCGCCGGCAGATTGACGCATGCTATCAACGCCGCATCGGCGAACCCAATCGCATCGGACGTGTCAAGGAGGCGATAATCGTCAAGCAAGGGGGCGATGCATTGGAAACGCACCGCGTCGCCTTTGTTATGGAAGGAATCGTCCCCGAACGTCAGCCCGGAAGTCTGATTGGCCGAGAGATCCGCTATGCAGTTCGTATACACGAGCCCCTCAAAGGCACCGACGTTCCCGTTGATCCCCATCAGCACCGAGTTCAGGAACGCGGCCCCTTCGCTGCCGACTTTGCCGTCGACATCCTCTATCGTGCAATTCACGGCAAGCCCCTTGCACACCGAAGAACCGTATGTGTTCCGCGTCGCAACGCAATGAAGCAAGTCCGACTGCCAGGCCATGGTTCCCTTGCCGCTGGGCAGAAAGTTGTCATGCATGAAGCACCTCACGCATGTGGCACGGAATACAAGTCCGCGTGAACCGCCGTTCCCAGTGATGTCGCAGTCGACAAGAAACGTATTCTTGCGAAGCGAGTAGACGGCTCCGCCGTAGTTGTTCAAATTGTCCGCAAGGACATGGCAGGCGCCGCCCGTGATCGTGAATCCCTCGAATATCACCGGTGCGTCGAGGGCTTCGGAATAGACGAGAATCGGTCGGACGGCCTTCGGACCGACACCGGCGGAATCACCATTCGGATCCTTGGCGCCGACAATCCGCGTCACGTTTTTCCCTCCTGTCGAGCGGATCGTCAGCTTCACGCCTCCACGCGTGACGCAAACGCGGTTGGAATAGTTGTTGAACACCTTGCCGCCCTTGTCATAGACGCCGGGCAAGACAAGAATCGTATCGCCGCTGGATGCGGCTTCGACTGCATCTTGGATGGTTCCGAAAGCCAATGACTCCGTTGCACCCGTCAAGCCTGGCTTTCCGAAGTTATCGTCGTCCACATAGACATTAGCGGCAAATGCAGCAAACGTCAGCATGCACGAGCCTAGGCATACGGCTGTATGTTTCATGTTCATTGTCCTTTACCCTTTCTTTGCGCATATTATATCAATTTCGGACCAATTTTTGTGTTGTAATATTTATGGCCTTGAATTTCGTTAGCCAATCATACTATAATATAAGGGCATGAAATCAAACCGTGTCCTTGTACTGACCTCACGAGCGTCTCAAGCACGTCTCAACGGCATTGCCCGCATTGCACGAGAACGCGCCTGGACGCTGATGCTTGAAAATGAAGCGTCACATCCGCCAAAAGGCTGGCGCGGCGATGGCGCAATCGTCATGATGAAGAAAGACGCGCCTAAACTCGCCGCATTCGTGAGAGAACTGCGCGCCGCCGGCATACCCGTCGTGAACATTTCAGGACAATTGGCCGTGAACACACCTCCAACAGTCTGCGGCGACGACCCGCTGATCGGCAAGTTAGCCGCCAAACATTTCGCCGAGCGCAGGTTCGCAAACGTCGCATGGTTCTCGTCGAAATGGGGACGGGTACACCGGCTGCGCTTCACGGGGTTCGCGAAGGCATGGGAAACCATATCCCCATGCGCAGACATGCCGTCGCGCTTCGTCTGGTCAGAGCATGCGCCAATGAATGCCGACACCGGATGGTCCGAATTCTCGCGCTGGCTAGGCGACTGCCTCGGCACAGCGAGCAAGCCACTCGGCGTGTTCGCCTACTCTGACTACGACGCCAGCCGCGTTATCGCCATCTGCCGCGAACACGGCCTTGACGTCCCGGGCGAAGTTGCCGTGCTCGGTGTGGACAACAACCCGATCATCTGCGAAAACCAAGTCGTCCCGATTTCATCCGTCAATCACAATCTGGAACGGATTGGCTATGCCGGCGCGGCACTTCTTGACCGGCTGATGAACGGCGGGACAGCACCAAAGAAGCCCGTCCTCGTCGCACCGCAAGGCATTACCCTGCGCCGATCAACCGACACCGTCGCGGTCAATCATCCCGTTCTCCGCTCGGCGATGACCTTCATCAAGACCCATCTCTCCAAACCGATTGGCGCTCCGCAGGTTGCGGATGGCATCGGCATATCGAGACTTCAACTTGATCGGCTGTTCGCAAAGGAACTCGGACTCTCCGTCGGACGTGAAATTGCACGTCAGCGTCTCGTGCAAGCCAAGCTGCTTCTCCGAAACACCGATGCACCGCTTTCTGAGATTGCCAAACGAACAGGATTCGGCAATGCCGCCTACCTCGTAACTCTCTTCCGCAACAAGACCGGCGTGACGCCCGGCGTCTGGCGGAAAAGAGATTAGCCTCAACCGCCCAGCATCGGAAACGGTGCGGGAATGTTTTACAAAGAGCGAAAACGAATCAAAGGGCGGCTACCTGACGATCAGACGCATACCCGGGGGAGTGTACTTGACGCGTATCACGCCCGGCTCGGCCTCAAGCGCCCACCTGCTTGGATGCTTGGCGTCAATGCTCCATGCCGTGCCCGAACCGCCGAGCGTGCCCGAGTAGCGGATAATGTCTGCGCTTACGTTTTCTCCTGGCTCGTCAAAGAGCATGCGCAGCGTCATGCCCGCCGGCAGCAGCAGGTCGCCAGCGATGTCGAACATCGCGGAAGTGGCATTCCCGCCCCTCGCGATCGTGGCGTTGCCGGTCACGGCAAGACCCGAAAGCGGCTGCGTCGCGGCAAGACTCTTCAGCTCCGTGCCGGCGGCGGCGGTCAGCGCGACGTTCCGGTCAATCGCCGGCGCGATCGGCTGCGCAATCGCCGCAGGCGTCGTCGCGTCGCCGCCCGACGTGAACCACTTGGCGCGGAGATAGTCGAGGATCGCAGCGCGCTCGTCGGTCGTCGGCTGGCGCGTGCAGACGATCAGTTCGCCAACCTCGCCACGCCACAAACGCCCTGTTGCAGCGGATCCGTAGTAGTACGATAAGCCTTTTGGCCCGAGGCGACCGCCGACCGAGACGACGTCGATGGGAGCCGGATAAAGCCTTGCGGCACTGGCAGAGGACGCCGTCTTGGCCTCTGCGGCGACGCCGTTCGTGAACGTCTGCAGATAGGCGAGAGCCCCGTAGTTGTAGTTGTAGTGCGCAAAAACGATTCCGGAGCCCGCCTTCAGGCTCGAAATCTTCGAAGCGGCAAAGAGCCTGCTTTCCACATCGCTATAGAAAAGGATTCGTTCATCGGTCTTCGGCTCAAAATGGCAACCGACCGGTGCAGCATAGTCGAAATCAGCATTCGCGGCCGATGAAAGAGAGAACGGGCTTGTCTCCGCCCCTTTCCCGTCAACATAGAGTTCAGCGTCGTCGCCGACACGCGCCGCGAGGAAGACGGTGTAGGTGGCGTCATCATTGTGGTTCGTGTAGCTGTCGAGAACGAGCGCGCGCGTCCCGTCGAAGCCAAGGGCTGTATGTCCGTTCATCGACGCAAGCAAGGGAAGAGCTGGACTCGCGAAGTCGTATACGGAGTAGTGACCGGAGCGCGTGTTCTTCACGAAGCTGCCGCCGGCGCGTCCCTTGTTGCGGACGGACACTACCTCGCCGTTCTCCACCGTCAGCGTGCTTTCATCGGCGGCGTCCATCCATACGTCCACTTTCGCCACGACTGACGTCGGGACAAGCGAAAGCGCACCTTCCGAAACGACGACATCGCCGTCGGCCGCAACGGAGCCGACAGCCAGTTCGCCCGCGCCCGTCTTGGTCAGGGAGGGCGTCCGTCCGTCGGAGAGTCCACCGACCGATGCGACCGATGCCGTGCCCTGCGGCACCTTGACGGCGACAATGCCGCCTTTCTTCCCCTTCGCGCCCGTCTGCCACTTGCGTCTCATGTAGGCCAAAATCGTATTATACGTGGTCTCATTGTAGTTTGTGCATACGATCACTTCGCCGATTGCGCCGTCCCACGGATAGGCGGTCTGGCCATATGAGTGCATACGCCCGCCGAGCGACATCCTGTCGAATGCAAGTTCAAAGGCACCTGAGTTAACGTTGCTGTGGTTCGTGCCGTCAAGGTAGTCCATCCTCGAACGGCGCGAACTGCTGTTGCCATAGACCGAAAACACGCAAGGTGCCCCGTTCGTGGCATTACACGGATTCAAGACGTTATCCTGACGAGATCCATCTGCTTTCCTATTGTAGAAGCCAAAATATTGATCACCGTCATCCTCTTGAAACAGTGTCCCCTTAGAGCCGTTGTCGTTGCCGGTGTTGGAGGCCAGGGCAAAGGAGAAGAACCCGTAATAAAGTTTATACATATTCCTCTCAGACGCGATAAAGATCATCATGTCATGCTTGGGATCGTCCAGCGTTCCGTAGGCCAGGCCTGAGAACAACATGGTCTGGTTGCTGCCGTTGAACCTGTAGGACGGACGTCCGTTGACGCCGTTCTCCGTGAACGTGCAAGGGTTCTTGTAGCTACCCGAGGTCGGCGGCGCAAACACTCCGCCAACCGTGCCGCGGTTTGCGATGGTCTGCATGGATACGCCTTCCGCAGCGGTCTCCTGCCATGCATCCACCCAGATGTCACAGTTGGTCAGAACCGCATATTCCGCAGCCGTGCACGACAGGGAGGAGTTGACAGGCGTTTCGAACGCCGCGCCGTCCGCCAGCTCGATCGTCGTGCCGGCCCAGGTGTTCAGCGTCGCGTTTGGTCCGAGCGAAGCGCCGGCGGCGAACTTGAGCGTTCCTTCCTTGAGCGTCGTTGTTCCCGTAAGATAGCCGCCACGCAGGATCGTGAGCGTTCCGGCGCCGGTCTTGGTGAAGCCGCTGTCCTTGAAGACGGTGCCGCCCACCGCGCCGTTGCAAAGCATGACGTCCAGCTGAAGTTCTGCTCCAGCGTCGATGTCAAACGTCGGCATATAGTTGACGTGTCCGACATGGCTTGCGTATGAGCTGACAACGGACGGCGCACCGTTAGTGGAGGGCAACACCTTGATCATGTGCTTAAAGGCCCAGCCCTTGTAGAAACGGAGATTCTGCGCACCATCGAAGACCGAAGTGATGTATCCGTCGAACCGTCCGCCGCGCATCACGACGTTCGGCAGGGGGACGTGCGAAAACGACGTGACGGTTCCGTTCTCATGCACAACCAGCGTGAAACCGGAGCCGTTCGAGCTGTGCCCGCCCCAGCAGTCGCCGGGGAGCTGGACCGTGCCCTCCTCGACGATGTAGGTTGAACCGGATTGGTCGCCTGCCAGCGCCTCCGTCGTATTGAAGTTGAGCGTGCCTTCGCCGAACTTGGAGAGCGCATGACCAGCAGCCAACAGATTGCCCTTGGCACCAGCGAGCATCGTCATGCCGGGCGCGACACGAATGGATGAATCCGCCGTGAGCACGATCTTTCCAGCAGTGAAGTTCGTCACCGCCACAAGCTCGCCGCCGGCGAGGTAGGTGGTTCCAGGAACATCCGCCGCCGAGGCGAGAATTGCTGAGCCCGCCGTCACCTGAAGATCGGCAAAGCCGCCGCAAGCGTTGGTGAGAGCGAGGGAACCATCGCCAAGCTTCGAGATGGAAAGCGTCACAGACGGGTCGGGCGACAGCGCCGTAAGCGTCGCCTCGTCCCCTGCCGCCACGGTGATGTCGAGTCTGGCACTCGTCTCTGTTTCGCTTGTGTAGGTGACGTTCGCCGCGCCGATGCCGGAAACGACGACGCCGTTCCCTTCATACCATGTATCCGCCTTGGCGGAAACCGCAAAAGCGGCAGCCATAGCGACTGCGGTTATCAGTGGTTTCATTCTCATTGTCTTTTCCCTTCTTGTCGTATACCGTTTGAAAGCTTACGATTTTCGAGCTTTGATGGCGGCAGCCATTTGCGCAACGGCCTCCAGCGACTTTGCCTCGTACTTTTCGAGCGTAAAAGTCCATGGCGCCATCATGTAGCCCTTGATCCGTTCCTTGCTGCAATTCGCGTCGCAGAACTTCACAAGGCTGGCAAAGTTCGTATCGCACAGAAAATTGGAACCGGCCGGAACCTGATCGAATCCGGCCTTGTCGAGATCCAGATAGCGGTTCGTGTCAACCTGTGTCGCGTTAAACTCCGCGTTGTAGTGCCAGTTCGACTGCAAGACGCTCCTCGGCATGCGCTTCAGGAACTCGTCCTTATGATACCAGCTGTAGTCGCTCCAGATCCACGGGCGACTTCCGGCTTTCTCCGTGACATTCACGAACCAGAGGAAGTCGTGCCACCACAGATCGCCCTGGCGGCAGACGGCGAAAAGATGATGCTTCTGGCAGTCGTGGGACTCCTCGTCGTAGCCGAGATGGAAGAATCGCGGATGGTCGAACATCTCCACGACATCCCTGATAAGGTCTTCGCACACCCGGTAGTATTCCTCGGTAGAGAGCATGCGGTGATAGTCCTTGAGCCAGGTGTCGTGCGTGGCGGAGAAGTTCATCTTCGGTATGACCTCGAAGCCCATACCGCGCAGGCGGTCAAGTTCGGCGCGGAGCTTCTCGACGGACCAGCTGCCTTTCACGGCCAGTTCCGGATGGCTGGGGTACTGCACGATCTCCGCGAGGTCGATGACGATCTGGTTGCAGCCCGCCTTGGCGAGGGCGTCGGAGAGCCTGCGCCAAGACGTCTCCGAGAAGCGCACATGGTCGGCGTAGCAGCTTGTAAGCCACTTCGCGGGCAGAGAGGGACCATACGGAACGTCCTTCCACGAATTGACGCCGAAGTGCGCCAGATACGACCAGATGAACGCAGGCTTTGGTCTTGTCCTCTCCATGCCACTTATTATACCAAAAAATCCGAAATAATGTGTTGTTCCACTCGTAACTTCATTCCGTCGGCGCGGAGGGCATAGGGCAATCGTGCGCTGCTACCGACAGGAACGCCGTATCGTGCGGGGCGATGCGCACCTGGAGAATCGTCTTGACCGGCAAAGAGGGAAAATCCGAATGCACCAGCACATCGGAGATGGTGCCCGTCCCTCGCCGCACGTCGAAACCGATATTCGCATTCAAATAGGCGTCCGTCTCGTTGCGGCCAAACACGGCAAGCCGGCCGTTCGCCATGCGGTATCCGAACACGCGCACATCCTGACGGACGTCCGCCGAGAACGGAGTCGCATACCTGGCGATCTTGTCGGCAGCGCGCTCGATGGCAAGATCCTGCGGCATGTTCTGGGGAATCGGACGCTTCCAATAGCATGAATCTTCTTTAGGCATGCCTGGGAAAGGCGGCGTGCCCGCAGCAATCGGCACATATTCGGAGGCATACGGACGGCGCGCGCCGCGTCCAAGCTCTCCCACGAATGCCGGTCTGGTGCGAAGCGCCTCCAGTTCGTCTTTCGGGAAGAACTCGGGATTCAGCAGAACGATTGGCATGTTCTTGTCCGCAATCGCCTGCTCGACAGACACGATGGCGTTCAACGCCGCACGGTGGCGTATGAGCTCGTAGAGAAGCCGGTTGGACGAGGCGTCCCTCGACACGGTGCAGGCGTCAAACTCCGCGTCAAACGCGCGGTCGCTCCATACTACGCGCGCTCCTATCGGACCCTGCGCCGGCGTAAACGCGAGGTTCCACGTCTTCGTCAGCGCCGCCCACTCTTCCTTTGTGAGGCCGTCGCCCAAGCAGGCCAATATGCCGTCCAGCGCGCGCTTCTCACCGTAGAACACGCTGCCGAGCGCCAGCGCCTCGGAAGCTGTGCGCGCGGGGTCGTGCCGGAGCGCGCTCCACTGCTCCGTTCCGTCGTTTATGCCATGCAGAAGGACGAGCGGTATCTCGGGAACGCACGCCTTCAGGCGCATCAGCATCGCCGTGGAACGGTCGATGGGCGACGAATCCTCGTAGTCCCAGCCGTGGATGGACTGCGCGGCTGCGGAGGATTCCACGATGAACCCGTCGATGCCCGTCTTCGCGAGAAGACGGTAGTCCACGCCGTAGCGGTACAGTGCTTCGAACGGATCGCGCGTCCAGCACGTGTTAATCCAGCATTTGAGGCCGCGCGGCTTCAAGGCCGAGACGAACGTCCGCCAGTTCTCCGCGTACTTCGCCGCCGTCTCGCGGGCGATGCGCGGACGGTCCGCGTCGGAACATTCGGGCAGAAGGTAGCGCGGCGGCGCGTAGCCGTCAGATCCGTGGAGGCCGCTGAAGCCGTAGTCGGAAAGGAACGTGGCGAGCTTGTCGGCCACCACGGTCGCGCGCTCCGGCGCAACCGGATACTGTTCGCGCGCGAAGAACGATGCGAGCACCTCCACGTTGTGCCGCTTCAGCTCGGCGACAAGGCCCTTGAGCTGGAACGCCGTCCACGTCTGCCGGCGCCGTTCGCGGTTGAACGGCCGCCCGCCGTACGACGCCACGTCCGGCGGAAACGCGAAGTCCGCCGGAAGCCCCTCCTTGTGAGAAAGGAAAAGTCCGTCGTTGTCCAAGAGCAGCGAAACCGCCTGCGGCTTCACGGCCATGCGGTCGAGATATTCGCCAACGCCGAAGTCAGGCTTGGCGTTGTCAAAGCCGATAAGCTCGACCCACACGAAGAACGTGTATGCCAGAAGCGATGTCATCTGAACTCCTCCTATGCTATTCTCATGCGTTTGCCTGAAGAGCCGTCAATGCCGACATAAACGCTCCGCCGACGACACTGCTGACGCAACTGCAAGATTCATAGCTACGCCAAAAGCGCCGCAACGCTTTCAGGACATGGCTAGAATGGCTGGAACGAGGCGTTGGGGTAACCCACGTCACCCTCCGAGTCGACGTACACCCTGAAGATGATCCTGTTGTAGTACTTTAGCGACGGCACGCAGATCTCCAGCGACAGGTATATCGTCTCGCTGTCTCCGCTAACGGAAGGCTCCCTGTAGAAGAAGAGCAAGGCCCAATTGATCGCGTCGATCTTCTTGCCATTCACCTTTCCTGTCACCGTCACGGTGTCGTTGTTGCCGAACTTCACAAACAGCCTGTCGCTGCTCTTCGTAAGACCGGAGTTGGCGTCGTCCTTGACGAACTCGTATTCCGTGTCAAGAAGCGACTCGAACTTCCTGCCGTTCTTAACAAGGCCAGACCTCGCCTGCGCGACCACATCGCCGGCGGCGTTGCCCGCAGCCGCGTAGACAAAGCCGCCCTCCCCGGACGCCCGAACCGTTATCTTGCCCGGCTTGAAGGTTTTTCCCGAGCCCAGGTCCACTTTGGGCGTGAAACCCACCTCGCCGTCGGACGAGTACGACATGGACGACTTGAACGACTTCCACTTGCTCTTGTACATGACCTTGCCGGACACCTTGCCGGCCTCTTCAACCGTGAACTTTATGTACGACTTGTTCTTGCCGTCCGGCATTGCCGTGCCGTAAAACGTGCCCTTCGCCCACACCGGAACGATGATCTTGAACTTCACGTTCTGCGAAATGCTCTTGCCCGAGGAGTCCTTCACCGTCACCTTGGACGTGAAGGATCCTGGCTTCTGCGGCACACCGGATATCTTGCCGGTATTCTTGTTTATGGAAAGTCCCTTCGGCAAGTTCTTCGCAGAGAACTTCAAGCTCGAGGAAGAGGAAGACACGCCGATCTTCAACGACAGCTTCACGCCTATGTTGCCGTTCTTAGGCGTCGTCGCCAGCTTCTTTGTCGCGGACGTGAACGCGAGCTTGCTCTTCGCGGCCTTGGCGACGGAAGACGCGCCCTCCGAGCCAACCATCGCCGCCGCCTTCGACGACTTCTTCTTCCACACGGCATAGAGGGTCACAGTTCCGCCGTCCTTGGCGGTGAGATTCTTAACCTTCGCCTTGTTCTTGTAGTCGACCGAGCCGCTCTTCTTCTTCGCCCAGCCCTTGAACGTGTAATTCGACCGCTTGAAGGTGTTGGCCGGGAGCGTCACGCTCTTGCCGTAGGTGGCGGAAATCGTCTCCATCGAGCCGCTCCCGCCGCTCGCGTTGAACTTGATCCTGTATGTATTCGCGGCCCAGTGCGCGTAATACGTGACTTTCTTCTTCACCACGTCGGTCTTCTCGACCTCCGAGCCGTCGCTCTTCTGCGTGAACCAGCCGACGAGCGAATAGCCCTTGCGCGTGGCCTTCGGCAGAGTACCCACCGCGCCTCCGATCAGCACACTCCTGGTCTTTGTTGACGGCGTGCCGCCATTGGCGTTGAAAGTAACCTTGGCGAACACTTTCTTCGCCGCCTTATCGAGAATCGTCCGCACGCCGGACGCACTCTGGCGGCCCGTCTCCCTGGCATAGTACTTTTCCGGATTGTAGGGGTTGATTACGCACGTCAGGGGCAGCACGAACGAATCCAAGCCGCTCATGTAATCATAAGTGTTGTAGTCTTCATCGACATTGCCATACCATAGGACGTACTTGCCGAGCTCGCCGCTCATGGATTCGCAGGTGTTGCGGGTGCTCGTCGTGTTGGAACAGCTGTCACGTCCACCCACGAGCAAGATCGCCTTCCCGTCTTTCTTCGCCTTCTTGACGGCCGCATCGCGGTCCGTGTACCATTTCACCGACGTCTGAGCCGCGCTCTTTGACGGAACACCGTCAGCCGTCTCCGCACCCGCAGGCGCAACACACGCTGCCGCAACGGCGATGCCGACTGCAAGCGCCCTTATGCCAAGCCTATTCACTGTTCCCCTGCCGTTAGTTTTCATCGGTACAGCTCCTTTCTATACGGGCACCCTCGCCCAAGTGCTGGAAATTATATCAAAAGCATGTGCAAACGCGCAACCGCGCCACAAATCATACAGCGTATGGGTTGGCGGCGCTGCGACGGATTGCATCTTCCAGGCCGACATTCTCCCTGACGCCAAGCTCGGAACATATACGACTCACGTCGGGAACGTAGACGGACGCGGGGCCGGGCTTCGCCTCCGCCAGCACCCTGACCTCCCGCGCCCCGCCGAGCGTCATGCGGACCGTCTCCGCCAGCTCGCGTATCGACACCGATCGCGCAGAGCCTACGTTGTACGGCCTCGCCGTCTCACCCTTCTCAAGTATCGCGAACAGCCACTCCACCAGGTCGTCCGCATACAGGTAGCTCCTGCGCGGCGTCCCGTCACCCCGAATAACGATGTCGCGTCCGGCAAGGCAGTCGCCGATGAAGTTGCCGATGGCATAGTGTATGTCACGGCTGAGGAACGGCCCCGTGAACGCAAAGCACCTCGCGATCCGCACGTCCAGCCCTGACTCAGCCAGCAGCCGTTCCGCCTCCAGCTTGCCGCGTCCGTAGGCGGTCACCGGACGGCACTCGGAAGTCTCGGTCACTGGCGCGACCTGCGGACCGTAGACCGCGCCCGAGCTCGTGAACAAAATCCTTGTCGCCCCGCATCGCCTGGCGAAGTCGATCACGTGACGCGTGCCGTCCACGATCGTGGAGGTCATCTCGTCGTCCGGAAGAGTCGTGACTGCGGCGGTCGCCGCATGGATGACGTCGTCGAACGCCCCGTCAGCCGTAAAGTCGCGCACGTCACCGCGCACGAAGGAAACGCCCGGCAGCGCGGCAAACTGCGGGTTGCGGGCGCGGAAAGAGTCCGGGTCACGCGAAAGGACCGTCCATTCGTCCTCCTGCATGGCAGCGGAGCGTCGGCGGCAGTCTAGCATCGACTTGCCGAAGAAGCCGGTGCCGCCGGTGATGAACACTCGCCTCACCGGCCCTTGGCCTTTCCGCCAAACCAGCGCCTGTCCCAGACCCTGATCTTGGCCTTCCAGAACAGCACTAGCTCCACCCTGCCGTCCCGCAGCTCCACGAAAAGCGGCAGCCATGGCCGCAGCACGGCCATCAGGAAGACGAGCCTTTTGGACTTCGGCAGGTTCAGCATGAAGTCAAAGACGTTCTTGACCGAGCCGCCGAAATGCTCGCGGTTGTAGTTGGCGACGTATTCGCAGTAGCGCCCGAAGTCGCCTGCCCAGTCCTCGTTGAAGCGGGCGCGCTCTATCACCTTGGCCCTTTCGGCCTCGTCATTGACGATCTGCGCGACCTTCACGAAGCCGACGTGCCAGAACATGCGGCGCATGTCGGGGTGGAGGAGGCTCTCCGAGATGCCGCGCAGGAGCGTCTTGTCGTTCTCCTCCTGCGTCATCTCGCGGGAACCGTCCTCGGTCTCCAGCTTGCGTATGACGACGTCGCAGTCAGGACGGAAGAACACCCCGCCCTTCAGGTTGCACATTATGTGGAGCGACAGCACACAATGCGGATACCACGTGTGTATCATCGCGTACATGTTCTGCAGCACGTCGCCGGTGATGTGCTCGGTGCGGTAGATGCAGCCCGGCACGAAGCCTGCGAGAAAGGCTAGGTAGCCGATGTCCGGGCTGTCCGCCAGGCGGGCGATGCGGCTTACGGTGAATACGAGATCGTATGCGTCCGATGCAAGGGCCTCCTCCACCTTGGGCCATTGGCTCCAGTCGAAGTCGTCGTCGTCGCACAGCACCCAGATGTACTTGCGCGAGGCCGACTCGAAGGCGCGGACGATGTTGGCGTTGCCGCCGATGTTGCGGCGCCTGTTGACTGCGGTCAGGTTGGGGTGCCCGGCGGCGACGCTTGCGAGAAGTTCGCGCGTGCCGTCCGTCGAGCAGTTGTCCAGGACAGTGATCTCGCAATCGCGGACAGGCGAATCGCCGGCAAGAACGCGCTCGAGCGTATGCCCGAGCGCGCGCCGGCGGTTGTAAGTGACCACCACGACCTGAAGGTCGCGCGCCGCGTCGAACGTTCCCCGGCCCTCTTGCGGGACGACGGGGCCGTTCAGGTCACTTCGTGGAGATGCGGTCGTTGTATTCGCCGGTGTCGGTGTTTATGCGTATGACGTCGCCTTCATTGATGAAAAGCGGCACTGCCAGCGTATACCCGCCCTCGACGGTAGCCGGCTTGGTCACCTTCCCGGAGGCGGTGTTGCCCTTCACACCGGGCTCGACCTTGACGACCTTGCGCTCGACGAGCTGGGGCAGGTCCACCCCGATGACGCGCTCGTTGAAGAACAGGGCCTTCACCTCCATCTCGTCCATGAGGAAGTACTTCTTGTCCCCCATGACGTCGTAGGAGACGCGAATCTCCTCGAAGTTCTCGTCCGTGAACACGAACGCCTGGCCGTCGTCGTAGGAATACGTTACGGACTGCTGCAGCAGCTCCGGCTTCTCGAACTTGTCGCCGGAGCGGTAGCTCTTCGACATGCCGCTGCCGGTCATCATGTTGCGGAGCTTGCAGTTGTATATGGCCTGTCCCTTGCCCGGCTTCGAGAAGTCGAACTCGGTTATCTCCCAGGGCTCCCCGTCGATCAGGAGCTTCACGCCCTTGTGGAGCTCTCCGGCTCCGATTACCTCACCCATGTCGCCCTCCGTTCCTGGCGGTTTTTACTTGGACTTGTGCCGCTGCGCCTTCATGCGCTTGTCGTACTTGTGCTTCGACATTTTCTTGCGGCGTTTCTTCTTGATGGAACCCATTTTGCTTTCTCCTTGGTTTGTGGACTTCCGAGCGTTCAGAAGATGATCTTGTTGAGCGGCAGCTCTATGATGCCGGTCGCGCCGGCGCGCGTGAGTGCCGGGATGAGGTCGCGCACCTTCTTCTCCTCCACGACCGACTCCACCGCATACCAGTTCTCGTCGTTGAGCCTGTTGACGGTGGGCGCGTGGAGCGCGGGCAGGGTCTTGACGACCTTGTCGAGCGACTTCGCCGGCGCGTTGCACTTGAGGAGCACGCGGCGCTGCGCCTCGAGCGCGCCCGTGAGCAGCATCTTAAGCTGCTCCAGCTTGGCGCGCTTGGCGGCGTTCTTCCAGCTTTTCTTGTTGGCGATGAAGCGCGTCGTGGAGGTGAGGATCGTGTCCACGATGCGAAGGTTGTTCGCGCGCAGCGACGACCCCGTCTCCGTAAGGTCCACGATCGCGTCCACCAGCTCCGGGGCCTTCACCTCGGTCGCGCCCCAGCTGAACTCCACGTCGGCCTTCACGCCGTGCTTCTTCAGGTAGCGCTTCACAAGGCCCATCGCCTCGGTGGAGATCCGCTTGCCCTGAAGGTCCTTCACCGTCTTGATCTTCGATTCGTTCGGGACGGCAAGGACCCAGCGCACCGGGTTCGACGTCGCCTTCGAGTAGTTCAGCTCGCAGATCTCCTGCACGTCGCTTCCGTTCTCGTAGACCCAGTCGTAGCCGCAGATGCCGGCGTCAAGGAGCCCGAGCTCGACGTAGCGGCTCATCTCCTGGGGCCGCAGCAGGCGGCAGGAGATCTCGTCGTCATCGATCGACGGTACGTACGAGCGGCTCGAGCAGGTGACGGTAAAGCCCGCCCTCTTGAAGAGGGCGAACGTCGACTCCTGCAGACTGCCTTTCGGCAAACCCAATACTATTGCCATCGTTGTTGTTCCAGGTTGGATTCTTGAATTATACCATAAGCGGACGCCGGTTGTCACCCGAGCAGGTCGTCGCCGGAAGACGGGGCCTCCGGCGCGCCGGACATCGCCTCGGCCAGCACGTCGTCGCCGTCCGCCGAAGTGTCGCCCGTGTCGGGCAGCAGCTGCGGCTCGCCGAGATCGTCGTCGTCGTCGTTCTCCTCGCCGGGGATGCCGGATGTCGGTATCCCGTACAGCTCCTCGTGCCGCTTGCGCTGCTCCTCGCGGAGCTTCTCCATCTCCGCGTCGGAGATGGCGTCGCAGAGCGGAACGAGCTTGAGGTAGCGGTGCATCGGGAAGCCGGTGCCGCCGGGGATCAGGTGGCCGAGGATCACGTTCTCCTTGAAGCCCCTGAGCTCGTCGACCTTGCCCATCGTAGCGGCCTCGGTAAGGACGCGCGTCGTGTCCTGGAAGGACGCGGCGGAGATGAACGAGTCGGTTTCCAGCGCGGCCTTGGTGATGCCGAGGAGCGCTGGCTGGGCCTCCGCCGGGCGGCGGCCCTCGTTCATCATCTCCTCGTTCACGCGAAGGAAGGTCTGGCGGGTCACCTGCTCGTTCCAGAGGAAGTCCGTGTCGCCGGGGTTGGTGATCTTGACCTTGCGGAGCATCTGGCGGACGATGATCTCGATGTGCTTGTCGTTGATCTCGACGCCCTGCAGGCGGTAGACCTGCTGGACCTCGTTGACAAGGTACTTCTCGAGCTCCTGCGGGCCGGAGACCTCGAGGATCTCCTGCGGGATGACCGGGCCTTCGGTGAGCTGCTGGCCCTTCTTCACGTGGTCGCCCTTGAACACGACGATCTGCTTGCCCATCGGGATCTGGTGCTCCTCAACGAGCCCCGTCACCTTGTCCCTGACGATCACCAGGCGCTTGCCGCGCAGGTTCTCGCCGAACTCGATGTCGCCCTCGATCTTCGCGATCTCGGCGGCGTCCTTGGGCTGGCGCGCCTCGAAGAGCTCGGCGACGCGCGGCAGGCCGCCCGTGATGTCGCGGGTCTTGGCCGCCTCGCGCGGCGTCTTTGCGAGCAGCATGCCCGGCGTGGCCTTCATCCCGTCGCGCACCATGACGATGGCCCCAGTCGGCACGTCGTGCGAGTCGAGCATCTTGCCGTCCGCGTCGCGTATCTCGATGCGCGGGTGCAGGTTCGACTCCGACGTGGGCAGCACCACCAGCGACTTCGTGCCCGACGCGCGGTCGGTCTCGGTCTTGACGGAGACGTCCTCCTCGAAGTCCGCAAAGACGATAGTGCCGGCGGCCTCGGAGAGGACAGGCACCGAGTGCGGGTCCCACACCGCGACCTTCTGCCCCTTCTTGACGGACGCGCCGTCCTCGATGAGGAGCGTGGTGCCCATCTGCAGCTGGTAGGTGTCGAGCTTGTTGCCGTTCTTCGACCAGATCTCGAGCGAGCCGTTCTTGTTGAGCACGACCTCCTGTCCGTCGTCGTTGCGGACCTTGCGGACGTCGGAGAACTTCGCGACGCCGTCGTTCTTGAGCACGATCTCCGGGACCTTGGCGGTCGCGGACGCCGTTCCGCCGATATGGAACGTGCGCATCGTAAGCTGGGTTCCGGGCTCGCCGATCGACTGCGCGGCGATGATGCCGACCGCCGTGCCGATCTCCACCTGCTTTCCTGTGGAGAGGTCGCGCCCGTAGCACTTCGCGCACATGCCGTGCTCGGCGTCGCACGTGAGGCCGGAGCGTATCCAGACCTTCTCGAGCCCGCACGAGTCGATCTTCGCGCACGCCGCCTCGTCGATGATCTCGTTCTGCGGCACGATCACGTCGCCCGTCTTCGGGTCCTGGATGGCGTAGAGCGCCGTCCGCCCGAGCACGCGGTCGCCGAGAGTCACCTTGACCTCGTCGCCCTCGACGATGGCCTCAACCTCGATGCCGTTGACGGTGTTGCAGTCCTCCTGCGTGATGATCACGTCCTGCGAGACGTCCACGAGCTTGCGCGTGAGGTAGCCGGCGTCGGCCGTCTTGAGCGCGGTGTCGGCAAGGCCCTTGCGCGCGCCGTGCGACGAGATGAAGTACTCGAGCACTGACAGTCCCTCGCGGAACGACGCGGTGATCGGGCGCTCGATGATGTCGCCGGACGGGTTGGCCATGAGGCCGCGCATGCCGGCGAGCTGGCGGATCTGCAGCTTCGAGCCGCGTGCCTTGGAGTCCACGAACATGAAGACCGGGTTCAGCTCGGTCGGGTTGCGGTTCTCGGGGCTGACGTTGCGGTCGATCGTCTTGTACAGCTCGTCGCCGACCTTCTCGGTCGTGGCGGACCAGATGTCGACGATCTTGTTGTGGCGCTCGCCGTCGGTGATGATGCCCTGCTGGAACTGCGCCTGCACCTTGTCCGCCTCGGCGCGCGCCTTGGCGATCTCGGCGTCCTTGTCCGCCGGACGTATCATGTCCTTCAGGCCCATCGACGCGCCGGAGATCGTCGCGAACCGGTAACCCAGCGTCTTGAGGCTGTCGATGGCCTCCACGGTCACGTCATGTCCGGCGACCTTGTGGCAGTCGAGGATCAGCTTTCCGATCGTGGACTTGGAGCACTTGTCGTTCCAGAAGCCCATCTCCGCCGGCCACACGTTGTTGAAGATCACGCGGCCCGCAGTGGTCTCGATCGTGCGGCGGTCGGTCACGCCGTGGGGACGGCCCGTGGTGCCGTAGTCGGGGTTGCGGTAGCGGATGCGCGTGTGGTAGCCTATCGCCCCCTCGGCGATGCCGAACTCCACCTCGGCCACGTCGTTGAACAGCGGCAGGTGCTCGTCGGAGCAGTCCGTCTTGCCCGCGATGCGGCCCGCCAGCTTGTCCTGCTGCGACGGGACGGTCAGGAAGTAGAGCCCGAGGCACACGTCCTGCGTAGGCGTCATCACCGACTTGCCGGACGCCGGCGAGAAGATCGACGTCGAGGCGAGCATCATGAGCTTCGACTCCATCTGCGCCTCGATCGAAAGCGGCACGTGCACCGCCATCTGGTCGCCGTCGAAGTCGGCGTTGAACGGCGTGCAGACCATCGGGTGCAGGCGAATGGCCTTGCCTTCCACCAGCACCGGCTCGAACGACTGGATCGACAGGCGGTGCAGGGTCGGGGCGCGGTTCAGGAACACGGTCTTGTCCTTCGTGACCTCCTCCAGGATGTCCCACACCTGCTCGTCCTGGCGCTCGATCATCTTGCGCGCGGTGCGGACCGTGTGGCACACGCCGAGGTCCTTCAGGCGGCGGATGATGAACGGCTCGAAGAGCCTGAGGGCCATCTCCTTCGGTATGCCGCACTGCGGGAACTTCAGCTCGGGGCCTACGACGATCACGGAGCGCCCGGAGTAGTCGACGCGCTTGCCGAGCAGGTTCTGGCGGAAGCGGCCCGTCTTGCCCTTAAGTATCTCTGAAAGCGACTTGAGCGGACGGTTCCCCGGGCCCGTCACGGCGCGGCCGTGGCGGCCGTTGTCGAACACCGCGTCTACGGCCTCCTGCAGCATGCGCTTCTCGTTGCGGATGATGACGTCGGGCGTCTTGAGCGCCAGCAGGTTCCTCAGGCGGTTGTTGCGGTTTATGACGCGCCTGTAGAGGTCGTTCAGGTCGCTCGTCGCGAAGCGCCCGCCCTCCAGCGGGACGAGGGGGCGCAGCTCCGGCGGGATGACGGGCAGCACGTCGAGCACCATCCACTCGGGCTTGGAGTTCGACATGCGGAAGCCTTCGACCACCTTCATGCGCTTGGCGATCTTCTTGCGGTTCTGCTTGGAGCGGGTGGACTCCATCTGCTCCTCGAGCTCGCGCATAAGGCCCTTGAGGTCGATGTCCCTGAGGAGCTTGCGCACCGCCTCGGCGCCCATCTCGGCCTTGAAGTTGTCAGAATACTTCTCCTGCGAGTCAAGGTACTCCTGCTCGGTCAGTATCTGGCCGACCTTGAGCGGCGTGTCGCCGGACTGCACGACCATCCAGTTCTGGTAGTACAGCACGCCCTCGAGCTCGCTCGTCGTCTTGTCGAGGAGGAGCCCCATGCGGGACGGGCTGCACTTGAAGAACCAGATGTGGCTCACCGGCACCGCCAGCTCGATGTGGCCCATGCGCTGGCGGCGCACCGACGCCAGCGTCACCTCGACGCCGCACCGGTCGCATATCATGCCCTTGTTCTTGATGCGCTTGTACTTGCCGCACTTGCACTCCCAGTCCTTGGTCGGCCCGAATATCTTTTCGCAGAACAGGCCGTTCTCCTCGGGACGGTATGTGCGGTAGTTGATCGTCTCGGGGTTCTTCACCTCGCCGTGCGACCAGCTGCGGATCGTCTCCGGGGAGGCGAGCTGCACCTTTACCGCGTCGTAGTGCGCGGAAGCGTTGAAGGATCCGCCGAAGATGTCAGAAGTGTTGTAGGGATTCATGTCCGTGGTTCTCCTTGAATGTTCCCCGTGTCACAGGTTGAGCGAACCGGCGAGCAGGTTGTCGGCCGCGACCGGCTCGACCGCGTCCGCTGCGGCCGCCGCGCTTGCCTCGCCCTTGCGCCGCTTCGGCGCGGCCTCGCCGCCCAGCAGCTGCGTGTCCAGGCAGAGTCCGCGGAGCTCGTGGATGAGCACCGAGAACGACTCAGGCATGCCGGAATCGAGGATGTTCGTGCCCTTGACGATCGACTCGTATATGCGCGTGCGGCCCTGCACGTCGTCGGACTTTACGGTCAGCAGCTCCTGCAGCGCGTAGGCGACGCCGTACGCCTCGAGGGCCCACACCTCCATCTCGCCCATGCGCTGGCCGCCGAGCTGCGCCTTGCCGCCGAGAGGCTGCTGCGTGACGAGCGAGTAAGGCCCGGTCGCGCGGGCGTGGATCTTGTCCGTCACGAGGTGGTGGAGCTTCAGCATGTAGATTACGCCCACGACCACCTTCTGCTCGAACGGCTCGCCGGTGAGGCCGTCGTAGAGCACGGTCTTGCCCTCCGGGCATATCCAGCTCTGCTCGCCCTCGTCCTTCTCCTGCACCTTGCGCGCCTCGGCCAGGAGCTCGTCTATCTCGCTCTCCTGCACGCCGTCGAACACCGGCGTCGCGGCATGGAAGCCGAGGTAGCGGCACGCGAGGCCGAGATACGTCTCGAACAGCTGCCCGAGGTTCATGCGCGAAGGCACGCCGAGCGGGTTCAGCACGATGTCCACCGGACGCCCGTCCGGCAGGAACGGCATGTCGCAGCTCGGCAGGATGCGCGAAACGACGCCCTTGTTGCCGTGGCGGCCGGCCATCTTGTCGCCGACCGAAAGGTTCTTCTTGTCAACGAGGAACACGCGTACCTGCTTCACGACCTCGCCCTCGCCGAACTCGCCGAAGAGCCCGCCGTCGCCGCCGGCCGCCGCGTCCTCTATCGCCGCGAACTCCATCTCGAACGGATCCATGATCGCCGCGACGCGGTCCCTCGCCGGGCCCTCCTCCATCTCCCAGTGCGCGTGCGCCTTGGCGAGAGTCGCGAGCTGGCCCTTCTTGATCTTCTCGTTCGCCGGCACGATCACGTTGCCGTGCTCGCTCTCGGTGATGTCCACGGGAAGCTTTTCGTTCATCAGCGCCGAGACGAGCTTGCCGGTCAGCTCCTTCTCGAGCTTCGCAAGCTGGTTCTTGCGCTTCTTCTCGGCGTCCTTCTTGGCCCGCTTCGACTTCTTCTCGTCGGCGGCCTCGACCTGCTTGGAGCTCTGGACCTGGACGCTCATCACGACGCCCGCCGTCCCGGGCGGGACCGTGAGCGAAGTGTCCCTGACGTCGGCCGCCTTCTCGCCGAAGATCGCCCTCAGGAGGCGCTCCTCCGGCGAAAGCTCCGTCTCGCCCTTGGGCGTGACCTTGCCGACAAGGATGTCGCCGGGCTTCACCTCCGCGCCGATGCGCACGATGCCGTCGGGACCGAGGTTCTTGAGCGCGTCCTCGGGGACGTTCGGTATGTCGCGCGTGATCTCCTCGGGGCCGAGCTTGGTGTCGCGAGCCGTGCACTCGAACGTCACCACGTGAAGCGACGTCAGCGCGTCCTCGCGCACCAGCCGCTCGTTGACGAGGATCGCGTCCTCGAAGTTGTAGCCGCGCCAGCTCATGAACGCCACGAGCAGGTTCTTGCCGAGCGCAAGCTCGCCCTGGTCGGTCGCGGGGCCGTCCGCCAGGCAGTCGCCCATGCGGACCTTCTGGCCCTTCCTGACGATCGGCTTCTGGTTGAAGCATGTGCCGGCGTTGCAGCGGCGGAACTTCTGCAGGTCGTAGCGCCACACGCCGTTCTCGGGGTCGTGCTCGAACGCCGCCTTGCCAGACGGCAGGCGCCCGTCCTTCGTAACCATTATGAAGTCTGCCGAGACGTAGGCGACCGTGCCGGCCTCAAGCGCCGTCACAATGACGCGCGAGTCCTTCGCCGACACGCCCTCAAGGCCGGTGCCCACGTACGGGCGCTCGGTCGTCATAAGCGGCACTCCCTGGCGCATCATGTTCGCGCCCATGAGCGCGCGGTTGGCGTCGTCGTGCTCGAGGAACGGAATGAGGCCCGCCGCGATCGAGATGACCTGCATCGGCGCGACGTCCATGTACTGCACCTCGTGCGCCGGCTTGTCGCAGAACTCGGTGCGGAAGCGGCAGGTGACGCGGTCCTCGGCGAAAGTGCGGTTCGGCTTGAGCGGCGCGTTCGCCTGGGCGATGACGTACTGCTCCTCCTCGTCTGCGGGCAGGTACTCCACCTCGTCCGTCACCTTGCCGCCCACGACCTTGCGGTACGGCGTCTCGATGAAGCCGAAGCGGTTGATCTGCGCGTAGATGCCGAGCGACGAGATGAGGCCGATGTTCGGGCCTTCAGGGGTCTCGATCGGGCAGATGCGCCCGTAGTGCGACGGGTGAACGTCGCGCACCTCGAAGCCGGCGCGCTCGCGGCTGAGGCCGCCGGGGCCGAGGGCCGAGAGACGCCGCTTGTGCGCAAGGGCCGAAAGCGGGTTCGTCTGGTCCATGAACTGGGAGAGCTGGCTCCTGGCGAAGAAGTCCTGCACGACCGCGCTGAACGTCTTGGAGTTCACAAGGCGCTGCGGCGTCAGCGGACCTGCCGTCTTCGCGTCGTGCACCGTCATGCGCTCGCGCACCAGGCGCTCCGTGCGCGCCAGGCCGATGCGGCACTGGTTCTCCAGCAGCTCGCCCGTCGTGCGGATGCGGCGGTTGCCGAGGTGGTCGATGTCGTCCACCTGCTCCTTGCCGACGAATATCTTCAGCAGCAGGCGCACCGCCTCGATCACGTCCACGCCGCCGATCGCCAGCGTGCGCAGGTTCTCGTCGACCTTGCCGACGAGGCCGAGGCGCTTGTTGATCTTGTGCCGCCCCACGTAGCCGAGGTCGTAGTGGGCCAGCTCGTGGAACATCCTCTGCAGCATCTGCCTGGCGTTCGCCACCGTCGGCGGGTCGCCAGGACGCATGCGCTTGTAGACCTCCTTGAGCGCGTCCTCCTGGTTGCGGATCCCGGCCTTGGCGTCCTCTTGCAGGGTCTTTATCAGGGTGCCGTTGTCGAACGAGACGTCCACCACCTCGACCTTGTCGATGCCAGCCGCGGCCACCTTCTCCATCATCATCGGCGTCACGGGCTCGAAACGCCGCGCGATCACCGCCTGCGACTCGATGTCCACGATGTCGTCCTTCATCCTCAGGTGCCGCAGGTCAATGTCGGCGTAGCGCTTGTCGGTCGGCAGCGTCTTGAAGTCGTAGTAAAGCTCCATGATCTGCACGTCAGACCCATGGCCGAACGCACGCAGCAGCGTCGTCGCGTAGAACTTGCGGCGGCGGCGGCGCTGGTCCATGAAGCACCACATCACGTCGTTCGTGTCGAACATGATCTCGATCCAGTTGCCGCGGTCGGGGATGATCCTGACCGACAGCAGCGGCTGCCCGTTCGCGTGGACCTGCTTTTCGGACGACAGGCCGGGGCTGCGGTGCAGCTGCGACACGATCACGCGCTCGGCCCCGTTCACCACGAACGCGCCGTCGGGCGTCATGATCGGCATGTCGCCCAGGAACACGTCTTCCTCGCGGACGCCGCTCGCGTCCTGCAGGCGGAACGTGGCCTTCAGCGGCCGGACGTAGCTCTCGCCGTCCATCAGCGCCTGGAGGTACGACTTCTTCGCCGGCTCGAGCCTGTAGCTCACGAAGTCTAGCTTGTACTTGCCGTCGTAGGAGACGACGGGGAATATCTCCTTGAAGATCGCCTGAAGGCCCTTGTCCTCCCGCTTCTGGGGCTCCACGTCGCCCTGGAGGAAGTCCTTGTACGACTTCGTCTGGATGTCGATCAGGTCCGGCATCGGAGACTCCATGCCGTGAAGCCGTCCGAAGATCCTGCGTTCTGCGCTCATCTTGGCTTACCTTTTCCTTAGCGTGTTGAAACTGAAACGAACAATCCCCCGATGCGCGCCTGAAGTGTGGTAAGCGGCCACTTTGTTAACTGTACGCCTCGCCGGGCAGATTTGTGATAGTATACCACAAAACCCTTCCGCCGCGCAACCCCCCCGCGTCGGCGGGCGCATCTCCATTTTTTAAAGGATCTCTCCGCCGGATAGGGCCGTCGAGGGTTTCAGCGCGACTGCAGTCCTTGGCCCGACCTGCTCGCCCGACCCGCATTTCGCGGGCGCCCCGGCAGAATTTTGACGCTCGCGCA
>JAFRDO010000088.1 GCA_017403825.1 Kiritimatiellia bacterium
CTGCTATCTCGGCAAGTATCTCTGCGCGGGAACGGACCTTTTTCGATGATTTGCTTTTCATGGCATATATTATAGTATATGCGTACCGAAAGTGCAAGCGGAAATTTTGGGGCGCCCGCATAATTTTCTCGGTGCACCCCCATGCCGGTGGCAGTTTACAAGACGCGGCAAAAATGGTATACTTTCAATCGTGAAGAAGGACTCCAGCGCCGCCATCCCCACCGCGCTCGCTATCGCGTGCGCTACGGTCTCGTCATTGCGTTCTGCCGCGTCCCCTGATATTTTGAGGGGGGGGGGGGGCTTCTTCGCAGCAAAGCCGCGTAGCGGCCTCCCACGCGTCGCGTAGCGCGTTCTGTGAGCATAGCTTGTGTCGGCCATTTGAGTTGGCCATGTCAACAAGACAGATTCTTGGTGTTCAATCTGCCTTTAGGGGGATTTTCTGAGTTTCTAATCCACAACAAAGGAAAGGAGAAAACAAAAGCAAATGAAGAAGATAGCAGCAGCAGTGGCCGGCGTTTTGTTCGCTGGGCTAATGACTGGGGCGGCGAAGAACGACGCCAACGTCAAGGTTGAGCGTGAGGCGCGTATGCAGAAGCTGGACTCCGTTACGGAGAATAGCCCTGTGTACTTCTCTCAAAGCCAGCAAGGCGGCCAGTCGGTGGTCCAATGGCACAGTTCACACTATTCGCATAGTTCGCACAGCTCGCATTATTCGCATAGCTCACACCGTTCGGGTTGGTGATTAATGCGTTTCAGCGTAGCGACGCGAGACTATCCACAGACGGCGATACTTGCTGCCGTAAAAAAGCAGCAGGTGTTCGCCGACTGGAGGATCGAGGGGCGGAGCGGTGAGACAATCGTTCTTGCATTTGACAGGCCCATTTCGTCATTGACTGAAGATGGTTGCGTACAACGTTTCCGTCAACAGCTTGACGATGAAGTACTTAGGGGAAAACTGGAATCTGATTTTGGCCACGTCCGGGACATGCTTGTTGACGCGGCACTTTCCCCGATCATAGGCCAAAAAGGGTGCTAATGCCCAGCCCCTATCAATTACTTCCTTTTGAATTCAAGAGGAAAGCCAATGGGGAAGTTCTTCTCGTAAACGAATGCGGGGATTTCCTTTCCCTGCCCTCTGATGATTTCCGGAATCTTGTCCAAAAGCAGTTTGGGGCTTTATCTCAGGCGACTTTGCATAAGCTTGAGAGTCGCCAAATGATCGTTGATGAGAAGCATTTTGATACGGCGTTGATGCTTCTCGGGAACAAATATCGTTCGAGACGTGAGTACCTTTACACCTCTACAGCGCTTCATATGCTTGTGGTGACGCTTCGGTGTAATCACAAATGCGAGTATTGCCAAGTTTCAAGCCGAGAGGAAGATGCCTACAAGTACGACATGAAGCCAGAAGTGGCTGAGAAGATTGTCGATTTGATTTTTGAGTCTCCAAGCCCGACCGTAAAAATTGAGTTTCAGGGCGGAGATGCGCTGTTGAATTGGCCCACCGTGATGGCGGCAGTCCATCATGCCGAGAAGATCAACTCCGAAGATAAGAAAGAGCTGGAGTTTGTAATTTGCACTAACCTCTATGCATTGGAAGAGAGTCATATTGCCGATATTAAGAAACACAAGATAAACATCTCGACATCGCTTGATGGCCCGTGCTGGATGCATGACAAGCACAGGATATTGCGTACAGATGGAAGCAGTCACAAGGTGTTCGTTGAAAAGCTGGCCCTTGCACGAAAGCATCTTGGCCATGGGTGCGCAAATGCCCTGATGACGGCGACGAGCGATTCTCTCGACAACATAGAGGCGATAATAGACGAGTACGTTTCCCTTGGATTCAAGGGCGTCTTTTTCAGGGCGCTGAATCCATACGGCGACGCGCACAAGAACAACCTGTACTACTCGCCCGAACGATATTTTGAGATGTACAAGCGTGGGCTTGAGTACATCATCGATCTAAATAGGAAGGGCAAGCATTTCACCGAGTATTACACCGGTTTGCTTCTTCGCAGAATACTGTCGCCATACGCAACTGGATTTGTCGATCTTCAATCGCCATCGGGGGCCGGAATAAGTGGAGTGATATATGACTACACCGGCGATGTGTATCCCGCTGACGAGGCACGGATGTTGGCCCGGATGGGGGATTCCCGTTTCAAAATGGGCAATGTCTTTGAGAAGAGTTACAAAGAGATATTCCTTTCTGACGTGTTGAAGAAAATAGTCAAGGAAAGCTGTGTAGAAACGATACCTGGATGTTCTTCCTGCGCATATCGCACATACTGTGGTGTGGATGTCTTCCGCAACTACCTTGAAACGGGTGACATTTCCAACGTTCGGATGGATGGCTTCTTCTGCCGCAAGCAGACTCAGATATTCGACTACCTTTTTGATAGGATTGAAGATCCTGATTTCTTTGAAGTAGTCAGCAGGTGGATTGGGGGGTGAAATGGCGGCGCACTTTACATCAAAAAGGCCGGTGTCGAACTCCATACCACCCAACGGCACAATTAGAAGGGTGACGAAAAATCCGTTCGCTTCAGGTGATGATGTTGTGTCATGTTCTTCTTTCTCGTTTCGCAAATGCTTGAACGTCGGGAACATCAAGGAACTAAATTCGGGTGATATCGTAAAGCTATTCCCGGATGGCAGGATTATTCGCCTGTGGGATGCGACATCGTTCCAGAACTGCCTGTTTGTCACAAATGGATGTAACTTCCGTTGCCTCATGTGCCCTCAGCCGCCGTGTGCAGACAATCCTGACCAGCACAATGAGAACTTGCGACTACTTGAGCTGATGAATTGCAAGGTGGAGATGATTGGCATAACCGGTGGTGAACCGACTTTGTTCCCTGAAAGGTTGATGGAGTATTTTGATGTAATCAACCGGAAGTTTCCATCCTCTCGTGTTGAGATTCTTACCAACGGAAGCATGTTTTCAGACTTTGCCATGTCAAAGCGTCTCGCGCTTGCGGCACCGCTTGACATCTGCTATTGCGTTTCGATACATGGCGATACGGGGTCGTTGGCTGAAAGCATAATGAGGTGCAATGGCGGATGGGACAAGGCGCTTCAGGGGATAAATAATCTTGCCAAATTGCAGCAACAGATCGAGATACGGGTGGTGTTGACTAAAAATAATGCACCTTATCTTGAAGACATAGCCGTGTTCTTGTACAGGAACTTTCCCTTTGTATATCATATCGCGTTCATGGGGCAGGAGATCACTGGAGAGGCGTTGGAAAACTATTCCGAAATATGGGTAGAGCCAATAGATTATGCGTCAAGTCTTGATTGCGCTGTCCGGTATCTTGCGGCGATGGATATGAACGTGTCAATTTACAACATCCCGCTTTGCTTGCTGCCGGAGACTTCAAGGAAATTTGCGGCCCGCTCAATATCGGACTGGAAGCAGACATATATCGAGAAGTGTGAAGGTTGCATGATGAAGTCTGATTGTTGTGGCTTTTTTACCACAAGTGGGAAACATTACCCCAGAGGGATTATTCCGTCCAAATAAAGGTGCCGCCATGAAGGGGCATGTTCATAGGCGGCCGATTTCTAATGAGCCATCATTATGGCTTCAGGAGTTGATTCCTAAGATGGAATTAATTCCAGAAGGCCTAATTCTTGATATTGCGTGTGGGTATGGTAGAAATGGTTCGTTGCTGTTGTCTTTGGGGCGTAGAGTTCATTTTATCGATATTAATCAAGAGGCATTAGATTTTATTGATCAACACTACGACAAACGACTTGCTACAATTGTCAATAAAGATCTTTCAAGGGTGAATCTAGGATATCCTCTGAATAGTGTCGCTGGTATAATAATGGTTCATTATTTCAATGCCGCAATTATTATTGAGGCAGTTAATTCGTTAGTGACTGGTGGTTTCTTATACTATGAGAGTATAGATGATAGGGGAGGGAACTATTTGGAGTTGCCGCCAACTGGGTGGTTTAGAAATAATTTTAAAAGTGAGATGGAATTTGATACGTATGTCGAGCGTCCATCAAGGCATGATGAACAGAAATCCATCATCAGATTGTTTGGTAGGAAAATCACTTGATTTAAGGATCGCGGGTAATGGGCTTTAGATTTTATAGACGAATAAAGGTTGCGCCGGGCGTGTCAATAAACCTCGGCAAAAAAGGAGCCAGCGTGTCCGTCGGTCCACGAGGCGCCAAGATGACTTTTGGTCCGAATGGCACGCGAACAAGCGTTGGGATACCGGGGACTGGCATGAGATACGAAAAACGTTACACAAATACGGCAACTGGTGAAGGAGGCAATGCACCGTGGCAACTTATCGTTGCTGCGGTTTTGGGTGCAGTTGCATACTTCGCTTATCTTTTCTCACGAGTCGAAAAATCTGATGTATGTATTTTTTTGATGGTGGTGTGCGGAATCGCCGCCATACTGATGGTTGCATTTTGGATCATATCAATTATCACGGAGTCGAGTAGCGCAGAAATCCAGACGACATATACGCGGCGTAGTTCGCAGAATCCGCGCTTTGACACGTATGTGCGGGAACTGGCTGCCGCGTCCCAGACCTTTTATTCTTTTCTACGTGAATTGAACCGAAGCACGAGGTGCCGGAATCAACTTAAGGCGTTGCCGAGCATGGAGTGTTTTGACGATAATGACTCATTCACAATCAACAGCCGACTTGCCGCCATTGTTTATTGCGATGTGCGTGACTGTTTCCGAAGGCTTGGATATGACGAAGGAAGGCTGCAAGGCTTGACGGGTATCGGTTATGCAATGTTTGTGCTGTTGCTGATCGACAAGAAATTCGACCTGTTGCGGTTCCTCGATGTGAATCAGCGAGGAAAGTTGTTGGAGATTGTTGGCAAACTGAAGGATACTGCAAAACTTGAAATTGACATCGCTGACCACGAGAGCGAGTTTCGTTTTAATGTTATTTTTGGAGTTGCCCACAACGAAGATGAATGGGTACAACGTTTTGCCACACTTTTGTACAGATGGGCGTCTCTTATCGCAAAGGCAGACGGTGTTGTTACAAGTGCTGAAAGCGAGGCGCTGGCGTCTATCATGAAACTTGTCAACAACAGTACCGGTAGTGGTGGGAATGTTAGGGTGACGGGGGCGAATGCTGCCCCAAAGGCGGATTTCAACAAAGGTGAAATAGATCTGTTTGCGGATGCTCCACCAGACGAGAATGAGAACCCACGTAATGCTCGCGTTGCTGATGCAGACTTGAAGGATGTCAAGAAGGCCGTGGAGTGCATAATCAAGACAGGCCGGGCATCTACTTCTCTTTTCCAACGCCACCTTGGATGGGGTTATAACCATGCTGCATTGGTGCTTGACCGGCTTGAGGAGCTTGGTGTAGTGAGTGGACAAAATGGTACAGGCCCAAGGCAAATCATCATGGGCCAAGATCAACTTGTGGCGTTTCTGAATCAAGATAAAGTAGCTGCAAAGAAGAGCGTTGCGGAGGCTCCTTTCAATGGTGGACTGAAAGAAGTAATGCGAAAACTTGACAGCTTGATAGGTCTTGGGCAGGTTAAGGATGAAGTCAGGCAGTTAACCAACTTTATTGAAATTCAATGCAAGCGGAAAGAGCGGGGGCTGAAGGTTGCGCCAATAACTTACCATTGTGTTTTTACGGGGAATCCGGGAACGGGCAAGACAACGGTTGCGAGAATTCTGGCGGATATATTCCGGGAACTCGGGGTTGTGAAAAAGGGACATTTGGTTGAGACAGACAGATCGGGGCTTGTCGCTGAGTATGTTGGGCAAACGGCTGTTAAGACGAACAATGTCATCGATACTGCGCTTGATGGCGTATTGTTTGTTGATGAGGCTTACACTCTCGTACAGGGTGGCGATCGCGATTATGGCGGAGAGGCTATTGCGACGTTGCTGAAACGTATGGAGGATGACCGAGGCAGGCTTGTTGTCGTGCTCGCGGGCTATACAGAGGAAATGAAGAAATTCATCAACTCAAATCCGGGATTGCAATCGAGATTTAGCCGGTATATCGAGTTTCCAGACTACACAGCACAGGAACTTGCAGAGATTTTCTTGATGAACGCGGAGAAGAACCAGTATACTTGCGACAAAGATGTCCGCGCGTCGATAGTCAATGTGATGGAGGTCGCCGTGCGAAATAAGGATGTTAATTTTGGGAATGCGCGTTATGTGAGAAATCTATTTGAAAAGGCGATTCAGCGACAGGCGGTGCGGCTCTCAACTGTGGCTCCTATAACAACTGAAATGCTGTCGGAATTGACTTTGCATGATTTGGGATTTGCATACGAGGATTAATACCAAAGAAAGGAAAACACAAAATGAAAAAAATACTAATGATGGTGGCGGTCTGCCTGATGGCCGCAGCGACGTTCGCGGCGCAGTGCGCGGCGACAACCAAGAAGGGTACGCAGTGCAAGCGCCAGGCTTCACCGGGTAGCGAGTTCTGCTGGCAGCACGGCGGCACTACAAAGTCCGAGAGAGCCGCCGGGCAGTCGTCAGCCGCCCCAAGCAAGACGACACGCCGTGCAGAGTCGAGCGAGACCGTGCCAGTTCCGGCGACAGTAGGCGGACAGTGCGCGGCGACTACGAAGGCCGGAACGCGGTGCAAGCGCAAGGCGCAGGCCGGCAGCAGGTACTGCTTCCAGCACGCCGCAATGGCGGATGGCGGTACGGTAGAGACGCCTGCTGCGCCGGTAGCCCACCCTGAGAAGCGCGCGAAGCCGAAGAAGGCTGCCGAGGCCGCGGCAGAGGAGGCGCCGGCAGCCGCGACAAGCGCGGAAACAGGAATATGCCAGGGCAAGACCAAGAGCGGCGAACCCTGCAAGCGCAAGGCCAAGCCCGGCTCCAAGTTCTGCTGGCAGCACGAGAAGCAGTAGGCGATGGCGGAGCGGCGGAGAAAAGGGTCGTTGTTGGGCGGCAGGAAGTTTCTGATAACGCTCGTGTTGCTGGTGGCGGCTTTCGTCTACCAGTACGTGAGGTCTCCGTCGTTCAGGCGGCAGTGCGGCAGGGTTGTCGCGGAATGGCGCGGGGGCAACGGGCGTGATGCTTGCTGTCCCCGTGCTGGGGAGCGCAACGGGCGGGACGCCTGTTGTCCCAGTTGGGACAACCTAGACCTGGGTGTTCCGGGAAAGTGCGACCAGGTCATTGAGCGCGAGGGCTACGCGCTCGGCTACGTCGAGGCGTGGGAGCAGCCCGCGTGGGTAGCGTACCGCCTCACCAAGGACGAGGTTATGTCGCGCAAGGCCAGTCGGGCCGATGCGTTCATGGCCGATCCCGAGGTGCGGACGGGGTCGGCCTCGCCGGAGGACTATTCGGGCAGCGGCTACGACAGAGGGCATCTTGCGCCTGCCGGTGACATGCACTGGTCTGATAAGACGATGTTGGAGTCGTTCTACATGAGCAACATCTCGCCGCAGGAACCTTCCTTTAATCGTGGCATCTGGTCAAGGCTTGAACAGGCAGTGCGCCGTTTCGCGTATTCGGAAAGAAGCGTGTTCGTGGTGACTGGGCCAATCGTCACTGATGATGACGAGAAGACAATCGGACGCAGTAAGGTGCGCGTGCCCGGATTCTACTACAAGGTCATCTACGACGAGACTCCGCCGGAAAAGATGATTGCGTTCATTCTGCCGAACGAAGGCTCAAAGAAGCCGCTCGACGGTTTTGTGGTGACGGTGGATGATGTGGAAGAGGCGACAGGACTGGACTTTTTCAGCTCCTTGCCGTCGGATGTGCAGAAGAGGCTTGAAGCGCATTCCGATCCAGATGCCTGGGCATGGCGCGATTCGCGGAGGGGCGGAAGATGAAGGACGTTTGGAAGATGGAGTATATGAAAGCCCAATTGTCTGAGTTGCTGCGGAAAGTGTAAATGCTCGATCCGGAAGAGATACCCGAATCTCGCAAGATGGTTTCTGTCTGGGAATTGGAGGGCACGCCTGTTCGAATGAAGAACATAATAAGCACGCTCTTGCACGCAGATACAGTTTGGGCCTTTGTCCATGCTCCGGGACTGAAGACAGAAAGTTGTCGCTTTTACAATAGTCGCGCCAGGTTGTCGGAATTGGTTGCTGCTGTTGACGAGGCGGTCAAGATTCTGACAAATGAACTACGACACTGACCCTTTTGACCTTGTTTGGGAAATTTTCAAAAAAGTACGTTTTGCGAAAAAGAGTCGACACCGCCAAATGGTACTTTTGAATTTCAGGCACTGACATGCGGTGGAACACATGTTACTGTAACGCTTTCATGTTACAGTAACGCTACTGAAACAGCGTTACTGTAACGCTTGTTTGCCTGCCGAAAAGTGCCCTAATGTTACTGTAACGTGTGTTACTGTAACATCGATAACTTAACAAAATGATTTTTGCTCGATGTTTGAGACCGTGACTGATTCAATAACTGTAATAAATTGCAGAATATTGCATTTTTTCAGTGAAAACAAGGGTTCATTTTTGTGGACAGTCCCTTGGTTGCTGAAATGGCCGCTTGCATGCCTGTTCCCAAAAAATATTTAACTTGCGGGCAGTAGCCTATCATATTTCATTCGCGATGGATGAAGTATTTCATCTGGACTGAAACACCCCCATGATTTTTTGCCAATCCCCCCTTGCGTCAGGCGGGGCGTTGTGGTATCATTGCACCGTTTCCGGCATGTGCGGAGCCTCGTTCGGGTGAGTGGGGCGGCATTCGCCGGGAAGAGGGAGGGTTCCATGAGAAACGACTGTATCTTTTGTGCCATCGCCGACGGCGAGATTCCGAGCTTCAAGGTCTACGAGGACGACCTCGTTCTCGCCTACCTTGACATAAACCCGTTCGCGAAGGGGCATGTGCTTGTGATTCCAAAGCTCCATTCGCAGGGTCTTCTGGACACCGACGACGAGACGCTGTCCGCAGTGGTCGTGCGCGTGAAGCGGATTGCGGCGCACGTCAAGGAGGTGCTCGGCTGCGACGGCTTCCACGTGCTGCAGAACAATGGCGAGGCAGCCGGGCAGACCGTGCGGCACGTGCACTTCCACATTGTGCCGCGCTGGACCGGCGACCCGCTCAATTTCGTCAACCACAAGGGCGACATGGACGAGCTGGCGGCGCTTGCTGAGCGCCTGCGCATGTGAGGGGGAAGTCCGGATGAGAGACCTGGGCGAGATTTTGGCGGAGGTCCGCGCAAGGATTGACGCGGCCTGTGCGCGGGCGGGGCGCGATCCGGCGGGCGTGGAGATCGTGGCCGTCACCAAGACGCATGGCGCGGAGGTGGTGAAGGAAGCGTGGGACGCGGGCCTTCGGATCGTCGGCGAGAACAAGGTTCAGGAGGCGGCGTGGAAGCGTCCGGCGAGCGTGTCCGGTCCGATGTGGCACCTGATCGGGCATCTCCAGTCCAACAAGGTGCGTCATGCGCTGGAGCTCTTCGACTTCATTCACTCGGTTGACTCCGTCAAGCTTGCCGACCGCATCAACATGATTGCGGACGAGATCGGCGCCGCTCCGCACGTGCTTCTCGAGGTCAACGTCTCCGGCGAGAAGTCGAAGAGCGGCATGAGGCCCGAGGAGGTCGGTCCGACGGTGCGCCACATATGCGAGGCGTGTCCGCGCGTGACGGTCGAGGGGCTGATGACTATGGCGCCGTTTAGCGAGGATCCGGAGGATTCGCGTCCTTACTTCCGCCGTCTGCGCGAGCTGCGCGACGCTGTGGAGCAGGAGCAGGGCGTGGGGCTGCCGCGCCTGTCGATGGGCATGAGCGGCGACTACGAAGTGGCGGTTGAGGAGGGGGCGACGTGGGTGCGCCTTGGCACCGTCCTCTTCGGGGAGCGTCCGAAGGCGAAGGCCGCAAGGCCGGTTGCGGACGAAGGTGTCGTGGCAGGCGGGCTTGATTCTTATTCTGGCGCGGGGCCGACGTACAAGATCCTGGACTGAAGGGTGCGGCGGACGTGAAGCGTCAGGTTCCATACGTTAACGAGGCGGTCGCCGACCGGGACTTCAAGTACTACATCTTCGACTGGGACGACAACATACTGCACATGCCCACGAAGATCAGGATGGAACACCTCGGCGAGGACGGTGCATGGCACCCCGTCGAGATGTCCACCGCGACGTTCGCGCTCGTCCGCGCCGACGTCGCGCACTACCGGCCTCCGTCGGACGGCGGCTGGGCGGCTGCGTTCGCGGACTTCGAGGATCGTCCTGGGCGCAGCACGTTCATAGAGGACACCGTATCGGCCATGGAGCGCGTCGAGCACGGCGCCAGGCCCGGGCCGAGCTACAACGCGCTCAAGAAGACGCTGCGCGAAGGGCGTCTCTTCGCGATCGTGACGGCGCGCGGACATTCTCCGGCGACCATCGAGAAGGCGGTGCGCATATTCATACGCTATGCGCTAACCGAGGACGAGCGCACGGAGATGATGGGCAATCTGCGGGGCTACCGCCGCTGGATCGACGGAGTGGAGAAGTTCGGGTCCGACGCGGAGGAGCTTGACTACTACCTCGGCATGTGCCGGTACTCGGCTGTCACCAATGCGCTGTTCAAGGAGCGCATGGCCAGCGATCCGATCTACCGCGAGAAGCTGGCGACCGCGACAATCGCGGCCCGTCCGGAACTGGCCAAGGAGTTCGCCATACGCGACTTCGTGGAGCACGTCTTCCACATGCTGCGCCGGGCGGGGCGGCTCGACCGTTCAGTCTCGATAGGGTTTTCCGACGACGATCCAGGCAACGTCAAGGCGGTCTCGTCATATATCCGCTCCGAGCTGTCGAAGAGGTTCGAGGGCATCAAGTTCGTAGTGTACGATACGTCCGACCGCACGCTTTCGAAGGGACGCAAGGTATGCGTTTCCGGGCAGCTGAACCTTCCCGGATTCTGACGAGTTGGAAAAGGACGATGCGGCGAAAGTCTGTTGCTGACAGTTGACAGGAGGCAAAAATGAACAGAAGAGAATTTCTTAAAGACACCGCATGCGCCGGGTGTCTTGGTCTGCTGGGAGGGTGCGCGCTCTTCCATGACACGAACAGCCTGGTCGGCATGGTGCGCGGCACGATCGCTGATTCGGCGAAGTATGAGCATCTCCATCCGCGTTTCAGGAAGGCGTTTGAATTCCTGCGCTCGCACGATCTTGAGAAACTTCCGCTCGGTCGCAACGAGATCGATGGTGACGACGTGTATGCGAACGTGATGGACGTGACGCTCGGCACGTGGGACGCTAACGCGAAGCTGGAGGTCCACCGGAAATACTTCGACATCCATGTTCCGATTTCCGGTGACGAAGTGGATGGCTTCATCTACGACGAGGAGAACACCAAGGCAAACGCCGCCGACTTCAACGTGGAGAAGGACTACGTGCTTTTCCAGAACCCGAAGATGGAGAAAGTGGTCTTGAAGAAGGGCGAGTTCGCAATCTTCTACCCGCCCTACGGCGCACACGCCCCCAACAAGACGGAGGGAGCGCCCCGCAAGCACCGCAAGCTTGTGGTAAAGGTGCGCATGTGACAGGACTTCTTGCCGAGGGGAAGGATAATTGCGCAAAATGATGCGTTTTTCAAGTAAAAGCTTCACCGCCATTGGGGTCTGTCCCCAAAATGCCGGGGTCTGTCCCCAAAATGCCGGGGCCTGTCCCCAAAAATGAGACGCGCCATGAGTAATAAAGCCCTGACTGGCATGATCGTTGCGGCGGCATTCGTGGCATCCTTCGCGGCGGAAGGCGCCGCGACAGTTGATTTCTCGAAGGAGGTCGGCACTATCAAGCGCTTGAACGGCGTTTGCGGCTGGACCCGGATTGCCGGAACGAAGTACCATAATTTCGACAGGCTTTTGGATGAGCTGGATATCCCCAAGGCGCGTTTCCATGATGCAGTGCTTGACAATCCAGGCATCCAGCTGATAGATGTCTCGCGCGTCTTCCCGCTCTTTCACCTGGATCCCGACGACCCCCGGAACTACGATTTCAAGGCCACCGACGACTTGCTGCGGAAAGTGCATGATGCGGGGGTGGAAATCGAATACCGCCTCGGGGAGTCAATAGAGCATCAGGGCGGGCGGCGCTACAACTGCATGATCCCAGAGGACAAGGCGAAGTGGGCGGAGATATGCGCACACATCGTCCGTCATTACAACCGTGGATGGGCGAACGGCTATCGTTGGAACATCCGCGACTGGGCGGTCTGGGAGGAGCCGAACACCGTGCCGGAGCTGTTCGATCCCGGCGATGTGCCGTATGACGGGGTTGTCAGGAAGGAATATTTTCCGCTTTACGAGGCGACGGTCAGGCGGCTCAAGTCCGAATTCCCTGAGATTCGGGTTTGCGGTCCGCAGGCAGGCATCAGCATCCCGAAGGACCTGACGGATTTCGTCGATTATTGCCAGGAGCATGCGCTTCCGATAGATGTCTTCACGTTCGGGAACTACGAGCGCGACCCGGATGTCCTGTTCGGCAATGTCTCGTTCTGCCGCAAGTACCTTGATGCGCATGGGTTTGCCAAGACGAAGATCCAGGTCGGGGAATGGCATTGGGCGCCGATGTCATGGAAGAACCACGGCTCATGGGCGAGCCAGGCCGAGGTTGACGCCTGGCAGGCGGAGGTGACGGGTCCGCAGTCCGGGGCATATGCCGCGGCGGTGCTTGCGCGGGGTCAGGACTATCCGGTCGATGAGATGGCCTATTATGCGGTCGGCACCAGCACGATGCATTGGTGGTCGCTGATCGGTGAGTTCGGGCGAAGGTATCCGTCGTGGTTTGCCATGAAAGCGTTTGCGGAGGTCGCCCGTATGCGCACTCGCGTGGATTGCCCGTCCCGCTTTGACGGGAATTGGTTTGCGCTTGCCGGCAGGGAGGGTGACCGCGGCAAGATCCTGGTGGCGGCGCTCCTGCAGGACGGTGCGCTCAAGCTGGACCTGAAGGGCGGTATGATTCCTGTCGCCGTCAGGACGTTCGATGGCTGCAGTGAGCTTTCGCCCTCAGATGACTGGCAATGGGACAGTGGACGGCTGACGGTGCCGAGGCACCATTCGTCGAGTGCGTTCTGGCTTGTGGATGTGAAGCGCGACGATGGGTCGCTTGACCGTTTGCCGCGGGTCTTCTGCACGATTGCAGAGGCCGGTCGGTTCCGGCATCTTGGCGTCTACATGCCGCATGCGATTCGGTTCCTTCAGCGGGAGGACCTCAAGACCCTGCCGAACGGATTCCACACCGTCTTCCGGAATTTCTGCTGGGCTGAGATCTATGATGCCGACGCCCTGCCGTCCGTCTATCCGCATGAGGAGGCTCGTCCGTATGTCGAGATTCACGCCGACCTGGAGAACGGCGACGTCGAAGTCCTGTTTCCGCAGCCGGACGGAAAAACGCTTCGTCCGAAGGGGTTCAAGTCAAAGGGGAAACGAGTCTTGATCAAGGTCCTGTTCCAGGAATCCAAGCGCTCGGCGGCATAGGCGGAAGACGTTTATCGGCGAGATGCAGAAATGACTGAAGAACAGGAGAAGACGATTGACAGGAGGATTATGACAGACCTGACGGAAAAGACGATTGCGACTGAGCGCAAGTACACGGGGAAGATCATCAGCGTCGATCTTCTTGACATAGAGCTGCCCGACGGACGCAGGGCGAAGCGCGAGGTGATCCGCCACGGCAACGCCGTAGCCATCCTTGCCCGTAGGCCCGATGGCAAGTTCGTGTTCGTGAAGCAGTACCGCAAGGCGGCGGAAGAGGCGCTCATTGAGGTCATCGCCGGAGGACTTGAGCCGGGCGAAGACCCGATAGAGGGCGCGAGGCGCGAGACTGCCGAGGAGACGGGCTACGAGGTGACTTCCATTAAGTTCCTCACGACCGTCATCTGCACGCCCGGCTACTGCGAGGAGCGCATACACCTCTACTTCGCGGAGATATCTGACACAGCCCACGCGCAGGACCAGGATCCTGACGAGAACGTCTACCCCGTCATTCTTTCGGAAGCCGAGGTCGAGGACGGAATCCGCAACGGCACCATCTTCGACTCAAAGACGCTCGCCGCCTGGCTCTGCTGGAAGATTGCAAGTTGAGTCTTTGCTGCGCTGGAAGCGTTCGTCAGTGAAAGGACGGCGAGTAAGTAAAGTCTCACGCGGAGATGCGGAGTCGCGGAGGATCAAAAATGAGTGAAAACGATATTACCAAGGACATCTTGGGTGCGGCCATAAAAATACACAAGCAGTTTGGGCCGGGCATGCTTGAATCAGTCTATGAACAGTTGCTTGCGCTTGAATTAACACGTCGCGGACACAAGGTGGAACGTCAAAAGGGCGTGTCGTTCGAATATGAAGGTGTAAAGCTGGACACTGCTTTTCGCCTTGATATGCTTGTTGACGACTCTGTTATTGTCGAGTTGAAGTCAACGGAACACATGCAGCCCGTTTATCTGAAACAGGTAAAGACATATCTTGTGGTGATGGGGCTGCAGGTTGGAGTCCTTGTTAATTTCGGAATGAACCAGCTAAAAGATGGGTATGCACGAGTAGTCAACGGCTACACCGGCCCCAAACCCTCACGACAATAACCCTCCGCGTCTCCGCATCTCCGCGTGAGACAGAAAGGAACGAAATGAAAGTACTGCTCATTAACGGAAGTCCGCGTGCGAACGGCAACACGGCCCGTGCGCTCAAGGAAGTCGCCGACACCCTTGCCGCCGAGGGTATCGAGACCGAGACCGTCTGGATCGGCAAGAACCCGGTGCGCGGATGCGTCGCCTGCTACCAGTGCATCCAGAAGTCGCTCGGACGTTGCATCTTCGACGATGACATCGCCAACCGCATCATCGAGAAGCTTCCGACGGCCGATGCGTTCGTGGTCGGCGCGCCTACCTACTACGGCCAGCCCAACGGCGCGTTTCTCGCCGTGTGGCAACGCGTCTGCTTCGCGGGTGGGGCGCATGTCAAGACCAAGCCCGCCGCATCCGTCGCGGTATGCCGGCGCGGAGGATCGACGGCGGCGTACCAGTGCATGAACATGCCGTTCGAGATGCTGAACTGTCCCGTCGTCACGTCGCAGTACTGGAACGTCGTTTTTGGACGCGAAGAGGGAGAGTGCGAGAAGGATGCCGAGGGGATGCAGACGATGCGTACGCTCGGACGCAACATGGCCTGGCTCCTCAAGAACCTCAAGCGAGGCGACGCCATCCCCCGCGCCCCGCAGGAACCCTGGCAGCCGATGAATTTCATAAGGTAACAAGATCTTACAGGCCCAGCCGGTGGGGCGCAAAGATGAACGAAGAACAAGAGAAACTGATCGGACGCGAGTTCCGGCACTTCAAGGGAAATCTCTATCGTCTCGAGGGATTCGCCAAAGATTCCGAGACGCTGGAGGAGATGGTCGTCTACCGTGCGCTATATGGCGAACACGGCCTGTGGGTGCGCCCCGCGAAGATGTTTTTCGAGACCGTCGAGCGCGATGGGAAGCGCATGAAGCGTTTCGAACTGGTGGAAGGAACCATGCAATGAAAAGGCATTACTCTACCTGCAACTTCGTAGCGAGCGAATCGATAGATAACATGAAACGAGCGTAGTCGGCCAGAAATATGATACAATGGATACAATGTAAATCTCTCAAACCAAAAGGATACAACCCATGAGCATCAAAATCCAGCCCGTCCGTTTCACCGAAAACGGCTTCATGACCCGTCCGTTCGCCCTTGGCGGAGAGGGTGCAGAAGGGCTCGACCCTACGGTCAAGTACCGTTCCTGCCTCCAGAACTGGGTCATCGACACCGGCAGCGAGGTCATCCTCGTCGATACCGGCCTCCCCGCCGAATTTCCCGATGCTGCGGCCGATCCTGACGCAGGAATCTATCTCGGCACAAAGATCAAGACCTACCTCGAAGCGCTCGCCGACCTTGGCTACAAGCCGGAGCAGGTTTCGAAGATTCTCATCACCCACAAGCATGCCGACCACACGGGCGAACTGCGCGCGTTCCCGAACGCCCAGATCATCTGCTCTGCAGCCGAAGCGGAATCGGACGAGATCAAGCCCTACAACCCGACCGTGGCGACGTTCTCCGACGGAGCCTATTACGAGTTTCCCGCCTCGCAACGCATCGCGCCGGGAGTGACCTACATCTACGCTCCTGGCCACACCACGGGCAATTGCATTGTGGCGGTTGAGACAGACGGACTTTTCTATCTCATCCACGGCGATGTTACCTACACCGATGTTGCGCTCTACGAAAACCGACTCTCCGTCGTCTTTGATGACAAGGCCGCCGCGCGTGAAACGCTCGACCGCGTCCGTGCCTTCTGCCGCGCCCGCCCGACGGTGTATCTCGGCACTCACACGCCCGAAGCGCTGGAGAGCCTTGCAGAGAAGCGCGTCGTCGATCTCGACAATCCGCCGGCCATCATTCCTCCGGGCGAAATTATCTTCAAGACGCCGACCGGCAAATACATCTGCTCCGTCTGCGGCTACGTCTACGATCCCGCCGAGCATGACGGCGTCGCGTTCGAGGACCTCCCGGCCGACTGGCTTTGCCCGCGCTGCAAGCAGCCGAAGGACAAATACAACCGCGCATAGTGCGATAGATAAAATCTCGCGCAGAGAGGTGGAGAACGTGTGAGGCAAAAGCAAGTAAGGTTCACGCAGGTCTCGCTGTTCAGCGTCCTGCTCAGCGGACGCTACGGCGGGGTGATCGCCATCGGAGAGCTGAAGAAACTCGGCAACATGGCGATTGCCACAATGGATCGCCTGGATGGTGAGATGCAGATGATAGACGGCGTAGTCTATCAGGCGTGTGCGGACGGCCGCGTATATCTGCCAAATGATGACGCCACCATTCCTTTTGGAACGGTGGCGGAATTTCACGCAGACCACACCCTGAAACTATCGGACATTCCGAGCTATGAAACATTCGAGGCGCGAATAGACGAGTTGTGCCAAGAAGAGAACATTCCGCTCGCCATCCACTTCACGGGCGACTTCCGACACATGAAGGTTCGCACGGTTGCCCGGCAGGAACGAGACGGAGTCGGCCTTGCGGACGCTGCAAAAAACGAGGCGGTTTTTGAATACCGCGATGTTCGCGGCGATTTGGTCGGATTCAGACTGCCCGGATATGTCAAAGGCGTCAATGCTCCAGGCTGGCACCTCCACTTCGTGGATGCCGAAAGGCAGCACGGCGGCCATGTGGTCAACTTTTCGCTGCGCGAGGGCGAACTGCGGTATAGCTACGCAAGCGACTTTCAGATTCGTCTGCCCGATGCGGCAACGCTTTCGGGACTGAACCTCGCGCGAGATTGGAGTGCAGAACTGAAACGGGCCGAAGCCGAGCGGTGAATCAAGGTCGCGGGTATGAGCAAGAACGCAAAAGTATAATGCACCGTAGAAGCTCTGCCTCCGATGGCATAGGCGAGAAATCGTGGAAGATGAAGCGGTCGATGCTCTCGAAACGCGCCTCGACCCGCTGGGACGAGCTGATGGTGGTGAAGTAGTTATTCCCCCTGACTTATTGCCGAGACTGGGCAGCCGTCGATTGCGGACTTCACCGACTCGCCATTTGCTTCCGTGGTGTCTGTGACGGCAATTGCCTTGCCACCCGCATTCATCTCAAACACTTCAGGAGCAACCGATGCGCACAGACCGCACCCGATGCACAGACCTTGATCTACACATGCTCTCATTGCTATCGTTCCTTTCTTTGTTCAGTCAATGACCAGCAGAAGCGCCATCTTGAAGCGACCATTAGCCTTGACCCAATGGCGACCGTTCTTGGCGAACTTGAAGTTCTCCCCCGCCTTGATGACGTATTCCGCGCCCTCATAGCCGATTGTCGCCTCGCCGTCGAGCGCGAAGATGAGCGCGTCGCCCGGAGCGGAATGCTCCGAAAGCCCCGTTCCAGCGTCGAAACTCATCAGCACGAACTTCATGTTCGGACTGCTTGCGAGATCCATGTTCACGATACGCCCATCCGCGTAGGGAAGAACGTCCTTCAGGGCAAATGCCTTGCCCGCTTCGAGTATCTTGTTCATTTTCGCTTCCTTTCCAAATTCGATTTCCGTATAGACGAGGCCATCTGCGCTTTTCACGCCGATTGGAACGCCGGTGACTATCGTAAAAGCACCGCCCGCTTTGAGCGGCCATTCGCGTCCGTCCACCGTGAACGCCACGCCCGAGCCTGAAGCGATGAGCCAGACTTTAGGCGCGGAATACGTCTCGGCGCTGATGTCGGTTCCCGCCGCCAATGAGAAGTGCGCGACATACCCGCCCGCGACTTCCGCAACAGCCTTCGACACCGTACAGCCGGCGACCGGCGAATTCTCTGCCGCCACGGAGAACACCTCTCCCGCTTTTTCATTTATTCCCATATTTGCGCCTCCCTGTTAATGGCAACGTCCACCGTTTCTGCGGGGGCAGTCGCTCTTGTTCGCTCCGCCCGTGCCGAGGCAGCGGTAGCAGATTTCGTTTTCGAGCGGTGCGCCTACAAAGTAGGCGTCGAGATTCGCAAGCGTCGTCTGGGCGATGTTCGCAAGTGCCTCGTGCGTCAGGAACGCCTGATGCGAGGTGACGATCACGTTTGGCATCGAGACGAGTAGCGAAAGCGTCTTGTTCTGGCGCGTCACATCCGAGCGATCCTCGTAGAACCATTCGCTTTCCTCTTCGTAAACGTCCAGCCCCGCGCCGCCGACTGTGCCATCGCGCAACGCCGCCAAAAGAGCCTCGCTATCGACCAGTCCGCCGCGAGACGTGTTGATGAGCGTAAAGCCGCGCTTCGCCTTTGCCAGCGTTTCGGCGTTTATCGTATGCTTCGTCTCGGGCAGAAGCGGGCAATGGAGCGAAATGATGTCCGATTCCGCAAGCAGCGTTTCCAGCGAAACATACTCAAGGCCGCTTGCGGGATTCGGAAAAGCGTCGTAGGCGAGAACCCTCATGCCGAATCCCTTGCAGATGTTCGCGAAGATGCGCCCAATCTTGCCGGTGCCGACAATGCCGGCCGTCTTGCCGTGGAGGTCGAAACCCGTCAAGCCGACGAGCGAGAAATTGAAGTCGCGCGTCCGCGCCGCCGCCTTGTGGATGTGGCGGTTGAGCGTGAGGAGGAGCGCGGCGGCGTGTTCCGCGACCGCGTATGGCGAGTAGGCGGGAACGCGCACGACCGTAAGGCCCGAATCGTATGCGGCCTTGAAATCGACATTGTTGTAGCCCGCGCACCTCATGGCGAGAACCTTGACGCCGCGCTTGACCAGCCCCTCCACGACGGCACGGTCGATCTCAGCGTTCACGAACGCACAGGCCGCGTCGCACCCCTCGGCGAGAGGCAGCGCCGCCGCCGTCAGCCGTGTCTCGAAATAGCGGATGTCGTAGCGGCCGTTGTTCTCCCGGTCGAACGACTCCCTGTCGTAACTCTTCGTATCGAAGAACGCTATCTTTTTCATGTCGTTTCTCCCTTCAGTCAATGATGTGTCCGTCGATGGCTACGGTGACGACGCGCCACGGGATGAACTTGCCACTCGCCTTCAGCGCATTTGTCGCAGCCCGCTCAAGTCCGCCGCAACATGGGACTTCCATTCGGACGATGACGAGTTCCTTGATGTCGTTCTGTGTGAGAATGGCCGTCAGTTTCTCGGTGTAGTCTCCCTCGTCCAGCTTGGGGCAGCCGATGATCGTGACGCATCCCCGCATCAGTTCCTGATGGAAGTTCGCGTAGGCGTAGGCGGTGCAGTCTGCGGCCACGAGCAGTTTTGCGCCGTTGAACCAGGGAGCTTTGACGGGAACGAGCTTTATCTGCACCGGCCATTGGCGAAGTTGGGAGGTAAGAGTTGGAGTCCCGAGTTGGAGAGAGGAATCTTCCGTTTCCCTCTTTATCGCCCGCGCCATCTTTCCGGGGCAACCGCCGCCGCCAAGGCTATGGCGGTCGGGCATGTTGCTATGCGGCGCGGAGGCTGGCTTGGCCTGAGATTCCGCCTTGCGTTTGGCGACGGCATTTTCGTCGTATGGTGCAGCCTCGCGCTCGGTAATCGTTATCGCGCCGACGGGACAAGCTGGCAGACAGTCGCCCATGCCGTCGCAGTAGTCGTCCTTGACGAGCCGAGCCTTGCCGTCCACCATCGCGATGGCTCCCTCATGGCACGCCTTGGCGCAAAGGCCGCAGCCGTTGCACTTCTCTGCGTCTATCTCGACTATCTTTCTCTTCATGGCCGTTCTCCTTTCATGTCTTGAAACGCCGCGTATTATAGCATTTGCGGGATGGCAAGTATGTTGGAACGGCAACAAACCAGAAATTTTGGTATAATTTGCGCAATGAAGGAAATCTTGAAGTCAACACAGGGCTACGAACTGTTCGCCGGGATGTCTCTCGAAGAAACGAACAGGATGCTGGAATGCCTTGATGCACACGTCATTTCACGCGACAAGGGCGCGGCGATCTTCGTCGAGGGCAGCCATGCGACTCGCTTCGGCGTCGTGCTGTCAGGATCGCTTGTGGTCGTGAAGGACGGCTTGGACGGCAAGCGATCCATCATCAAGCGCATCGGCGAAAAGGAACTTGTCGCCGCAGCCCAAACGTTCTCTGCCGTGAAGACGATGCGCGTTCGCGTCGAGGCGGATGCGCCGTGCAAGGTTCTCATCCTCAATGCCGAGAGGGTTGGGGCTCCGTGCTGCAACGCCTGCGCATTTCATACCCGCCTCGTTCGCAACGTCATGCGCATACTTGCCGCCAAGACGTTGGAACTGAATGCGAAAATCGAAATCCTCTCCCACCGTACAACCGAAGAACGTCTCCTCGCTTATCTCCACTCCTTTGCCGACAAGTGCGGCAGTAACGAATTCGACATTCCTTTCGACCGTCAGCAGCTTGCCGACTTTCTCTGCGTCGAGCGCAGTGCGCTTTCAGCCGAAATCAGCCGCCTCGCCCGCGCCGGGGCTTTCGCTTGCCACAAAAACCATTTCAAGCTGACATAAAGACAAAACCATGAAGCTGTCTAAAGTCCATCACATTGCGATCATCTGCTCCGATTATCCGCGCAGTCTTGATTTCTACACGAAGACGCTCGGACTCCGCGTCATCGCCGAACACTATAGGGCGGCGAGGGATTCGTACAAGACCGATCTCGCCCTTGGCGATGACTACGTCGTGGAGCTTTTCTCATTTCCGAACCCTCCGGCTCGGACGACAAATCCAGAAGCGACAGGTCTTCGGCATCTTGCATTCGCAACGGACGACTTAGACTCCGCCGCATCGGAACTAGACAGAGAGGGGATTCCGCATGAACCGCTGCGCGTCGACGAGTTCACAGGTAAGCGGTTCTTCTTCCTGCGCGACCCCGACGACCTTCCTATTGAGATCTACGAGGCATGACGGCGGCGGCTCTTTGACGAAAAGCTTGTCCTCTCCTAGCGGTTTCCTTGAATGATGCGCAGTTGACAAATAGGATAATAATATCCTATAATACCCGCTGAAGCTCATAGATAGGATATTTCCAATGTATATTGACACCGACAAGATTGTCACGATGACGGCGGCGAACCAAAACTTCTCTGCTGTAGCTCGGCAGACGGAGAGAGACGGTAAGTCCGTGATATTCAAGAACAACCGCCCCAAATACATTCTAATCGACCTTGATGACGGCGGGTATCTCGACCTCACCGAGGACGAGAGAATTGACGTTGTCGCAAAGCGCATCATGAAGCGACACAAGGCCGCGTTTTTGGAGCTGGCGAAATGACGAAGTTCTCCAAAGACAAGGTCCTCTTGCTTCACCAGTACATTGCCTCGGAAACAGGCGGCAGTGTGGGACTTCGCGACGAGGGGCTTCTCGAATCGGCGCTTGAGGGCGCTTTCGCCACCTTTGGCGGACGTGAGCTCTATCCGACAAAGGAGGAAAAGGCTGCTCGCATCGGCGCATCGCTTGTCTCGAACCATGCGTTCCTCGACGGAAACAAGAGAATCGGCATGTATGTTATGCTGACGTTTCTTGAAGTGAACGGGATTCGGCTCCAATGCACCGACGACGAGATTGTCCGCGCCGGTCTATCGCTTGCCGACGGCTCCATGGGCTACGACGAACTCCTCGCCTGGATCCAAGAACACACAACTCCACAAGATGTTGGGAAATAGGCGGGGTGGAACAATGATGGCAACACAAAATCGAATCGTATTTCTCGACTACCTGCGTGTCGTCGCCTGTTTCATGGTTATGGCGATACACTCTGCCGAGCCGTTCTACCTCGGCGGCGAAGCTCCGAACATCACGGCGATTGCGAGCCGGTTGGACATGTTCTGGATTACGCTTACGGAGTGTCTCTGCCGTGTTGCCGTGCCGCTCTTCGTCATGGCGTCGTCGTATCTTCTCTTCCCGGTGAGGCGTCCGACAGGAGAGTTCTTCAAACGCAGGCTTTTGCGTGTCGCCGTGCCGTTCGTCGTGTGGGCGGCGGCATACATTGCTTCGGCAGGCGGGAAATGGGGGCCGCTGCTTTTCAACTTTCCGGACGAAGGCGGACACCTCTGGTTCGTGCCGATGCTGCTGGGCCTTTACGTTCTCATGCCTCTTCTCTCGCCTTGGGCCGAGAAGGTCTCGGAGCGGGAGTTGCGCGGATGGATCGTCCTCTGGCTTTTCACGACGACATTCCCGTTTCTGCGGCGGCTGTGGGAGTTGAAGTTCGGTGCGCCGCCGTTTGGCGCCGTGCCATACCTCTACGGGGAATGTCCTTGGAACATGTTCGGCGCGTTTCACTACGTGAGCGGCTTCGTTGGCTACATGTTCCTTGGCTTCTGGTTTCGCAAGTTTGCCGCTGAACGCTCATGGACGAATACACTTGCCAAGGCGATGCCATTGTGGATTGTCGGCGTTGCCGTCATTGGCCTTCCGTTTTTCTTCTACACGGACAAGTTCCCCTTGTCTGCTCCTTATGCGTATGCCGTGAAAATGGAGATGAGCATAGAGTATTGTTCTCTCGGTGTCGCACTGACGACAATTGGCGTGTTCATGGCAATGCGCAAGTTCAATTTCGACAGTGCGTTCTATGACCGCATTGTCCGTCCGGTCTCCGAGGCAAGCTACGGGATGTATCTTCTTCATATGTTCATTCTGGCGCCCGTGTCTGCTCGGTTGATTCCGCATCTCTCGACTCCGCTCGCCATCTTGATCACGGCGGCAATCACATTTGCGGCATCGGCCTTTCTGGCGCTTCTTCTGCGCAGGATGCCCATTGTTGGAAAATGGATTTGCTGAACGCAGCGGGGGTTGTGTGGTATAATACGCCCATGAATGACCCGCAATATGATCTACCACAACGACTACGGATGGAGGCTTGAGAAATGACAAACAACAAACCATTCGCCATGTTCTTTAACGCCAGCCCTCGCAAAGGATGGAATACCGCCAAGATGCTCGAGGCGGCGAAAGCGGGCGCAGAGGAGGCGGGAGCCGAAACTGAACTCGTCAATCTCTACGACATCTGCTTCCCCGGTTGCAAGAGCTGCTTTGCCTGCAAGCTCAAGAACGCCAAGACGAACGGCGTGTGCGCCCTGCGCGACAACCTCAGGCCCGTCCTCGAACGCGCACGGCAAGCTGATGTACTTGTCCTTGGCTCCCCCATTTACTTCAGCTACCCGACAGGCGTGTACCGAGCTTTCTTTGAACGCCTCGCCTTCCCGGTGTACAGCTATCACTACGAGAACGGCAACCCCCTCGTCTTTCGCGACAAGGTGATCGAGACAGCCAACATCTTCACGATGAACTGCCCCGAAGGCATGATGAAGGACATTGGCTATCCGACTCTCCTTGAATCGAACACACAGACGCTGGCGGCGGTGTTCGGTGCATCGGAATCGCTATACGCCTGCGACACCTACCAGTTCACCGACTACTCGCGCTACGACATCACGCTCTTCGACGAGGCGGCGAAGCGCGCCCACCGCGACGCGCATTTTCCCATCGACCTTGCCAACGCCCGCGCTCTCGGCAAGCGACTCGTCGAAAAGGCGGGCAAGAAGATATGAAAGACATACTCTATGCATTAAAGGTGCTGTTGCGGGGTGTCGGGGCGATGCCGATGTCCGTGATGCTCTGTCTTGGCGCGGTGATGCTCACGGGATGCGTTTCCTGTGACGTGGCAAACCGGCACAACAAAGAGCAAGAAGAGAAAAACATGTTCGTGGTAAGAATCGCCGAAATCGAAGTCTATCCCGAATGGCTGGAGGCGTATCTCGCCGCCGCCGGGACGGTCGGGGCTGAATCGGTCGCGAAGGAGCCTGGCGTGGTGTGTATCTTCCCGATGCAGATGAAGGAGTCGCCGACATCCATCCGCATCGTGGAGATCTACCGCAGCGAAGAGGCGTACAAGGAACATCTCGCGACGCCGCACTTCCGCAAATACAAGGAGGGCACGCCGCACATGATCAAGTCGCTTGAACTTGTGCCAATGCGCCCGCTCGACGTGGAGCACATGAACTTCATTTTCAAAAAGGAGCAAAAAGACATGGAAGGTCTGTAGCGTTTTGCGTTCTTTGCGGTTAATAATAGAAAACGGAAATGAAGAAGAACCTTGGAAAGAAGAACTGAATGTTCCCGATGCCGGTGTTGATGATCGGCACGTGCGGTGCAGACGGCACGCCCGACGCAACAAAGATGAAGCCCGTCTGTTTCGACACCTGCCAGCACGTCTACCGCATTATGGGCGAAGTCGTAGCAAAGGCGTTCAGCTGTGGCAAGAAGCTGATGAAATGAAAGGTAAAAGGATATGACGCTCTGGAAATTCATAAAGCACTACGCACTTGAGATCTATACAGTCATCGTCATGACGCTACTGACGGTTCCGGCGTTCATGGGAGAGTTGTCGGCGATCCAGAAGTTCATGGTCATCTATTCCGTCCTCTTCATCCTGCATGAATGGGAAGAAGGCAAGTATCCGGGTGGATTCGTCAACATGATCGCCTCCCTCGTGCAGATCGAGGTAAGCGATGAAATCAAGCGGGCGAGCCGCATTCCTGCGGGAATCCTCCTCTTGCTGATTACGGTCGTTCCTTTCGTCTTCGACTCCACGATCCTCTTTGCCGTGGCCGTCGCCACTTTCGGCATTATCGAGGGCGTTGTTCACATTGTGGGAATCCGGCTTTTCCAGCGCAAGACGCCCTACACGCCTGGCATGGTCACCGCCGTCCTTGAGGCAATTGAAAGCGTTGTCCTCATCGTGTATCTTGTCTGCAATCATCTCGGCGCATGGTACGATTATGTTTTCGGCCCCTTGCTCATGATCGTTTGTTTTGGCATGCTGCAGAAGACGATGACACTTCTCGTTGGCATCCGATACAGCGACATGCCAAAATACGTAAAAGCGCAGTGGAAGCGCGGCAACAGGGCATGAGTCGGGATACGATGGGGTCCCATAGTGTCCGGAAACTCTCTAGGCGCGCCTTGACCCGCTGAGACGAACTGATGGTGGGATAAAAATCATCAATAGCTGTCTATCCCTTGCCGGACGGCTGCGACGAGGGCGTTCGCGGCGAGCGGGAGCGCAGCGTTTTTTCGCCAGGCGAGATAGACGTCACTGGCGAGCGCGGGCGCGAACGGACGGAACACGACACGGTCGGCAAACTCCTGCGGTATCATACCGTCAATGCAGATCGCCGCGCCAAGTCCCGCCTCGACAAAGACGGCGGCGTTGTAGATGAGGTTATAGGTGGCGACCACGTCCAGTTTCCCGAACGGGCAGCAGAACCATCCTGCAAGAAACTCCTTCACCATCCCCTGCCGAGAACAAATGAGAGGAATCCCTCGTGCGTCTTTGGGCGATATGCGCTTCTTCGCTGCGAGCGGCGAATCCTTTTCGACAGCAAGTCCCCAATGGTGCGTGTAGGGTAGCGTCAGATAGTCAAACCCTTCGTAGCGTCCTGGGCCTACAAGTACCCCGAGGTCGAGCGTGCCTTCCCGAAGATGGGCAAGGATGTCTTCACCGTTGCCTGACGAGACGGAGAAGTTGAGACTTGGATTGGCGCGGCGAAGTTCCTTTGCGGCACGGGCGACAAATCGGAACGCAGGGGTTTCGCCGGCGCCGATGGAGAGCGTCCCGACAAGTTCGCCACTGTCCTTTGACTTGATTTCCGCCTCAATGCGTTCGGCGAGATCTACAAGATCGTCGGCGCGGCGCTTTAGGGCGACGCCTTTCTCGGTGAGTTCGATTCCGCGAGCGCCGCGTTTAAACAGCTTCTGGCCAAGTTCGTCTTCCAATGCGGCGAGCTGCGTCGAGAGCGCTGGCTGCGACACATGCAGACGCTCAGAGGCGCGGGTGATGTTTCCCTCCTCCGCCACGGCGAGAAAGTACCTGAGTATCCGTAAGTCCATGCCAGACAGTATATCAGATTTAACCATAATCTTCAATTATGGCTAATGATATAAAATCGGTATTTGTTATTTCACCGCGAATGTCCTATACTGTCCGCGATTTCTTTTTCAACTCAACAGGACAACTCAAAAGGAGAATAAAGATGATGAAAGAACTGACAATAGCGGCACTGGTCGCAGGTGGAGCGGGATTGGCCAACGCCGATTCGTGGGACAAGACGTTTCCGAAGTCGGACAAAGTCGAACACTGCAAGGCAACGTTCAAAAACCGCTTTGGCATCACGCTGGTGGCGGATGTGTACAAGCCCAAAGAGGGGAACGGGGAATGGGGAACAGGGAACGGGGAATCTGCCTCCGCCGAGGCTACGGCGGACAAGCAGGGAACGGGGAGCGGGAAGTTCGCGGCGATTGCGGTCTCGGGACCATTCGGAGCGGTGAAGGAGCAGTCGTCTGGACTCTACGCGCAGACGCTTGCCGAGCGCGGTTTCCTGACCATCGCGTTCGATCCGTCCTACACGGGCGAGTCGTCGGGAGAGCCGCGCTACGTCGCTTCGCCGGACATCAACACCGAGGACTTTCAGGCGGCGGTCGATCACCTCGTCAGCCGCGACGATGTTGATGCGGACAAGATCGGCATTCTCGGCATCTGCGGCTGGGGCGGACTTGCCATCAACGCAGCGGCTATCGACACGCGCGTCAAGGCGACCGTCGCATCCACGATGTACGACATGACGCGTGTCATCGCCAACGGCTACAACGACACCGAGGACTCCGCCGCAGCAAGAAAGGCGAAACGCGAGGCGATGAACGCCCAGCGCCTCGTCGATTTGAAGGCTGGCAAGGCAGAACGCGCCGGTGGCGTCATCGACCCGCTCCCTGCCGACGCGCCACAGTTCGTCAAGGACTACCACGCCTACTACAAGACGCCGCGCGGCTACCATCCGCGTTCACTCAACTCGACGGACGGCTGGAACAAGACGAGTGCGCTCAGTTTCCTGAATGCCAAGCTCTTCGCCTACGCCGACGAAATCGAAAGCGCGGTCATGGTCATCCATGGCGAAAAGGCGCACAGCCGCTATTTTAGCGAGACGGTATTCAAGAAGCTCAAGGGCGACAACAAGGAACTCGTCATCGTCCCTGGCGCGAACCACTGCGACCTCTATGACGGCGGCGGAAAGGACGCCATTCCCTTCGACCGCCTTGAGGCGTTCTACAGGAAGAACCTGAAATGAGCGTAGCCTCCAGAAGTCTTGTGCGGTACATCGCCATGTTATTCCTGATGATGGTTGTAGATGTGTCGCTCGCGGATTCCGTAATCGTCGTTTCGATAGGCGGGAAAAGCTTCACGGCTAAGGTTGAGGACTCGGAGACGGGGCGGGCCTTTGTTGCGAAACTGCCACTCACGCTGTCGATGACTGAACTTAACGGCAACGAGAAATACTGCTATGGCGTTTCGCTGCCCACGGCGTCGAGATACTACAGCACAATCGAGGCGGGAGACTTCATGCTGTACGGATCGAACTGCGTAGTGCTGTTCTATGGTGCGGCGGGCGGATATTCCTACACGCGAATAGGCCGGTTGACATCTACAGTCGGGCTTGCGGCGGCGCTCGGGAACGCTTCGGCGTCCGTGACGTTTGACAAGGCAAGACTGGAAGCAAACATCAAGATGGACGGCGACATTCCATCCGTTACAGTCGTGACGAACCTGCCTGAAGGGACTTCTATAACGACACTTGCCGCGAAGTCCTTGTCAGCCGCAGAATCAGAATGGAAGGATTATGACTCGCTTGACGCAGAAGAGAAGTCTAAGTTCCGCTTCTTCAAGTTGAAGGCCGATGTGGAATAACACTTGAACAAGGATGTCAACCCTATGACAATAGAAACATTCAGGCGGACAATGGCCGAGACGAAGTACATTCCTGCCGGAAGCGAACTTCACCTTGCGTTTCACGCTTTTTCACAGGAGGCGTTGAAGATCACCGCTAAATTGAACGGACAGTACCACACGCCCGACGAAGTACGACAGATGATGGCGGAGCTGACGGCGAGCGAGATTGACGAAACGTTCGGGATGTTCCCGCCTTTCTACACGGACTGCGGTAAAAACATCAAACTCGGCAAGCGAGTGTTCATAAACGCGGGGTGCCAGTTTCAGGATCAGGGAGGTATCGAAATCGGCGACGATGTGCTGATTGGCCCGCAGACCATAATTGCGACGCTCAACCACGACCCAAACTCCGAAAAGCGTGGCGGCATGATCCCAAAGCCGGTCAAAATCGGGAACAAGGTGTGGCTTGGTGCACGAGTGACGATCTGCCCAGGTGTGACGATCGGTGAAGGAGCGATTGTCGGCGCGGGCGCGGTTGTGACGAAGGACGTGACGCCAAGAACTGTTGTCGCTGGCGTTCCTGCCCGCATATTTCGCACCGTTTAGCCACAAAGGACAGGAGAAGTAGGAGGATCCTGGAGGATAGGTTATCGGCTGCTCCCACTCGACACTCCTGCATCTCCTACTCTTTGTGGCTCTAAATGAACGAATCCTATACTACAGGGGTATGATATAATATGGAACCATGAACACAATATATGATTTGCTGATTTCGTTTGCCGAGGTGTTTGCCGCGATGTCGCCGTGGCTCGTTGTTGGCTTTTTCGCTGCCGGGGTCATCGCCGTGTGGATTCCGAGGGCATGGGTGAACCGCGTCATGGGCGGCAGCTCTGGCTTCTCTGGTATCCTGCGCGCCGTGCTGGTGGGAGTGCCGCTCCCGATATGCTCGTGCGGTGTTCTGCCGATTGCGACGGGGCTTCGCCGCAACGGGGCGGGGAAAGGCGCGACTGCCGCGTTCCTGATATCAACCCCGCAGACGGGCATCGACTCGGTCCTTGCGACATACGCACTGATGGGGCCGGTGTTCGCAATCGCCCGCCCGCTCGCTGCAGCTCTTACTGGATTGGTTGGTGGCGTGGTCGTTTCGGCTGTCGGTGGCGACGACGCCTCGGCTTCTGCTGCGGACGACGCGCCGCCCTCTTCGCGCGGATTGAAAATGATCCTTTGGCAGGCGTACAGGCGGCTTCTCGGCTCGGTCGTGAAGCCACTTGCCGTCGGCCTTGCTGTGTCCGCACTTGTGACCGTACTCGTCCCGGACGGCTTTTTTGCCGAGGCGTTCGGTGGCAGGGACTGGCTCGCGATGCCGGCGATGGCGATCATTGGCTTCCCGATGTACGTCTGTTCCACGGCGTCCATTCCAATCGCCGCGTCGCTCATCTTGAAAGGTGTCTCGCCCGGCGCGGCGTTCGTGTTCCTCATGGTCGGTCCAGCCATGAACGCGATGTCCGTGACGACGGTCGCCTCTCTCATCGGACGCAAGGCCGCCGCCGCGTATGTCGCAACCATCATCGCGGGCGCGATACTCTGCGGCTGCGCCGTCAACTGCTTCACAGACGCCACTGCTACGACGGAGACCGCCCGATGCGCCTCGCACGGTCTTACGGCGGTTCACTGGACTTGCGCCGCATTCCTCGCCGTGATGATGGCCTACAACTTGATCCGTCCTGTCAAGATGGCACACGCCAAGCCCGTTTGCAAGTAAACGAAAAATAGAAAGACAAGAGTATGAACAGAAAAGGATTCATTAAGGGAATGGTTGCCGCTGCGGGTATGGCAGCCCTGCCTCATCATGCATTCGCAAACGAAGGAGGAAAGATAATGAAAACAGCAGTCGTATATTTCTCGTGGAGCGGCAACACGCGTTTCGCCGCCGAGACAATCGCGAAGAAGGCCGGAGCCGACATCTTCGAGATAAAGGCCGAGACGCCATACAGCAGCGACTTCGGCAAGTGCTGCGACGAGGCGAAGCCGGAATGCCAAGGCAAGCTGCTCCGCCCGATCAAGTCCATTGAGGGACTCGACCTCGCGAAATATGATGCCGTGTTTGTCGGCACGCCCAACTGGTGGGGCACGATGGCTCCGCCTGTGCGCACATGGGTGACGCAGAGCAAGGACGCACTCAAGGGAAAGACCGTTTGCCTCTTCCAGACTCACGGCGGCGGCGGGATGCAGCGCGTGGGCAAGGATTTCGCGGAGGTGATCGGAGACGCGGCGAAAGTGCTCCCGCCCAAGGCGTTCAGCGGCTCGGCGATCAAGTCCAGCGTCGCCGCGCTGGAAGCGTTCGTCAGTGAGAGGACGGCGAAGTAGGATAACTCACGCAGAGAGGCTGAGAGAGCAGAGAAAGAGTGGGCATCGTAGAAAATGAGATTACCGGTGATATTCTTGATGCCGCTGGAGGACGCGAGCCCTATCCGACAAGGGAGGAAAAGGCGGCTCGCATCTGCGCGTCGCTCGTCTCTAACCATGCGTTCCTCGACGGAAACAAGAGAATAGGCATGTATGTGATGTTGACGTTTCTTGAAGTGAACGGGATTCGGCTTCAATGCACCGACGAGGATATCGTCCACGCCGGACTGTCGCTCGCCGACGGCTCCATGGGCTACAACGAACTCCTCGCCTGGATTCGCGAACATATCGCGGATCACCTGCTGAAATAAGTTTTCTGGAGATTGGAAAGATGAATTGGATTATTCTAATGGTAGCAGGACTTTCTGAGGTCGTATGGGCGACGGCGCTCAAGATGTCCAACGGATTCAAAAACCCGTTTGCCGACGTGGTTTGCATTGGCGGGATGGTGCTCAGCTTCTGGTTCCTGTCCATAGCCATGAAGACGATTCCGATGGGAACGGCCTACGCCGTATGGACGGGAATCGGCGCAGTTGGCAGTGTCGTCGTCGGCATTGCCGCGTTCGGGGAGTCGACGTCCGCCTTGCGCATCGCATCTGCCGTGCTTATTGTCGCCGGCATTGTCGGACTTAAGCTTGCATCGGAAAGTTGATAGCATGAGGAAGATTCGTTGTCCATATTTTGAATTGGACGACCGGGAGCGTGCCTACCATGACAAGGAATGGGGGACGCCATGCCGGAACGACCGCAAGCTCTTCGAGTACCTCATGTACGAGGTGCTTCAATGCGGGCTGAGTTGGGATACGATCCTGTCGAAGCGTGAAGCTTTCTTTGTCGCGTTCGAGGGTTGCAACGCCAGGAATCTATTTGCGTTGTGGATAATGGCTTCCACCTTCCGTCGCGAGCGAATCATCCCCGGCACAGCCAGGACGCGCTTGAAGTTGCGTTCGCCATAACTGGCAATCTTGCTGCCAATAGGCTTCCCGCCGCCATCTTCTGCGCCAGCCTGGTGGCGCACGAGCACGTCAGCGATCTTCTCGGACTACGCGGAATGTGACATTCGGATAGCCAGAAGCGGCGTTGCGCGATTCGGTCCGAGCTTCAGTGCGGCATTCGGTGCGCTTCGAGTCGAACGCGCCGCCCTTGACCGCGCATCCGTCGCCGCGCTTCGTTGATGTCATCTCCCAGCAGTTGCCCCAGAAGTCGTAGCCGCCACATGCGCCCTTGGTGTTGGCATAGGTATCCACAGTCTTGATCGCATCGCCCTCACCGCAGTTGAAATCCGCGTCCCTAGGCATGTGCCCCGCCGCAAGTTCCCATTCCGCTTCGGTCGGAAGGCGGTAGGTGTGTTCGGGATCATTCCTCGTGAGCCATGCGCAGTAGCGTTTCGCATCCTTGACCGACACGTTCGTGATCGGAAGCCGCGCCTTTTCGGAAGCGACGGTCTTGCCCGTGAACTTAGCCCATTCCGCTTCGGTAACGGGCGTACGTCCGATTGATACGTTGTTGCCTTTCGCGCCGAGGACGGGAAGGTAGGCTTCCGTGCTGTCACGCAGTCCGGGACGAAAACGCGAATCGGTGAAGCGTGCCATCGAAGCCTCGATGCGCTGTTCACGGTCGCGGAGCATTTCATCGACGATAACTTGCATTTCGTCAACCTTGCTCTGGTGCTTTGCCGTGCGCTTCAACTCTTCAAGTTTCACCTTCTTGCGGGCGACGATTGCATCGTAGTTCTTGGCGACCTGTTTGCGCAGCGCGGCACGGTTCTCGTCGGATGGATTACGGCGGTAGGCGGCGATGAGATCTTTCGTCTCCTGGTTCAGCTGCGGACGCTCCTTCTCGATGGTCGTGGAGAAGCGATGGAGTTTGGCATCGGGATTCGCCTGCATTCTGCCGCGCTCACGTGGTCTTCTACGGCTTCCGTTTTCTCCGCCCTCTTGCGCAAAGGTACAAATCGCGAGTGCCGATACTGCGAGGGTGATGGTTAGCTTATTCATGGTTGTGTTCCTTTCTTGTTCTCGGTCGGCATCATTGCCGTCCATCCTTAAGAACGCAATCGCGGCAGAAATTCTACAAGAATATTTCTCGAATTAATCCTGTAGAATTTTCGACACTGTCGCGTTCTCGGCGGTGGACGGCAATGACGCCGCCCGGACAGAAAGGAAAAGGCCATGAATAGATTTATAATGACACTTCTTGTATCGGCGGCGCTCTGCGCACACGCGGAGCGTCCGCCCATGCATGGAGCGCATAGACGCGGTGCCGAAATGAGACAGCAGCAGACAAAGGAACAGGCAAAGGCAAACGAGGAAGCGAAACGCAAGATTGCGCCATACAAGACGGACGAGGGCATGTGCGGCAATCGTACGTGGAAAGAGTACACCGCGAATCCGAAGGCCAAGGGCGAGACGACGCTTCTTGTCGTTCTTGGGGGACGCGATTCCGTCAATCGCGGCGGAGGACAGGTGCCGTCCGTTCCCCCCGCAATAGAAAAGGCGTTGAGCTATGCGCGTAGCCAGACGAAAGTCTGCAAGATTGTTGTACTCGTCCCGGAAATGACTGTCGAACGCAATGGCGGTGGCGGGCGTCGCGGAATGGAGAATCCGTCCGCAGACGGACTTGCCAAACTTGTTCGCTCCCGCGTCGAGGCGCACGGCGTCAAAAACGGACGCGTCTTCGCCACTGGCTTTTCGATGGGCGGCGGGCTGTTGCTTTCGCTGCTCAACGACGACCCGACGCTCTTCTCCCGCGCCCTTGTCGTAGGGGCGTCAGGCAAGACGGATGCAGTTGCCGACGTAAAGGCCGAAGTGCTGTCTTGCCACGGTGAAGATGACGATCTTATACCAATCGCCCGCGTCAAGGCGTATGCCGAGGCGCTTTGCGCAAAGCGCCCCAAGGCGATGAGAATCGAGGTCTTGCCGAAAACGGGACACGCCGAATCAGAAAAAGCCGCGTATGCGAAACAAGACGCCTGGAAATGGCTCCTACGATGAAAATATGGTAAAATATGCGACATGGATGTTTCTACGCAAGACAGGCTCGCCGACGCCTTTGCCGAACACAGGCAAAGGCTGTCCGCGCTTGCGAAGAAAAAGCTCAATCCGATTCTGCTCAAGAGGATGAGCGAGGAGGATGTCTTGTCGGAAGCATACGTCAACGCGGCAAAGCGGCTGGACTATTTCGCCGCACATGACGACGTGCCGGTTTACTACAAACTGCGAACGATTCTTCTTCAGACGATATGCGACATCGAGCGTCGCCACCTTCAAGCGCAGGGACGCGACGCCTATAAAGAGCTGAGAGTTGAGAGTTGTGAGTTTGGAGTTGACGGTAATGCGGATGGCAATCCCTGCGTAGGCGAACTGCCTGCCGACATCACGTCGCCCGTCTCCCGCGTGGACAGGGACGAACGCCATGCGATTCTTCGCCGCGCTCTTGCCGCAATGCCGGAGAACGACCGCGCAATCCTCGTCATGCGCCACTTCGACGGAATGGGCAATGCTGAATGCGCCGCCGCGCTGGGCCTCACGGAAAAGGCGGCATCGATCCGCTATGTCCGCGCATTGGAGCGTTTGCAGCAGAAACTTGTGGAGGTCTCATGCTTCAGGAAGAACTGACAAACGACTTGCGTCGGCTCGCGGCGGAGCTTGACGAACTCGGAAAAAGCGATGACTCGCAACCGCTGGCGTTTCCGCCGATTGCGGACTTTGAGCCAATCTCCCTCCTCGGCTGCGGCGGCATGGGGGCAGTCTATGTGGCGCGGCAGGTTTCGCTTGGACGCGATGTCGCGGTCAAGGTCGTTTCGGAGAACGTTGCGGACACGCCGCTCCCGGACGAGGCGCGAACCGTCGCGCAGCTTCACCATCCAAATATTGTGCAGGTATTCTCGGCGGGAGTCGTTGCCGGCTCAGCATGGTTTGCAATGGAACTGGTCAAAGGCGAAAGCGCCGATAGACACGCTTTTGCGTCCGTCGAGGAAGTCGCCTGGCTTGGAGCATCCGTTGCCGAGGCACTTGCCTACGCTCATCGGTGCGGAATTCTCCACCGCGATGTGAAGCCGTCCAACGTATTCATCGGCGACGACGGAAGAGTGAAGCTCGGCGACTTTGGCCTCGCCTGCCTCGCCGCAGAAGGCGCAAACGACAAAAGCGGCACGAAACGCTACATGGCGCCGGAAGTACTCAAGGGCGGCGAAGCGACCGAAGCGAGCGACCAGTATTCGCTTGGCGTGACCTTGCGCGAACTGGCACGCGCGCAAAAGACCGTCCCTCCCGACTTTGACGCGATTCTTTCCAGAGCCACGGCATTCAGTCCGTCTAACCGCTACGATAGTGTCGATGCCCTGTTTGCAGATCTTCGCCGATTTCTTGCGCACGAGCCAGTCGCCGCCAATCCGCCGTCACCCTTGCGCCGTTTTCGGCTTTTTGCACGCCGCAATCCCCTCGCAGCGTTTGGAGTCGTCGCCACCGCGTTCTTGCTCGCGGCCTTTGTCGCCGCGCTGGCTGTAGGCTACGTTCGTACGACGCACGCCTTGGCGGAAACAGAACACGCACGAGCGGAGACAGAAAAGGCGCTGGCCGAGACCGAGCAGGAAGCCGCCTTTGCCGCACAGTCGCTCGTCTTTGCGCTCACGAACATCGACCGCAGCCAAGGTGACGTACGCGATGCAGAGCTGAAGCGCGCGTGTAAAGCTGTATGTTCGCTCATGGTCCGTTTCCCGTCCAACGAAACCATACGTGCCTCGCAGGGACGACTCAAATACGCCATAGAAGCGCACCAGCGTCTAAAAAGCCGGCGGGGCGGCAATCTGCGTCCGCCACGCAACATTCCACCCCGCGTTGCTGAACCGTAATCATTTCGTCTCTCGCACAACGCGAAAACCGACTGTGTTGTAGCCGAGTGATGGGGCACGCCCTTCACCGCGCATCTCGGTGCGGCAGCTCGTCCGGTGCGCATACCAGGAACCGCCCTTGATTTCCTTCACCTTCTGGCCGCGCTCCCGTCCATTTTGGGCAACGATGTCGGTGGATGTCCATTCCCAGCAATTGCCCCACATGTCAATTGCGCCGCAGGCGGAAAGCGTCTTCTCGTAGGCATCCACCGGCGTCGTCAGTACCGTGCCGGATGGCAGCTTGCCGTTATGCAAGTCACGCGAGGCGATTTCGGGATGCGTGTCCTTGCAGTTGAAGTCCGCGTCCTTCGGCATGTGCCCGGCGGCGAGTTCCCATTCCTCCTCTGTCGGCAGACGGAACATTGCCGTCTTGTCCTTTTCCCCGAGCCACTTGCAGTAGGCGACCGCATCGTCAAATGAGACGTTCACGACGGGATGCCGTCCCCGGCCTTCCGGCGCCGCCCCATCCTTCCAACCGTGCGGCGGCTTGCGGCCGGTTGCCTTCACGAACTCGGCATAGTCGGCGTTCGTGACAGGAATGCGCGCAATGCTCACGTTCTCCGCCGCACCGATGAGCGGAAGGTATTCGGCCTTCGACTCCCGCATACCGGGACGCATGCGTTTGTCCGTGAACCGTCTCATCGACGCCTCAATGCGCTGTTCGCGGTCGCGGAGCATCTCGTCGACGATGACCTGCATCTCGTCCACCTTGCTCTGGTGCCGCGCGGTGCGCCTCAGTTCCTCAAGCTTTGCTTTCTTGCGGGCGACGACGGCGTCGTAGTTCTTGGCGACCTGACGGCGCAGAGCGGCACGGTTCTCCTCGGATGGATTGCGACGATAGGCGGCAATGAGGTCTTTCGTCTCCTTGTTCAGCCGCGGACGCTCCTTCTCGACGGTCGTTGAGAATCGGTGGAGCTTCGCCTCGGGAATTGCCTGCATTCTGCCGCGATCCCGTGGCCTGCCGCGTCCGCCGCTTTCTCCGCGTTCCTGCGCGAAGGTGCAAATCGCAAGTGCCGATACGGCGAGCGTGATGATTAGCTTGTTCATGGTTCAAGTTCCTTTCTTGTTGTTGGGCGACCTCATTGCCACCCGCTCATAAGAACGCAATCGCGACGACAAATCTACAAAGAATTTTATAGAATTTTTCCTGTAGATTTTTTCTCCCCGTTGCGTTCTTAAGGGCAGAGGAACAAAAAACAAGGAGAAAACCATGAAGAAACTTATCGTTATTGCAGCAGTCGGGATGTGCATCTGCGGAAGCGCCGACTCGCAACGGGTTGTTTGCGACGGAAACAGCTGCAAGATCGAACCTGCGGGGCAGGCGGCGCGCAACAAGACCGAAGCGGCTCGGCCGGAGTCCTCGCCCTACCAGAATGCGGGTTATACCGTCGTGTCGCCGGTGGGACGCGCCTCAATTAAGCCGATAAAACAGGCGTCGCGGCTCGACACTTTTGCGGGCAAGACCATCGCCGTCGTGGGGCATAACTTCATGGCACGGGTGACGCATCCCGAGATCAAGCGGCTCATCCTTGAGAAATATCCGACCGCAAAAGTCATTCTTCAAGACGAAATCGGTAGCGCAGGGATGTACCCTGCGCCAGGATTGGTTCGCCCCGACAAGGACAGATTCCAGCGGAAGTTGAAGGAAATGAAAGTCGATGCCGTGATTTCCGGCAACGGCGGATGCGGACTTTGCACGCCGAAGGAAACCGGATCGTGCATCGCGGCGGAATACATCGGGATTCCCTCGGTCATCATTGCAGGGCCGGGTTTCGTCGATCAGGCGAAATGCACGGCCCTCAACAACGGCGTCGCGGTGCTTCGGTGCGCCAAATACCCCGGCGCGTTCGCCCTGCATACGGAGGCGGAACTCCTGCGCAACACGCGCGAGGTCCTCTGGCCGCAGATCGTCGAGGCCCTCACGAAGCCCATCACGGACGCGGAACTCGCCGAGGGGGCAAAAGGCAGCAAGGGCGACATCCGCGACGACGTCTTCCACGGTACGTTTGACGAGGTTCAGGCGTATTTCAAGGAGATGAAGTGGTCAGATGGCCTGCCCATCGTCCCGCCGACCTTCGACAAGGTGAACGAGTACATGAAGTACAGTCCGTGGAAGTGGAACGAGACCGTCGTCGTGCCGCCGCCCGCCAACCGCGAAGTCAAGGCGTGGCATGTCGCCGTTAACGCCGTGATGGCCGGATGCAAGCCGGAATACATGCCTATCCTCTTTGCCATGACAAAGGGAATGGGCGTCAACAAGTTCTATCGGACGCTTTCAAGCACGCACGGATGGATGCCGTTCTGCTGGCTGAACGGCCCCGTCGCGCGGCAACTTGGCGTTGACTGCGGACAGGGGCAGATCAACGAGGCAGCGAACATGGCAATTGGACGCTTCATGAACCTTGCCATGATGAACCTCTGCGGCTATTACATCAAACAAGACCGCATGGGCACTTTCGGCTATCCGATGCCGTGGTGCCTTGCGGAGGATGAGGAGGCGTGTCGGCGCGTAGGATGGGAGCCATACCACGTCCGCGCTGGCTACGGCACAGACGAAAGCACGATTACGCTCTCCTCGGCGCTCGCCTGGGGGAACAACATGACGCCATCGACCGTCAATCCGCAGAAGATCGCCGAACTGATGGCATGGGACATCACGGAGCGCTGCCAGTTCGCGCTCGGCAGCGGCAACCAGTTCTCGCACCGTACCGTCATGATGACGGAATCGGTGGCCGCAATACTGGCCAAGGAATACAAGTCTGTGGATGAGTTGGAATCTGACCTTGTCGAACTTGCACGCAGGCCGGTCAGGGAGCGGACGTTTGCGAAATACTATGCCGCGCCCGGCAGCGCAAAGGACGGAGGGAAGCATACCATCCGTGAATTTTCCGGCTATATCCGTCGGACCGAACGCGCCGAGTACACTCCGACCGCGCCGTGGCGCGACTTCCCCGATGCGGAGCAACTGACGATTCCCGTGATGAAAGCGGGGATGACGGACTTCCTGATTACCGGAGACGCCGCGCGCAACAAGATACAGACCCTCCCCGGCGCCGGACTCGGTGGCGGAAGCGCGACGGTGAAGATCGAGCTTCCCGCAAACTGGGACAAGCTGATGTCGGAACGCGGCTACAAACCGCTTGCCGATTTCATGTTGCATAGGAAATGAAGCGAGCTTTAGCCGCAAAGAACGCAAAGGATACAAAGAAGCTTTGACCCTTTGCGTACTTTGTTTTAAGAATGACAATAATAATCTGTCAAACATTATCGTTCGCCGATTATGATATACTTCACAACATGAATACAGGGATCTTCAGCATGAACCGTCGTAGCTTCCTCGGCGGGACGCTGGCGGCCGGGCTTTTCCCCGCCATCGGCAGCGAATTGGCGAAAGACGGAAGTGTGACGGCGCGGGCTGGCGGCGTGTGGGGCGGATGGAAGCCTGGCGAGTTTCAGGTGCATTTCATCTACACGGGCGTTGGCGAGTCGATGTTCATGATATTCCCCGATGCGACGACGATGCTGCTGGACTGCGGCGACCATGCGGCTCTGACGCGGCTGGAACTGGCCGTGCCCGTCCTGCCGGATCCAGGGCGGCTGGCCGGGGATTGGATTGCCCGCTACGTTATGCGAGTAAACCCGAACGGCGCCGACGTCGATTACATTATGGCCTCCCATTGGCATACCGATCATGTCGGTTCGCCGTACTGGCAGAGCGCACGGCCGCTCAAGAAGGGGGAAAAGCCAACGGGTCTTGTGCGCAGCGGGTTTGGCCTGGCGGCAGAGACTTTGCATTTCAAGAAAGCCATCGACCGCGGCTGGCCGGATTACGACGATCCGGTGTCGAGATACAATAATGAAGAGCGCCTGTCGCTGGAGCTCATGAAGCAGGTTTATGCGTTTCTCGCGAAGCGCGACGGCCTCACGGTGGAAAAGTTCCGGCTGGGGGCGACGGATCAGATCGTCCCGTTGCGCAATCCATCGTCTGCGAACGTTTTTTCGGTCCGCAACATTGCCGCCAACGGCCGGATAGCATTGCCGGACGGAACCGTCAGGAACGTCATGCAGCATCCGGACGGCAGCCCAATAAAGTGCTACAATGAAAATCTGCTCAGCCTTGGGAACGTGTTCAGCTACGGCAAGTTCAGGTTCTTCACGGCAGGGGACTTTTCGGGGCCTGGCGACTTGGCAAGTCCCGTCAGGTTCTATCCGGAGCGCCTGATCGGCAAGGCGTCCGGCAGGGTTGACGTGGCAAAGGTCAACCATCACGGCTGCCATGCGATGCCCGTGGAACTGGTGCGCGACCTCCAGGCGAGGGTGTATGTGGCCTGCGTGTGGGACCAGCTTCATGTCACCGACAACACGATGGCGCGCATGTCGGACACGTCGCTCTATCCCGGCGAACGCACGATCTTCCCCGGCGTAATGGCGGCCGAGCGCCGTGCGGCGGAAGGCGACAGGCCGTGGATGCGCAACGTGCCAGAGGCGGTGTACGAGGGGAGCCACATCGTCCTTTCGGTTCCGCCGGGGGGCGAGACCTATCGGATCACGTGCCTGACGGCTGCGGACGAGTCCATGCGCGTCAAGGCCGTGTTCGACTACCGGTCGCACGAAGCGGTTTAGAAACAACGAAAACAAAGGAAACAAAACATGAAGAAAAGTCTGATCGTAGCAATGTCCGTTCTCGGGCTGTCCGTGCTGGCCGACCCCGCGCCGGGCGTGAAGGTTGCGCTTGAGCTGAAGCCTGGCCCGGACAACCCGCGCAACAGCGAAGGGGCGTTCGTGCAGTTGAAGGACGGGCGCATCATGTTCGCCTACTCGCGCTACTACGGCAATTCCAGCCACGACCATGCGACGGCCGACATCGCCGCGCGCTATTCGTCCGACAAGGGTGCGACCTGGACGGACAAGGACGAGATCATCGTGAAGAACCACGGCGGCATGAACGTGATGAGCGTGAGCCTTCTGCGTCTCCAGAGCGGCGAGATTGCGCTTTTCTACCTGCTGAAGAACAGCACGAAGGATTGCCGTCCGGTGCTGCGCCGTTCGTTTGACGAGGGCAAGACGTGGAGCGAGCCGACCATGTGCATCACCGACGATGTCGGCTACTACGTGCTGAACAACGACCGCGTGATTCAGCTGAAGGACGGGCGGCTCCTCTTCGCCGTGTCGCTGCACGGTTTCGACGCCGGCGACAAGTTCGACAACATGGGCGTTGTGATGACGTATTCGAGCGACGACAACGGCAAGACCTGGCGGCGGGGGAAATCCGTGCTGAGCGTCGTCGCGCCGAGCGGAAAGAAGTATGCCGCGCAGGAGCCTGGCGTGGTGGAGCTGAAGGACGGGAGCGTCCTGCTCTGGATCCGCACCAACGCCGACAGCCAGTTCATGAGCCGTTCTACCGACAGGGGCGAGACCTGGTCCGCTCCGCAGCCGTCGTGGCTGCGTTCGCCGCTTTCGCCGGCGTCCATCAAGCGTCTGCCGACTGGCGACCTGCTCGCCGTCTGGAACGACCACGAGTCGCGTCCCGAGATGAAGACGCACCATCCCGACCAGCACAAGTGGGCGAACGGCTGGCGTTCGCCGCTCGCCGCCGCGCTTTCGGGCGACGACGGGCAGACGTGGCACGGTGTGAAGCTGATCGAGGACGATCCGGAAGGGTGGTTCTGCTACATCGCCATCCAGCCGGTCGACGACGGAACGGTGCTGCTCGGCTACTGCGCCTACTGCGGGCTGGGACATTCCCGCATCGTCAAGGTGCCGGTCGACTGGTTCTACGGAAGATAAGAGCGCAGCCGGTTGCACGTTTCGTTTTTCATAAAAATAACTTTTGAAACATTTGTTCAAAGGATTCTTGGTATAATGCGTATGTGTAAATGCGAGGTGTGTCTCTTTAGAGATATGTCTTGCGTTTGCGGAAACAACGAAACGAGGGAGAATGGCATGAAGAAGTCACTGCTCTTTGTTGCCGCAGCCGTCATCGGCTGTTCGGCGTTCGCCTACACTTGGACGGGAGGCGCGAATGACGGCGGCCTCTGGACTACGCCAGCAAACTGGGGCGTGACCTCCGGCTATCCGCAGACCGCATCCGATCCTGTGGAGTTCAACGGCAACGCCACTGTCTCGCTCAACACGGGTGTGCAGACTGACATCGGCTACATCAAGGTGTCGGCGGGCGATGTCGTCATCACGGCGACTTCCGGCTCGTCGCTCAAGATCAATCGGCCGGGCTATGGCAATCCAAACAGCAGCGTGACGTTGGCGACATGTGGCATCACGGTTGCCAAGGGCGCTTCGCTTGATCTTGGCGTGAGTTTGGCGGAAATGAGTGGCCGGTTTGACCGGCAGGGCGAGGGTACGCTTATCTTACGAGACATTGCTGTCAGAAAGACGAACAGCGCCAACATGTATTTCTTCAATGGCACGAACAGTTTCGTCGGTACAATGTCCCTTACGCTGCCGTCGGCCTCGGTGACCTTTGGTGTCGGCTCGCCGTTCGGTCCCATGCCCATCTTCATCCGCGATCATGCCACGCTGAACGTAGCCGGCATCAGCACTTCCGCCAGTACGGACGGTGCGCCGTATGTGGACATCATTCAGGATGGCGCGGATACGAGTGTCACCGTTGTGAACGGCATTGAACTGTGCTGCAGCAAGAAGAACAACGTGTTCAACACAGATGTCCAGTATTACACGCTCAAGAGCGGAACGCTTTCGGCGAACAATATTCTTCTCAAATCCGCCAATCCCACGAACATCCAATATGTTCAAGAGGGCGGTGTTTCGACCTTTGCTGCCGTTGACTTCAACTCCGGTTCGGCGGCGTTGCGCGGCGGCACAATGAACTTCACGGGCGCAAACGTTGATTTCGACATGGGGAGCGGAACGACATTTGAAATTTCGGGAGGTACTCTTGCGTGGCCGCACGGCTTCAATCCGTCTGGCTGGCCGCAGTTCCGCTATTCGGGGACATTTGGCATCACGGTTCCCTCAGGATCTACTTTCGACTGGGACTGGTCGCGGGCGGATGTTGCGCCCGGCACGGTGTTCATCCACGACGGTGCGGGAACGCTGAAGTTTACGCGTGCCATATCGACGTATGGCGTAGGGCTTGAGGTTGCCGCCGGAAAGACCGCCACGGTCGATTCTTGGTGTACCGTTTCCGCGCCGCGCGGTTCCGATGAGCCTTGGAAAGTGACGCTCAACAACGGATCCACTCTCCAGTTGAATACCGGAACGGCGCGCATCAGCACGCCGCTTGACCTGATGGTCAACGGCACGGGGAAGGTGTTCTTCAAAAACTGCCGTGGTGCGGTAGTCGCGCACAAGCTGACGGTTGACGGCGTGGAGAAGGCCAAGGGGCGCTACTATTTCACGTCCACCCAACCCCATTCGTTTGTGAGCGGAACCTCGGGATGGAACGGTAGCTCCGTCATCGTGCCGCACGTCTGGACGGGCGCGGGCGGCGACAACCTCTGGAGCAACGCCGCGAACTGGGATGGCGGTGTGGTGCCGAACGGTACCACGATGTGCGCCGACATCTCTCGCGCAACGACCATCACGCTCAACGAGAACATTGCGCTCTCCTGTCTTGTCGCCATGCCAAACGGTGCAGAGCGCAAGGTGACCGTGACGGGTAGTGGTTCCATTTCGATTGACGACTCCAACAACATCGGTTACGACTGCGCGCTCTTCGTGCCGCAGGATTGCGAACTGATCCTCGATGTTGATCTCAAACGCACGGTTCAAAACACCATGTCCCTGCAGGGTGGTGGACGCCTTACGGTCAAAAAGGCCTATCCGGGAACCACGGGCGGCGTTCAGCCGATGTTGGCGATTGACGGTGAAGTGTCTTTTGCGGGCACGACCACCATTAGTGGCTATTCGTACAATTTCCTTTCGGCTTGGACGTATGAAGGCGGCGAATCGCATCTGTTTATCGAAGACGGTGCGACGGTGACAGCCGATCGGTTCCAGGTCACCAAGGCTGGATATATCATGCCGGACGACTTCCGCCAGAGGGGCGGCACAACCACTTTCAGCTTATTCTATCTGAGCAACTACAGCAGTAGCCAGCGCGGAACCCTGGTCTATTACCTTGACGGCGGTTTGATGACTGTGAACGGCTCCATCAGCCTTGGGCGAAACCTCGGCAGCACCGATTCCATGCGCTATCCGGGCGGCAGCTTCGAGATGTCCGGCGGTACGCTCACTTGCAACGGGATCGTCGGCGGACAGAACCAGAACTTTGTGCGCCTCTACGGCGGCGATCTCTATTTGAAGGGAACGATGTACTCCACGCTTGATACGGCAAACAACAAGATTGCGGAGACGAACAGAAACTACATCACGTTCTATCTTGGAGGCGTGACGATCCATCCGACGACATCCGGCTACACCATCGGCACGTCGACGGTTTCCGACAGCAGCAATGCCGAGTTCACGGGGCGCAATGGCGACACCAAGTTCGACCTCACCACCTACGCAATGGTTTTTGCTCCCGGAAGTACGTTCTCCGGTTCTGGTGGCTTCGAAGTGGTGGGGGGCACCTATACGCTGACCAGCAAGGCCAATTGCACGTTCACGGGTGCGGTTACGGTCAAGGCCGGCCATATCGCTTTTCAGGAGGGCACATTGAACGGCCCCTCGGCGTTTGTCGTGAAGAATGCCGGTTCTGTAATAAGCATTCACAATGGCTGCACGGTCTCCAAAAGCCCGGAACGGATCGAACTGGCAGCGGATAGCTGTCTGAATATCGGAAGCATCCACACGTTGACCGTGAAAAGGCTGACCGTCAATGGCGTGGACTTGCCCGACGGCACCTATGCAGGACGGTTCGGACAAGGCACTGTGATTGTCGCCGCACCGTCTTCTTGGCTTGATGGTACGGTAGCAGACCTCTCGTATCAGCCAGACGGCACGATGACGACGCTTGCCGAAGCGACGACGCTTTCCTCGCTTACCTACTATCCGACAACGGTGGATGCAACGAACACGCTGGCTGGCGCAGGCGTGATTACGTTCTCCGATGGTGCCAATATCTATGTTGCGAAGGGCGATACGCTTGTCATCAATAATGATGTTGTTCTCGGCGGCAAGGTGACGAAGACAGGCGAGGGCGAAGTTGTGTTCAACGGCGCGGTTGCATCGGCAGTTGCGGCGACCGACGGCTACTGGCTCACGGTCGAGGAGGGCGGCGCGACATTCGATGGTGCAGTGACGGGCGTGCGGCTCATTACGTGCGGGACGAAAACGCTGCCCGTCATCACGCTCAACGAACATTGCACAGTTACGGACTGGGCCATCGTGCTGACGGCGTGGAGCGAGGGCGGTTCCGTGAAGAACGCCATGGGTGAGACGCGCCAGAATGGCGCAACGGTCGATTACTCGGCTGGCGTGTACGAGGCGCTCCGCACGAACTCGTCTGCGCTGGATCTGTATCCGCTTTCTAGGCCAAGCGGAGGTTTCGGACGGTATGTGCTCAATGACGGCATTTTCAGGACAAGCGGGAATTGGAAACTTGCGTTCTTCGAGTATGCGGGCGATGTCGGCACGTTCGAGTTTGTTCAGAACGGCGGCACTTATTATTCGAGGAGAACGTTCTTCTTTGCCCGGGACTTGAAAAACGGAGTCATCAATCTCTCCTACACGCTCAATGGCGGACAGGTCGTGTTCTCCGAATATCTGTCGGGTACGCTCCGCAAGTACAACTTTGTCAACTTCAACGGTGGCACGGTTGTGTTCGATGGCCCCAATACCGCCAACTTCGCGGAGCGCCAGTACTTCACTGTGACCGTGGGCGGGGATGTCACGTTCCAGATGGCGAACACGGCGAACTCCATTCGCTTCCCGAATGACTGGACGGGCGATGGCACGGTTACGTTCAATGGCGGCAACTACTTCTACAGCGGCGGAGTGAACATCGGTGGACTGGACATCGTTGCTGGAACCGTGACGCTCGGCGAGAACACCGCGCTTGCGGTGGACGGCGAGACAGGGCTTTCGATAGCGAGGGGTGCGACGCTCAACCTCGACTACGATGGCGAGGCGGTGTTCAAGACGCTGAAGGTGAGCGACATTGAGCGTGGCGCAGGCGTCTATTCGGCAACGCAGGGGCCAGCTGCCGTTCAGAATGCGCTTGACGGCGACGGTTTGCTGCGCATCCTTGAGGGCAACGGTCCCGGAGCCCTGATAATCATCCGGTAGTCGGCGCCACCGACGATCTAAGGAGTCTCCAGCCTTGCTAGGCAAATCGCTGACTTTGATCGCTGTTGCAGGCGGCTGCCTTGCGTCGTTTGCGTTTGAGAAAGTCGCGCTTGTCGATTCCCTTGACGAGGCGCAGAAGTGGGATGTCGAGACGCCGGAAGGGACGCTGAAGGTCTTGGACGACGCGCTGCGTCCGCATTCGACGCGCGTGCTGTGGCGCGACAAGGGCGCTTGCCTCATGCGCTATCCATGCGCTGAGGAGCCGTACCCCGAGTGCGAGTTCCCGATCGACAAGCGACGCGTGCCGCCGAAAATCGGCGCGTTCTGGGCCTTGCGTCTCGACAACTGCGGCTTTGATGTGTTCAACCTGGTTTTCAGCGAATGCGAGCGGCGAGGCCTGAAGCAGGGCATACACACCACTTGGGAGGAAAACCACTGGTGCAATGCCTTCATGGGGATTTGGAACATGCGCCATCCGCAGTTCTGCTGCCGCACCAAGGGCGGCCTTTCGTGGTCAGGGCACGCCTCGCTCGCCTTTCCAGAGGTGATGGAGCACAAGCTGAGAATGGTTGACGAGCGGCTTGCTCTCAAGCCGCAGGCGATCTTCCTTGACATGTACCGTGACGGCGGCTGGACGCCGCGCCTTGAGTATGTGCCGCCCGTGTGCGACCGCTGGCGCGAGCGCTACGAATGCGAACCGCCGGACGATTCAAGGGACGACCGGTGGCTGGGCTTGGTCTCGGAATACGTAACCGCCTATGTGAAGGAGTTTTCGCGGCGGTGTCGCGCGGCGGGGGTGGAGTTCGTCATCGGCCTGCCGTATCTCGCCAGGAACGGGCGCGGCGTGTGGGAGCATTATGCGCTCGACTGGCGCAAGCTAGCGGCGGAAGGGGTGTTTGACGGCATCTGGGTGATGAGTTTTCCGATTGACGAAAGGCGTCCGTTCGAGTCGACCGCCGAGTTCTACGCCTACATGATGGCGCAGAAGGGCAAGGCGGCGAAGGTCTATTTTCCGCTGGACGAATACAACTACCGCAAGGAAGGCTTGGCGACCTATGCCAAGTATGCGGGCTGCACCAAAGCCGAGGCGGCGAAGCGGCTTCTGGGGATTTCGCGCAAGGCTGGCGGCGCGGGCGTAGTCTACGAGTGCGTTGACTGCCATCTGTACGGCAAGGAGGTGTGCGATGCGCTTGCGGATTGAGCTTGCGCTTCCCTTTCTTGCGTTGGCGGCAGGGTGTTGCCGTCCCGCGCCGGAGTGCGAACGGCTGTGCGAGGGCGGTGCGCCGTCTTTCTCGAGGGACGGTCGGCACATGGCGTTTCAGCGCGCGGTGGACGGCAAGATGCGCGTCGGTGTGCTTGACCTGAAGACGGGCGAGACGGTTTGGCCTGAGACGGAGGGCAACGCCTGTCATCCGTTCTTTGCCGCCGACGGGTCGCTCGTCTACGCCTACGCGAACATAACCAACACCGCCCACCAGCGGTTTGTCCTGAACGGTCCGCAGGACGGCTACGGAATCCGGCGGTGGAAGGACGGCGTCGCGACCGACATTACGCACGGGCTGTGGCGCGACTACCAGCCAAGCGTCTCGCCAGATTGCAAGAGTCTATATTTCTGCACCCAGCGTCCGCACAAGAACGCGCCTACGTTGCGCATCGATTCGATGCCGCTGGACGGCGGCGAGCCAAAGCCGTTCATCCTTCCGGCGGGGCAGCCGTATGGCGATGCGGCGATTGGGCAGCCGGTGGTTTCGCCGGACGGACGGTTGATTGCCTGGGCGCAGATCAACACGACCTATGACGTTTGGCATGTCTTGGCGGCGTGCCTCGACGATACGGACAACGTCTGCGCCGTCTCGCCGCCGGACATGATCGCATACGCGCCGCGCTGGAGTCCCGACGGCAAGACAATCGCCTTCACCGGCTACCGCGAGGGCGATCCGCGCTGGTGCGTGTATCTGGCGTCGTTGGAGACGGGCGACGTCCGGCGGCTCTGCGCGGGCGAGGACCCAGATTTCACGGCGGACGGGAAGTCGATAGCGTATTCGGACGATGGAGTCATCTACATGCGACCATACGCACCCCCAACCCCCAACCCCCCAACCCGCAACCCGAAACTCGAA
>JAFRDO010000089.1 GCA_017403825.1 Kiritimatiellia bacterium
ACTTTGCCAAACTAAACGCAAGTCCCTCCCCGGGGAGGGTAGGAGGAATGGACTTCGCCTACATCAACCAATCTCTGACTCTGCAACCTCCTTTGACCAACTAAACAAAATCTAAAATTGTGTTTACTCTGGCAAAGCACACAATTTTCTTTCTTGATTCACCACGGCGGACCCGATTTATGGTATAATCATCGCCGTCTGAAAACCCTCATGGAGAACGCAATCCGAAAGACGCGCTTGAACCATTCTTTCCCGAGCCGACGGCATGGTGTTTCTGCCATACGGGGTAGTGGTGGCAGCGGATCGGACAAGAGGAGAATCTGATGCAGTGGATGTTCAGCACATACAAGCCTGACGACACCCAGCGCGACTCGGTGAGCGGGGAGTTCTTCCGCAACACGCGGCTGGAGTCCGTTATCCGCGAGGCTATCCAGAACTCGCTTGATGCGCGCGAGGGCAAGGGCAAGGCCGCCGTTGTGCGAATCTACTATTCTGGCGAGGCTGGCGCGGTGTCGGGCGCGGAATACGCGAAGCTCTACCGTGGCCCTGAGGCGGATGCCCACTACGCGCACAAGAACAGCGGGCTGGAGAACGTGCCGAAGGCGGACGAGCCTTGCGTATTCATGACGATCGAGGACTTCGGGACGACGGGGCTCACGGGCGATGTCACGCTGCGCCCGACCGAAGACGAGCTGGAGAATGACCGCATCAAGGGCAACTACTACAACTTCTTCTTCCGCGAGAACAGGTCCGACAAGGCGGGCGATGGCGCTCTCGGCAGTTGGGGCGCGGGCAAGATCATGTTCATGAAGGCGAGCCGCCTTCGCACAGCGTTTACCTTGTCTGACACAGAGACCATTCGGGGCGTACTTGATGTTCATCCAATAGTTATGATGTAGGCGCGAACAGAAAGGACTTGCACTATGATTGAAATGGCGGCAAAGAACAAGAAGATGATGCTTGCGGGACTTTTCCTCTCGAAGTTCAACGAGAAAGGATTTTCCGCTCTTGGGTACAAGAATTTCTCTGAAGCTTATCGTGGCCTTGCGGCGGTTGTTGGAGGTCCGTGGCGTTCTGTTAAACAATATCGAGATGAATTTGATCCCGCATTTGACAATGGGCGCAAGGGATGGCACAAAAGAAAAATGCATCCGTCTCGCAAAGTGTTTCTTGATGAATATGGTGGGATGGAACTTGACGAATTTGCTCAGCTTGTGCAGACTCAGTTCGCAAACGAAGGAGATGTTGACCTTGATATAAATCACGCGGTGTATCAAGCTGGCGTTACGCCTGCCAGCAAAGGCACTTTCGCTGCGCGTATGATGACGGGGAAGGGTGCTGAAAACTATTTTGAAGAGCATTACGTTGAATATCCGCGCTTCACGCCTTGTGAAATAAAGCGTACTACTGACATTGGATGTGGATTTGATTTCAAACTGACTCCGCCAAAAGAGGAGTTCCTTGGTGTAGAGGTGAAAGGGCTTGCTAGGCGTAGCGGGCAGATACAACTTACCGAAAAAGAGTTCATGATGGCTCGCAGGCTCGAAAAGCGGTTCTATCTTTATGTGGTTACAAATTTTGCACATGAGCCAGTGCCTCGTGTCATCGAGAATCCACTCAAATCCGGAATCCCATTCGAGTGTCGCGCTAACACCATTTCGCAAAAAGTTTGGACTACAACAATCTCTGCGTCAGCTTAATGATATTGACAAAATGCAGTGTGGAAGGAAACGTTACGGCTATATGCCGTCGATACAAGTTTGAAAGATTTATTCGGTCTTTGGACGTTGAGCATTCGACATGCGTTGGGCAGGAAAAGGCGTCGTCGCAGTGTCGGAAACACAGGCGGAGCTTTTCTGAAAAAGCGTATAGTTGCGATGTAAGAATGACATTGCTTGAGGAGATGGCAAAAGGTGAAGGCGCCACGCTGGAGTTCAAGGAGGCAGTTGCCGCGTGATGGTCAGGAGGCTTGATTGAACATGAATTTAGACAAGTTCAAGAATGATCTGATGATTGGCGAAACTTCGTCAATTGAATTTAAGCGATGTGGGACTGAGGTTGAACATGATGTGTTCGAGTCAATCTGCGCGTTCCTTAATCGCTTTGGTGGTGACGTTTACCTAGGTGTACTGAATGATGGTGCCGTTGTGGGAGTCAACGCCAACAATGCCGCTTCAATGATGAAGAACATTGTCAACGTTGTCGGTAATCCCAATGTGTTCAAGCCATCGCCGTATATTGAGGTCGGTTCCTTCATGTGGGATGGTAAGACGGTCATTCACATCCATGTGCCCGTCAGCGGTGATGTTCATTCCTATCGCGGTGACATCTATGACCGCATGGGCGAGGTGGACGTGAAGATCAAGGTGACGGCGCAGATAGCCGATCTCTATATGCGCAAAAAGGGCATCTACACCGAACGCGAGGTCTTCCCGCGTCTGAAGCTTGAAGATTTCCGCTTGGATCTGCTGCCGCTTGTGCGCAGGGAAGCGCAGAATAATCTGACGGATGGCAAGAGGCATCCGTGGATGGATATGGATGATGAGGCGCTGTTCCGCGCGTCAGGACTGATAGATGAGGACAAGACAACCAAAGAAATCGGTTTCAACTTGGCTGCGGTCTTGCTCTTGGGTAAGGACGAAACGCTGATGCGCATTTGTCCGCAATATGAAACGGATGCGCTGTTGCGCGTAGTGAATGTTGATCGCTACGACGATCGGCGCATTGTCCGCACGAATCTTCTTGAAAGCTATGACGAACTTTTGGAGTTTTCACGCAAGCATCTGCCCGCGCCTTTCTTTCTTGAGGAGGACAAACGGCTTAATCTGCGTGAGATCATCGTCCGCGAGATGGTGGCAAATCTGCTGATCCATCGTGAGTACACGAGCTTGGACAAATCCGAGTTTGTCATTGAACGTGAGAGGATGTATACATCGAATCCGTGCAATCCCATGCAGGATGGACGGATAACGCCAGAGAACGTTCGCCCGCGCGCGAAGAATCCCATCATCGCAGGATTCTTCCGGGAGATAGGACGTGCTGATTGTTTGGGTTCGGGAGTCCGCAATCTTTACAAGTACTGCAAGGACTATGGTGGGGCCGATCCGGTATTCGTTGAGGGCAATAGTTTTGTCATAGCCGTCTCACTGAAGAAGCTTGATCCTATTCGGTTCCCATTCAAAAAACCGTCAATTGGGTCTGAAAAACCGTCAATTGGGCCTGAAAAACCGTCAATTGGGCCTGAAAAACCGTCAATTGGATTTGAAAAACCGTCAATTGAGACCTTGGCATCAAAGTATAATTTAACACATCCAACAGCTGAAAACATCCATAAGTTGCTGTGTACCTTTGGAACGCACATTGTTTTTGGGCGATCAATGATCATGGCTGAGACGGGTTTGGAGATAACTGCTGCAGGTGTCTTGATCAATGCAATGCTAAAACATCGTTTGCTTGATACGGTTAAGGGACATGGCAAAGGCAAGTATCGCTTTCGCGCTACAATTCTGACAGATGAAGAGTGTGAGTAATAATTTTGCAGAGGTGCGGTATGATGCTGGCGGCGTATCATGACTGCGTGAAAGTTCGCGCGGCGCAGGCGGCGCTCAGGAGGGCGCAGAGTGACTGGGAGAGCTTCCAGATCGTCAGGGAGTTCGGATCCAACGCCTTCCGCAACTTGCTTGCCAAGGCGGGGATTGACACCTACGGAAAGTTCCTTGATTTCAACGCGGAGCGGTTGTGGGCGATTCCGGGCATCGGCAAGACGAAAGTCGAGGAGTTCAAAATCGTCCGTGAGCTTTTTGACTGCGGAAGCAGGCGCGATGTCCCGCCGCCCCTTCCGCAGAAGAACGATGAGGTCAAAGAGGAGATCCCGCCAGATTTCAATGACGTTCCGCACGCGAACGAACCGATTCCGGGATGGCGGCTGAAAGAACTTGGAACAAAGTGCCACAACATCATAGAGTCGTTGTGTCCGGGCTGCCGCGCCGGAGATGTCGCCGGCCTCACGCGGAAAGCCCTCCTAGCGAAAAAGAACTGTGCGAAGAAGAGGGCGGATGCGATCATGACGCTTGTGAAGGCATGCCGGGACGGGTCTGTCTGGACGCCCACCGGGGTGTTCGCCAAGCATGCGAACGAGTTTGATTCGCTCTCGGACATGATTCTCAAATCGATACAAGGTGATATTTCGCTGAATGACGCATACTTCGCGGTCATGCGGATGTACCTCGGACTTCTGGATGTGACGAAGTGCGAGACCTTGCGGGAGACTGGCAAATGCATACATGTGACGCATGAGTGTGTTCGCCAGATGGGAAAGAAGGTACTTAAGGCCCTGAAGGAAGCGCGTTCGGCAACCGGATTCTCGGATCTTGCAGCTTGGGCGGCCGGTTTCTTTGAGGCACATGGCATGGAGGCGTCAGAGGCAGAGATCGTCGAATCCGCAGCCAATGCCTTCGGGTGGATCAAGCCGACGGCGTTCAGCCTCGGGCTTGTTCTGGAGAAACTTGGATTTGAGATGGTTGTCAATCCGCAGACTGGGCTTGTGGCGTGGAACAGGGACGGATGCTATGACTGGGTGGCGGCATACAAGCCGCCGACAAGCACGGAAATGCGGCGCGCGGCGATAAAGGCGGTTCTTCAGGAAGCCGGGCGGGACGGCTTGACGATTGACGAGATCATATCGGCGTGCACAAAGAAACATGCCAATGCCGATGTCGGCGAAGGGAATGTGCGCGGGTGCCTGAGCAATGGAGGGGATTTGGACAGTGATGGAACTCGCATCATCGGTTTCTTGCGTGGCAAGAGGGGCGAGGGCGGAACGCGCTATTCCCTCAACACGTTCTTCCAAGATGACGAGACGAAATCTGTACTCAAGAAAGCCGGTGAGGAGCTCAAGGCGTACGTGGAGAAAACGGGTTTTGGCGTCGTTGACGTATGGAAGATATGGCATCGGCACAAGGATGATTTGCCCGCAGATAAGTATTTGCCGAAGCTTGGATTCTACATGATGATGCGTGATGTCGGTGCGGGCGGTCTGTGCTACAAGGACTATCCCAGGGTATCGTACGAAGGGATGGAAGTGTGCGAGAACGCGTATTGGTGGGAGCTTTACGAATATTTCCATTACTGCGGACACAGCACGGCCACCTTCGCGCAGATCATGAGTTTCTTCGTCGATTGCCTGGGAGTCCAGCCGAACGTTGCGGTTGGCAGCACCTTCCCGATCATGGGGCTGAGCAAGGTGGAAGGTGCCATGAACGCGCCGTATGAGATCAAGCGCCCGCCAATCCCTAAGGCCACGCCGACGGTTCTTCTGAAAACGACGCAGAGGGACGAGACGCTGTCGCTCATCAAGGCGGATGGCAAGTACGCGATCCATTCCGATTATTTTGACGAAGACGGACATGCCATCTACCATCCTACATACGTGAGAATCTTCATGCGTGCCCTAGAAAAATCGGGGATTGAATTCTCCCATGAAGAACTCACCCAGCTTACAGACGCTGGATGGTGCAAGCAACTCTTGAAGATTCCGCATCCGTTGCTAAAGAAAGCCAATGGTGACCAGCCAAAGGGCAAAGGGTACTGGCTGGAGAAGTTCAATTTCAATGGCGAGATGTTCTATGTGTGCTGCGATTGGCACCAGGCGAACAAGTCCGCCTTTGATACCTGGGCGGAGAGCAAGGCAAAACAGGCCGGTTTTAAGTTTGAGCCATACGAGATAGATGGTGCAGAGGAAGATGAGTGAAAGTGTAAAGCCAGATGAGGGCCGTTAGAAAGAATTTAAATCGGTCGTGTCATTAGAGATTGAGAGAAAGTTTCTGGTGAAAGGCGAGGCGTGGCGCGTGTTGGCCGAGCCTGTGCGCATTCGCCAGGGGTATGTGGCGACTAAGGACGGCACGACGGTGCGCGTTAGGGTCGCCGGAGATGTTGCGTTCATTACGCTGAAGGATCATGCCGTCGGGCTTGTGCGCCATGAATTCGAGTATTCGATTCCGCCTGCCGACGCCGAAGCGATCCTCGATACGATGTGCGGGGATCTCGTGGAGAAGAACCGCTATCGCATTCTCGCCGCAGAGCCGGGGCTGGCGTGGGAAGTGGATGAATACTTCGGCGCGAACGCACCTCTTGTCACGGCGGAAATTGAATTGCCAGACGAAAAAACCGTCGTCGCCTTGCCAGAATGGATCGGCCGTGAGGTCACGGACGATCACCGCTACAAAAACAATAATCTAGCTGTTAACCCGTTTTCGGAGTGGTATGAAAAGGAGGGGACAAAATGAAGAAAATAGTGTTGATAGTTGCGCTTTCCTTGGCAATGATTGCAAAGGCCGACTACTGGATGACGTTCTGCAAGACGCCGGGCGGGCAGCAGTATTCGCAGGTCGGGTATGTGAAGCCAGATGTCGACGGATTCGTGACGATCAAGGCGGGTGCGATAACGGTTATCGTGTACAAGACGCAGGTGTGGTACCAGAAGATGCCCGGTGAAGCGCCGGCGGAGCCGTAATTAGTGAAAACATAGGCGTGGGATAATGGCATCATCTTGTAATCAAGAATGCGGATGCAACGATTAAAAACCATTTTGGCTTGTCTGGGGCCTGGGATATTCGCGATTGGCTATACGATCGGGACTGGATCGGTCACCTCTATGGCCAAGGCCGGAGCGGATTACGGGCTGGGACTTCTTTGGGTGCTGGCGCTTTCATGCTTGTTTTCGGGCGTGTTGATGGAGGCCTACGGGCGGATGGCGGCGGTGACTGGCGAGACGTCGCTTCGGGCGATTCGGGATCATTTGCCGTGCGGCAAGGTCTTCGCGTGGCTCGTCTTCGCAGGGGTGGTGATGGGTCAGTACACGTGTCTCGGCGGCATACTGACGCTCTCGTCCGGTGCTATTTCGGAAATGGTCGGCGGCAAAGTTCCTCCGTTTGCAATCGCTGTCGGCATATCGCTTGCGATGTATGCGTTATTGATGATCGGACGCTATTCGGCGTTCGAGACGATCTTGGCGTTCTTTGTCGGCATCATGACGCTGACTTTTCTGGCGAGCGTTTTTGTGACAATGCCGGATGCGCCGACATTGGCGAAGGCGACAACGCCGATTTTGCCGAAGGACGGCAAGTCGCTTCTGATGCTTGCGGCTTTTGTGGGGACGACGATGGCCGCGCCGACCTTCGTGACGCGTCCGCTCATCATCCGCGAAAAGAGACTGACTGCGGACGACATCGGCAAGCAGCGGATTGACTCGTGGTTTTCGGCGTTTGTCATGTTCGTCATCTCCGGCTCGATTGTTTTCGTGGCGACGGGCGCCTTGTGGGCGCATGGAAAAAGCATCGACAAGATTCTGGACATGGCTGGAACGCTCGAGCCGCTCGCGGGCAAGGCGGCGGTCGTCATCTTTATGTTCGGCGTCCTGGCGGCGGGTCTCTCGTCCATCTTCCCGATCCTGATGGTCGCGCCGATTCTCCTGTCGGACTACAAGAGCGGCAAGATGGAGACGAACACGCCGCTTTTCCGCGTCATCTGCCTTGTAGCCTGTATGTGGGCGCTTGTCGTTCCGGCTCTCGGCGGAAATCCCGTTGCAGTGACAATTGCCGCGCAGATTTCCAATGTCTTTGTCTTGCCGCTGACAGTGCTGGCAATCCTTCTTTTGCTGAATCGAAAGGATCTGATGGGGGCGCATCGCGCCGGGGCGTTCGCCAACGCGGGACTGGGCCTTGCGCTTGTTTTCTCGTTGGCCATTGCCTATACGGGCGGCAAGGCGTTGTTGGGATTGGTTCTGTGATCGTCTGTGCAGTTTCCTTTCTGTTTCTTTTTTTTCTGTGCCTTTGCGCTTGACGAACTTCCGAGGCATCATTCCTTGGAAACCGTCTCCATGCGCGCGGCCTCGGCTTCGAGGGTTTCGGCGCGGGCGACATCGACCTTGCAGCAACAGCACTTGCCGCACCTGAGGCAGCGGGCGAGGTTGCGCATCCCGTTGAGAAGCTTCTGGTCGGCGGCCGCCTCCCACCAGCCGCGTGCGAAACGCCCGAGCTTGAACGCGTTCGACGGCTCGAGTTCCGGACAATAGAGGGCGGCAAGGTAGTTTTGGGAGTTGGCGCAGCCCGCATTTGCCGCAAGGTTGTACCAGTATTGCGCCAGATTCGGCTTGTCCAGCCACTCGCATTTCTCACGATCGTCGCCAATGTCGTTTTCCGACCAGAAAAACGCATGCCCGACGTCGCCCTGGGCTTCGGCATCGCCTTGAATCGCGCGTAGGATCGTGTGCAAGAACGAGCTGCTTGCGCGTGGTTGCTCGCTCCACAGCCGGAAGACGTCCAACGTCTCCATGACCTCCACGTCGCCGTTGCGGTCGGCCTTGTCGTAGGCGTCCTCGAGGTCGCCGTAGATGTCGAACGAGCGCGTCATGTCACACCTCCTTCATGTCAATTGCGGCAGTCAGGTCAAGCCAGTGGCCTTCCAGCTTCTTCTCCGTCACCTTCGCGGAGAGCGCCTTCCCGGCGTCCATGAGCCGCGCCATGACGGCTGCGTAGCGGCGCGGCACGTAACCGACCAGGACGCCGCCGGCGGTCAGCGCGGCGACAGCCCTCTCGTCCTGCACGTCCGCCGCCGCGCGCTTCAGCACGAGCTGCGTTCCCTTCTTGACTTCCTTCGTCCGGACGAGCATGTCGTCGATTTCCGCCGTTCCCGCGAGATGACATTCCGTCAGGAACACCGTCTTCTCGAACGGCATGGGCAGGTCTTTGAATTTGTCGGCCAGTTCCAGCCAGTTTTCCTCGACAGTGGCAAGTTCGTTAGCCATTGTTCCACTCCTCCTCGCACTTTGCGATTTTCGCCTTGAGCTCGGCGATGTCGATTTTCAGTTCGTTCTGCCGTGCGGTGACGGCCTCCTCGTCGTCCAGGAACTCCTTGTAGGTGAAAGGCGCGTTTTTCTGGATGCGGACTGTCTCCGCCGTTAGCTCGCGGCTTTTTGTCTCCAGCTTCTCGCACGCCTCGCGCAGCGCCGCGGTGGCGTCGGGAGCGGACGCGAAGTCCTCCACGCCGTCCGCGACGCTGTCGGCGAGCGCGGCGAGAAGCCGCACCGCCTCCCAGTCGCGCTTGGCGTAGGCGGACTGTATCTCGTTCCAAAGGTCCAGCGCGGCCTTTGAGAGGTTTGGGTTCAGGTCCGGATGAAGCTTTTTGACGGCATTGAGGTACGCGACTCTGACGGCGGTGTCCTCCTTGTCAGAGAGGCATTTGGAGGAGAACAGCTTCGCGTTCTCCTTGATCTCGTCCGAGCGACGCTTCATCTCCTTCAGGAATTCCGCGAATTCGCGCTTTAGCGTCGCCTCGATTGCGGCCAGGTCTGGCGTTTCGCCGCGGTTCAGGGCGGCTTGGCGCAAGGCAAAACGCCGTTTCCAGCGGCTGAACTCCACCTTGAGCTCGTAGGCCTTGTATTCAAGGCGTCCTACGAACATCATGTATCGGGCCTTGATGTTTGGGCCTGTCGTGCAGACGAGCGAGTGCAGCATCTCGATCTGGTTTGCGACGCGCTCCTTCAGCGCGCCATAACGCAGCTGCAGCATTGTGTATTCCTTGTTGAATCCGACTTCGTTCATGGTTTTCATCCTTTCCGATTGACTTGTCTCTTGAAGAGTTATCCTGCTATTCGCGCGGCCATGAGAGCCATGCGCCGTTCGCGCTGTACCGAGTTCTCCGCCTCCTCCAGCTCCACGGGCAGTTCCGTCCTCCGCCCCTTGCCGACGGGGAACGCATAGCCTTTCAAGTCGTTGAAGCAGTCCCACGCTGCAACCATCTGGTATGGTTGGCTCCATTCAGCGGTTTCCGTCAGGAACTGCACCTCGACGCGGACGTACATCGTCTCGTCCTTCGGATAGACACGCACCTCCTTCAGCTTTGCCGTCGCGAGGATGTCCTCCAGATGCGTCGCAAGCGGGTCGCCGCTGTTTTCAAGGACGGGGATGAAGTCGGACAAAATTGCCCGCTTCGTTTCGTCGTCATAGTCATATGACTTGAATTCCCCGAGGGCGTCGAGCATTCCGAAGAAGTCATCGTACGACTTTAGCTTCGGTCCGTCGTCGACATGCCTTCCCTGCGTCCGGTCTCTGAGCAGCGCCTTGTAGTGTTCGATTGCAGCGGGATTGTCGATGTTACGCACCATGTATTCGAGATCCTCTCCTGTCATGTCCCGTTCCACGGCCTTGCGCCATTCGAGGTAATTGCCGAACAAGTCGGGATGCCCGTCCCAGGATTTGTGGTTCAAGGAAAACAGGAACGAGACCTCGAGACGTCGTTTTGCGCCTTCGGGGGCGTTGTCGTAGATGTTCTTCCAGCCCGGGTTCGTAAGGAACTCGGCTTTTGCCGCCTCCAGCATCTCCGTATCGAACGGGCATTCGGAAATGACCCGTTCGCCGTCCGGCGTGTTCTGTTTGCTTGATTTCATCGTTTGCTTCCTTTCGTTTTAGTCAAGATTCACAGGAAGGGGACATTCCCCCGCAAACGCAAGACCGCCCACCTTGCGGTCAAGACGGGCGACCTTCTGGAACATGTTTTCCCTTTCGGGCTCATCCCCGCAACTCGCGGGAACCACCGTGGTGTTCCGACTCGGTTGGTATGATTCGCCTTTCGGCTCCTCAATTCCTGATGTCTTGACGATGAGTAGTATATCATATTGCGGATTAGACTACAAGGGGGTAAATTAAGTTTTTCTTCGGGTGTCACAGGCTCATTTGGAATCTTTGAAACATTGCGTTTTTGGGCCGCTCCTTGACCTGGCCTGTGCATTATGGCATACTATGTAGCAACGACAGGGGGAATGTTTCATGAATGTCTGCATCATAGGCCTGGGTTCGATCGGGCAGCGGCACCTGAAGAACGTGCATGCCGTCGCGGCGGCGAGGGGAATCGACGTGGCGACGGACGTCGTGGAGCCGCGCGAGCTGGACTATCTCGACGCGGCGACCCGGCCGCTTGTGCGCCGTCGCTTTGCGTCCCCTGCCGAGATCGGCAGTTACGACATGATCTTCGTCACGAATCCGTCGCAGCTCCACCAAGAGACGCTGGAGGAGGTGAAGGACAAGGCGGATTTCTTCTTCGTCGAGAAGCCGGTCTTCACCAAGGCGCTCTCCGCCGATGCCATAGCTCCCTACGCCGACGAGCGAAGGTTCTACGTGGCCTGTCCGATACGGCACACACGCGTATACGGCTTTCTCGCCGGGTTCGTGCCGCAGAACAAGGTCTATTGCGCCCGCGCCATCTGCTCGTCGTACCTGCCGGAGTGGCGCCCCGGCACGGACTACCGCCGCACATACGCCGCGCAGGAGGGGGCGGGCGGCGTGAAGCTGGACCTCATACACGAGTTCGACTACCTCTTTACGCTGTTCGGCATGCCACAGGAGTCTTGCCTTCTGGACGGGAAGTTCTCGCATCTTGAGCTGAAGAGCGCGGACGGCGTTTCGTTCGTCGGCAAGTATCCGGACAAGACGCTGGAGCTCCATCTCGACTACTACGGACGCATGCCGCGCCGAGAGATAGAGCTGTACACGCCGGACGACACGGTCGTGTGCGACTTCATCAAGGCTGAGATCCGTTTTCTGAAGGGCGGACAGAGGATCGACCTCGCAGAGGAGCGCAACGAATACTGTATAAGGGAAATCGGCTACTTCTTCGACTTTGCCCTCAAGGGCGTTGCCAACGTCAATTCCGTTCCATACGCCAATCGCATCATCGACTTTGTGTTAAAGTCGTAAGCGCGGCGTTGCGTCAAAAGACCGATTGCCGAAAAATTGCCCGTGCGCGAAGGGCGCATCTCTCTAACGTTCCGCCTTGTGCTCCGCGCCATCCAGCCGCGCTAAGGCGCTCCTCATTGTGCATGTTTAGGGTCTGCCTTCGGCAAAGGAGGTCTGGGGGACTCTTCCCCCAGTCATAACAGCATGGAAAAGCGATATGTCGCAGGTTGAAATGTGCGGAGCAAAGGCGACGCGGTAGCGGAGCCCCATTTGCCAACCGTCGGAGTTTCTATCTTGAACAGGAATGGCGCGCGGTGAATTACGCACCCGTGCGCGCGAAATCTCATGGGAATCGCAATAGACATTCGCAAGGGAGTGTTGTATAATACGACTAGATACTTTAAGGAGAATGACCATGAAACGACTACTCGCAAGCTGTGTGGCGGCGTTTGCCGTCTGCGGAGCGGCTTTGGCCGACGGCGAATGGAGTTCCCGTGCGCCGTTGCATGATGCGTTCGTAAGAGATATTGACCCCGGTGGGAACTTCGGATCGAACCAGGGCCTCATTGCCGGCAACAACCGAGAAAGCTGCATGATGTTCGACGTTTCGGGTCTTGCGAACGTGACGGCAGCGAGGATCAGGTTCTATGTTACGCAGTGCGGAGTTAAGGAAGGGGTGAAATGGCCACTTTTCTTCCGCATCATGCGCAACAATAGCTGGGACGAGTCGACGGTGACGTGGAACAGTCTGCCAGACGAGTTCCGCGTTCGTGAGCCGATTCTAGCGACGAACGACGTGACGCTTGCCGGGTATCTTGAAGTACCCGCTGGATCACAGGGCACATGGCAGACGGTAGATGTGACGGAGGCCGTCAAGGCCGCCGCTCCGCGCGGACGCCTCTCGCTCCATATCTATACTTATTGGGACGTTGGCAGCGGTGATGATAAGCCACTTTCTTTTGCCTCCTCCAATCACGACGATACGACGCTTCATCCGGTGCTGGAGTTTCAGGGCGAAGAAGGAGGCATGCGGCTGATAGAGGACGCGTTCATCGAGAGGACGAACCCCAATTCCAATTTTGGAGTCGTTGCAAATGAAGCCTCCCGTAGCGGAGCCATTGTCGTGGAGAAGAATGCACGCGAGGGATTCATGAAGTTCGATCTTTCCGGCATTTCTAGCGCGTCCGTCAATTCGGCCAAGTTGCGTGTCCGCACAAACAATCAGGCGGAGACGGGCAACACGGTTCAGTTCCAGATTATCGATGACAATTGGTCTGAGAGTACGGTGACATGGAACAACCCGCCGCCTGGCGTGACGCCGGGTGCAGCGTGGGCGGAAACGACGCCCGGGAACGCAATTCGGGTGCCGTCGCCAGGTGCCGACGCGTTTTGCGATTTCGAGCTTGCACCGCTGGTGAACCAAGCCCTTGCCGCCGGCAAGACGACGATGTCCCTGCATATCACGATCCAGAACGCCGATCCGCGATTCTTCATCTGCTACACAAGGGATTACGCGAATGCCGTATGGCATCCGTATCTCGCGTTAGAACCGTTCCATGATGCTCCGCTCACGACGCGGACGTCTTTGCAAGAGACGTTTGTCGGCACTGGAAGCGGGAAGGACACGGCTTATTTCACATGGATGCTGGGCCGAAATCCGGTTTGGGATTATCTGCAGGTCGGATCCAATGGCAATATGGCGCAGCACGGGCTCATGATGTTCGACCCGTCCGGATTGGAGAATGCGGACTATGTGCGGTTCCGTGTCCTGTCGCACAATACCATCGCGGCTGGCGAGGACGCCTTGCGCGTGACGGCGTGGACGACTGATCCGTGGAGCGCGACAAACCTCACGTACAATACGCTTAAACCGTGGTTCTCATTGCCATTGGTAGTAACGTCGGAAACAGAGATTCCGGGTGAAATCGCGAATGTCAAGCTGACGCAGAATAAGGGAAGTTCTTACTTTGAGGTTGACGTGACGGCCGCCGCACGTGCCGCCGCTGTTGCGGGCAAGATGATCACGTTCGGTCTCTTCAGCCATCAGACGTGGCCGGAGTTCTACAAGGGCGAGAGTTCCTATCCCGCTGTTCTGATATTCCCCGATCCAGATGCAACGTTTGGAAGCTACGTACACGCATCGCTCGACAGGAGCGGCGAAACGCCTGCTCTCAAGCTCACATGGGCGCCAGGCGCGGCGTCAGGGGCGGCCTATACGGTCGAGCGGATGGAGGATGGCGCGTGGACAACTGTAGCCACTGGGCTTTCGGCGGCGACTTGCCTTGACGCCAAGGCCAAGCCGTACGAGACGCACACCTATCGCATCACCGAAACGACAAGCGGAGAGAGCGTCACGAAGTCCTTTGATTTCACGCCGGAGGTGAAGGTAATGGCCTGCGCCGATACGTTTGTGTTCAGTGGAGACAAAGATGCTAAAAACGGAACGGCAACCTCGGTCGTGCACAAGTACACGCAGAATGATGGAGGCATCCGCGAGGGATTCTATCGCTTCGACCTTTCGGAAGTGCCGGAGAACTTCAAGACAGCGACGCTGAAGTTCTATACGACAGGGCCGGACGAGTACTACAGCGGCAATGAGCTGTTCTGGGTGCTGACCTACCCTGACTTCGAGTGGACGGACGCCAACGCGCCATCATGGAACGACGTGTTCGACAACGAGTGGTCAACACCGCAGGCGCGGGGCAACCACCCAGATTCGAAGCGTCCGTTGGAGGGGCAGGTGAACACGGTTGGCAACGTGACTTCCAGACTGCTCGGCGGGGAAGTGTTCGAGTACGATGTTGCGTCAATCATCTCGGCGGCCAAGGCGAAGGGCGATTCGCACATTACGTTCCACACGTGCGCCTACGATCCCGAGTGCGCCTGGAACTTCGGCATCATTCCTCGCGAAAGGGCGCAGGGCGTTTCGCAGGCGGCGCAGATCGTGTTTAGGCTTAAGAACTGGGTCAAGCGCGGCACTGTGCTAAAATTAAGATGAATCTGAAGGTCGCGTTGTCGGGCGTGTTCGCACTCGCGTCGGCCGTCGCCGCCGTCAAGCCAGGCGAGAACATACTGTCGAACGGGAAGCTGGAGGCTGACCAGACGGATTATCCTGTCTGCTGGTCCGTATATGTGCGCGACCGGAAGCTTGTGAAATGGATGCCGACTGGCGGCCCCGACTCACTTCCGTATTTCAGGCTTTCCTCCGACGCGCCGGCGCCGCATGACACTTCAGTGCGGCAAGGCAGCCTGCATTTTGCGTCAAACGGCGTCTACAAGCTTTCGGTGAAGGTTCGCACCAAGGACTTCAATTACGGGAATGCAGGCGTTGTCGTCGCAAACGGCGGATGGAAGCGGGCGGTGGCCGTCGGGAACATCCCGAAAGACACGGCCGGAGAGTGGAAGGAGATGTCCTGCCGGTTCAAGCCGTTGGACGCGAACGATACGCATTCGGTGATCTTCTTCGCGTCCGGCTTCACGGGGACGTTTGACGTGGCCGATGCGCGGCTGACGGCGGAGAACGACGTCGCGCTTGCGGAGACGGAGCCGTCGGCGCTCGCCGCCGCCGCGAACGAACCGCGGTTCGTCCCGATCTCGCCGCTACTGTGGGAGATCCCGAAGTCAAGGCGCGAGGTGACGTTCCGGTTCTTCGGCAAGATGCCGTCCGGACGATTGCAAGACTACGACCTTGTGCTGAGCGCCAGCGATGGCGAAGGTGAATCCCGCGTGGCCGTTACGAAAGACCCCATGACCGTCATGTTGCCAAAGGGCGCCGGGCGTGGCGTCATGACGGTGCGCGGCGTGGAGCGAACGAGCGGACGCGAATCGTGCCGCGAGGAGTTCACCTTCCGCACCGTGGAAGCGCCGTCCGTTCCCGCTTCCTGCGGACGCCGGCTCAACAACCTTTCGACGGAGCTTCTCTCCGTGCCGTTGACGAACGGAAGCGGACCGCAGCGCTTTGCGTTCGTTGCGCCGCGGAGCGGATGGCTTTACATCGCGGCAAAGCGGCGGGGCAAGGTGAGCGTGTCGTTGGACGGGCACGAGGTCATCGACAACGGCACGCCGCGTTCTGAGACGTTCCGTCTGGTGGATGTGGGGCCGCACGACGTCGTTGCGAGCTGCGATGGCGAAGGAAGTCTTGTCGTGCGGGCGATCGCCGAGATCCTCAGCTACGCTCCTTGTGCAAAGTGTCCGATGAACAAGGGGCCGCGTTACGACTGGCCGTACGAAGAGCGGCACGTGCTGCCGGCTGTCACCACCGAGAACGGCGGCACGATCCCGGCGGATGCGATTCCGCAGTTCTATGCGCGCGGATACCGGTGGGTCGCCAACCTCAACACGGTGGGGCTTTCGGCGGACGCGCTGGAGAAGGCGCTGGCCGGTTGCGCCGGAATGACGGGACCGCAATACGCCGGTGTGACGTGCGACGAGCAGTTCTTCCCTCGTCCGCACGAGATCGCCGCCTACCAGAAGGGGCTCAAGGCGTACGATTTCGCGAACTCGCCCGAACGCGTCATTTACACGTGGATCATCGGCAAGCCGATGACGCCGTCACTAGACCATGCGTTCATCTCCACGAGCATCAATGCGTCGCGCGGGCGCGGCAAGCTGCTGTTCGAGATGTACTGCCGCACGCCGGGCGAGTCGGAGGAAGAGGCTCGCACCTACCTGAAGCGCTATGTGACGGACACGTTCGACCGGTACCGCGCTTGGCATCCGCTTTCCGTGGCGTCCTCATGCGCGGTCTTCGGCAATTTTAACCAGATGCCGATATTGACGCTGTCGCACCATCCCGGAGTCGATTACAAATACTACCTCGACATGCAGCTCAACCTGACGGCGAACGACCCCTCGTGCCGCGACCTCGGCGCGGTCGGCTATTGGGGCTGCAACTACGCGGACGACGAACTGAAGCGCTGGAGCTTCGCCCTGATGCGGCATTATGTGGTGCAGGGACACACGAACATGCTTTCGGAAACCTACGGCTACCGCTATCGTCCAGGGCATCTGGCCAACGGCGATTTCACAGGTTCGCTCGAGCCGTGGCACGCCTCCGGGAACGTGCGCACCGATTCGTATCCCGATTTCGCGCGGCGCAGCCAGTGCCGCTGGGGCGGAAACGGCGGCGTGGGCGACACGTTTGCCGTGCTGATGCGCGAGGAGGGTGCGCCTGCGACGCTTTCGCAAACGGCGACGGGGCTCGTGCCGGGCCGCACCTACTGCCTCCAGTTCACCGCCTTCGACGTGAAGGACGTGAAGGCGAACCGCATTGCGCCGCGCCGTTTCGGGATAGACGTGACGCTCGGCGGGGGCGCGGAGGTGCGCAAGGACCTTTCGTGGGTGCATGTCGATGAGCGCGTGAAGGGGCGCTATGACTTCAACGACAACGTGGCGCGCGTCAACCTGCATCATATCGTATTCACCGCCAGAGCCGCAGAAGCGGAGGTCTCGTTCGGCAATGCCGCTGCCAACGTGGGCGAGGAGCTTGGAATCAACGCTGTTTCGCTCAATCCTTATTTCGAGGGTTCGGCAGGTGACATGTGAAGCGCAAAGCCGCTGAAATCTGAATCAAATATTATGGTATAATCATTGCCATGAAACCAAACGGCAAGCTGCGATACGAGTCCGGCGGCGAACTGCACCGGGACTTTCACGCCTCCATCCTGGACGGCGCGAACTATGTGCGCGACAACTACGGCGAGGACGCGTTGCGCGAAGTGCTCTTCAACACGGGCACGAAGGTGTACAGGACGATTCACGAGAAGCTGGTGGCGGGCGACCCTTCCGAGCTGATCGCATGGTGGCGGTACTACCTGGACCGCGAGGGGTCGGACTATTCCCTGGAGGAGACGGCGGACGGCGCGGTGCTTACGGTTAGGGACTGCGCGGCGCTGAAGCACCTTGAGGTCCGCAAGATTCCCGGAGGCAAGGGGCTTTGTGCGGCGACGCGCATCCTGAACGAGGCGTTCTGCTCCGGCTCGCCTTACGAAATCGTGCTTGAGGAGACGGGAGACTTCTCCTGCCGTCAGGTCTTGCGAAAGAAAACATGATCCGGCACCACGGCGCTCTTGGCATAAAACTCCAACTCCAACTCACAACTCCAACTACAACTCCAACACCAACTCTCAACTCCAACACCAACTCCAACACCAACTTTCAACTCCAACTCTCAACTCTTACCTATCATGATCCCCAGCGACCATTTCGTGAAGTTCTACAACGAGATCTTCAAGTATCTCGAGAAGCAGGGTCCGGACGCCCTCGACCGCTATTACGAGTGCGTGGCGAAACGTCAGGCGTACTTCACGCTCGACGCGTTCAAGCGGGACGGGCTGCAGGGCATGTACGACTACTGGGAGCGCATACGCATCGAGGAGAACTGTGAACTCGTCCACGACTGCAACGACGTCTTCTACCACCTAAAGATGACTACGTGCCCGTCGCTCTCGAAGGTGCTTGACAACGATGCCGAACCGTGCGGACGCTACTGCGACCATTGCCCGGGCTGGGTGGGGCGCGTAATCGCCTGGGCAGGGTACTTCATGGTGTACGACATCATCGGGCGAAACGTTCCACAGTGCGAGTTCTGGGTGTTCAAGACGAAAGCCGACGCCGAGGCGAAGCGTGAGGAACTCGTCGCGTTGCGCGGCGAAGATGTGGTAAGGACAAACTTCTAACAGGCCCAAAGTTATGGACATGACAAGAAAGCTTTTCATTGCGCTGGCGGCGTTCGTCGGCGCGGCGTCGTTCTCGTTTGCGGCGGACCGCATTGACTGGTCTGCCGCGGAGCGCGTGTCGGACGGAATCGCGCTCGTACGTCTGTCTTACGACACCCCGCGCCTCATGAAGGCGCAGGCGGTGCGCGTGGACCTCTCGGACAAGTCGCTCTTCTTCACCGCAAACGGACGCGACCGGCGATGGGGTCGTCCGATGCCGGACTACACGAACCTGATTGTGAGGACGCGGCGCGTGACGGCGGAGGAGTTCCTTGCGAACGCCCGTGCGCCGAAGTCGCTCGGCGGCAGGGGACTCGACATGATTCTGGCGTTCAACACTGCGTTGTGGACGCCGTGTCCCGAACCGATCCCCACCCCGTACGCGCAGACGCATGGCCTCAACGTCTCGGACGGCGTCGTCGTGTCGTCCGAGCATAACAATCGCGTGAAGGGCATCTTCGCGATTTGGAAGGACGGCGGGGCGGACATCCTGACGACGCCGCTGGATCCGTCCCGGATCGGCGATGCGTGGATCGCGCATTCGGGCTGGGAAGTCGTGCTGAGGGACGGAAAGCCGCTGTTCAAGACTGGCAGCGGAAACGGCGACCTGCATCCTCGCACGGCCCTGGGCCTCTCCAGCGACCGCCACTGGCTTTATGTGCTGGTGGTGGAAGGGCGGCACGAGGGCGTGAGCCTTGGCGCGGACTACGGCGACCTTGCGGAAATCATGATGTCGCTGGGTGCGAGCGACGCTGTCAACATGGACGGCGGAGGCTCCACCGAGCTGGTGCGCTGGGACGAGGCGACGCAGCGGCCTGCGGCGTGCTTCATGCAGGAAACGCCGCCGCGTCGCGATGCGCTTTACATCGGAGTCTGCCGCCGCCGTCCCGACGGCGCGCCTGAGCGGCCCGTTGCGGCGGACCGGTTCTACGAGACCGCGATTGACGCCGACTTCGAGCGGAGCGCAGGTATCTACCACACCTACGAATTCGAGGACGTTCGGGACACGCCGCCGCCCGAAGGCTACAAGCCGTTTTACGTCAGCCATTACGGCCGGCACGGGTCGAGGTTCCAGGTGCGCGAGAGCAAGCTGAACGCCTGTGCGGTGATGGAGGAGGCTGAAAAGGCCGACATCTTGGACCTGCCGGGCAAGGCGCTGCTGTTTCGGCTCCGGGCGCTCCGCAACGCGCATCAGGGAATGTTCGAGTGCCTTTCCCTTCGCGGCGCAGAGGAACACAAGCGTCTAGCGCGCCGCATGCACGACAGGTTTCCAGGGGCGTTCTCCGGCGGAGGAAAGGTGCGGTGCCAGGCCACAACCTACCACAGGTGCCTGACGAGCATGGCGAACTTCGCATGCAGCCTGAAGGGCATGGAGCCGGAACTGGACTTCTCGTTTGAGACGGGCGAAAGTTGCAAGGACAGGCTTATGCATTTGATGTACGGTCCCGGCGACGAGGCCTTGAAGGAGTCGGACCTGGAGAAAATGGCCGACGTGCAAAACGAACTGATCCGCAAGTTCGCAACCCCCGACCGTCTCATGCGGCTGCTGTTCAAGGATACCCCGGCCACGCGGGAGACGGTGAAGGATCCGTATCGCTTCGTGAAGGACCTGTTCGCCGCCGCCTCCGCGTACCAGTCGCTGGATCGGGAGCTTGACGGAATGGACATCTACGATTTCTTCACGCGCGAAGAGAGGCTTGCGCTCTCCCGTTTTCAGGACTGCCGCTACTACGTTTCCATGGGCATTTCAGAGGAGTTCGGGGTCCGCAACGCAATGACGGCCAAGTATCTGCTGTCCGACATAGTCGAGCGCGCCGACGAGGCCGTGAAATCTGGCGGCGTGTGTGCCGACCTTCGCTTCGGACATGATGCAGGGCTGATGCCGCTTATGGATTTCATCGGACTGGATGGCTTGGGTGCGCGCGTGCCGGCGGCGGAAGCGTGGAAGATATGGCCGCTCTGGAAATACGTGCCGATGGCGGCGAATCTTCAGATCGTGTTCTATCGCAACAGTGCCGGCGACTGCATCGTGAAACTGCTTTTGAACGAACGCGAGACCGTCTTGACGGGTCTTCCGACGTTCTGCGGCCCGTACTATCGCTGGCGCGACCTCAGGCCGCATCTGGCGAAGCTTGCGGCGCACTGAATCGGCAATGCTTTGCTGGAGACAATCCTCTCCATGACATCAGCGGGGGTATGATTGCATAAGCGCGTGATTTTGCCTGCCGTGTGGGCGGCAATGCGGGTGAACATGGTTCCGATGATGGCGCTGTGGGCGTTCGCGGCTGTTCTGGTGGTCGGCTATTTCTGCGTGCCGCATGTCAAGTCGTGGTTTTTGCCGTTCCAAAGATGGCAGATGGAGTACGGATGGAAGGCGGCATTTATCAGCCGATTGTTCTTTTGTGGGGTCATTCCTTGCGTGTTTCTGCTGTCAGTAAAAAGGATTCGGCCGCGCAAACCGATTCTGACGGCCTGCGTCCAAGCGCTTTGGTGCGGACTATGGGGCGTCGCGGGAGACTTTTTCTTCCGTCTGCAGGATGCCTTGTTCGGTGGAAGTCTAGAGTCGATGACACTGATTTGCAAGACGGCGGTCGATCAGTTCGTCTGGACTGTTTTTGTCATCGCACCGACCCATTCCGTGTTCTTCTTCTGGGTTGGACGTGATCTTTCCGTCAAGCGGACCGTCGAAGAGTGGCCTTCGGATTTCATCGGTCGCTTTTATCTCCCGAACTTGATTGCAAATTGGGTTGTGTGGATACCGGCGCAATGCGCCATCTACGCATTTCCGCTTTTGCTACAAGTTCACCTCGCCGGACTTGTCGGCTCTTTTTGGATGCTTGTCAGTCTTCACCTCGGAGCGCGGAGCGTCCGGAATGACGCGGTTGAATGTTCTCCGGTTTCTGCCGCCAGCGGTTAGGCGACTGCCCGGTTCTGGCCTTGAAGAACCGGACAAGTGCCGCCGAAGACGAGAAGCCGCAGTCTTTTGCAATTCGCGTGATGGAATCTGACGTTGAGAACAGGCGCTTCTTAATCTTGCCGATTCTTGTGCGGACTATGGTATCCAAAACGCTTTCGTTCTGAATCTGCCGGAAGCGCAGGTCAAGAAGCCGCCGTGATACGCCGAGATGCGCCGCGACGTCCGAGACCCTGAGCGATCCCGAGACATTCTTCTCAATGAACGTGAGCGCGTTAGAGACAATTCGGGCCGCCGGCGGGACGATGCGCGTAGATGCCCGTAGAACGATATCCTTCACGGATTTGTCCAAGACCTTGTCTCCTCCGTTGCGTCCTTTGAAGAGTTGGTTCAGTTCGCGCGCGGCGAGAAACCCCACCTGCTCGTGGTCGGGCAGGATGCTGGAAAGCGGTATCGGTAGCGATTCGCAGAATAGCTCGTCGTTGTCCACGCCGAGCACGGCAACCTCAGTGGGAATGGATAGTTTCAGGCGGCGGCATGCGTCGAAGATCTTGAGGGCTGCGCGGTCACGCACGGCGAACACGGCGAGCGGGCGCGGAAGTCGCGTCAACGTCAGTTCCAGCATCTTGCGTTCGCGCTCCCTTGCCGTCGTCTCTGGGATGACCAGCGTCTTGACGAACCGTCCCTCGTGTTCAAGCCGTTGCCGAAAACCGCGTTCGCGTGCGGCGGGGTAACCGAATTGTGGCTCGTCGATCATGCAGGCGAACGAATTGAAGCGTCCCCGAGACAGAAGGTGTTCGGCTGCGGTGCGTCCGATCATTTCGTCGTTTAGGCGCACGAATGATATGCGTTTGCCTGAAAAGCTGAAGGTTTCAGGCGGAATATCGACTATGACCGATGGTATATCTAGTTTAAGAAGTGCGGCGAGCATCTGCTTTTCATGAGGGATTATGGAGAGCACGCCGTCGGGAAGTCCGTAATCCCTTATGCGGTGTTCAAAGTCCTCGTTGCTGTTCAACAAGTCAAGCATCCATCCTGTACGTGTGTTTACATACCTAAACGTGCCTTGGAGGTAGTCACGCCCCGCCATTCCTGAGGCGGTTAGAATGACAGCTATCTTTTTGGGTGCATTTTTTTTCATCGCCGGTATTATATCATATCGTTTCCTATTATGGTAATTTATCTTTGCTTGAAATGAAATTGACTGGTTGCTTGGCAATAGTCTTTTTCTGATATAATAGCGCATGTAAAACAATTCAGCAATAAGGATCCGTCAATGAACAATCGCACAAGTCGTAAAATGCTCACGGTAGCATTGGTTTTTGTCGCATGGACAATAAGTGCCATTGCTTCTGATTGGAGCGATGTCCTCGAATGGGTTTATGACACATCTGCTCGCAGTCAGTATTATGCGCCGCCATGCACGGACTCGCCGCTTCTTTCGTCCGCAATAGATTTGCGGTTGCGGACGATAAACGCCAGAGCCGAGGTTGTTCCATCCGGCTTTATTATTTTATTCAAGTGATGAGGGTTTTGACATGAAGAAAATCAACATCGTTGCGGTTGTGATTGTCATGGCATCGGCAGCCATGGCGGGATTGCCGGTCTCGACATCGTTTACGTTGTCAAAAAGCGGGAATACGATTGACATAGACTACAGTCTTGATTCCCCTGCAATTGTAACATTCGATGTGTTGACAAACGGTGTGTCTATACATGGATCGCACTTGTTGTCAGCAGTTGGCGATCTTAATGTCCTTGTCACGAATTCAAGCTGCAAGATCATTTGGACGCTTGACGAGTTTTCCCAGAGATTGAAGTTTTCAGGATCGCGGAAGAATGCAGATGCCGTGTTGACGGTCTGGCCGGCCAATTTGCCGCCAGACTATATGGTGCTTGATTTGGACGGAAGCAAAAGGCGGTGGTTCTATCCGAATGCAGAGCAAGTCCCCGGAGGCGTTACGTCTGTCGTTTACAAAACGGAAAAACTTGTGATGCGCAGGATACGCGCAGCCGGCATTCGGTGGCGCAAGGGGTCTCCTGTCTCTGAAAAGGGACGTGATTTCAATCAATGGAATCCGCCTAGGGAGGTCCCTCACTTTGTCACATTGACCAACGATTTCTATATTGGAATCTACGAGTTCACCCAGAAGCAGCTTGAGCTCGCTTGCGGAACACGCTATGGCGGTCTTGTGGGAGACGCCCATCCCGCCGAGAACATTTCTTACGCAACATTGCGAGGATGCTTTAATGAGTGGCACGGCGTGTGGCCAAATTTGGGACATGAAGTTCCGTCTTATTGTCCGATATATAAGTTGCGCGATCTTGTTGGCCTTTCTGATTTTGACATACCGACCGAAGCGCAATGGGAGTTTGCTTGCCGTGCAGGATCTGGAACCTCGATCTACGGCTTCAGGGATACAGCCGCGACAAGTGATGACGTGAGTGTCAATCTCGATAAGGTCGCTTGGTACAACAAGAACTCCGACGGCGCACACCATGAAGTCGGCCTCAAAGCGCCGAACGCCTTTGGATTGTACGATATGCTTGGTAATGTTGCTGAATTATGCCTGGATTGTTATCAAGACGGTTCAGAGGTGGAAAAGGTTGAACCGATTGGCCCTGTCTCGACCTATAACTCCAGTCGCGTTTTGCGTGGCGGAAGCTATTCTGATTCGTGGATGGCTATGCGCTGTGCTTACAGGCCTGGTGCCGTATACAATAGCGCCGCGCAGTCGAATGGTTTTCGCGTGTCCTGTTCAATTCCACTTGCAGACGTCCATTAATATTCGTGAAAGGAGTTGAGAGATGAATGCAAAGACTGTTCTTATGTTGTGCATGGGGCTTGCTGTGGCCCATGCCATTGGTGCGCCCGTAGTCTCCAATGTTCAGGTGACACAGTTGCCTGACGCCAGCTCATGCATCGTCACTTATGATTTGACGGACGGGCCGGCCATAATTACATTTGATGTTCAGACCAACAATGCATCTATCGGGGGGCGGCATCTGACACGAGTACAGGGCGATGTCAATCGTCTTGTCTCTGGTGCATCGGGAATGTTTCGCATGTTTCCGGCCGAGGCAAGTCAAGGATGCTTTTCGAATATGGCGATACCAGATGCCAAGGTTGTTGTCACAGCATGGCCGACAAATTCAACGCCAGATTACATGGTTGTTGATCTTGGCGTGACGAATAGCATAAATGTCAACCCTGTTTCATACTATCCAACTGTAGATCAGATACCGGGCGGCATAGCCAATCCCATATACAAGACAGAGAAGCTTGTGATGCGTAGGATTCCTGCCGCTGGTGTTCGCTGGCGCATGGGGTCCTGCGCAGGGGAGGTTGGAAGGCGGATTAACGATTACAACCTGGCACGCGAGATCCCGCATTATGTGACCTTTACCAATGATTATTACATAGGGGTGTATGAACTTACGCAAGCTCAGTATTATCGATTTGCGTATGATCATACTTATCCGACGCCAAGCAACTTCAAAGATGCGGAAGATTCGGCGATGCGCCCTCTGGAAAACCTTTCATGGGCGCAGATGCGAGGTTGTTTCAACGAGTGGCATGGCGTGTGGCCAAATCTTGGACATGAGGTGCCTTCATACTGCCCGATAGCCAAGTTGCGCTTGCGAACGGGGATCGAATTTGATTTGCCGACAGAGGCGCAATGGGAATTCGCCTGTCGAGCCGGCTGCCCGTCCGCACTCTATACTGGCGAGGAACTGGAACCGCAAGGCTACTCGGGAACGCCGGAATACGGCGGACGAAGCGATGCTTTGGATGCGCTTGGCTGGTATCAAGAGAATTCAGACACAGGTAATGGCCTTGAGACTCATGTTGTCGGCCTAAAGTTGCCAAATGATTTTGGCTTATATGACATGCTTGGTAATGTGGCGGAGTTTTGCCTTGACGGCTATGCCGACGCCAATTCCAATCCGTCTTGGCCGTATGAAATTTCCGTGACTGATCCAGTTGGGCCGTTGAACACGACATACAATACAGCCAGAGTGCATCGTGGGGGATCTTATGGAGATGTTTGCCAGACTTGCCGCAGCGCCTTTCGCGTTACGTTGAATGGAGCCAATACAGCATCGCCGACGGTCGGTTTCAGATTGTGGTGTCCGGTGGGGGCGCCAGATTTTTGACTCTCGGATGCCATGAGTCCAAGCGCTGCTGTTCTGCTCGGAGCGACCGGTCTGCTCGGCGTGAATTATTATCCGCCGTTTTCTGCGGATTATCGGACGTTGAAAGAGAATGGCTACGACCATAAGGAGGTCATTGCGACGGACGTGGCTCATTTCAAGCGGATCGGAGTCGATTATGTCAGGCTTCATTGCTTTGACCGTGAGATCTCCACGCCAGACGGTGCCTTAAGGGATAACGAACATCTTGATCTTCTTGATTTTCTGTTGGCGACTTGTGCGTCAAATGGCATTCGGGCCGTACTTACGCCGATTGCCTGGTTCGGTGCCAAGGAAATATGGAATACGGACGGGTTTTCGGACTACTATGACATTCGGGAACTGATAACAAATACGAACACTTGGCCGGTGCAGGCAAGATTCTTCAAGGAATTTGTTGCGCATCGGAATAGATACACGGGTTTTACATATGCGAAAGATCCTTCTGTCATTGCGTTTGAGATCATAAACGAACCACTCTATCCAGATGGGACGGCAGACGAGACGGTTGCCAAATATATAGATGCGATGGTCGGTGCCTTGCGCCAGGGTGGCGTGTGCAAGTTGATTTATTACAATTCATGGCACGGAAGAAATGGCGCGGTTAATGGCTCCTTGGCGAATGGTGCGACGGCCAGTCTGTACCCGACGGGCCTTTTGTCTGGCCATGAATTGCAGGGTTCTATGCTTGGCTCGGTGCGCCAAAGCACTTTGACTTATTCGCAAAGCGTGCCGGTTGCGCCAGGGAAAAAGCGAATGATATATGAGTTTGAGGCGGCAGACACCCCTGGCAGCTATATGTATCCGGCAATGGCGAAATTGTTCCGAGCGGAATGCGTTGGTGCGGCGGCGCTCTTCCAATATGATCCCTTGCCGATTGCAGATCGCAATTTGACATGGGCAACACATTATTTCAATCTTGTTTATACGCCAGAGAAGGCTATTTCTTTTGCCATCGCGGCTGAAGTCATGCGCCGAATTCCAGAAGGAGTCGCTTATGAGCCGGCGAGTGACAAGATCTACTTTGCTCCGTTTAAGGTGGATGCCAATGCCAATGTCTCGCAAATGGTGACAAGTTCTGACTTCCTGTATTCTGCTGACGCGCTTGATTCCCATCCGTCAGCAGATTCGCTTACTCGCATCTGGGGGTGCGGCCGGTCATCGGTCGTGTCATCGTCAGGGAATGGAGCCTATTTCTTTGATAAAGCTGGCGCGGGGGTATGGCGTGTGCAGGCCTACCCGTCGTTTTTTGAGTTGGCTGATCCTTACACTGGCAATAGCGAGAGAAAACGCGTCACCCTGCCGGACAAGCTAGAATTCAATCTTGCCATCCCAGATTTGGGAAAAGAATATGGTGTCGTGCCTCTTGAAGGCGGAACCTGTGTTTCTGCTACGGATGGAGTGTGTGAGGTCGTACCGGGCGATTATGTTTTTTACCGTTCAGGTATCGATGTCTCTGATGCGCGGCGACGAGCCAAGGCGCTTGATGTCCCTCGGTTTATCATCCCATCGCCAACTGCTGTTTCGCCAATGATTCGGGTACGCAACTTCCCTGAGCAGTGGGGAGGGGATACGCCGATTCCATTGGAGGTCCAATCGGTATATGCGAATGAAAGTGGGATACGTTTTGAACGGTCTGGTTCTGCCGTGCAGTCTTTCACCCTTGTTGACGGGACAAACAATGTGGTAGCGGCGTTGCCGTCTTCTGGTGTCTGGGCTGGGACTGCCTACGCCAAGGATGGCGAAACAGAGACAGTTGTCGGTTGCGGGGACGTTAGATTTTGCGTTCAACCTGACGAGTGGAATTTCTTCGCAGCATGGAGGCCATTGCCACGGATTGCAGATAATGGGCATTATCGTTGGTTCGCAAAGGGGAATGATGGCGGCGAACCCACTTGGCTTATCTGGGTGCTTTCATTGTCAGAACCGGGACATGTTTCGGTCGCCGTTCAGATGGCGTGTGATGGGTCGCTATATTCACGCCTCTTTCCGGCGTCTGGGCCTGGAACAAGCCTTGTCGTACGTGCGCGAGCACAAGGTGTCTCAAGCACGACATTCAATTTGCTCATATGGCAATCGGATTCGCGTCCATGGAGCGCAATGGTGCCCGTGTCCGACAATTGGCAGGACATCGTCGTTCCGCTGTCATCGATGCAATACGAGGCGGGGTGGGACGGTGCGCCTGCATATTGTGGAGAGCGGCCAGACATTCGTTTGGTCAAGAACATTAGAATCATGCTTGCTGGTGAATATGATCTGGCGGCTTCCACCAAAACACATGCACTTGAGATAAAGTCAATTACTGTCAGATGATGAATGCCATGTTTGACAGAAAAACATTCTTGTCCGTGAGTGCCAGTACGCTTTTTGCGTCGGCCATCGGTGCATACAAGTGGGAGGAAGACTCGTCGCGAGGGCGTAAGAGGCTTCCCGGCTTCAGGCCATTGAGTCTCAAGCAAATAAGAATCGAGGCTGGCGCCGAACGGGCGTTTAGGGCGATTCATGTTTCAGACACCCATCTCGTCAGGGCAGATCGGACGGACAATGATCCGCGCAAGGTGGAATTGGCCGCTCGACGGTATCCCGAAATGGGGTTTGGAGAGCACTATTTGACGCAGGCTATAGATCTGGCCATAAGTGACGGATCGCTACTTCTCCATACGGGTGACATGATCGATTTTGTATCCAATGCAAATCTAAAGTTGGCTGAGTGTTATTTCGGCACAGGGGATTGGTTTGTTGCCGCAGGGAACCATGAGTTCTCAAAGTATGTTGGAGAGGCAAAGGAAGACGCCAAATACAAATCCGACAGCTTCGCAAGGGTTTCAGCGAGTTATCCGAATGACCTTGCCTTTTGCTCGCGTGTTGTTAACGGCATTAACTTTGTCGCGGCCGACAATGTTTATTATAATTTCACTTTTGATCAGATTGAGAGAATGGAAGCCGAGGTGAAAAAAGGTCTGCCGATAATCTTTATGTGTCATGTGCCGTTCTATACACCTGCTCACTACGCACATCAAATGGAACTTGGAAAGGGTCTGTGTTCTTATCAGATTGGTGTTCCTGATCGTCTTGTCAATACTTGGAGGAAACCACAGAATATCATTAAAGGAGAAGAATGGCAGGATCGGAGGGTGCAACAGCGCGCAGATAAGGCGACGGTGGAATTTATTGAATACCTTAAGGCTCAGACATTGGTAAAAGCAGTCCTTTGCGGGCATTGTCATGAGTTCTGGGAAGAACGTTTTTCTCCCACGGCCATTCAATATGTCTGTTCTGCAACATACAAAGGTGATGGCTACGACATTTGCATCTGTTGAAAGTGTTTCTAGGATGGGCTTTACACGAGGAAGTTTCGGAAGTTCTTTGCCAAGACTCCATTTGACGGCAGATTGCGTGTTTCGTTCCGGTAGGCGCGAAGCGTTGTGCCGAACGTGCGGCGGAAGAGCGCGTTGAGGTGGGTTTGCGCCGGGAAGCCGCAGCGATCGGCGATTTCGCCGATCGGCAGGTTCGTATCCGTCAGCATTCGGCAGACCTCCTCCAGCTTCCGACGCCGGATTGCCGCCGCAACGCCTTCTCCTCGCACGGCGCTGAAGCGCATCTCAAGAAGGCTGCGCGAAACGCGAAGCAAGGCGGCGAGGCCTTGCACGGTCAGGCCCTTCGGCGAGGGCGGCAGCCCCTGGCAGGCATGAGAGCGGATCAGCTTTTCGGCGGCGGTGACGAGACGGGCCGAGCCAGACAGGTCGCGCGTCGTGTCGCGCTCGGCGATGCGCAGCACCCCGCACGTCAGGTGGTTCTGCGTCCGGCCCGTGGCGAGCAGTTCTTCCATCCTTTGCGCGGCGAGCCGCCCGACCCCTAGGAAATCCGGCTCGATGCTTGTCAGTCGCGGCAGGATGTTTTCGCATATGTCCTCTTGATTGTCTACGCCGACGATCTGAATCTGCTCCGGGATGTGCAGTTTCGCATAGTTGCAGGCGTCGATGACTTCGTGCGCGCTTCGATCGTTGTAGGCCATTACGCCACAGGGACGCGGCAGGGCGGAAAGCTCCGCTGCGAGTGCGACCAGAGACGACGCCCAGTCTGCTGCCGTGTGTCTTTCTCGCTGACATTCGGTACAGTCGAAGCCGGCGTCCTCGGCCATGCGCATGAACGTCGTCGCCCGCACCTGCGAGTGGCTGATGTCTTCGCTCGTGGCCGATGGGTGCACGTATGCAAAGTGTTGGAGTCCGCGTTTTGCCAGCAGTCTGAACGCTTCAGCGGCGATCTGCCTGTTGTCGATGCCGACGAACACCGTCTGGCGCGGAAATCGCATGTTTATCCGCATGTCCGGGCTTTCAAACGCAATGACGTTCGGAATGCGCTTGAAGCGGCCATGGCAAGTGTCATGTGGAGAATTCAGGTAGATGCCGTCGGGCTTCCATCCTAGAACGAGCTTGTTCCACGCTTTGCGGTCTTGCAGATCCCAATCGGAGAAGAAGCGCATGTCCCACGGCAGCGAGCGTTCCATGACATAACGCATGAAACCAGAGCAGCAATCTCGAATTGACTTGGGGTTTGTCCCCGTGTCAATCGCTATCCTGAATTTCCCTTGGTCGCTCATGCGTGACATTATATCACATCTTGTGTTTGCAAGTTGGTCAAGAACATAACTATTTATAGATGAAAACAGAAACGCGCGATGGATAGATTTGGTACAATACTACCACAAGAAGAACCTGACACCATTATATGAAACGAGTTTATTGCAGATTCGCCTTGCCTGAGCCGTGTGTGCTTGCAGTCATGCTGTTTGCGGTTGTCTTCTCGTCGATGGCGGGAGAACGGCACTTCAAGGTAGAGGGGCCGACAAATCCAAAAGCTTGGGAAAAAACTGCGGTCGAGGAGCTGGATCATTATCTCGGCTTGTGCCTGGGCGGGAATCGACTGACGGTCGACGGGCAGGACGGGGTCGTGTTCCATGTCGGCGACACGGAGCTCGCGAAGAAGAATGGGCTGGTGGGATTTCAGGACGAAGAGTGGTGCGTCAAGTCGTTCGGGCGTGACGTGGCGCTCGTGGGCGGCGGGACTCGCGGAACGCTTTACGCCGTCTATCATTTCCTCGAGGACGAATGCGGCGTGAGGTGGTGGATGGACGGCGATGAGGACGTACCTCCGGCAGGACCGCTAAACTTCAAGGCGCTCGACCGGAGCGGCAAGCCGTTCTTCATCTGCCGCAATATCTGGCGCTTCAAGACGTCTGATCCGCGCACGGCCGTTCGTAATCGCCTTAACGACAACGGGGACTCGCTGATTCCTCCCGAACTGGGTGGGGCGTTCACCTACGGCCCGCCGTCCCATGCGCATACTTGGGACATGTACTTGCCATTCGGGAAACACGGCAAGGAGCACCCCGAATGGTACTCTCTCGTGGGCGGTAAGCGGATTGGCGGACACTGGGATGGACAGCTGTGTTTGACGTGTCCGGGACTTGTGGACGAGTTCTCGCGTCGCCTTGAGGATTTCATTGCGAAGGGCGAAGTGGATGCTGCTGCACGCGGTGTTCCCGCGCCGCGCATCTACGATATCTCGATGAATGACAGCAGGAGCTATTGCCAATGCGCCAACTGCGCGGCGGCGACGAAAAAGTATGGTCATTCCGGGCTTCAGGTCAAATTCGTGAATGCCATAGCCGAAAGGGCCGCGGTAAAACATCCTGACTTGTTCTTTTCCATGCTTGCCTATTACTATTCCGAGGAGGTTCCGTCCGAAGGCGTTCGTGCGGCGGACAATGTCATCGTGCGATTCTGCAATACACGGCAGAACCTTGCCGCCGGGATATTCGACAAGGACAACCGTTCCATCCACGATCTTGTGAAGGGATGGAACAAGTTCGCCAAGAACCTCTTTGTCTGGGACTACTGCATCACGTACGAGACGGACGACAAGGGCATGGGTTGCCCATTCCCAAGCGAGCCGTACATCTTCGAGAAGTTTCGCTTCTACGCCGACAACGGTGTAACGGGATTCTTCCTGGAGCATGAGCATCCCGAATGCGCGGACATGTATGAGCTTAAGTACCGTTTGGAATGCAAAGCAATGGAAGACCCGTATCAGGACCCGAAGCCGTTGGTCGCGGATTTCATGTCCCGCTACTACGGAGCGGCCGCAGGGAAGGTTTTGGAGGCGAGGAGCCTCCTCGCCCGCCGTGGCAGGGAGAGAAAGGCGTTTGTGCCGTGGTTCCCGACTATGGGCGAATTCAATTTCCTGACAGACGGCGATTTGGCGGAGTTCGAGCGTATTTTCGGCGAGGCGTCTACGCTGGTTAAGGGCGACGAGAAGTTGGAGCGCCGCGTCGAGCGGGCGTATGGCAGCGTCCGCAGGCTGGCTCCGTATCTGGCGGACATACGGCGCAAGATTGGCGCAAAGCATCATCCGAAGAAGGGCGTGTCCGACAAGCCGTTCTACGAGATCAGGTGCGGGGAGAAGGAGATATGCTCGATACTTGACTCGGCGAACATCGACCGCGTGGAGGATTCAGATATTGGCGGAGAAACGGTGGTGCGGGTAAAGGTGACTCCGACGCCGGATTCATACTATACGATGCCGTTTTTGATGGGGATCTACAACTCGGCGGACAAAATTGACATCGCGCCCAGGCAGTGGGCGCGGCCGCATGGCACCGGATACCATTGGTACAGCCTTGGCCGCGTTACGTTGCCGGAGAGGAATTTCTGCCTGTACCTCACGCGGAAGTGGACCGTGCAACTGCCGTTCAGCCTTCCGGAAATGAACGGCAAGACGTTCGAGGCCAAGGCGCTTGTGAAGTTCATGGGGCCGACCTTCTTCGAAGGTTCGACGGAGCCGAACGAAATCCGCATCGCAAGCGTCGTGTACGCCGAACCATGAAAGATGATCTTTCAGGTGACGGCACGGCGCTCTATCTCGATCCTGCGTCCCGAAAGGCTTTTGAAGTGTTTTCCGTGATGCCAAACTGCTTTGCGATGTCTTGATTGGTCAGTCCGCGTGCGACGTCCACCCCGTTCATCTGGGGCATGATTGTAGCAGAAACGCGTTATGCGATTTCAGCTGTTTCTGTCGTGGCTTGGCGGTGATGTCCAGTGTTCATAAACCATGAACATTGGTTGGTGTGTCAAAATCTGGTTTTGGTGGCGTGGCGGGGATGAATTCCTCTCGCGCCACCATCGCGGCAAGATTTACAACCGCATGATGACGTTTGCGTGGCGCATAAATTTCAGATGGCATTGCCTTTGCGTTGACAAGAAATAACTGAATTCGTCATTGCAGATCGTCAGCAAGTTGCAGGAGCAGCTTGATAAGTTCATTGCAGGGCATGAATCGCAGCGGAACCCTGCCTGACAATGGGCAAAGTTCCACATTATTTTACCATTTTTGTAACGCCTGCAAGTGTAAGAGAATCAAGCCTTATTGCAGTATGCCGAAGTTCAAATTTTCTTGAACTTTGTCGTGCAGGGTCATCGGATTTTTGCTATACTTGCTGTGCTTTCGGGCGAGAAGGAGGAGAGGAAAACTGCAAGCTGTGGAAATGGTATAATATGCGCATGGGAATGAATGACACGAAACAGAGCGGAGTGTCTGGCGAGTTTGCGGTCAAAGACTTTGACCGCAACGACAAGCTGCAATCACGTGGGCAAGGTTGAATGAGCACAAGCGAAAACCAGATCGTCGCCTATCAGCCGAACGAGACCGTTCGGTTGGATGTGCGTCTTGAAAACGAAAAGTAACGATATAAAGGGGCAAACATGTATGGACGGTGCACAACTTGCTTGTAGTATGAATATGGAAGCGCTCAAGATGATTCTTGACTGGTTGGGTCAACAATCAGCTGTGCTTGTTGCGCTTATTGGTTTCGTAACGGCCATAATAGTTGCAAAGATTACGAGCGGGTTGGAACTAAAGAAGATGCTTTGCCTCAAGCGAGTTGATGCTTATGAGGCAGCGAGGAGCCAACTCATGCGAATGACAAATACTTATGAAGTTATTTTGGCGTGCATGGCGGCCATAAATCAAGATAAAGACAATGCGACGCTTGGCGAAAAGATTTTTTTGTTGCTTACATGGTTTGTTCAGTTGGAAAGAGTACTACAGCAAGATGGGGATCTTGCCCGCATTGCGCTGTATGCTACTGAATTGCCAAGACAAGATGCGCGTGAATTGATGGGGGAAGAACCCAGGTTCATTAAAGTGATTAGGGATATTGTGGAGAAGATACAACGCACGTCTTCAATAGAAGAAAGAGAAGTGTTGGAGAAAGACCTAAAGCATGAGATTAATAGGATTGCGCCTTTAATACAAAGAGAACTCAAGCATCTATACAATATGGATGACAAATTGAAAAAGGATATGCAGAAAGACAAGAGGCTTAAGATACTCTTGGGGTAACTTCAATGCGTAAAAAGGTTTGAGAAATCGATTATGGCAACAACTCGCAAGAAAAAGTCGGCAGCTGAAGAGAAGGTCAATCTGGACTCGATTCTGTTCAAGTGTCGGGATATTCTTCGGCAGGCGCGTAATTCTGGCTCGTTTTTCGAAAAGCGCGACATGATGCTGACGCTTGTGTTCCTTCGTTTTATCGGAGAAAGATTCGAGGATGGTGTCGAGAACCTGCGTAAGGAATTGGCGGCACAGGGATATAATCTCGATGATCCGTCTATCAAGGCGGCGTTTCTTGACGATCCTACTTTTACTGATGGCACTCACAATCTCCTCCCCGAAGCGCGCTGGTCGACAATCATCAATACGCCTGCTCCTGCACTCAATGTCGCGCTGGATACTGCATTGGAAAGCATTGCCTCCAATAGCAAAGCGCTAAAAGGGTGTTTTGTGAAGGGCACATTCACGGCCCGGAATCTTGCTGCGAATGACATCAAAAAACTTGTTGATGAGGTAAACAAGATCAGCCACAAGGTGTTTGGCGAGGAGAAAGACCTGATCGGTCGCGTCTATGAATACTTCCTCAAGGAATTTGCCGTAAACGCGACGAAGGAGGAAGGCGAATACTATACGCCGCACGATGTCGTTCAGTTGATTGCCGCCATGATAGAGCCGTTTGACGGCACTTTGTACGATCCGTGCTGTGGCTCTGGCGGCATGTTCATCCAGAGCGCGGAGTTAGTAAAGGCCAAGAAGGGCGATATCAGCCGCATCAACATCTACGGGCAGGAAAAAGAACCGGCTACATATCGTCTGGCGAAGATGAACCTTGCCCTGCGCGGAATCAGTCACAACCTTGGCGAAGAGGCCGATTCCTCGTTTACTAACGATTTGCACAAAGGGTTATACTTCAATTACATCATGGCCAATCCGCCTTTCAACCTGAAGGGCTGGTACAACGAGAACCTGAAAAACGACGCTCGTTGGGCAGACTACACGACGCCGCCGGAGTCGAATGCCAACTACGCTTGGATTCTTCACATCCTTTCCCATCTGAAGCCGTTGGACGGTGTTGCTGGTTTTCTGCTTGCCAACGGCGCGTTGGGAGATGGCGACACGGTGGAGATTCGCAAGAAGCTAATCAAGAACGACAAAGTCGAGGCCATCATCATTCTTCCGCGCGAACTGTTCATCACGACGGACATTAGCGTTACGCTTTGGATTCTCAACCAAAACAAGAAAGGCGGAACCTATCACGGGCGGAAGTTGCGCAACCGCGAACAAGAAATCCTGTTCATGGATTTGCGTACCTGGTCAGAGAATCCGGTCAAGAACGAGAGCAAGAAGAAAGTCCGGCTGATTGCGGAGCAGATTGAACGGGCGGCTTCTATCTACCATGATTGGCAGAACGAAGGAACTAACGGAAGGCACTATGAAGAGCCGGAACTTTATCGCAGCGTTGGCATTGCGGAAATAGAGAAGAACGGATGGAGTCTCGTTCCCAGCAAATACATCGAGTTCATTGATCATGATCTCGAAATTGACTATGAAAAGGAAATGGGCCGAATCCAGAGTGAGATGCGGGATGTACTCGCAAAGGAACGTGAATCACAAAAGATGCTGGAGGATGCCTTTAGGGGAATAGGGTTTGGCCTAAACGGTGGAGGTCGTTCGCGATGATAACGAAAGATGAGTTACAAGAACTCTTCGCTTCAACCGAGACGTATCGTATTGAGCGAACCACATCGACTACCGACAAAGACAAATTTGGCGAGGCGGTGTGCGCATTCGCCAACGACATGCCTGATTCGGGCAAGCCTGGCTACCTGTTGGTCGGCGTTCGTAATGATGGCTCATTGAATGGTCTCAAGGCTTCCGATGAACTCTTGCAGAAGTTTGCCGCGCTCCGCTCTGACGGCAACATTCTGCCTATACCGTCCATAGCCGTCGATTCGTTTTCTTTCCCTGACGGGGATGTGATCGTCGTGGAGGTTCAGCCTTCCGATCAGCCGCCGGTGAGGTATCGCGGTCGCACCTGGATTCGCATAGGGCCGCGCCGCGACATCGCGTCACCCGCCGAAGAGACCATGCTTGCCGAGCGCAAGGCGCGGAACTTTACAACATTCGATGCGCGCCCCTGCTTTGACGCGACGCTTGATGACCTCGACCTCGATCTCTTCCAGCACGATTATCTGCCCAAGGCAGTGGACGCTGAAGTTCTTGCTGCCGATGACCGACCAATCGAGCGCAAGCTGGAATCCCTCAGGTTCTTCAACAGCGCGTATGGCTTGCCTACAAACGCGGCCATTTTGCTGTTCGGGAAAGACCCTCGCCGGTTCTTTCCTGGCGCTTACGTTCAATATGTCAGTTTCGGCGGACGCGACAAGGCGGCTACCATCCTGAACGAGCATCCCTTCAAGGGCCCGATTGTGCGAATGCTGGCGCAAGTTGACCTCTTCATCGAAACTACTATCGCGCGGAAGCGTCCCGTATTCGTAACTGCACTGCGGGAAGAGACCCGTACCGACTATCCCAAAGGCGCGATACGCGAACTTGTGATGAACGCCATCATGCACCGCGACTATCAGGGCAATGCGCCGATTCACTTCTACCAGTATGCGGATCGCCTTGAAATCGTCAATCACGGCGGACTATACGGACGTGCCAGGCCAGAGAACTTCCCGAACGTCAGCGATTATCGCAACCCGATAATCGCCGAGGCCATGAAGGTGCTTGGCTACGTCAATTGCTACAATCGTGGCATAAACATGGTTCAAGACGAGCTTGACGCGAACGGCAATGGCAAGGCGGAATTCTCCTTCCGGCTGATTACTGCGTTCGAGGCCAAGGTCGCACTTGCAGGAAACAGGTTGAGTGATAAGTTGCCCGAAAGCGGCACTATGGATGGCACTATAGATGGCACTTTGGCACTAAGGATTGTCAGTGTTATTGAAAAGGAGCCATCCGTGACTATGGATCAACTGTCGGAAAAGTTGAGTGTAGCAAGACGGACGCTTGTTCGTTATATGAATATTCTGCAAGAAAATAAACGAATAAAGCGTGTAGGCGGGAAACGTTTTGGACATTGGGAAGTTGTGGAGTAAAGGCACATCCATGGCGTTGACTAAGTATAGACTTGGCGATCTCATCAAGGTGGTTGATGAGCGAAATTCTTTTGGCATTACCGATTTTTGCGGGTTAAATATTGCTAAAGAATTTATGCCGACTGTTGCCAATATTGAGGGTCTTGATGAACGGAATTACAAGGTCGTTCGCAAGGGGAGGTTTGTTTTCAGTGGAATGCAGACTGGACGCGATGAATGTATTCGCATTGGCATGTATAAGTTGGATAACCCGATAATCGTTTCGCCGGCATATACGACTTTTGAGGTTGAGGCCACAAATATTATTCTTCCACTCTATTTCTTCATGCTTTTTCTCTCCAAAGAGAAAGATCGCATGGGCTGGTTTTATAGTGATGGAAGCATTCGTTCAAATCTGGATTGGGATAGATTCTGCGACATTGAACTTAGCCTTCCGTCGCTTCTTGTCCAGCAAAAGTATGTGGATATCTACACAGCCATGGTTGCCAACCAGAAGAGTTATGAACGAGGGTTGGAAGATTTGAAGCTTGTTTGTGATGGGCATTTTGATGTTGCAAAAAAACGGAAAACTTTTCCGCTGGGGAATTATATAGAATCTGTTGATCGACGCAATGCTGATGGTAAGTTGTCTGTTGCTAATGTAAAAGGCATTACAAACAACAAAGAATTTTCTGAAACTAAAGCTGATGTGGGAACAACTGATTTGACAAAATTCAAGGTTGTTAACAACGGAGAATTTGCTTATAACAGCAGAACAGATGGCCGAGACATGTTAGTATTGGCGTTGAATAGAAGCCTGAAGAGTATTATTGTGACATTCAATTATGGGGTCTTTCGCATTCGGAAAGAAAAGCAACACGAAATTCTACCAGAATACTTATACGCCTTCTTTAAGCGCGAGGAATTTGATAGAAGGGTGAGATTTTGCTCATGGGGATCATCACAGGAACTATTGTCTTGGGGAAGTTTGTGTGATATCCATGTTCCAGTTCCGAGCATTCAAGAACAACAGAGCATCGCTTGTGTTATGGATATGTATATTCAAAGACGCTCGATCAACGAGCATTTGAAAGCTCAGATTAAAGACATCTGCCCGATTCTGATCAAGGGATCGCTTGAGGAGGAAATGTAGCATGTCTGAGCTGCTTTATCCAGCCTACCAAAAACTTTACAGTGCTCTTTGCAACTTGGAACGCTTTGACAAAGAGACGAATTTCTTTGATAACATTTCTTCGCTCGACGGCTTTTTCTCGGAATACAGAAACATAACATTTGTCCTTCAGGCCCAAGTGAAGCATATGGACGACCTTTATGCTGCATACTTGAGAAACAGAGACCTGTATCTTAAAGATCACTGGTTTGTCGATAAGCGAAACGAAACAACAAAGGAGCACTCATTCAAATTGGTGAAGAAGATACAGTTAACGTTGTATCTTCCTGATCGTGAGGTCGGTGTCTTCAACAAAGAGTTTTCCGTTGAAAACGACAAACCGCTTGATTCGTTGCTATCGGAACTCAAAGAGTTTTTTGCTCAAATCAACCAAGTTGAGGTTTTCTTTTCTGTCAGATTCTCTTTTCACGAGAAAAACAGTGATATCGATCTTCTTGAAAAGTTGGTTTCGGGCATATCATCGATGTTGCAGTTCATGGAGGCTATGGAACGCGACACGATGGGGAATGGCATACTATGTGATCAATTGAAGGCGAAGATAACGGGGATGAAGATTCTTCTTGCTCCGCGAGACTTTCTGCTCGTCGATGATTACGTGTATTATCCTTGCACTGGCACATTTGACAAAGGATCAAGATTGGCGGTAACGCTATCGCCCGGATGCGAAGGCAATAGACTGCCACTTGCCAGCATGATTCAAAATATATGCTATGGCGGTACACCATTCGACAAATTCACTTTCATGCATGCATTTCTCTGTGGCATGCAACCGGAGAAAGACAAAGACCTGATGCCGGTGATTATGACTGTCTATGGAGACGGCACCTATGACATGAATGTGTTTCATGCGAGCATCAAGACAACTATGTATAGAAAGATAAACGAAATAGCGAGGCACATATCTTCACAGGATGTAAAGGAAGTGTTTTACATGAGCCTGTATTCTTATTCTCATTTCCACAAAGAGTTAAGCGTGCCTGCCACTTCGAAAGAACGTATAGCGGCATCGGAGACGGATTTTTTGGTTTGCGCCTGTATCAATGAGCGATTGGAAGAGAAAGAGTATGTGTTTGACGGACGGGAAATTGACAAGCCAGAATATGTGGCGCAGATCATGAAGAATGGTATGACAGATTCGTTGCACGCCAGTCGGCTTAATCTGCATCCGATCTGGCAGGCATTCAGTGACAAGCAGAAATCTTCAGGCTCCAAGAAATGAAGGGCGTGATATTATGTCAGCGTTAAAGAACTATAACGGCCGCTATTGCGAATCTGATTACGAGAACGCCTTTATCTCCTTTTTGGAGGCGGAAGGTTGGCAGTATCTTGCCGGAAACAGCATGACACGCAGTTCCATGCGGGATGTTTTGTATGTTGACGATCTGGAGCAATTTCTGAGCAAGACCAATGGCGATTTAGCGGCGGATGAAGTTCGGCAGATTCTTGACACTGTTCGTCTCGCTGGAGCCGATAGTGATTTTGCCACTTTGCACAAGGTCTACGGGTGGATGGTCTATGGCATTCAGTTCACACCGAAGGGCGGCAGCGCCCGCATGGTGAAGCTGATAGATTTCGATTCGCAGGATCCCACGAAGAACAACATCTTCCGCGTCGTCAATCAGTTTACGGTGGAATACACCAACAACGGACAAGTCGAGAATCGGCGTCCTGACGTTATTCTCTATATCAACGGGTTGCCATTGTGCGTCGTTGAACTCAAGAATCCCGCCGATGCCCACGCGACGATTTTAGATGCTTGGGAACAAATCAACGTTCGCTATTGGCGTGACATTCCGCATCTTCTGCACTATTGTCCGCTTGCGTGTATCTCCGATGGCGTTAAAACCAGGTTCGGCACGGTTCGCACCCCGTATGAACATTTCTACGCTTGGCGGCGCGTCAATGACGGCGATAAAGTGTCGACTTTGCCGTTTGAAGAAACGGAGACTATGGTCAAGGGTGTGTATAGCCCAGCGCGCTTTCTGGAGATATTTCGTGATTACATCTACTTTCAGGATAGCGAATACGACAGCGACGAAGTGGAGATTGTATGTCGGTATCCGCAGTTCTTTGCCGCCCGGCTGCTCCGCGAGAGCATCATAAAGTCGGTGCAGAAGAAAAACGGCAAAGGGGGAACTTATTTCGGTGCTACTGGTTGCGGCAAGACATACACGATGGCGTTTCTTGCGCGGCAGCTCGCCTTGCGGTGCGGTGATGTGCCGGAAATCGGGTCGCCGACAGTAGTCATGATTGTTGACCGCGATGACTTGCAGAAGCAAGGAGCAAAGCTTTTCACCAAGAGCAAGGAGTTTTTGAATCTTGGCGAAGTTAGCGTTGTGCCGAGTCGCAAAGTATTGCGGGAGGAGCTTGGTGCTCGTGAAAGCGGCGGATTCTACATCTGCACAATCCAGAAGTTCTGCGACCGACAGGACGACAAGATAGGGCTTATCAACGACAGGGCGAACATCATCTGCTTTTCGGACGAGGCGCACAGGACGCAGCTTGAACACTCGAAGAAAATCAAGTTTAGCAAGGATGCGGACGAGAACATGCGGGCGATGATCTCTAAGCCGTATGCCAAGGTGTTACGAGAGGCGTTCCCGCATGCGACATTTGTCGGTTTTACAGGCACGCCGATTGCGGAAACATACCAGACTTTTGGCGAGGAGATAGATCGCTATTCGATGGATCAGGCCGTCGCAGATGGCTTGACCGTTTCCATCAAGTATCACCCGAGAATTGCGAAGGTCTTGCTGGACACGAAAAAGGTGAAACAGATTGAGACCTACTACAGTCAGTGCGCCGAAGATGGAGCGACCAACGAGGACATAGAGGCAAGCAAGAAGGCCATGAGTTCCATGGAGATGATCATAGGAGAGCCTTCGCGCTTGGAGCGTCTTGCGGTTGATATTCATGATCACTATGTTTCCTCTTGTGCCAATGATCCCGAGCGTGTTCAGAAAGCTATGATTGTCTGCTCCAGCAGAAAGATTGCATACGACTTGCTGAAGAAATTTGAGGACAAATATCCTGAATGGTTTGTCGAGAAGAAGGCTGCGGATGATGTACACGCAACGGCAGAGGAATTGCGGAAGCTGAAGCCAATGCCGTTTGTGGCAATGGTTGCAAGTGTCGGTAGCAACGATCCTAAGGAGATGTATAACTATCTTGGCGGCGTGAAGAACGATAAACGATCCGATGCGCTTGATGCCATGTTCAAGGAGGACAAGTCGAATTTCCGCATTGTGATCGTGGTTGACATGTGGATAACCGGATTCGATGTTCCGTCGCTGACCTACATGTACAACGACAAGCCGCTGAAAAAGCACATGCTGATTCAGACGGTAAGCCGAGTCAACAGAAAGTATCCAGGAAAGGATTACGGGCTGATTGTTGACTACATTGGCATCCGTGACAACATGCGCGAAGCCATGAAGCTTTATGGCGGCGATCATTCAATTGCACCAACGGCGGATGATGTCGAACAGGCGACAATGATATTCAGGGAAGAGCTCGCCATCCTTAAGAAGCTGTTTGCCGATTATGATTTGCGGCCGTTTCTTGATCCAAATAGCGACCCTGCCGAAAGGTACAAGTTGCTAGCCAAGGCCGCAGAATATGTTTTTGTTTCGACCGAGGAGTTGAATACAGAGGGGAAGGGCGGCAAGAACATTCACAAGGTGTCGTTCAAGACGTATTTCCTAAAGACCGTGCAGCGGATGCGTTCGGCCTATGACATATGTCAGCCGTCGGGTGAGCTGGGAGAAGAGGAGTCTGCACTCGCGCAATGCTTTATGGCGATAGCCGGATTCGTGCGCAAGATGAGCGGCACAAGTGAACTGGATGCCGACAGCATGAATAGGCATGTAGCCAAGATGGTCGAAGAGGCACTAAAGTATAACAAGGTCGAGAGCATTCTTGAGAGTGGCGAAGAAGAGGATCTTTTCAGTCCTGAATACTTTGAAAAGCTGTCTTCGGTGAAGATGCCTGCGTCCAAGTTGGAACTGCTGATTAAGATGCTTCGCAAGCAGATCACGGAATACGGTAAAACGAACCAGTTGGCCGCCAAGCGTTTTCAGGAGATGCTGGAAGAGACCATCAGGCAATATCACGAGCGGCGAAAGCATCTTACGGCGGAGGAGGCGGGCGAAGCCCAGGAAAGGACTTCTGAAGAGATTATCCGAAACGCGACGGAACAGGCGCTTAAAATCCTTCGAGACATGAATGCCGACCGTGAGAGTTTCCGCAAAATTGGCCTGACATTCGAGGAGAAGGCGTTTTACGACATCTTGATGTCACTTCGTGATCAGTACAATTTTGAATACGGAGAGGATAAGATCATAAAAGGCCTGAAGATCAACGAGAAATGCAAATCGCTTGCGAAAAAGATCAAGGAGATTATTGATGCCAAGTCTTCGTTTGCGGATTGGCTCAATAATCAGATAGTCCGGGATCAGCTCAAATTCGATATCAAGATTTGCTTGGTCAAGAACGGATATCCACCGCAGTACAGTCCCGAAGTGTTCCGAAAGGTCATGGAGCAGGTTGACAATTTCAAGGGACATTCTGAACGCGAGGCAGGTGTCGAGCGGCCTTTAGATTATGGTAGGCTCGCCGGGACGTCGCAGAATAGCGCCTGGAGCGAATATGTCGCGACATCGGGCGACAGCAAGGAGAACGCCGACGATGGCTACGACGCGTCAAAGTAGCTTGCCGCCGGAGTTTCGCCCGCGCGAGAAGTACGCCGAAGACCCAAGTGGCAAGGCGCTTTCGCCCGTGGAATTGCTGGCAATCATCCTCGGTACTGGTTCAGCTGGGTGTCCGGTTCATGAACTTGCCTTGCGCATGATTGACGCATTCCCCACGCTTGGTGCCTTCGTGAAAGCGGATTGGCTTGAGATGAAGGCTCGCTTCGCTGAATATAACGAGCGCAACCCCAGACGTCCGATTAAAGGTTTGGCCGATGCCAAGCTCATGAAGGTTGCTGCCGCGTTTCAATTGACTCGTCGGGTCAATCCGCTTGAGGATTACGCATTCCGCAATTACAACCTGCGCATTTCGTCTTCCGCATACGAGGTGTTTCGGCGCATCGTTGAAAGCGCACCTGAGAAGGAACATTTTTTCGTGCTACCGATGGATTCCGATTTCCATGCGCTCTGCGAGCCGTTGGACATTTCACAGGGATCGGTAAGCCGTACGCCTGTACATCCGAGGGATGTGTTTTGCGAGGCTGTGCGTTATAGGGCGTATGCGGTAATCGTCGCGCACAACCATCCGTCAGGCGATCCAGAACCCAGCAAGGAAGATATCGAGATAACCGAACGGCTGATAGAGACAGGCAAACTGCTGGGGATCAGGGTTGTAGATCATCTTGTCCTCGGTTCGCCATCATCGGACACGGGACACGGTTTCGTATCAATTCGGAACCTCGCGGTTCTCAAGTTTTAATACAGGAGAATGCGAATGGGCGGTCGTATTAACTACGAAGAGGAATTGCGGAAGGCCGACGAGAAATTGGCTGAGTTGCGCAAGCAGAAAGAAGAAAGAGGACGAAAAGCATCTCAAGTAGTTAGTCCTCAAGTGTCAGCTAGTATTGATGTCATCAGGAGACAAACGGAGCAACTACGAAAAATAGTTGAAAATTCAAATCAGGCAAATGTAAATCTCGCACCTCAAATGGGCATGGTTTCTCGCTTGAAGAAAGGTCTTAAGGTTATCACGGCATTCGATGAATATGAACTTGTCGAGAAGGTGGGGGAAGGGGCGTGTGGAAAGGTTTTTTCGGCTAAGAACGCAGAAGGGGAGGAGTTCGCGATAAAATTCCTAGATAGAAGTATCGGCAAGACCAAATTGAAACGGTTTAAGAACGAAATTGGATTTTGTGAACATAACAATCATCCTAATGTGGTTAAGGTCTTGGATCACGGTTGTTTGTCACTAGATGGAATCTCGTATGTGTTTTGTGTGATGCCGCGCTATTTTGAATCGCTGCGCGACAAGATAAACAAAACTATTCAACCGGAAGATGCAATTGCAATTTTTGTCGGCTTGCTGTCAGGATTGAAGTTTGCTCACGAAAAAGAGGTTGTCCATAGGGATATTAAGCCGGAAAATATCATGTTCGCTAAGGGCAGCAATGAGCCTGTTATCTGTGATTTTGGGATTGCTCATTTTAGTGAAAATGAACTGATGACATTTGTTGAAACCAAGCCAACAGATCGGCTGGCAAATTTTGCATATGCGGCGCCAGAGCAGCGCAAGAAGGGTGGTGAGGCAGTTCCGCAGACTGATTTGTTTGCAGCGGGGCTTATTCTAAACGAAATGTTCACAAAGTCAGTTCCACAGGGCAGCGGATATAGGACAATTAAAGATGTTGCGCCCAATTATGCATTTCTCGACAAAATAGTTGAGCGGTTATATCGGAATGTGCCGCAGGAACGACTTTTCCCAGAGGACAAGATAATCTCCGAAATGAAAGTCTTGGCAGAACTTGAAAAGAATCAAAAGGAGGTCGAACGTCTTAGGGCTGTTGTCGATGAGATGATTTTGCCTGAGGCTATTGATCTTAAGGTGGTAGATAAAAAGTACGAGAATTCTTCAATAGTTTTTGTCATGAGTCAGGATATTCCTCCTATGTGGTTTACTTTTCTGGCACGTGGTGAGTATAGTCATGAAAGTGTTTGGGGGTATGACACTAACAATTTAAGTTTTGATCGTGGACGCAAGATTAGTATGCCATTGCGTGGTTTGCAATCAGAAGAAACAATTAAAAGCATTGTAAAACACTTTCAAGACTGGGTGCCAATAGTTAATGCCAAATATGCAGACTGGCTTGCAATGAGTATTAGGGAGGAGCGAGAGGGGAAAGAGAGGAATCGCAAATTAGAAATTGCGCGGATGGAAAAAGAAAATAAAATAAGGCAAGTGTTGGCACAGTTGTAAAGCCAGACAAGAACCCTAAGGGAAGGGGGCATTGTCATAAAGTTATTGATCAAGGGTTATCAAAAATTACGGATCTGAGGCAAATACAAAATATCATCAAAGATATATAATTTGGTAAGCGTGCGTCGGAAGCAGGCGAGGTGCCAGTAAATGATGCACGTAAAGTTTGTTAGGAGGAAAACGAATGACGATGAAGTTAAAGCACATGGAAATGTATTTTATGGACAATGACGCTGAGGGCGTTCGTGTCGCCTGGTTCCCGTCGCATGTTCTCAAGACTTATATAGTACCGCGGACCAAGCTCAAGGAGGCCAAGCAGCTTGTTGATCACGATAGACTTGAACATGGTGTCTATTTCCTGATTGGAGACACTGCTGATGGCGAGAAGACGAAAATATACAGCGGACAGACAACTCAGGGTGTGCAGCGGCTCATGACGCATGATGCAACTAAAGACTTGGATTCTTGGAATAAGGCCATACTCTTCTTAGCCGATTCACATACGTTCAACAAGGACGTGATTAGCGGATTGGAACTTCTCGCTATTCAGGCAACGAAGGAATGCGAAAAGAGTGGACGATACAAAGTTATGAATGGTCAGACTCCGACTTATCAGATCGACATTTATCACCAGGGAGATGTTGACTCATATTTTGAAGATATCAAATTTTTTATGGGGTGGCTCGGTTATGCACTGATCCCAAGTGAAGGCAAGAAAAGTTCGCGTATATTTCACACGACGCACAGAGGCGTTGTAGCTCAGGGCGTTTATTCAGGAGAGCGGTTTGAAGTGCTTCAAGGGTCGATGGTTAATGTTGCAAAGCTCCCTGGGTTGAAAAGCTATCAAGATCTTCGGGCCGAGCTACTTAAATCTGGTGCTATTTCCAAAGATGAGAAAGGTATCTATCGTCTCAATGAGAATCGTTCATTTGGAACTCCTAGCGGGGCTTCTGATTTTATTCTAGGCGGAAGTACCAACGGATGGACTGAATGGAAAGATGCTAATGGGCTTACGCTTGATCAAGTTTATCGTGCAGAGTGAAGTTTATTTGTCGTTGCACGACGATGGGTTTCAAAAGGAACTTGTGACACAGTAAAGGTTATACAAATGGCGATGCCACAGAGAGACGAGGCGATTGAGGAAATCAAGCGGCTGGATGCTTTGCTTGAATATGCCGTCATGCATGGCGACGAAGCAGAGGCCGCCCGCCTCCGCGCCGAGCTGCAGCGCTTGGTGGAGAAGGTGTAGCGCGGCGACGTGTGAGGAGTTCGCAAGGCTCGAGTTGATTGCGGTGAAGAAAAGTGTGGGAAAAAGTGTGGTTAAAAGTGTGGGTAAAAATGTGGGAAAGATTCGGGGATTTGCAAGGAGTTCCGTGAGCGGATTTGCCGCAGTCGCGCAATTGCATGAAATCGGCGGAATATGGTATAATTCGCCACGGTAAAACTACATGAATAAGGTGGAAGGAGTGCATGTTAAAACGGCAAACGGAAGTTTATCTTGGCGAAATGCGGCTTGGTTTGGCTGGTGATATACTTCCTTTTGAGGGTGGATAAATTTCCGCAGAGGGCAATGGAGAAGACCTGATGCAACTTGTAACGATAGAGGAAGTCGCCGAGAAATGGGGAGTAACCCCTCGGCAGGTGCGCTCATATTGCGCAAACGGGCGCATTTCTGGAGCGGTACTTGAACGTGGGGAATGGAGGATTCCGAAAGATGCCGTCAAACCGGAGCGCAAACGGCGTCGGACTTCTCCCACGACCGTTCTTGGTGAATTGGAAGCGGAGCGGCGTTCGCGCATCTCAGGGGGGCTCTACCATCGGCTTCAGATTGACCTTGCCTACAACTCGAACCATATCGAGGGAAGCCGCCTGACCCACGAGCAGACGCGCTGGATATTCGAGACAAAGACCATTGGCAAGATTGGCGCAGATGTTCCGGTTGACGACATCGTGGAGACAGCCGACCATTTCCGCGCTACCGACATGGTGATCATGACCGCCACTTCCGCCCTGACAGAGGCGTATGTAAAGCGGCTTCATGAAATCTTGAAGAGCGGCACGTCTGACAGCCGCAAGGACTGGTTCGCCGTCGGCGACTACAAGCGTCTCGACAACGTTGTCGGCGAAATGGAAACATGCCCTGCAAAGAACGTGCACCGCGAAATAGCGAAGTTGCTTGCCTGGTGGAAGGGCGCGGAAAAGATCTTCGAGAATCTGCTTGACCTGCATGTGCGTTTTGAGCAGATACACCCGTTTCAGGACGGCAATGGTCGCGTCGGCAGGCTCATTCTCCTCAAGGAGTGCCTCAAGTACGACATCACGCCGTTTGTGATTGCGGAGGACTTCAAGCAGTTCTACTATCTGGGATTACAGGACTGGCGGAAGGGCAGGCATACGCGTCTCATGGACACTTGTCGCACAGGACAGGACATGTTCATCCTTGGCCTTCGTCAGTTCGGCCATGTGAAACTTGCGGAGAAAGCGGAGATCCAAGGCACCAATGAAAGATGTCAGAACAGGACTTGAACGACGGGACGTTTCTCCGCATCCGCCAGATGCGCCCCGTCGAGCGCGCCGCCGCGCCAGGCTGTCGCGGCGTTTTCGTTCCTATTGTCCGCCGCAAGCCGATTGATGTCATCTTGCTCAGTGGCGCAATCCCCCGCTTTAGACGGGGATTTATGGTATAATTGCGGGGTATTCCTTCAGGGCGCTATGCCATTGAACGGGAAACGGAATGAAGCGAAATGCCGAAGCACACTCATAAAGGCATCATGAGGTACGGTTGTCTGTGCATTGCGCGGACAGTTGCGCTGGCGGCAGTATTATTGGGATGCGCCCTGCCGTCCATGGCGACTGACGGGCTGTGGGGCGTGAACTACTATGCCCCGTTCGCGCTTGACTACAACGAATTGACGCGGCGCGGCGTCGATCCCAGAACCGCCATCCGGGACGATGTCGCCCACTTTCACCGTCTCGGCCTCGATCTTCTGCGCGTTCACTGTTTCGACCGGCAGATTTCCCGCCGCGACGGTTCGCTTGCTGATACGGTACATCTGGAACTGCTTGACTACCTTGTGTCAGTTGCTGCGTCCAACGGGATGAGGACGGTCATCACGCCGATTGCGTGGTACGGATGGAGTCCGATGGACGACACGGCAAAGGCGGGGTTCTCCAACCTTGCCACGATGCGTGAGTTTACCTCGCGTCAAGACCTCTGGCCGCTTCAGGCGCGGTTCCTCTCCGAGTTCGCGGCGCACACGAACCGCTACACCGGTCTCTCCTACGGCAAAGACCCGGCCATTGTCGCCTTCGAGTGCATCAACGAGCCGCTTTACCCCGACGGTTGGCCGCAGACGAATGTGACGGACTATATCGATACGCTCGTTGACGCTCTCCGCGCCGGAGGTGCCACACAGCCAATTTTCTACAATTCCTTCGGTGGTTACAACGAGGCGGCGGGGGCGTCCAAGGCCGACGGCGTATCGTGCAGCGCATATCCGCTCGGTCTTCTTGCGGGGCGTACGCTCCAGGGGCGGCAGCTTGCGAAGATACGCGAATCGACGTTGAAGCCCGACGCCCACATTGCCGGGAAGCGACGCATGGCCTACGAGTTCGACGCGGCGGACACGTTGGATTCCTGCCTCTATCCGGCCATTGCCAAGATGCTGCGTGGCGAAGGTGTGGAGCTCGCGGCGCAGTTCCAGTACGATCCGCTTGCCATTGCCGACGAGAACCGTAACTGGCATACGCATTACCTGAACCTCGTCTATACGCCTAAGAAAGCGCTTTCCTTTCTCATCGCCGGGCGTGCATTCAAGTCGATTCCACGTGGCGAGAAGTATGCGCCGGAAGAACGTCGTCTCGCGTTCCCGCCGTTTCTGACCGATGCCGATTACGATCTTTCCGAGATGGCGACCGAAACCGAATATTTCTACTCGAACAATCCTGTCACACCGCCGCCGAAACCGGCGGCGCTTGAGCGCGTGTATGGATGCGGACGCTCGTCCGTCGCTGCATCGGACGGTTCCGGCGCGTATTTCCTCGATCGCGTCCGTCCGGGCGTATAGCGGCTTCAGATCTATCCTAACGTTATGACTGTTGCCGATCCGTTCTCCGGCACGGGGACGAAGAAGACGGTGCTTGTTCCTGGCGATGTTGCGATGAATGTTCATCTGCCAGACCTTGGTGAATCATTTGCCGTGCGGAGGCTTTCGAATGGGGAAATGGCCGGACGGTCCGAGAGAGGCGCAGTTGTTCTTGCACCGGGCGACTATGTGTTGATGCGGAATGAACTTGCCTCCGATAAAGCGGTGGTTTCAATGGCACGTGAGGCAAATGTGCCGCCGTATGTTGCGCCGGAGATCCCGAAGGGACGGGCGGCGCCGCGCCTCTCCGTGGCCTTGCCGGGACAGTGGCGTGCGGGTACGGACGTGCCGGTTCTGGTCGAAAGCGTTTTTGCGGATGAAATCTGGATTGACGCAAAACCTGCTGATGGCGGGGAAACGCGGCGTTTCAGATATGACGGGCGGACTGCGCTTCCGGCGGCGATGTTCGCGGCAGGGGCGTGGGATGTGGCGTTTGCTGCCAAGGGGCGCTGTGGAAGCGTTCGCTTCCCAGATAAGGGCAGATTGCGTCTCGGTCTTGTTGATTGTCCAGACGATTGGAACTACCTTGACGCGGTGCGTGCGGCGGCGGCAGAGCCGGAAGGGCACGCCGTTTCGCGGGAACTTGTTGCCGACGACGGTGGATGCCGCGCCGTCCGCGTGTCGTGCGATGGATTTGGCGAGAAAGAATGGTCGGTTCTGCAGTTCCGGTGCAGCCAAAGTGACTACGAAACCTTCTTTCCGTCTGCACCAACTGGGGCAACAGTTGTCGTTCGGGCACGAGCCGTCACGCCCTCCACGGGCTCCTTCGACCTTGTGCTTGTCGAACCTGACCTGAAGAGCTGGCGCTACCATGTTCCGCTGTCGGCGGAGTGGCGTGATGTTCGTCTGTCGGCTAGTTCCGGCATCTACTGCGGCGACTGGCCGTGGGTGCCGAAGTTGCTGCCTGGCGTGAAGCCCGATGTCCGCCGCCTTGCATGCATGAGGATAGAGTTCGGCACGTCGCTCTATTGCGACCCTGCGTCTCGAAAGTCGTTTGAAGTATCATCCGTCCGAGTCGAGTAGGGTTTATGGGTTGCTGTTTGCGTTTGGTTAAAAACATAACTATGCATGGACGAAAACAGAAATATGCGGTGGATGGATTTGATACAATATTACACAAAAGCGAAAGGAACGCCAAATGAAGAAATTGATGCTTTTTGCGATCACGACTGTGCTTGCTGGCGCGGCGGTGGCGTATGACTACAACCGGCTCCTTGATGCGATCCACGTTTCGAGCGGGGCCTACTTCGATACTGGCTGCGTCGTCAAGGACAATCCGCGCGTTGTTGCCAGCGTGAGCGTCGACACTACGGATTCGTTCGACATCTTCGGCATGGGAACTCGTGGCGCGGGCTGTTGGATTCTTAATCTTGACGATGTCATCTACTATGGCGGCTCTGGCAGGTTCTACTATCGCTATGGCACGTCGTCGAGTGGCGGCGAAAGAGGCGCCTTCACCCTTGGGCAGCGTCTTGACCTTGACTGCGGCAGAAAGCTTGTCGTCAACGGAAGGGAGTACGAATACGCCGCCGATTATGACTTTTCAGCCAACACTGCGACAATGACGATTCCTGGCGAGACGCGCGCTTCCGCTTCTTGTACGATTATGGCCTTCCAGATCTGGGACGGCGGAGCGCTCGTGCGCGACTTCGTTCCTGCGGAGAAAAATGGCGAATGTGGCCTTTACGACCGTGTCGGCGATCAGTTCTATGGGAACGCGGGTTCAGGAACGGTCACTGCGGCGTATGACCGTCTCGTGGATGCGATCCACATCCCGAACGGCGCTTATTTCAACACGCGCTGCGTCGTCACCGACAATCCGCGTGTCATTGCTGACGTCCGCCCTGACGCGACGACAGATTTCGACGTCTTCGGCGTCAACACCCGCGTCGATGGCTGCTGGATTCTCAATCTCGACTATTCCGAAGGTTCCGGTCCCCGCTTCTACTACCGCTACGGCACTGCCGCGAGTGGCGGCGGGGTAGGCAGTTTTGCCGCCGGGCAGCGTCTTGAAATCGACTGCGGCAGAACGCTCATCGTCAATGGCAATGTGATCCAGACCGCCGCCGACTACAATTTTGCAGCGAACAATGCCGCAATGACCATTCCGGGCGAAGATCGCGGGGCTTGCGTGATCCGGTCGTTCCAGATCTGGGATGCGGGGCAGCTCGTGCGCGATTTCGTTCCGGCCGAGAAGGACGGTGCGTACGGACTCTACGACCGCGTGGCCGGCCAGTTCTATACCAACGAAGGTTCAGGGACGGTGACGGCGGAGCCATACGATCGGCTTCTTGAGGCGATCCACATTCCGAGCGGGGTCTATTTCAACACAGGCTGCATCGTCACCGACAATCCGCGCGTTATTGCCGACGTAAGCCCCGACACTGCCTACGATTTCGACCTTTTCGGCGTCAAGAACCGCGGCGCAGGCTGCTGGATTCTCAATCTCGACTATTCCGAATATCTCGGTCCCCGTTTCTACTACCGCTATGGCACTGCCGCGAACAACGGTGCGGTTGGCAGTTTTGCCGCCGGGCAGCGCATGACCATCAACTGCAGCCAATCGCTTGTCGTCAATGGCGAGACCGTTCAGACGGTCAACGCCTACGACTTTTCCGCCAATGACACGGCAATGACGGTTCCGGGAACAGAAGACCCCGGAGCGTGTACGCTTTGGTCGTTCAAGATCGAGGATGGCGGAGAGCTCGTGCGCGACTTCATTCCGGCGGAGAAGAACGGCGAATGCGGCCTTTACGACCGCATCAACAGGCAGTTCTACGCAAACGCCGGTTCGGGAACCGTCACGCCTGCTGCAACAAAGGCGCCGACGGGGCTGGCGGCAAAGGCGGATGGATTCCCCACCCCCGTCACCGTTCTCAGCTGGCGTCCGGCTCTCGGCTCCTCAAGTACGACGATCCTGCGCTCGCCTGGCGCGAACGGGCCGTGGACGGAGATTGCGCAGGTGAACGGAGGCAGCACATACGCGGACGCAACCGCACCAGTCGGAGCCCTGTGCCATTATCGCGTCGTCGCGGACTTCGCCATCGGCGGCGCGAACTTCGCGCTGACGAACGAGTCTTCGGTTGCGTTTCGCCGCTTCCGCATTCTGGAGCGCGACCCAGGCGACATGGCGCATCTTCGTTCCGGCGTGAATCTGATCTATGATTGCGGACAGGAGTGCTGGACGCCTTCCGGCACGGCGGAATACACATGGGAAGCGGTCTCCAACAGCCTCATGCTCGCATTCAATAATGTTCTATACTACTGGAGGCCGGTGAACTCAAGCGCCGGTGTCCCCTACGAGTACGATTATGCCGATACCGCAGCGTCCGCGACTCGCACATGCATTGGCGTGGATCTGGGCGAGCCTGCGCATGTGGCGTATATGCGGTTCTTCGCCATCACCAGCGAGGGATCCCAGAGGCATCTGAACGGTGTACGGCTCTATGGGTCGAACGATGCGAACTGGAACCAGGCAGGCAACGACACGCCCCTTACAGAACCGCTCAAGTGGACGGCACAATCGGTCTGGTGCGAGAAGGCGAGCCTAGATACGGACAACACCTACCGCTACCTTTTCTGTAACAACATCACCAACAGCGCGTGGGGAAACAACGTCTCAGAGCTTCAGTTCTACGGCTGGCTCGATTCCGACCTTGAGAATGTCGCGGAGTCCGTTACTGATCTCGCCGCGATGTGCGGCACTACGCCAGCGGTGACGCTCACATGGACGCCGGTCACATATGGCACGTACACCATTGAGCGCAAGACGGGCGACGGATCGTGGGAGGTCGTGGCGAGCGCGCTGCCTACGGCAACGGCGACATGGACTGACACGGGTGTCGTCTGCGACGGGACGACCTATACCTACCGCGTGACGACGGTCAACGGCGGCAAGGTGGCCTATTCGGAAGACTTGGTGGTTCGCCCGTATCTCGCGGGGAACGGCATCGGGCTTCATGGCGAATGGTGGACCAACTACGTCGTCACGACGGGCGGCGAGGCGCTGGCGCTCATCACGACGAACGCGACGGTCGATATCGCTAACGCCTCGATTTGCGGCGAGACGGCGAATCTCTTTGTCCGCTGGTCAGGCAAGTTGATTGCTCCATTTGCCGGCGACTATGCATTCGACGCGGAGGCCGACGGCGCTATGCAGCTCTGGATTGACGGCAATGTCGTTCTTTACCGGGGTGTGTCGAGCGGCACAATCAACCTGACTGCAGGAGAACATGACGTCACGGCGACATGGTACCACAAGAACGGCGAGGGCTCCTGTCGTCTCTACTGGGGCGGGAGCGTAGGGCGCGCCCTTGTCCCGTCGTCCCAGCTTGTGCCCGTCGCGCCGAGGTCGTTGCCGGATGGGTGGACGAACGCCCGTTCGTTTGATGCTGATGCCAATTCTCTCTACTCCGGAAACGTGACTGTGAACGCCGACGGTTCGCTTGACTTCGCGCAGAGCGGACGCGGTCTTTACCTTGCCAACAGCGGATACAACTTCCTGTGGCAGCCAGTGAAGGGTGACTTCACTTTGACAGCCAAGGTGGAGTCTCTTCCCGTCGCCAGCCAGTGGCTTTGGCGCAGGGCCGGGCTCATGGTGCGCAGCTCGCTTGATGCTGCCGCGATGATGAACGCATACGGCGTGTATCGGGAAGAAGGTGATCTTTACGTTGTCGAGAGTCGGCAGAAGACGACGGCGACAGCCCCGTACATAGATACTCAAGAGAAGGTTGCCGGTGTGACACTTGATTCGTACGCCGCGACACCGACATGGGTGCGTCTGATTCGCGAGGGCAACAAGTTCACCTGCCTGTACAGGCTCTCGGCGGCAGGGGAGTGGCTCAAGGTTTATGAATACGAGGACACGAACGGCGAGTACGGGGAGACGGTCTATGCCGGCCTTGCGGCATGGGGCGATGGTGACGGTTCGGGCACGGCCATACCCTACTATCTCTGGCGGTTCTCAAATGTAAGGCTGAACCCCACGACGGGTGTCGTTCTGATCATTCGGTAGTTGGAAAACCGTGCTTCATCCCCCCGGATGCAATCTTCCGCATAAAAATCTCAGCGGTTGTTCGCCTATGGCAGTCGGCGGCACCGTCGATGCCGTACCGGTCTTTTGCAACCGCGCTCAAGACCGATTGTCGCCCGCCCGAACGCTTGGCGATTGGCGTGCGAATCGAGGTCTAACGAAGGCGGGAATAGCCGCCGAACGTAGTGAGATATCCCCCGACGACTGAAGGGAGGAGTCGCCGCAGGCGATGTCTATCAGGGGTGCCGAGCGTAGCGAGGGGATAGCCGAGGGCGAAGCCCGAGTGCCGAGTGACGACAATCGGGTCTTGAGCGCAACCTCTGCGGTTTCTGCGACTACCGCAACCCAGTAACCCATTATTGTCCGCTTCGGTGCGGATTGCGAATTTATGGTATAATCATGTCGTTATGAATACAACCATAAGCGTGACAAGAAAAGATTTCCTGGCTGGCGCCGCCGCATTCGCCGCCGCGTCCGCCGCCCCCAAGGCTATGGCTGCCAAGCCGGACGAGATCCGCTCCGTGCTGCTGCACTGGGGGCTTAACATGTGGGGCGAGTCCCTGCCGCCGGACATCAAGGGGCCGCTCGCACACAGCCGGCTCTGCAACGGCGAGGTGAAGTTCAGCGACAAGGCGTGGAATACGCTGGTGGACGACATGGTCGCCAAGAAGATGAACATGGTCATCATCGACCTCGGCGAGTTCCCTGTCTATCAGAGCCATCCGGAACTTGCGCTGCCGGGTTCGCGCTCGCCGGACTGGATACGCGGCGAGGTTCGGCGGCTGAAGGCGCTGGGGCTCGAGCCGATTCCGAAGCTCAACTTCTCCACGGGGCACGACGCGTGGCTGGGCGAGTATTCGCGCATGATCACGACCAAAAAATACTATCAGGTGTGCCGAGACGTCATAAAGGATACGGCGGAGATGTTCGACCACCCGCGCTTCCTGCATATCGGCTATGACGAAGAGAAGATCGACTTCCAGTATGGATTCCAGTGCGTACGCGTCGGCGAGATGTGGTGGCACGACTTCCTCTTCTTCGTGAAGACGGTCGAGGCGAACGGCATGCGCCCGTGGATGTGGAGCGACTATGGCTGGGACCACGCTGATTTCGTGGAGAAGTGCCCGAAGCAGGTGCTCCAGAGCAACTGGAACTACAGCGATCTCGACGGGTACGACCTTTCTAAGTTCAAGCCGGACAACAGGCGTTTCAAGATACTCAAGCTGTTCATCGACCTTGACAAGGCGGGCTTCGACCAGGTGCCGTGCGGGTCGAACTGGAAGTCGAAGAGGTACAAGGAGGAGGGCCCGGCGGTGAACAACAGCATCGCGGGTCTCGTGAAGTTCTGCCGCGAGAACGTGTCCGCAGAGCACCTCAAGGGCTTTATGATGGCGCCGTGGGCGAACTGCCTGGAGTCGTCCAACAAGACGAACCTTGAGGGCATCGACCTCTTCGCCCAGGCGCTCGCTTGAAGTTCAGTTTCTGCGGTGTGCAGAGGGCGGCATAGCGCAGCTTGATCTCAGGCGACAGGTCTGCATGAAGACGAACAGGCGGACGTTCATCAAGGGTTCTGCCGCGGCGGCGGCGTTCGGTGCGGTAGCGCCGCTGGCGGCGGCAGATGACGTTCTGCCCGGCTGGAAGCCCGGCGAACTGGAACTCCACTTCATCTACACGGGATGCGGCGAGAACATGTTCTACCGGCTGCCGGACGGCACGGCTATCCTGAACGACACCGGTGACGGCTACCGTCCGAAAGACGTGGCTTACACGCCGCTTTTGCCCTCGCCGGACCGTCTCGGCGGCGAATGGGTGAGCCGCTACATCCAGCGCGTCTATCCGGAGAAGGCGATCGACTACCTGATCTTCTCGCATTGGCACGACGACCACATCGGCCATTCCGGATTCGGCAGGAAAAGCAACGGGGAGATGGATTACCGCCACAGGGTCACTGCCGACGGACGGAAGATCGACGGTTTCCTGTGCGTCGCGGAGGATTTTGGATTTCGGCGGTACTTCGACCACCAGTATCCGGCGCGCGGCACGTACAAGTCGCAGGGCTCGTGCATGAAGCTTGTCGCGCCGTGGGTGGAGGAACAGAAAAAGAAGGGACTTGCCGTTGAGCCGTTCAAGGTCGGCGCCCTTGACCAGATTGCGCTTCAACGCGAGCCTGAGAGATACAAAGGCGCTTTTTCCGTCCGAAACATTTGCGCAAACGGGCGCCTTTGGGACGGCAAGGACGGCGAACGCGATTTCGCCGCAGAGACTGTCGCTGCAACCGGCAATGACGCGTTGCCGCAGAACATGCTTTCCATGGGCTTTGTGATTCAGTACGGCAAGTTTAGGTTCTGGACCGGCGGCGACGTCCAGCCGAGTTTCATGAAGAAGGGATTTTCGACGAAGGACGGCCCGATAGACTATGAAGCCGAAATCGGACGGCGCATCGGGCAAGTGACGCTCTGCAAAATGAACCACCATGGCTGCAGCGATGCGATGGGAGAGGCGTTTGTGCGGATGGTGCGGGCGAAAACCTATGTTTCGTGCGTCTGGAGCCACTGGCATGTGATCGACTCTGTGATGGAACGGCTGGCATCGCGGGCGATCCACCCCGACTTCGATCCCGTCATAATCCCCAACTTCATGCCGAAGAACCGTGCGGAGAAATATGCCGGGAGGCCGTTCATGAAGAACATACCCGTCGAGACGCATACTGGCGTTCATGTTGTCGTGAAGGTTCTGCCGGGCGGGAACTCCTGGAGAACATATCTTGTCGATGCCAGAGACGAATCCATGCGGGTCTTGCGAGTCATCGAAGGTACGGCATAGCGTCCTGATGTGGTCATGCTAAAGGCGTCCGCAGAAGGCCTCGTCCCAGTTACAAGGTGCTTTTAGCCAAGATTCCGCTGCGGTTTCCAGACTTGGCTTCCTCGGCGCTCTTGCCGAATGGTGTGCCCGAAGTGGCGTTTGTAGATTCGGTAGAGCTGATTGGCGGACGTGAACTGCATTGACTTGACAATCTCATTTACGCTTTCCCCGCTACGGAGCTGGATTTGAACCTCGTCCAGCCGTGCGTTCTCGATCGCCTTGCGTATTGTCGTGCCCTTGATCTGTGAGAATCGCAGCTCTGCCAGCGAGCGCGAACATCCAAGGTGGGCGGCTACTTCCGCAGGAGTTATGTCGCGCCTTCGGTTTTCAAAGATGAAGTCGAACGCCAACTTCACGAGACGTGTGGCGGAGACGGATCTCGCCGTTGATTCTCCGACGAACACCCCCTTGGCCGGAATGAGGACTTCGTGGGGACGACCGTTCCATTTGGGATGTCTGAAGAGGAAGTCGAGTTCCTTGACAGCCTGCCGTCCCATCATCCGCATGTTTGTGCAGACGCTTGAGATGCTCATGCCGCATTTTGCGTGCTGCGAAACGTCGTTGTCCGACCCGATCACGGAGACTTGCGACGGCACGTCGAATCCTTCCTCCTTGCAGATGTTGATGATCTTCGCCGCGCTCATGTCGGCGACGGCCATGATTGCGGCGGGTTTTGGCAGTTCCTTCAGCCATCGTCTGAGGCGAACGAGATAGTCGCTGAATTCATCGTCGTCTGGAAAGACCGATATTTCGTATCCGCCTTGTTTCATGACTTGACGAAACGCCGTCATGCGCTCTGTGGAATAGAAATTGCGTTTTGTGCCGTGGGCGTATCCGACGGATTTGTATTCACCGCGTTCAATGAGATGCCGTGCGGCGCAACGTCCGATGTCCGCATTGTCGAGCCATACAGAGGCAACGGAATCACAACGTGCTGCGAGCCGTCGGTCTGTGATGTTGACAAGAACTGTCGGCTTGTTCGACTGGGCAATCCGTGTCATGACTTCATCAGTTCCGGGCATTGACAGGATGAATCCGTCGTATGGTTCGCCGAATTCGTTCACAAGTTCCTTGGCGGAGATGAACCGCTCCGGCATAATGGTACTCAATATCCAGTTCTTGTCGGCAATCTCGTCCAAGACTCCGACAAAATGCTCTCTACCTGCCTTATATCGCAGGGAATAGACCGCCAGAACGTTGTAGTGATCTTTCACTCTCATGGCGGGAAGTATATCATATGGTTGTTGAAAAGGGAACAGTCATATTGTTTAAAAAGGAATGATGGGCATTGTCGGCAGAATGAGGAACTGATATAATCCTTTTTGTCAAAAGCAATGAAAGGTCCAATTATGAGTAATGTATCTCGGATGATTGTTGTTGCAGCCGCTGTGGTGGGTGCGCTTGGCGCGGCCACGGCGTTTGCCGGGAGCGAGGGGCCTGACGGCTCGGACTATGTGGTGTCGGAGGACTCCGGCACTTACACGTGCAGCACTGCCATCGGCAATTACTCGCGGCTTGTGAAGCGCGGTGCGGGCGAAGTTGAGCTGACTGTGGCGGCGAACGGTTTTGCCGGTTCGGTCGTCGTCGAGGCCGGTACGCTCACCATTAAGAACAAGGACGCGGTCGGCTCAGGTACGCCTGTAACGGTCATGAGCGGCGCGACGCTCTATCTGAAGCTTCCCGGCTTGGGTCAGAATTACACCGTGTTCCCCAACCATGTGGTGACGATCGCGGGAAAGGGTGTGGGGGACAACGGCGCATTGCGCTATTCCAACACCGGCACCGGCACGTCGTATGCGTATGCCGACAATCTTCTCACAAAGCTTGTCCTTTCAGATGACGCGACCATTGAGGTGCCGACGCGCTGGGGAATATTAAACAACGATCTGGATCTTGCCGGGCACACGCTTACCCGAATCGGCAGCAGCACATGGATGATTCCCGGCACCCATATTACCGCCGGCAAGATACTGAACACGGCAGGAAATATGACACTCCAGTTCAGTCCTGTCTTCGACGAGGGCTTGACAGTGTCCCTCACGAACAACAGCGATGTTCTGAGCCTGTATGGGATAACATCCGCTTCCAGCATAAAAGGCACGATAGAGTTGAACGGAAAAACCATCAAAGCCGATTCTGGCACTGGAATTGATCGGAACCATATTGGCAATGTCTATCTTCTAGGCAACGGAACTTTTGATACGACGAGTTCCGGTCGCGCAATATCCGTGGACGGTGCGTTGACGGGTGGAAGCGGAAAGAACCTGACTGTGAATGGCACCGGGAATCTGTTCCTGAACGGCTCCGTCAATTTGGGAGGGGAAGTTTCTAAGAACGGCAGCGGCACACTTTGGCTCAATGGTGCCGCAAACATAGGCGGTACGGTCTGGTTCGGAGACGGCACGCTTGCCATGACGAGCTCAGTGACGCGAGAGATTTATGTTAACGTGATCGGCAACGGCATGGGACTGCTGAGCGATGGTATCCTTCGGTTCAAAAGGCTACGTATCACCAATGGAAGTAACGCCAGTTCAGGTACGTTCCGTCAGACAGGAGGTGTTCTTCAGGACATTTGGGCTGACGAGCCGATAATCGGCGAAAATTCTACCCATCGCGGTTTTTTCGCATTTGAAGGTGGTATGGCGAATTTCAGGAACACGACGCACATCGCCAAGGCTGTCGGATCATTGGGTGTGTTTCGTCAGACAGGCGGCGATTTCAAAGTGACAAACGATTCCTCCTCGAGCAAACCGCTTCTGATGATTGTCGGAGAAAAGGGGCGCGCACTCTTCGTCCAGACAGGCGGCACGAACGATGTCCGCTGGACCGGTTCGAAGGGCGAGCAAGACATTCGCACGCTAATGGGAACGAACGGTGTGGCGACGATGACAGTCTCCGGCACGGGCACTGTCTTCCGCACGGGCGGTTTCAAAATCGGCGTAGCCGGCGGACTTTCCACGAACATCCTTAACCTCAGCAACGGCGGCACATTCAAGGCCAACCGCTTCAGGCGTGACGAGAATCAGGCTGCCGGCTCGTTCTCATGCATTAATGCGGACGGAGGCATCATGATGCCTACATTCATTGCGGGCTGGAACATGGCATACGACTACACTCCTGAGTTTTTCACGCGCAACCCGGACAAGTTCGTGCTGTGGGAGAAGGGGCTTGTGATCGATACGTCCGAGAATACCCTCAACGCATCAAGCGGTGATCCTCGCGAAACCAACCTTGGCTTCCTATTCGAGGCGCCGACGGGCAAGGGCGTGGAGAGTGTTATGCTGCCGGCCTCCGGCGACTACACGACGGCGACGTACTATGGTATCATGCCGATCGTGTTCGTGGATTCGACGGGTTGGGGCGCCAGCGCGTATGCGGAGTTCGACTACACGACAAAAGGTTTCACAAAGGTCGTAATTACGTCACGCGGCTGCGACTATTCGGACAGCGCGAAGGCCTACATTGAAAGCCCCGACCGCTCGGCGCTTTACGAGTGTGTGCTTACGCTCGCCAGCAACGAAGGGAAGTGCGGGCCGCTCGTGAAGCGTGGCACTCCTCCGCTGTGGCTACATTCCGCCAACACGATCAGTGGCGGCATCGTTGTAGAAGAGGGCACATTGCAGACGCGCAAGCCCAATGTGATCCCGGCCAACACGCCCGTTACGGTTGCGCACGGCGCGACGCTCGACCTCTACAACAAGGGCGATATCACGGTTTCGACGTTTGCTGGCGCAGGCGCGGTTGCGAACGGCAGCGTGACGGTCACGAATGCCGTCCGCGCGACATGCGCCGACCTGTTCGCGGGCAAGGCGGCGTTTTTCGCCAACGACCTGACGTTTGCGGAAGGCGCGGTGTTTGAGATTACTGATGCGGAGAATCTGCCGACCTACGCTGACGCCGGACGCGCCATTGCGCTCAGTGCAGGCGGCGATATTTCGCGTGTGCCGGCGGTGCGGCTTACGACGAGCGCAGGCACTCCGGCTGTCACGGCCGACTCGTGGTCGTTGCGCATGGCCGCCAACGGCAAGTCGCTCAAGTTTGGCCGCGACAAAGGCACGGTAATCTTATTAAGGTGACTTTGACGCGATGACGGTCGTTTGTCTGCCGGTTGTTTGCCTGCAAGAAGGAGAATTATGGAAGAGTCGAGACGGGGTTTTCTGAAAGGTGCTGCGGCTGTTGCAGCCGGCGCGGCGCTGGGCGGATGCGCAAGCCGCATTCCGTCAGCCGCAGGGAGGCTGGCGGCGCCGAAGTTCATGTGGGCGTACCTCGCGCACTTTGGCGTGAAGATGTGGGAGGGGCGTCTCCACTACACAGACCTCAAGGTCGATGATTCGATGTGGAAGTCGCTCACGGAACGTGCGGCGAAGGTGGGCGTGAACGCTTTCGTCATCGATCTTGGCGAGGGCATGGTGTTCCCCAGCCATCCTGAGCTGGCCGTGAGTGGTTCGTGGGAGCCGGAGCGAATGAAGGATGAAATCTCCCGCCTGAAGAAGATGGGCATGATGGCTGTGCCGAAGCTGAACTTCTCGTCTTCGCACGATCAGTGGCTTGGCAAATGGCGTCCGTATCTTTCCACGCCGGAGTACTTTCAGGTTTGCTCCGAGATCATCCGCGACGTGGCGGAGGTGTTCGACGAAACGCCACTGTTCCATCTTGGCTACGATGAGGAAACCTACTTTATACAGAACGTTAACAAGTTCGAGTACAAGCGGCTTCGCTCCGGCAACCTCTGGTGGCATGACTTCCTCTGGTTTGTCGCGGAGGTCGAGAAGTACGGGGTGCGTCCGTGGATATGGAGCGACATGTGCTGGGAGCACAAGGACGAGTTTCTTGCGCGGATGCCGCGCACGGTTCTGCAGTCGAACTGGTACTACGGGAAGGAGCTTGACGTCGCAAAGATCAGGGAGAAGCACCGCGCCGAAGTAGAGACTTACACGACGCTTGAGAAAGCACGCTACGACCAGATGCCGTGCGGCTCCACGTATTCCTGCCAAGAGAACTTCGGGAGGACTATTGACCTTTGCCGCAATATCATCAAGGACGACCGTCTCAAGGGCTTCTTCATGGCGCCGTGGTACTACCGCACGCAGGAGGACAAGCGCGGCAAAATCATGGAGTCGCTCGATGTTATGGAGGCCGAGATAAAAAGAGCGAAGGAGTGGGCATAAGACTCATTGCTTTTGCCATCGCGCTTGCGGCATCCGCAACCGCTTCCGGCGCGGACTTCACGCCCTACAACATGGCGCAGTTCCTCGCCGGGGAACGAGAAGGTTGCGGCGGGGGCGGTGAATTTATGGTATAATTCATGATGTTATGAACATGGGCATGAGGCTCTTGCTCAGGTAACTGTATGACTGTAATGACCCGAAGCCGAATCGTGAGCGGCGCGTCAGCGCTGCTTGCGGCGGTTTCCATTGCCGTCGTCCCGGCACAGGGCAACGGATGGACGGTGCCGAGCTGGGATTTGCGGCTGTCGGAGCCGGGTGCGGTCGAGGAGCGGATCGGCTCCTCCTGGTGCGGTCATGCGCAGGGGATGTGCGTGACGTCCAATGCCCTCTTCTTTGCCTTCAGGAACCAGATAGTCAAGACCGACTGGTACGGACGATACCTTGGCCGGGTGGCGGTAGAGCGTTCCTGTGGCGACATTTGCGCCTGGAACGGTCTCATCTATGCCGGAATATGCAAGCTGCGTTCGGGGTGCGTGCGCATCTGCGCCTATGATGCCGACACGCTCCAGCTTGTGAAGACGCGTACGATCCCGTGGGACCGTGGCGTTCATGGCATCACCTGTCTCGACGGTGTGATCCATCTCGGCATGGGCTGTTCCGCCGCGGATCCGTCGGGGTGTACAAACTGGTACGGCAGGTTTTCCGCCGACACCCTGGAGCCTGTCGGAGCGCCGTTCGAGGTGAACCACGGAGTGCGTTCGACTGGCGGCGCGCAGGCTCTCGCGACGGACGGCACCAACATTTACGCCAGCTTCTACCCGCCGGACGCGGCGGCCGATGTGCCGTGTCTCATAGTGTTCGACGCTGCGTTCAACGTCACTGGCCGTCACCGGCTGAACTGGCAGCAGGGGTTTGACGTCGTGCCGGGCGGCACGGATGGTGCGGTTCGCTTCATCCACTGCACCACGGCAAACTGGACTGATTCCGCAGAAAGACCGCTGAAGCGCGTCCAGACTGCCGTGCAGTTCGCCGAACTGAAGGCAGGAGCGTTCAAGGACATAACGCGGCATTGCATATTCCGCACGCCGCTGCCGCGTTAGGAACTGGCGACGAAAGGCAATTGGAATGACAGGCGGAATCGAGAGAGGAAGTGCGGCGGCGGCGACGGCGCTCCTCGTCCTTTGCGCCGCCGGTTCCTGGCAGGTGCCGAGCTGGAACATGGTGCTGTCGGAGCGGGGAGCCGTCACGGAACTGATCGACAGTACGTGGTGCGGCCATGTGCAGGGCATGTGCGTGACCTCAAATGCGTTTTTCTTCGCCTACCACGACCAGATCGTGAAGACAGATTGGCAGGGGCGGTTTCTCGTCCGCAGAGAGGTGCCGATCCACACGGGTGACATCTGCGCCTGGAACGGGCGTCTCTATACGGCGGTCAGCAAAAGCAGTTCGGACGGCAATGGCCGCATCCAAGTGTTTGACGAAGACCTGAATCTCATCAGGGACACTCCGATCCGGCGCGGTTCCGACGGCATCACGTGTCTCAACGGCGTGATCTACATCGGGCTTGGCTCTGGCGGCACCACGGCGCAGCCTTATCGGGGCAACTGGTACGGCAAGTACGACGCCGAAACGCTGGAGCCGCTCTGCGAGCCGTTCCGCATCGACCACGGATACGATACGACGTCCGGCGTGCAGAACATGGCCACGGACGGCACCTACATCTACGTGAACTTTTACTGCCCGGACGAGACGGCGGATACGCCGTGCTTCATCGTGTTCGACAGGGACATGAACGTTCTGGACGCCCATCTCTTCGGCTGGAGGCAAGGCTTGGACGTCGTACCGGGCGGGGAGAATGGTGCCGTGCGTTTCGCCTATTGCACCACCGCCAACTGGATGTCGTCAAGTGAGAGGCCGGTATTGCCGGTGCAGGCTGTCGTGAGATTCGCGGAGCTTAAGGATGGCGCCATCCGCACGATAGACGATTCCTCAATGGCCGAAGCCATCAGGGAGATTGTCGAGCCGGATGCGCCGCCGGAGATTGTTGTAGAGGCGAAGCTGGGCGGCACGGTGAATGTGGCCTGCAACGAAAGCGGGGCCATTTCGAATCTCGTGGCTATGCCGGTAGGTGGCGAGACGATCTCGATTTCAGGCGACGAAATGACCTTTGCCGACGGAGCTGTCATCTCTCTCGCGTCGACAGGTACGCTAGTCTTTGCCGGTAATGTGCAGGCCGCCGGTGCGCTCACCCTTGAGCGTGGCGATGGCGCGCATGTCGTCTGGCGCGGTGATCCGCTCGAGGAGACGCACGTCGGTCATCCGCTGGCCTTTCCGGGTCTTGTGCGAGACGACGTGGATTTTGTATCGGTCATCGCCTGCAACACGGCGCCCGGCAGGTTCAGTTTCGTTTCCGAGGCTGGCTCTGGCTTCTACGTGTTCAACCGCTTGGCGGCGGGCCATGTGTATTCCGCTAGGATTCAGCTGACTGAGGAGTCGGATGGCCTTCATGCGCGCTGCCGCACCGGCGTCCGTTCGCCGCGTTTCGGTCTCTATCCTGACGATGAGGACGGTTGGCTTGCGGAGAATCTCTGGTTGAAATGGGGTAAGGCTTATTCAAGCATATTCGGGACGTTTGGCTACCGCGACGATCCGGCCACCTACGGCGGCACGTGGATCGGCAGCACGAGCGCATTTGGCTTCAGGAAGCTTGTCGTCCGGCGCAAGGGGATGACAGGCTCGGCGCGGATTCGCTTTGACGGCGGGGTGACGTTCGGCGGGGAGACATCCGTCGGAGCGGGCGTGGAGGCGGTAATCGCCGTTGCCGACGGTGACGGAGCGGCGATGCTTTCCAATTCCTTCACGGGTGACGGGGACATTGTGATTGTCCCCCAGGCTGACGCTGCCGCCTATGGAGGCATGTTCCATATGGAGGATTTCATCGCCAAAAACCAATGGAAGGTTCTGGCTGTGAACCAGTCGTTGGCGACAATGGAGCGCATCGTTGGATGCATGCAAGGCAAGAATCACAACCCGAACGGTCCGGTATCGTCCTGCGACACGTTCTACTACCGTTATGACGCTGCCACGGACACTGCGACATGCCAGTTCCAGTTCAAGAGGTACGAGGTGGTAGATGGCACGTATCAGCCCGGAGGCGTGAAATACGTCAAGGCCAAGCTCCGGCAGAACGGGAACAATGTCGAGATCATGGCCACAGGCGCCGGGTTCTACAGAGACGGCGTTTATGGCGCCGACTTCACCGATAGCGCAGACAACAATTCGGTTTCCACGCGCATAAATCCGGCGCTCGGCTACGTTGGCGAAAATCTTTCGGCGGGTTATGGCATCCGCCAGATCACGGCAACGTTCAGCGGAGAGCGCAGGCATGCCTTCGCCACGCTGTCCGGCTGCATGTCCAACATGGTCGGAAGCGCAATCTCGTTCGTGGGCGGCGAATCGCCGTTAAGCGTATCCGTCACTTCAAACGTTGCGCTTACGGCGTATGGCGAGGTAAATGTCGGCACAAATGCGACGGTGCTGTACGAAGCGCCCGGCCTGGTCGTCGGCAACGGGATTTCCGGCGGCGGCAGTACCATCACGGTAGGGCGCGGCGGAATGTTACGGCGCAAGCGGGACGGGCAGATCGGCTCTACCCAGAGAGTAGTCCTTGACGGAGGCGTCCTCTCCAATGAAGGCGGAGCTTACTATCTGAATGATCTCACGATGAGAAACGGTGCGCGGATTCGGCCGTTTGCCAAGGTTCCGCAACGTGTGGCCGCGAACGGCACACGGCAGCTCATACGTGTGGAAGGGACGGAGGCTGTTTCGATCGATGAGGGCATAAGGGTGTATGGCGTAACGAACGCAACGATCTCCTTGCGCAACGATTATGCCTGTCGCATCGAGGTGACGGATGCTGCAGGCGTTCTCAACCTCGGAAAGATTTATCTGGACGACCAGCGGCGTCCGCAGTATTTCGTTTTTCCGCTGGAGAAGTACGGCGCGGGCTCGCTCAACCTCATTGACGACTGTACGAACGTCCGCATGGCGACACGGGTGTTTGGCGGCACGGTGCGGCTTTGTGCCAGCGGAATCGCGACGAACGACATGCTGCTGGCGGGCGGAAACCTTGCGGCGGCGGGAGGCGTGACGAATGCGCTGGGGGTGCTTTCGGTGGAGGAGGTCGGCGGCACGCTGACGCTGGATGACGGGTCAGCGTTCACGTTTGCGGATTCGCATGGGGCGACATGGGCTGGAGACGTGACCGTGAAGGGTTTCCGCGGCAGGGCGATCCGGTTCGGTTCGTCGCGCACGGGGCTGACGGAAGAACAGTGCTCACGGATGCGAACCGATCGGGGACATCGCCTGACGCTTGACGACGACGGTTTTCTGATCATGCGTGGGCTGTCAATCAGCCTGGAGTAGCTCTCACGGAGGAGGACAAGACTATGAAAAAACTGATGCAGAATTTCGTGAAGGGTGTTGCGCTTGCGATGGCTGCAACCGCTTCTGGCGCAGGCTTCACGCTCTACAACGTGGCGCAGTTCTCGCCTGGCAGGGAGAGTGTTGCGGCGGCGGACGCGAAGGAGTATCTTGAGCGGACTGGCAACGATCTCGTTCTCTATTCGCTTACGCTCCATCCCGAAGGACGCCCTGCCATCGAAAAGGTACGGCGACATGTGGAGAGTTTCGAAAAGTTCAAGGCCGAGCTATCAGGATCCCCCGTGCGCGCGGGCATACTCGTCCAAGCGATTCTAGGACACTGGCCTCGTGTTGACAAGGACATCGAGGACTGGACGAGGACTGTTGATGCGAAGGGGAACGAGGTGCGGTTCTGTCCGCTCGATCCCGGCTTTGCCCAGTACATAACCGACACCTTCACGATGCTGGCGAAGGCGCATCCGGCGTTCATACTGACGGACGATGACATCCGTGCATTTTCACATGAGGCCGAGTGTTTCTGTCCCCTGCATATGGATCTTTTCAACAAACGGCGAGGCACGTCCTACACGGCGGACGCGCTGCGGACGAAGCTCGCGACGGCGAAGCAAGACGATCCCGACTATGTGGCGTTCTTCGCATTGCAACGCGAGATGCTCGACGGCGTGGTCAAGCGCGCGCGCGCGGCGATAGACGCGGTGGATCCGACAATTCCCGGAGGCACTTGCATTGCCAGTGAGGAGCATCTCTTCTGCGCGCCGTTGGCACGCACCATGGCGGCGAAGGGTCAGACTCCGGTGATGCGCACGGCTACCGCCACTTACTTGGAGCGAATGACGGCGGCGGGCGCGCCACGATGCGTTTGCCGGATGATGGGGTTCGAGGAATACTACAGGGGGAGCGGCATCGAGCTCCTTTGCGAAGCGGATACGTGGCCGCACAACCTTTGGAGCAAGAGTTCGCGCAGCTTCTTCACGCATTTGACGGCTGCGGCGTTCATCGGCATGACCGGAGCGAAGACGTGGTATGTCAACAGTCACAAGGGACCGTTCGCCGTCTCGCGGAACTACACCGACGTCCTCGCGGAGAACCGGGGTTTCCTTCCTGCGCTTGCTGAGGCCGTTGCCGGCAGCGCATGGGAAGGGCTCGCCATCCCCTGCTTCACGAACTTCCCCAACTGGCATCTCGTCAATAACCATGACGAGTTCTTCGTTGAATCCGGCAACGTCGGCGAGACGGTCTGCATACCGTTCGGCATCCCGTTCCAGACCGTGCGCGAGTTCGACGGCGACCGTATCTACGCGCTCTCGACTGCCGCAGAGGTTGCGCGACTTTCCGACGGCGATCTGCGGCGGATTCTGTCGCACAGGGCCGTCGTCTTCCGGGACGCGGCGGAGGCGCTTTCAAAACGTGGCTTTGACGCTCTGACGGGGGTCAAGGTCGAGCGGCGCAGTCTCGTGTTCAACCGCGAGCATGACGACATGCATAACGTGGATCTCGTATTTTCGCCTTCGTCGAAAGACAGGCACTTTATGGCGAATCCATCGGCGGAGGTTTTGTCAACACTGGGATACCGTCCGTTCTCAGGCTCTCCGCAATACGATGCCGTCTCTCCGGCGACGGTTCTCTTCACCAATGCGCTTGGTGGGCGGGTGCTGACGGTTCAGTATCATCCCAAGATGGCGAGTTACCAGTTATATTCAGAGGCGCGCCGCGCTTGGCTCTTGGCCGCGCTCGAGAGGCTTTCCGGCGAGCCCTTGTTCGTCGCCGGGCACGACCAGGACATTCTTGTCCTCGTTCGGCGCAATGCGAAGGGCGAGCGGATAGTTCTGGCGGAGAACCTGAACTCCGATCCGATCCGTCGGCTGACGTTCCGCGTGTCGGCCATGCCCGGGAAGGTGGAGCGGCTCTGCGGCGACGGCTCGTGGCGTCCTGTAGCGGCGGCGCAAGAGGGCGGCAAGCTGGTCTGCGACGTGCCCGTCGCGTTCTACGAGGCAGTCGTGCTGCGCCTTGTTCCGTAATCAACAGTTCTGTAGAGTAATCAACAGTTCCGTAGATGAGAGAAGTCACAGTCATGGTTGTGGCGTTTCTGTCATGGAACGCTTTTGGCGCGGATGTTGCCGCTGATACGAGGCCTTACGAAATAGTGTGGGCGAACCGCACCCATGACGACCACGAGCCGATCCTGCCGATGACGGACGCGGCGGGCTGGCGCGTGGAGACCGAGAATGCCGCCGCGCGGCTGGAGAGCGCGACCGACCGGCGGATGTTCGGTCCGGGCGTGGTGCGCCTCGTTTACCGCGGAACCGGCCCGAAACCGCTCGTACGGATTCTCCCGCCAAAGCCCGTTCGGGTGGACGGCGCCTTCGATGCGGTGTCGCTCTGGATCTACGGCAACAACGTCTACTACTCCGCCAAAACGAAGGACACACCGCCGACTACGCTCGTGGCCGACTTCACCGATGCAGACGGCAAACCGTTCTCGGTAAAGGTGGCGCGCATCAGCCACCTCGAATGGTGGCTCGCGCAGCGGCGTTTGGCGGACGATCTCATCGCCCGCGCGGCGCATGGCGCCACGTTCACGGACTTTACCCTGACGGGCGGCACGAACGCGAAGGACAAGTCGCTCGACTTCACGAGCTTCTGCGTCTTCAAGGAGCCGTTTGCGCCCGTGTCGTTCAAGGCGCGTCCGAAGCGTGCGAACCGCGTCTTCCCCGACGCGCCAGCCGGCATCAACACCGGCGATGGCACGTTGCCGTTCCCGAACCGTGCGCTTACCGTCGTGCCGCCGCCATCGGGCGAGACGTTCCGGTTCCGCCTGCCGTCCGACCTAGCCGTCTGGGACGACCTCGCGTTCAGCAGCGACGGCGGCAAGACGTGGCAGCCGTTCGCGAAGGGCGGCGGACTCTGGTTTGCGTCCGACGATCCGAAGGGGCAGCCGTTCCGCGCGTCATGTCCCTGCACGGCGACGACGAACCGCGTCGCGCCGCTCGACGTCACATGCCGCGGCACGTGCGCGGCGACGGGTTGCCGAGCCGAGGTGCGCTTCCACGTGGAAGGGCAGTCCCTCGTGGCAGACGTGCTGGCGGACGGCGGACGCGTGGCGGAGGTGCGTTTCGGCAGTTGGCCGGAACCGGTGCGTCCGCGTCTCGTGCACGTGCCGTACTACACCTACAACGGCTACGGCGGGGAGCGTCCGGCCGTGCTGGTCGCGGACACGCCGTCGGGTCCGCTTTTCCACGCCGCGACGATGGACTGGACGCAGTCCAACGCCTCAACGCCGTTCTGCGACCCCGATCTCGTGGAGGACGCATTGGCCGCGAACGGCGGCACGCGCTACATTCCGCGCACGGACGGCGTCCGCAACCCGTGTTTCGAGCGGTTCGTCTATTCGTTCGGTAGCCGCTTGGCGGATGTCCTGCCCGTAGTGCCCAATCCCGTCTCGCCGTGGAAGCGCGTCACTGGCAGCGTCGTGTGGCGCGCGCACGGCGCGGGCAACCGCGCTAACGACACCGCCTACTGGCGCAACGTGCGGAAACGCGGGATGAAGCACATTCTCGTGACCGATCACGAGACCGGCTGGCGCGACGGCAACGAGAGCTTCACGTTCCGCACCAATCCCGCGCCGAAGAAGGGCGGCGACAAGGGGCAGTACGACTATGCGCGTGCGATGATCGACGAGCTCGGTTTCCGGTATGGCCCGTACAACAACTTCACTGACTTCGCGCCGATCAACGGGAACTGGAGCGCGGACCGCGTCTCGCGCACGGCCGACGGGCAGCTGCAGACGGCGTGGAACCGCTGCTACGCGCCGAAGCCCGCGTATGCGGTGAACGCTTGCGAGGAGCTGACGCCGATCATCCAGGGCAAGTTCCGTTTCAACACGGCGTATTGCGACGTCCATACCGCCGTCTCCCCATGGAGCCGCTGCGACTACGACGCGCGCATCCCCGGCGGCGGCACGTTCGCGAACACGTTCTACGCTTTCGGCGAGATCATGCTCATCCAGAAGAAGAACTGGAACGGCCCCGTGTACTCAGAGGGCAACACTCATTTCATGTACTGCGGCCTCACGGACGGCAACTACGCGCAGGACCAGAACTACCGCATCTCCGACAACCCGTGGCTTGTGGATTTCGACCTGTTGCGCTTGCATCCGCTCTGCTGCAATTTCGGCATGGGCAATCTCGATATGTTCTATCCCGGCAAGAGCGCGCCGGCGGATCCGGCGGTGGCGGCCGACCGTTTCCTCGCCGCCACGGTCGCCTTCGGGCATCCAGGCTACCTGATGCACGGAGCGAACAAGGAGCGGAGCTACTTCATGGTGCAGCAGCTTGCCGCGCGCTACACGCTGGCGGATGCGCTCGTAATCCGCTACTTCGATGCTGATGGGCGCGCGCACGGGACGTCCGACGCCGTCGCGTCCGGTGTTTTCGCGCGCTCGCAGGTGGCGGTGCGCTATTCCGACGGCACGGTCGTGGCGGCGAACGGGTCGAAGGACGAGGCGATGCGCGTCACCCTGCCTGGCGGCGACGTGCTCTGGCTGCCGCCGAACGGCTACTTCGGGTACACGCGCGACGGAAAGGTTCTCACGTATTCCGGCCTCATCGACGGGCACCGCGTGGACTACGCCTCGTCGCCGGAGTACGTCTTCCTCGACGCGCGCGGCAAGGAGACCTCGCTGGGCGGCGTTTCCACGAACAAGGTCTGCGTGCGCCTCGCTGAGCGTGAGGACATCTCGCGCATCGCGCGGGCGACGCCGTCCGGCATCGCGAAACGCTCGGTGCCGCCGGTGGGGATGTTTCGTCCGAAACCCACGGCCGCCTGCGAGCCTCTTCCCCGTGTGCGGCACTCGGGCGTGTGCATTCGCGGAGGGGCGGAGGGACCCGCCACGCCGGAGTCGAAAGGCCATGTGCGTTTCGACGCGCGGCAGACGTGCGGCGGTGTGGCTCGCAAGGGAATCTTGATGCACCCGCCATACGGCAAGGGCGCGGGGTATGCGTTCGCGTCCTTCCGTCTGGATGCGGGCGGTCCGCACGTGTTCAGGGCGTTCGTGGGGAAGGGCGACGGCTCCGACCCGGGCGACGGCATCTGCTACAAGGTGTGCGTGCAGACGGCGGACGGGAAGCGCACGGTCGTGGCCGAGGAGACGGTGAACACGCACGAGTGGCGCGCGATTCGCGCGGACTTGCGTCCGTGGGCGAAGGAAATCGTGCGGCTTGTCCTTATCGCGGACTGCGGCCCTGCAAACAACACTTACGGCGACTGGGCCGCCTGGGGCGATTGCCGCCTGACTGCTGAGTAAGTTCCATGAACGGTGTAAGTTCTTTGGCGAGACCCCCGCGACACGGTTGTTTGCCAAAGTAAACGAAACTTAGAAAGGTTAAACGAAAGTTTAGCCGGAAGAAGGGGTTTGTCATTTCGTTAAGGTTGGCAATCTGGCGTTGTCGGCTCCGTCCGGGCAGCTCGCCCTGCCGAACGCGCGA